>NZ_JBHSBB010000014.1:9203-139778 GCF_042650325.1 Streptomyces polygonati | reverse complement strand
AATCTCCCGCCGGTCCGGCAGCAGGTCCCTCGCCGGTCCGGGGCCGGTCCCTCGCCGGTCCGGCGCCGGGCTCCTCCTCGGGTCCCTCGCCCGTCCGGCGGCGGATCCCCCGCCGGGTTCGCCTCCCAGGCCGCACCCCGCCGCCCGTCCGAGCCGCGTCGCCGGGTGCGCCGCGGGCTCCGCCCGGTTCACGCCCCGCGCCCCGCACCCCGCCGCCCGCCGCGCCAACAGCCGCCGTACATTTATTCGTTGTCCGCGATGCGGTCACGCGGTACGCCGTGCAGACTCGGTAACCCACACCGGGCGTGAGGAGGCGGTTTCCGATGCGAGGCAGTCCCCTGCTGACCGTGCGTGGGATCTCCAAGAGGTTCGGCGCCGTGCAGGCGCTGCGCGAAGTCGGTCTCGACATCGGCCGGGGCGAGGTTGTCGGCCTGGTCGGCGGCAATGGCGCCGGCAAGTCCACCCTGGTCAAGGCCATCGCTGGGGTCTTTCCGCCGGAGAGCGGGACCATCGAGTGGAAGGGCCGGCCGGTCGAGATCCGCCGGCCGATCGACGCCCAGCGGCTGGGCATCGCCACCGTCCACCAGAATCTGTCGCTGTGCGACAACCTCGACACGGTCGACAATCTCTATCTCGGCCGCCCGCTGCGCCGTTGGGGCGTACTGGACGAGGTCGGGATGGAGAAACGTTCCCGCACCCTGCTGGACACCCTGGCGATCCGCATCCCCAGCCTGCGGGTCCCGGTCGCCTCGCTGTCCGGCGCCCAGCGCCAGGGCGTCGCCATCGCGCGGGCCCTGATCGGCGAGCCCGAACTCATCGTGCTGGACGAGCCGACCACCGCCCTCGGGCCCCGACAGGCCGCCCTGGTACTGGAGTTGGTGCAGCGGCTGCGCGATCAGCGGCTCAGCGTCCTTTTCGTCAGCCCCGAGATGGAGGAAGTACGCGCGGTCGCCGACCGGGTGGCGGTGCTGCGCGGCGGCCGGGGCCGCGGCTTCTTCGACACGAAGTACACCACCCAGGAGCAGATCGACTCGGCCATCACCGGCAACCACGCCATGGCGGTGAACCTCCAGCACAGCCTGCTGCCGCACGGACTGCCGGAACAGGACGCGCTCGACGTCGCCTACCGCTACCTGCCGGCCCAGGCCGGGGTGGGCGGTGACTGGTTCGACGTCATCCCGCTGTCCGGCGCCCGCGTCGCGCTGGTGGTGGGCGACATCGTCGGGCACGGCATGCACGCCGCGGCCACCATGGGACGGCTGCGCACCGCGGTGCACAACTTCTCCATGCTGGACCTGCCGTCCAACGAACTCCTCGCGCACCTCGACGACTTGGTCGGCCGGATCGACAAGGACGAGGCGGCGGCCGGCAACGGCGTCCCCATCGCGGGCGCCACCTGCCTGTACGCCATCTACGATCCGGTCTCCCGCCGCTGCGAACTGGCCAGGGCCGGTCATCTGCCACCCGGCCTCGTCCACCCGGACGGCACCGTGGAGTTCCTCGATGTGCCGGCCGGCCCGCCGCTGGGCCTGGGCGGGCTGCCCTTCGAGGCGGTGGAGGTGGAACTGCCCGAGGGCAGCCGGCTGGTGCTGTACACGGACGGGCTGGTCGAGAACCGCGAGCGCGACATCGACGTCGGCCTCGAACTCCTGCGCACCGCCCTGACCGGCCCCGACCGTACGCCGGACCAGGCCTGCGAGAAGGTGCTCGAAGCGCTGCTGCCGGACAACCCCAAGGACGACATCGCCCTGCTCGTGGCCCGCACCCACGCACTGCCCGAGAAGCACATCGCCCGCTGGGAAGTGCCCTCCGACCCCGCCGCCGTCGCCGCGGTCCGGGAGCGCGCCAACCGGCAGCTGGAGGAGTGGGGACTGGGGGAGCTGGTCTTCACCACCGAGCTGATCCTCAGCGAGCTGGTCACCAACGCCATCCGCTACGGCTCGGGCCCGGTCGTGGTCCGGCTGCTGCGCGACCGCTGCCTCATCTGCGAGGTCGCCGACACCAGCAGCACCTCCCCGCACCTGCGCTACGCCGCCACCACCGACGAGGGCGGCCGCGGTCTCTTCCTCGTCGCCCAGATCGCCGAGCAGTGGGGCACCCGCTACACCGAGGCCGGCAAGATCATCTGGGCCGAGCAGCGCCTCCCCGGGGACCGCCGGCCCACCGGCTGATCCCCGCCGTGAGCAGGCGGTCTTGGAACGGGCCGGGTGATCGGTGTCTACTCGTGCGCATGGCGACTCTTGGACTCATCGGCAGTGGTTATATCGGAAGCGCGATCGCCCGGCTGGCAGTGGCCGGCGGACTGGATGTGGTGCTGAGCAACTCACGGGGGCCGCAGACCCTCGCCGGCCTCGTCGAGGAACTCGGCCCGCGGGCCCGGGCCGCGACGGCGCTGGAGGCGGCGGAAGCAGGGGAGTGGGTGGTGGTGACGATTCCGGTGCTGGCCTTCGGGGATGTGCCGCGCCAGCCGTTAGTCGGCAAGGTGGTCCTCGACACCTGCAACTACTACCCGCAGCGCGACGGGCAGATCCCCGAGCTGGACGAGGGCAAGGTGACCAGCAGCGAGATCCTCCAGCGGCAGCTGGACGGGGCGCATGTGGTGAAGGTCTTCAACAACATCGGCTTCCGGCACCTGGCGGCGCTGGCCAGGCCGTCCGGGGCGCCCGACCGTACGGCGCTGCCCATCGCCGGGGACGACGCCGGGGCCAGGACGCGCGCCACCGAGCTGATCGATCTGCTCGGCTACGACGTGGTCGACGTCGGCTCGCTCGCCGACAGCTGGCGCTTCGAGCCGGGCCGCCCCTCGTACGGACTGCCGTACGCGGAGAACCCCGGCCCCGACTTCATGACGCAGCCGGCCGCCCCGCTGTCCGCCGCCGACCTCAAGACGCTGCTGGCGGCCGCCGAACGCTGAGCCGTGCCCGTCCCCCCGGGGCCGCGCTCAGGGCCCCGGGGGGGGGGCCACGCCCTCACCAGCCGTCGTCCGCCAGCAGCGTCCCCAGCGGGCCGAGATCGAGGCCGAGATCCTCGCGGCGCAGGCCGTGCGCCGCGCACATCTCCGTCATCCGCCGGTCGAGCAGCATCAGGGCCGTGCCCAGCCGCTCCTCCTGCTCCTCGCCGAGACCGCCCTGGTCGATGCGGCGGATCGCCTGGCGCTCCATCAGCTGGCGCAGGAGTTCGACCACGGTCAGCACCAGGGACGCCAGATCGCGTGCCGCGTCCTGCGGGTCCAGGTCCAGCCGGGCGCCGCTCACAGCGGGCCGCCGTCCGACCACGGCGCGGGGACGCGCTCGCTGACCGAGGCGAGCAGCGCGTGCAGCGAGAGCCGGATCAGCGGCACCTCGGCGATGGCGATGACGAGATCGCCGCTGATGACGACACCGGTCGACAGCACCCGGTCGAGCAGATCGACCAGCGGCACCCCGAGCGGTGCTCCGCTGTCCGGACCGAGCCACGGGACGACCTCTCCGGCGGTGGCCGTCATAGCTGCTCCCCGGTGAACGAGTAGGGCGCGAACGGCCCGGACATCTCGACGTCCACCCCGTGCGCGGGATTGTCGCGCAGCGAGGCGATCAGCGCGGCCAGCTCGGGGGCGCGCGAGTCCGCCACCAGATAGGCGGCGTTCATCACCTGCACCCGGTCCTTGCCGGTGATCGCGGTGCCGTGCGGCCGGCGCCGTACGGAGTCCACCGCGAGCAGGCTGACCGCTTCGTGCACCCGGGCCGCCGAGGACAGCGCCGCGTCCTGGCGGGCGTGGCGGTCGCGTTCCCGTGCGCGGACCCGGGTCAGATAGGCCAGTCCGCTGCCGCCGTCATCGGCCGGCCCCGGCCCCGGCCCGGACGGCGCCGCGCCGGCGGAGCCGCTCTGCGGCGTCGTATGGACCTTGACCGCCCACTCGGCGCAGCCCCTCACCCGGTCGAGCACGGCGGTGAAGTGCGGGCGCTTCTCGGTGAGCGCGGCCCGCGCCCGCTCGGCGTCGGTGAAGAGGGTGCCGAGCGGCAGCGGCACCACCGGCCCGGCGGCCGCCGCCGCGCTGATCACGGCGTGGTGGGCGCGGACGCAGGCTTCGAGTTCGGCGCTGTCCCGGAGCCGGTTGCGCAGCGCCTCCGCAGCGAAGAGGAACGCCGGGACGTCCTGGGTGACCGCCCACACCGAGCCGCCGAGGTCGAGCAGGCCGACCGAGCCGCCTCCGCCGTGGCCGGGGGCGGGGGCGAGACGTGCCGGGTCGCCGGTGGCGCAGATGGCGAAGACGCAGGTCAGCAGGCCGTCGGTGGTGGCGGTGGGCGGGACGGCGTACGACTCGGTCACCGGGACACCTCCCGGCGGGTGCGCCGGGGAGCGGCGGTCGCGGTCCGCTTCCGGGCACGCGCGGACTTCCGCTCCTGTTCCCGGTCCTGGCCCTGGTCCTCGTCGTCCTCGTCGTCCTCGCCGTGGTGCCGGTCCAGCTCCCGGGTCTGTGGCTGTTCCTCCGCCCGTCCCTCCGCCCGTTCCTGGGCCCGTTCCAGCTCCGCGACCCGTTCGCGGAGCTGGCGCTTCTCCTCGTCCTGGGCCAGGCGCGCGGCGCGGGAGGAGAGCGCGGGATCGGTCTCCCACCAGTCGATCCCCGCCTTCCTGGCCGTCTCCACCGACGAGATGAACAGGCGCAGCCGGATGGTGAGCAGCTCGATGTCCAGCAGGTCGATCTTGATGTCGCCGGCGATCACGATGCCCTTGTCGAGCACCCGCTCCAGGATGTCGGCGAGGGTGGCGGTGGGCGGAGCCGTGCCGTACGGCGTCACCCCGCTGAGCTCGTGCGTCATCCGGCGCGCCCCCTCAGCGCCTTTGCTCGCCGGCCTCCCTTCTCCTTCCCGTCCTGCTCCTCCTCCTCCTCGTCCTCGTCCTCTTCGTCGAAGTCGTCCTGGGCGTCGTCGGCGGACTCGTCCCCGTCGTCCTCGTCCTCGTCGTCTTCGTAGGAGTCCTCGTCCTGGTCCTCGTCGGGCTCGTCGTCCTGCATCCCGTCCTCGTGGGACCGCACGACCTCCCCGTCGCGGATCTCGCCGCGCCAGCCCTCGACCTCTTCGTCCGCGTTCATCGTCACGTGCCGGCCGAAGTGCTTCAGGTCCAGCCGCAGCCGCCGGCCGACCGCGCGCCAGAGGTTGGCGAACTTCTCCATGAAGCCGTCGGGGGTGTACTCGACGACCACCAGGATGCGGGTCAGGTCGGGGGCGAGTTCGTGGAAGCTCACCACCCCGCTCGTGGTGCCCTTGTTGCCCTCGGAGGTCCATCTGATCCGCTCGTCGGGCACCTGCTCCTGGACGGTCGCCTCCCAGTTGCGCGTGGAGAAGGCGATCTTCGCCGTCCACTTGGAGGTGACGTCGTCCTCCTTCGACACGTCCTGGACGCCCTTGCTGAAGGTGGGGAAGTCCTCCAGCTGCGTCCAGTGGTCGTACGCGATACGGACCGGGACACCCACATCGATGCTCTCCATGATGTTGGTGGTCTTGGAGTTCCCCTCGTTGCCCTCGCCACCGCCGCCGCCCATGCCCGGAATCGCCTCCTTGGCCTTGCCCACGACCTTGTCCTTGGTGTCCTTCGTCTTCTGGCCGAGCATCGCCTTGGCCGGGTTCTCGCCCTTCAGGATGCGGGCGCCGACAGCGGCCGTGCCACCCTTCTCCTCGGCCATGCCGGTGAGCTTGTCGGTCAGGCCCGACACCTTGTCCTCGGCCTTCTCCACCCACCCGTGCGCGATGCCGTGCAGGAAGTCGGAGACCTCCTCGCGCAGCTCGTCCAGCCCGGTGCTGCCGCCGCCGTTGGACTCCTGCTTGTTCTGGGGCATGTCCGTCTACCTCCCACGCCGGTTCGACTGTGACGGTGAATTGCCGGATGACGGCTTGTGGGCGGGCACACGCTTGTGCGCGGCCTTCTTGCCCGTGGGGGCGGCCTTCTTCGCCGCCGCCTTCCGCGGGGGTACTGCCTTCTTCGCCGCGGGCTGGCCGGCGGCCTGCTTCCTGGCCGGTGCCTTCTTGGCCGCGGGCTTGTCCTTGCCTTCGTCGTCCGGGGCGTCCTGATGGGATGCCCGGCGACGCGCCGAGCGTTCCGACCGGCTCCGGCCGGGGAGGTGCCGGGCCCGCTCATGAGGTGTGTCGGTGGGGGGCTCTTCCTCCTCGTCCTCCTCCGCGGGTTCCTCCTCTTCGGCTTCCTCGTCCGTGGCCTCGACGTCCTCTTCTTCGGGTTCCTCCTCTTCGGGTTCCTCGTCCTCGGCCTCGATGTCCTCCGCGTCCTCGGGAGCCCCGTCCTCGTCGACCTCCTCGTCCTCCTCGTCGAGGTCGGCCGGGACGTCCTCGTCCTCGAACTCCTCTTCCTCGCCCTCGGCGCCCTCTGCGCCTTCCGCGTCCTCGTCGTCGGCGGCGTGCCGGGCGGCGGTCCGCTCCCGCAGCGACTGGGCCATCGCGGCGAACTTGCGGTCGGCGGAGCCCGACACCGCCGTCCGGGCGGCGGTCAGCAACTCCCCGGTGACCTTGTCGCGCAGATCCGCCACGTGCGGATGGTCCTTGAGGCGGCGCAGGCCCTCCTGCGCCAGCTTGGACGGCGACAGGCTGAATCTGCGTCCGGCGACGTAGGTGGCGATGGCGAAGGCGTACTTGGCCTTCTTGGTGCGGCCGAGCAGATAGCCGCTGGCGACCGCCGCGCTGACTGCCGCCTTGCTCGAGTTGTCCATCAGTGGATCCCTCCGGGTCCGTGAGATGTCGGGTGCGTGCCGTCGGGGCCGGCCAGCAGGTCCAGGAGCTGCCCCTCCTCGCGTTCGAACCGCTCGGTGTCGATCAGGCCCTCGTCGTACGCGCGATTGAGGGCCGCGAGCCGGGCGCGGAGGACCGACGGGTCGTACAGCTCCTTGCCGGCCGTGTCGAGCACGACCTGGGAGATCCACTCGACGCCCCGGACCGGTGCCAGCGGCAGCAGGAGCAGCCCCTTCAACAGGCCCATGTCAGGCTCGGGCCGGTGCGGGCAGCGCGGCGAAGCTGTAGCAGGGCAGCGGGCCGGTCACCGTGACGGCCGCCTGTCCGGCGTGGTCGCGGGTGAGGCCGGCCGCCGCCGTCCGGAAGCGCTCGGCCTCCTCGGCGGCCACCAGGAAGGAGGCGTTGAGGACGTACTCGGCGACTTCCGGGCCCTGCTGCATGTCCGCGGCCATGGCGGACAGCGCGGCCGTCACCGCCGCGCCGACGGCTCCGGCCCGGCGGCGCAACCCGGCCATGACCGCCTCGCCCAGCCGGAGGTCGGCCTCCATGGAGGGCGAGCGCCGGGAGCGTTCCCGGGCCCGGCGCACCTCGGGGTCGTCGCGCACGATCGACGCCAGACCACTTTCCACCGCGGCCACCTTGACGTTCATCTCCACCATTCCCGCGACCCGGTCCAGCGCGGCCAGGTAGTCGTCGCTCCGCTCGGTCAGCTGCCGGCGGAGCTGGTACCGGTCGTCGGCGACCACGCCGAAACGTGTCGGCAGCAGCGGACCGGCGGCGCTCAGGGCGAGCTGCACGTTCTGGTGCGCCCCCAGATCGCGCCGGCTCGCGCGCAGCCGCTCCGGCGCGGCGCCGACCACCGCCGCGGTCTTCCCCACCGTCAGCTTGCGGACCCGCTGGGGCGGTTCACCGACTCCGCGCAGAGCGGCGGGCAGCGAAGTCGCCGCCCGCACCACGCCGTAGACGTACAGGCTCATCGCGCTCGGCTCGCCTCTGCGCGGTGGCGGGAGCGCGGCCGGTCACCGTTCTCCCGCGAACTCGGACGGCGGCGCGGCCGGTCTTCCTCTTCGGCTTGGCCGTCCTCGCTCCCGCCCAGCGCGCTCTTGACCTTCCGGCCCAGCGAGTGGCCCGCGCTCCGGGCGCCGGCCTTGCCCGCGGCCCCGCCGAGGCCACCCATGCCGCTCATGCCGCCGAGGAGGTCGGGCACCGTACGGCTGCTGGAGTCGTTCGCCAGGTCCACCCGGTTGCACGCCTCGGCGAAGCGGAGGTAGGTGTCGACGCTGGCCACGACGATGCGCGCGTCGATCTTGAGGATCTCGATCCCGACCAGCGACACCCGGACGAAGACATCGATGACGATGCCGCGGTCGAGGATGAGTTCGAGGACGTCGTAGAGCGTGCCGGCCCGCGGGGCGTACACGACTTCTTCGGAGATGACGGTCACGGCGACACCGGCCCTTGTCTCGGCTGTCTCGGCTGTGCTGCTTGCGGAAGGAGGGAGATCACCTGTCGGCCGCGCCGCGCCGGTAGCGGCGCAGCCGGCGGTAGCTCAGCAGCGATCCGTCCTCGTCCAGCTCGACCTCGTAAGTGGCCATCAGGCTGGTCGTGTCGGGGATGCGTTCGACTTCCAGCACGTCCACGCAGACGCGCCAGCGGTTCTCCTCCAAGGGGGAGACCTCGGAACTGCCCTCCGCCGGGTGCCCGATCAGCCGGCTGAGGCCGCGGGTCGCCTGCCGCGCGGCCTCGGCCGCGTCCGTCACGCCGGAGGGACGGCTGCTGCTGCGCCGGGTGGCCGGCCGGGAACCCCGTACACGTTGTTCTGCCATGCACCCGAGTCTTGGCAACGAACGGACCCGCCGCATCCCGGGCTGCACCATCCGTGGCACGCCGGGCGGGGGGGCGCGATGCGGGACCATGGACGTCCTTCGGTGTGACCGCGGGTCCACCGGGAAAACAACGAGGGCCTGAGAGGTCAGGACGGGATCGGTGGCGAACCGGCGGGCGGAGGGGACGGGTCATGCGGCGGACGGAGGGGCGGGAAGCGGCGGCCGGCGGTGAGCCGGGCGGCGGGGGCCCGGGCGTGCGGGACTTCGGCGCCGGACATCTCATCGGAGCGGACCTGCCCACCGCGGACCTCGCCGTCGAACGCGACGCCCTGCGACGGCAGGTGGCCGCCCTGCGCGAGGAGATGGCGTCGCGCGCGGTCTTCGACCTGGCGTGCGGGATCGTGATGGCCATGGGCCGCTGCTCCGGGCAGGACGCCGGACGGGCGCTGCTGGAGGTGGCCCGGCGCACCGGGGTCACGCGCGGCGCGATCGCCCGGCTGCTCGTCGAGGGCATCGGCGGACCGGCACCGTCCGAGCCGGTCCGGGCGGCGCTGCGCGAGGTGTTGGAGCGGGTGTCCGAGGCCCGGGACGGCGGGCGGGACGGCGGGCGGGGCGACGGGCGGGGGGACGCGATGACCGGGGCGGAGGGGCGATGGTGAGCCGGCCGCCCGAGCGGGGCGCGCCCACCGCAACCGACACGCTGCGCCGCGAGGTCGAGGCCCTGCGGCAGGAAGCGGAGGGGCTGCGGCAGGCCCTGACGACGTCTCCGATCATCGACATGGCCCGCGGGGTCGTGATGGCCACCGCGCCCTGTACGAAGGAGGAGGCGTGGCAGGTCCTGGTCGAGTTGTCCCAGCGGACGAACGTCAAGCTGCGCGACATCGCCCGGCACATCGTCTCCGGCGTCACCGGCGAGCCCATGCCACCCCCGGTGCGGGGCGCCCTGCTGGCCGCGCTGGACCGGATACGGGCGACCCGGGGCTGACCGAGCGGCACCGCCGTACCCCGGGCCGGGTCCCCGCTCGGTGGGCGCTCCGGCGGATGGCGCGGCGTTCGGCCGCCCGATGGCGGATGATGGCGGACGGCTGTCGTCGGCGGAGGTGAGTGGGTGAAGTCCGGCCGTCCCGAGGGAGAGGGCGAGCGGGGAGCGGGGTCCACCCGGGGCCCCGGCGACGATGACCGGCGCCTGTTCACCCGGGCGCTGGCGGACGCGATCGCCGGGCAGGACCCGGAAGCGGTCCCGTCCCGCCTGTGCCAGGCGTGCGTGGACCTCCTCGACATCAGCGGCGCCTCGGTCTCCCTTTCCGGCGGCCTCGGCACCGGCGCCCTGTGGTGGTCGAGCGATCCGGTGGCCGCCCGGCTGGCGGAGGCGCAGTACAGCCTGGGCGACGGGCCGTGCCAGAGCGCGGTGCGGCTGGTGGCGCCGGTACTGGCCGCCGACCTCACCCGGGGGGCGGACGCGCGCCGCTGGCCGGTGTTCGCCCAGCGGGCGGTGGAGCTGGACGTGCGGGCGGTGTTCTCCTTCCCGCTCGGCGGCGACGCGGTGGCCATCGGCACGCTGGACCTCTACCGGCGCGACCCGGGGCCGCTCAGCGACCGCGACCTGGCCTTCGCCTTCCCGGCGAGCGACGCCATCACCTTCGCCCTGATCAGGATCCAGTCGGCGGCCGCCCGGGCCGAGGACGAGGCGGCGGAGGGCGACGGGCCGGCCGACGGCGGGCAGGGCACGGGGTCCTGGCTGGACGCGGCCGAGTCCGGTCATGAGGAGGTGCACTACGCCACGGGCATGGTGATGGTGCAGTTGCGGGTCGATCCGCAGCACGCGCTGGCCCGGCTCCGCGCGTACGCTTTCGCGGAAGGCCGGACGGTGACCGACGTCGCGCGCGATGTCATCGCGCGCAAGCTGAGTTTCGACGAGTAGGCGCGGTGACGATGAGGGTGCGGCCGAGGGCGGGAGCGGTGAGTACGGCATGAGCCGTCTGCAGCACGTGACGGACGCGTTCGTCGGCGTCACCGAGACCTTCGGCGCGAGCGTCGACCCGCTGGTCCTGGCCGACCGGCTGGTCGGCCACTGCGTCCGGCTGACCGGCGCGGGGTCGGCGGGCGTCATGATGGTCACCGCGCGCGGCCGGCTGCGGACGGTCGCGGTCTCCGACGAGCGCGCCGACGTACTGGAGATGTTCCAGCTGCAGACCGGCGAGGGCCCGTGCGTCGACTGCTGGACGACCGGGGCTCCCGTCGGCGCCCCCGATCTGCCCGGGCACGCCGACCGCTGGCCGCGGTTCGCGGTCCTGGCCGCCGAGGCCGGATTCCGGGGCGCCTACGCCGTGCCGGTCATGGTCCACGACCAGCAGGTGGGCGCGCTCAACTTGCTGGTGAAGCCGCCCGGCACCCTCGCCGCGGACGACCTCCGGCTGGTCTCGGCCCTGTCCGGAGTGGCCGCCACCGCCATGATGCAGTGGCGGTCCGACCCGGCCCGGCCGTCC
Organism: Streptomyces polygonati; assembly: GCF_042650325.1. NCBI lineage: Bacteria > Bacillati > Actinomycetota > Actinomycetes > Kitasatosporales > Streptomycetaceae > Streptomyces > Streptomyces polygonati. The sequence goes on along the minus strand of NZ_JBHSBB010000014.1, from coordinate 128,750 downwards.
GACATCCTCACCCGGGTCCAGTCGGTGATCTCCGCGAAGGCGTCGCTGGAAACGGCGCTGGGCATGCTCGCGGCCGGCGGCGGCATCACCATCGCCGAGGCCGCGCGGACCCTGCGGGACTACGGCCTGCGCAACGGGGTCCGGCCCGCCGAGGCCGCGCAGTCCCTGCTGGGCCGCACGCTCGGCCTGGACACGGTGCTCGCGGCCGCGCCGGAGCGGCCCGGCCCCGGCCCGGCGCACTCCGGCCCGGCCGGCTGAGACAGCGGCCGGCTGAGACAGCGGCCGCCGGGACACCGGCCGCCGCGTCGGGGACGGTGAGACGCGTACCACCTGTACGCAGCCGCGCCCGGGTGCGACAGTGGGCGGGAAGGCCGACTGTTCCCCACGCCTCCGCATGAGGCGGGACGGGCGGCCGACGCTGGAGTGGATTTCCCCGGGCTGGAGCCCTGCGGTCCCCGGCGGCACACCTTGTGATGCCGATGGCGGGCCGCCGGTCCGTGCGAGGGGATGGCCATGAGCGACCCACCCGATCCCGGACCGCCGGATCTGACCGCGCTGCCGCGCCAGGACCGCCTGCGGGCCGCGCTCCGCCGCCGCGCCGCCGTCGGCCGGGCCGTCGGCATCGTCATGGAGCGGCGGCACTGCTCACCCGCGCTGGCCCTGGACCTTCTCGGCTCCGCCGCGCGGCACCGCGACATCGAGCTGCACGAGCTGTGCGCCCGGCTGGTCGGCGGCTTCGGCGAACGGCCGGGCGAGGGGGACACGACCCGGCGGCCATGACCGGGACCCGCCCTCGCTCACACGCGTCCGGCCTGCTCGGTCGGCCGCACGTACAGCAGGTGTTCGAGTCCGGTGACGCTGAAGACCTTCACGGCGGGCGGCGGCACCACGACGCGCAGCATGATCGCGTGCTCGGCCGCCGTACGGTGCAGCTCGCACAGGATGTCGAGCGCGGTCGCGGTGACCGGGCACTCGTACAGGTGCACGATGAGTTCGGGTTCCTCGCAGCCGCGCAGATGTCCGAGCAGCGAGTCCAGCACGGTCTGCCGCTGGTGGTAGTCGATGATGCCCGGGATCTCGACGGCGACACTGCGGTCCTCGCGGTAGGCCAGGATTTCCAAGGCAAGCTCCCTCGCGACGAGCGGACGGCCGACCGCAGGATGGTGCGGTGGAGCCGACTGGCTCAGCTGCGAGAACGCCCGGTAGGCGGCACCGCAGACGGGGGCCCCAACAGGGCGCCGTCGTCGCGGAACAGGCAGGCCAGCGGCGCACGAACGCTGCGTCATCGGCGTCCGAGCCCGGTAGGCCACTGCCTGACCTCGTTCGACCGTAGCAGGTACTCGCCCTCCGTAGAGCGGTCTTGCCCCCATTGTCCGGAAGTGCGGTATCCCGGAAGTGGCTACGGGCTACGGTGATTCCTTCGGCGGCACCCCCTGGTGTATTGCTGTAAGCAAAGTTCGCACCGGTTGTGCGCCGGCTGGTCGTCGCGGTGAGTCGTCCCCGTCCTGTGGACGGCGCCGGTGCCCGACGATCCGGTACGCGGGGCGGTGCGGGCGCGACGCTCCGGTGAGCCGGGCTGAGGACGGGCGGTTCAGAACATGGTCAAGGATCTGGATCCCCATGGCGCCCGGGTGACCTCCGCGACGGTCGTGGCCTACGCGGGCAGCCCAGGGTCCATCGCCTCGGCCCGCGGGCAGGCGGTCGCGTTCCTGGACGAGCTGGGCGCCCGGCGCGGACTGCCGCTCGGGCCGCAGGCCTTCGTCGACGTCCAGCTGATCGTCAGCGAACTGGTGACCAACGCGGTGAAGTTCGCTCCCGGCTTCTGCACGGTCTCCCTGCGGCTGGTCGGCCGGCATCTGGAGATCACCGTCGCCGACAGCGCGCCGGAGCCGCCGGTCCCCCTGCCGCCGGAGCCCGGGCGGGTGGGGCGGCACGGGCTGGAGATCGTGCTGGCGCTGTCCAGGAGTTTCGAATTCCACCGGGAGGGCGGCGGCAAGCGCGTCACCGTATCGGTCGACTTGGACGCGGCGGAGGGCGCGGCCGGTTGAGCCCCGCCCGTACCTGTGGCACAGGTCACACGAAGAAGGCGCCCGCCGGTGGGATCCGGCGGGCGCCTCTTCGAGTTGTACGGGTCCTACCAGCGGCATGGTCCTACCAGCGGTACCAACGCCCGCGGCTGCCGCCGGAGCCCGTGGAGCGGGCCACGAAACCGACCAGCCACACCACCAGCACCACGACGGCGACCCACCAGAGAATCTTCAGGGCGAAGCCGGCGCCGAACAGGATCAGCGCGAGCAGAAGAACGAGAAGCAACGGTCCCATGGTTATCAACCTCCTGGCGGCCGCTTGCCCGGCGGATGTTCCTTCATGCCGGTGCGAAGATGTGTGTGTGGTGGTGAAGAAGCGGGGTACGAGGCGCTTGGCAGACCCGACGACTTAAGGTGATGACGTGACGGTGTCCACGCAGCTCGCAGGAACCTCCGTCGAGCCCTCGCAGCTCGGCTCCCTTGCCACGACGGCTCTTTCCCCGGCTTCTCCGGCTTCCCCGGCGGACGCCTCGCACCCGAGGGCGGTCGGTGACCTCCCCTGGATCGAGGACACCGGCAAGGTCGCGCCGAAGGACGCCCGCGAGCTGTCGAAGGTGTTCTTCGACCGGCTGCAGGATCTCGAAGAGGGCACCCCCGAGTATCAGTACGCCCGCAACACCCTCATCGAGATGAACATGTCGCTGGTCCGCTTCAGCGCCCGCCGCTTCCGGGGCCGCGGCCCCGAGGAGATGGAGGACATCCTCCAGGTCGGCACGATCGGGCTGATCAAGGCCATCGACCGCTTCGAGCTGAGCCGAGAGGTGGAGTTCACCACCTTCGCCGTCCCGTACATCGTCGGCGAGATGAAGCGCTTCTTCCGCGACACCAGCTGGGCCGTGCACGTCCCGCGGCGGCTCCAGGAGCTGCGGCTGGAGCTGGCCAAGGCGCGCGACCACCTCACCGCGGTGCTGGACACCAAGCCCACCGTGGCGGAACTGGCCGCGTACATGGAGCTGAGCGAGGAAGAGGTCATCGAGGGGCTGGTCGCCGCCAACGGCTACACCGCCGGCTCCATCGACCTCCCCACCGGTGACGACAACGCCCCGGACTCCGAGACCGGCCGGTCCTACGCCGACACCATCGGCTCCTGCGACCCCGCGATGGAGCTGGTCGAGGACTTCAACTCGCTGGCGCCGCTGCTGGGCGAACTCGACGACCGGGAACGGCTCATCCTGGAAATGCGGTTCGGCCGGGAGATGACCCAGTCCGAGATCGGCGACGAACTCGGCTTCTCGCAGATGCACGTTTCCCGGCTGCTCAGCCGGACGCTGACCAAGCTGCGTACGGGGATGCTCACCGACCGCTGAGGAATTCCGCCCGGGACCGGATCGTCCCCCGGGCCGGCCGCCCCCGCTTTCGCCTGCCGCCGCCTGTCATCGGCTCACCGATGACAGGCGGCGCTTTTTCGTGCCCGCTTCTCGTGCCCGCTTTTCGTGCCGCCCGGAACGCGTGAGAGCCGGATCACATGAACTGCGCCCCTTGCCCGTCCGTGTGAAGAGCTGGGCGGCGGTGGAGAAAGACCGGAGCCATGAAGCGGCACGGGGGTGCTTCCCGTTCCGGTCCGGGCTTCACCGCCGCACAGCAGACATTCCACCGGACCCGCGGAATCGCCGCGCCGGGCCATGCGCCCGACCGGAATTCCCTGGGCCGTCCCGGCGAACGCGGGCTTCGCCGGGACAGCCCCCGACCTCTGCCGTTCGCACCCCCACCCGGACGGCTTCCTTCACGGTGCCCGCTATTCCGGGTGCCAGGCCACCGGGCCTGGCCACTGTTCTGCGATGGGTGAGAAGAAGAATGAAGACCAAAGCGCTTGCGGTGACCGTCATGGCCCTGGCGGCCGGACCGTTCATCGGAGTGGGGGCCGTGGCGCAGGCCGCTTCCGCCCCGCACACCGTCTATGTGACCGCGCACGGCGGGCACACGGGCAGGAACCCGGCCTTCGGCAGCATCGGCCAGGCGGTCGCCGCGGTGGCGACCGGCGGCACGGTCGTGGTGGAGAAGGGCACCTACGCCGAGGACGTGGCCGTGAACAAGGCGGTGCGGATCGAGGGGCAGCGCGGCGCCACCATCGACGCGTCGAACAGGATCAACGGCCTCACGATCACCGCCTCCCAGGTGACGGTCAGCGGCCTCACGGTGGAGAACGCCACCGGCGAGGGCATCCTGCTGCAGAACGTCCGCCATGTGACCGTGGTGGGCAACGACGTCCACACCAATGACGCGGGCGTACGGCTGAAGAACCCGGTCGCGAACACCTACGCCTTCTGCCAGCCCCAGGGCGCGATGGCCAACGACTGCGGCGAGAACATCCACCTCGTGGGCAGCTCGGACAACGTGGTGGCGGGGAATTCGGTCACCGACGGCTCCGGCGGCATCCTGCTCACCGACGAGACCGGGCCGACCTCCCACAACACGATCTCCGGCAACACGGTGGCCGACAACCACACCGCCTGCGGCATCGTGCTGGCCGGCCACAGCCCGCTGGCGGCCCCCGGCGGTGTGCCCGCGCCCACCGCGGCCGGCGTGTTCGCCAACACCGTCACCGGCAACAGCATCAGCGGCAACGGCCTCCAGGGCGGCGGCGGGGCCGGCGTGCAGCTGGCCACCGGTCTGCCCGGCGGCGCCGTCTACGACAACACCGTCACCCTGAACGCCATCGACGGCAACGGCCACTCCGGCGTCACCCTGCACAGCCACGCCCCGGGCCAGTACCTGAACGGCAACAGGGTCGTCGCCAACCGGATCGGCACCAACGACCTCAACGGCGACGTGGACTTCCCGGTCCAGGACCCGCAGACCACCGGCATCTTCATCGGCACCGCCGCGCCCGTCTCCATCACGGTCCGCGACAACGTCATCAGCCAGGACCACTTCGGCATCTTCACCACCGGCCCGGTGACCGCGACCGGCGAGCGCGACAACCTCTTCCGCCATGACACGGTCTCCATCGCCACCGACTGACCCCTCCTACCCCGCTCGGGGCCCCGGCCTCCACCAGGGGCCGGGGCCCTGCGGCGCTTCGAGACGGCTCAGCCGGGTCCGGGCGGTCCGGTTTCTTCGGGCGGTCCGGGTGCTTCGGGGCCCAGGAGGCCCGAGCGGTCCGGGAGGGAGGCGGCGACGCGCAGTTCGGCGAACTCGCGGGCGAGGGCGGCCGGCGGATAGTGGGCGTTGAGGCCGCTGGGGTTGGGGAGGACCCAGAGGCGGGTGCTGCCGAGGGTCTGCCGCTGGGGGCCGACGCTCGCGCCGGGGGCGTCGAAGGCCGCGCGGTAGCCGGTGACGCCGAGCAGGGCGAGCCAGTCCGGGCGCAGATCGAGCACCCGGCGGCGCAGATCCCGGCCGCCGTCCACGTACTCGGCCCTGGTCAGCTCGGCGGCCCGGGCGGTGGGCCGGCGCACGATGCTGGTGATGCCGATGCCCAGCTCCAGCAGTTCGTCCTCCTCCGCGGCGGCCAGCCGCCGCGGGGTGAAGCCGGCCCGGTGCAGGGCGGGCCACAAGCGGTTGCCGGGCGTGGCGAAGTGGTGCCCGGCGGCGGCCGACGACAGCCCCGGATTGATCCCGACCAGCAGCACGGCCAGCCCCGGCCGCACCAGATCCGGCAGCCGCGCCTGCCGCGCGGCTTCCAGCTCCGCCCGCGAGGGGCCCGAAGCGCCGGTCACGTTCGTGGTCTCCTCCCGGCTTCCGCCTCCTGCGAATAGGTCGCCTGATGGTACATGACCTAGTATTGGTACATGTCGATGAAGCGAACCAATGTGTACGCCGATCCGGAGGATCTCGCGATCATCAAGGAGGCGGCCGCCCGTCGCGGCATCAGCGAGGCCGAGATCATCCGCCAGGGCATCCATCTCGCCGCCATGGCCAACCGCGTCTGGGACGAGCCGCTGTTCTCCCGTACCTTCGAAGGCCGCGGCCGCACTCCGTCGCAGGAGGACGTACGGAACGCGGTGGCCGACGCCGCCCTCCGGGAGAGCGGGCCCGGGACCGCCGCGTGATCATTGTCGTCGCCGACACCTCCGGCCTGCTGGCCGCGCTCGACTCCGCACACCCGGAGCACCGCGGCGCCAACGAGGCGATCATGGCCGCCGGCCTGCTCGTCATGTCCCCGCTGCTGCTCGCCGAGATCGACCATGTCGCCACCCGGGAACTCGGCCGCGACGCCGCGGTCAGCGCGATCGACGACATCCGGCGCTGGATGCGGGTGAGCCGCGTCGTCGTACCGGAGATCACCGAGACCCAGCTGGCGACGGCCCAGTCCGTCCGAGCCCGTTACGCCACCCTCGCTCTCGATCTCGCCGACGCGGTGAACGTGGCCCTGGCCGCCGACTACGACACGGACGCCGTCCTGACTCTCGACCGCCGCGACTTCCGCGCCCTACGCCCCCTCGGCCGCCACAAGTCCTTCCGCCTGCTGCCGGACGACCTCCCGCTCTGAGTCTCCTCGGCTCGGCGTCATACCTTTCTGACCAGGACGCGGTCGGGAAGCAGTCGCCGCAGGTCGTCGGGGTCCGAGGTGAAGACGGTCACCTGGCCGCGCCGGCGCAGGGCCACGACGGCGAGGATCGCGTCGATCGCGTATTTGTGGCCGTGCAGGCCGGTGTCGGCCAGGAGGCGGCGGGCCTGGCGGGCCTCTTCCTTGCCGACGTCGGCGACGGTGAGCCGGGAGAGCACCCAGTCCCAGCGCTGTTCGGTCGTCCTGCCGTCGTAGGCCTCGACGAGGGTCATCGGCGAGGTCACCACGTCGGCTTCGCCGCCGGCGGCGAGGTCGAGACGGGCGATCATCATCCGGTCGCCGCGGACCGCGAGCGACAGGGCTTCCGAGTCGAGGACGAAGGTGCGGAGCGTCTGCTGCCCGCCGCCGCGCCTGCTCACGCGGCGTGCCCGGGGTGGCTCTCGCCGCCGCCGCGGTGGTATTCGTGTTCGGCGTCGAGATCGTCCAGTTCCCGCAGCGCCGCGGCGCGCTCCTCCTCAGTGACGGGGCCGTGCTCTTCCTGGAGCCAGCCGGCCAGCTCCCGGAGCCGGTCCCGGTCGCGCTTGGACCGCAGCGCCTCCGCGACGTAGGCGGACAGGCCCCGCTCCGCCGCCTCCGTCCGGATCTCGTCGAGGAGCTCCTCGGGGATGGTCACCGTGATCTTCTTACTCACCATACTGGAGACCATACTCCGGGTATTTCCAGCCGTACAAGTTCGACCCCGTGGGCCGAATGCCCCCTCCTCCCGCGGTGACCGGCCCCTTGCCAAAGGGGGGGCCGTCCGGTGACATGGGGATACCGTCCGGTCGGTACGGGCGGTGGGCGGTTGGTGGACGACGGAGGGCGGGGGGCCGTGGGTGACTTCGGGGTGGAGGCGGAAGCGGGGGAGCTGGGGTTGGACCGGTCGGCGGATCCGGACCCACGCTTGCGCGCCGGGTGCGCCGCTGCCACCCGGTTGTCGGCGGTCCGGCCGGTGGCGTGGCCGGTGGAGTCGCCGGTGCGGCCTGGTGCGGTCGGTGCGGCCGGAGGTGCGGCCCGGCTCCCGGGCGGGCGGCACGTATCGTGGCCGGGCGGAACACGTCCCCAGCGAGGTTCGATGCGTCAGACCGGTCAGGCCGATCCCGACCTGCTGCGCCGCCATGTCGCGGCGCTGGCCGGCGGTCCCCGGGGGCGGCGGCACACCCCGCGCGCCATGGCGGAGGCCGAGGAGTACGTGGCGGGGGAGCTGCGGGCGGCGGGGTGGGACGTCTTCCGGGAGCCGTTCGACGCGCGGCTGCGCGTCGGGTCGACCGACCGGCAAGGGCACCGGGCGATGCCGCTGAAGGTCCGGCTGCACCGGGGCCTGTCCGGCGCCAATCTGCGCGCCGAGCTTCCCGGCGCCGGGACGGCGGCGGCTCCCGGCGGGGCCGGCGCGCCGACACTGGTCGTCGGCGCGCATCTGGACACCGTGCGGGGCAGCCCCGGCGCCGACGACAACGCCTCCGGGGTGGCGGTGGTGCTGGAGACGGCCCGGCTGCTCGGCGGTCTCGCGTCACGGCCCGCGGTCACCCTCATGATCTTCGACATGGAGGAGCTGGGGCTGATCGGCTCCCGCGCCGCCGTCAAGCGCCTGCTGCGGACCGGCCGCGCCGTCGGCGGCATGATCTGCCTGGAGTCGGTGGGCTTCTTCTCCACCGAGCCGGGCAGCCAGCGCCTGCCGGCCGGCGCCGGCCTGGTGATGCCCGAAGCGGTGGAGACCGTACGGCGGTCCGGCTTCCGGGGGGACTTCACGCTGGTCGTGCACCGCCGCTCCTCCCGCACCCTGGCCGGCACCTGGAGCCGCGCGGCGGCAGCGGCGAGCCCGGCGCTGCCCGCCGTCCTCCTGCGCGACCCGCGCCCGGACGGCCCGCTGGGCGCCGTGGCAGGGCTGGCCGTTCCCGCGCTCGGCAATCTCGACCGCAGCGACCACTCCCCCTTCTGGAACCACGCGATCCCCGCCGTGATGCTCACCAGCACCGCCAACTTCCGCAACGAGCGGTACCACCGCCCCGGCGACACCCCGGACACCCTCGACTACGAGCGGCTGGCCGCCGTCGCCACGGCCACCGCGACCACGGCCGCGGCCTGGCCCGGAGGGCGTTGAGTCCGGGGCGGAGACCGGTGCCGCGCCGGTGAGCGGGGCGCCGGAACGAACTCCTGTTGCCCGAGGGACCGTTGACGCCGTCACGGGGCCGTGTTATTCAACTCTGGCGCGCCCATGGACTAGACCATCCCCCCAGCGCCAAAGGATCCCCCACATGAAACGCCGCTCCAAACTCCTCGCGGCCACCGCCGCGGCAGCCGTCGCCGGCACCATCGGCGTGCTCAGCAACACCAGCGCCCTCGCCGCCACCGCCGGCCAGATCACCGGCCTCGGCGGCAAGTGCGTCGACGTCGCCAGCGCCTCCTCGGCCAACGGCGCGCATGTGCAGACCTACGACTGCAACGGCACGGCCGCGCAGACCTGGACGGTCGGCAACGCCGACAACACCCTCCAGTCGCTCGGCAAGTGCATGGACGTGACCGCCGCCGCGACCACCAACGGCGCCAAGGTCCAGCTCTACGACTGCAACGGCACCGCCGCGCAGAAGTGGACCGTCAGCAACGGCGAGCTGGTCAACACCGGTTCGGGCAAGTGCCTCGACGCCACCGACAACTCCTCGGCGAACGGCAACCAGTTGCAGATCTGGACCTGCACCGGCGCGGCCAACCAGAAATGGACGCTGCCCGGCGCCGGCACCCCGCCCACCAGCCCGCCGTCCGGCGGCCTCAACACCTCGGTCGCGCCCGGCGGCAACTTCAACCTGTCGGTATGGGAGTTGCAGGAGCCCATCGGCTCGCCCGGCTCACCCACCACCATCTCGTCCTCCCGGCTCCAGGGATCGGGCGGCTTCCAGGACTCGTACTTCTACACCGACGGGTCCGACGGCGCGATGACCTTCTGGGCCCCGGAGAAGGGCGTCACCACGCCCAACTCCAACTACGCCCGCTCCGAACTGCGCGAGATGAACACCAACGGCAGCGCCGCCGACTGGGCGCTCAGCGGCACCCACCGGCTGAACGCCACGCTGCGCGTGGTGTCGGTGACCTCCAACGTCTGCGTGGGTCAGATCCACCTCGGCTCGGGCGGCAGCTCGACCAAGCCGCTGATCGAGCTCTACTACCACTCCAACGGCGATGTCGTCGCGGGCATCGAGAACTCGCCCGACGGCGGCCAGAACACCCACACCGTGGGCCATGTGGCGGTCGGCACGAAGTGGAGCTACACCATCGGTGTCTCCGGCGGCAACACGATCGACCTCACGGTGAACGGCTCCACCACGCACTACGCCATCCCGTCGTCCTTCAACCCCTACCACCAGTACTTCAAGGCCGGTTCCTACAACCAGTCGTCCTCCGACAGCACCACCAACGGCGCCCGGGTGGCCTTCTACGGGCTGACCGTCTCGCACAGCTAGCCGGCCGGCTCGATTCGGTCCGCTTCGCTGCGGGGCCGGCCCGCCGGTGAACCGGTGGACCGGCCCCAACCTTCCAGTATCGCGCTCAGTGCCTGATCGACAACCCTGAGTAGTCATACTCATGTCCGCCTGGACCGGGCGCGGTCACGATGTGAGGTATCAGCAGGGCGCGAGGCCCGTGCGGCCTCGCGGGCCCACCGCACATCGTGCACCGCGCACCGGTGATCCCCAGGAGGGACCGGCCATGGCAACTCCCATGACGGCCAGTCAGTTCGTCAAGGCGCTCAAGGACGAAGGCGCCACCGTCGCAGAACACGCCGGCTGGCGCCGGCACAACAGGAACGGGCACGGCGCGTGGGGCCCCGTGCACGGCGTCGTCATCCACCACACCGCCGACACCGACAGCCTCGGCCTGTGCTATTCGGGCCGGTCCGACCTGCCCGGCCCGCTGTGCCACGCCCACCTCGCCAAGGACGGCACGCTGACCATGGTCGGCAACGGCCGCGCCAACCACGCCGGTACGTTCGCCGCCAACGCGGTGGACGCGATGACCCGGGGCGCCGCCGAGCACCCGCGGCCCGACGCGGCCGAGCCGGTCGACGCCAACACGATCACCTACGGTGTCGAGATCGAGAACCTGGGTGACGGCAAGGACCCCTACCCGGCCGTCCAGTACACGGCCGCGCTGAAGTTCGCGGCGGCGATCTGCCGCTTCCACCACTGGACCGCCGAATCCGTCATCGGTCACAAGGAGGGCACCCGCCGCAAGACCGACCCGAGCTTCGACATGAACCGCTTCCGCGCCGATCTCGCGGACCGCCTCAAGAGCTCGACCGCCGATTGAGGCCGCGCCGCCCGGCCCGCGTCGAGCGCGAGCGTCCTTTGTTCATCGATCGGACGGGTGGATGTAACCGGACGTCCCACCGGGGCAATTGTTCGATCAACGCGAGCGTGAACTAATAGGAGGACGGGTGCTCCGCCGGGGGCGGAGCCTTGCCGTGAGCGGAAAAGGAGCAGCGGGTGACGCTGTGGGCCAGGGGGCGGCCACGTTCGGGCGGCGGGAAAGGCCCGCGAGGGCGCGCCGGGCACCCGGCGGAGGCCGAGGCCCAGGCCCAGGCCGTGCCCGTCCTGGTCGAGGACCACGACGGGCTGATCCTGCTCCGCGCTCCGCTGGACGACGCGCTCGGTCCCGCCGATGTCGTGGATCTGACCCGCGGACTGCGCTCGCGCGGGGGCATGGTGACGCTGATCGTCGGTGCGCAGGCCGCGGCGGCCGACGCGCTGTGGCCACGCCTGAACGAACTGCTGGACTCCCTCCGCGACACGGGCACCACGGCCGTCCGGCTGGCGCTGGCGGGCGCCGCCGAGGACCACCCGGACCAGCCGGCCGTCGCCCGCCGGATCGCCGACGGCTGGGACATCACGGTGGAGGCCCCGGTCGGGGCGGTCCTCGCGGTCCCCGGCGGGTCGCTCTTCGCACCCGAGGGCGGCTGGTGGCGGTTCGCGCCGGGGGAGAAGCCGGTGGCGCTGGGCCCGCGCTGCCCGGCGCCCTCCTGGCAGGCGGCGTTGGGGCGGCTGCCGGCCCGTACGTCCGGCGGGTGCGTGGTGGGGCACATCCCGGCCGGCCTGATCGTCCGGCCGGCGGAGGCGACCGCCCCGGAGCCGGGTGACCTCTACCACGCCGTACCGGTCGACCCCAAGCTGCCGGCCGTGGTGGTGGGGGTGGCCTACGGCGAGGACGTCTCGGCGGAGGAGGTGGCGGCCCTGCTCGCGCACCTGCTGGCGGGGCCCGCTTCCCCCACCGCGTCCGTACGGCTGATCCCCGGCGGGCTCCAGGACCTGCTGCCGATGGCCCAGCGGGTCGCCGGCATCCTCGGCGGCGAGGTGGAAGTGACCACCGGGCTGCCGCTGTTCGCCGCCAGCGGGCCGCTGGCGTCCTACGCCGCGCGCTCGGTGCTGATCGGGGCGGACGGTTCGCCGGGGTGGCTGCCCTTCGTGGACGCGGTCGTATGCCGGCCCTCCCGGCCGGGCGCTCCCGCTCCGGCGCCTCGACTTCTGCGCTGGTCACCGCCGTTGCCCGGCCCGGGGCGCCCGGAGGAAGGCGTCGTACGGCTGTCGGACCGCTGGCAGGTCACGGCGACCAGGGCCGGACTGTGGGTCGACACGCCCGAGCGGGCCCATCCACCGCACACCGCCCGCCCGGTGGCGGCCGGCGGCCCGGCCATCGAGGTCGGCACCCGGGGCGAGCAACTGGACAGCACCCTGTGGCCCGACCTCTCCCGCCTGCTCGGCGCGCTCAGCGCGGATCTGCGCGAGCGTGCCACGGTGTACGTCCACGGCACCCTGCTGGACGGCGGTCGCGAACTGCGCCGCCTGGCGGTCCAGCACGGCCTCCGCACCATCCGCTACGCGACAACCTCGGCCGGCCCGGGCTCCGGCCCCCGGCGGCCCGTCCCACCACCGGGACCGCCCCGGGCCCCGGCCCCCGGCCCGCTTTCCGCCCCGGTCCCGGGGCCGCGACCCCGCGCGGCCGTTCCCCCCGTTGATCCCTCCGCCACGCCGGACGCGGGCGCGGGCCCGTCCGGGGCGCCGGCCGCACCGGGCCCGGCGCCGGACTCGGCGCGGGCGCCTGGCCCAGGCCGTGAGCCGATGGTGGGCGGCCCGCCTACCGCCGCCGGGCCCGTCACCCCGGCGCCGGCCCCGGGGCCACGACCTCCCGCGGTCGTTCCGCCCGCTCGCCCGTCTGCCGTTCCCCGCCCGGCGTCCGCCGCGCCGGACGCGGGCGCGGGTCCGGCGCGTGCGCCGGTCGAGTCCGGTCCGGCGGCGGACTCGGCGCCCGTGCCCGGTCCGGGCCGTGAGCCCGTGGCGGCTCCGGTCCCCTCCGCGCCCGTCGTTGGGCGGCGGCCCCCCTTGGGCGCTCCGCCGGCCCGTCCGGCGGCCCCGATGGACGCGGGAGCGGGCCCGTCGCGGGCGTCGGTCGCGCCCGGCCCCGCGGCGGACTTGGCGCACAGGCCGGCGCCCGGTCCCGTCCCACCGGCCACCGATCCGAAGCGCCCGCCGGTGCCCGCCTCCGGGATCGGAGCGGGCCGCCCGCTGCGTCCCAGTCAGCGCAGCACCGATGAGGAGCGTGCCGCGTTCCGGGCGCTGGCCGAGCCGGTGTGGAATCGGCATGCCGGGGTCGTCGCGCAGGCGCTCGCCGTGATGCCCGATCTGACCGCCGAGGAACGGGAGGCCGCCCGGGCGGACTTGATCGCGCTGCGGGCGTATCTCGACGACGCGGTGGGCCCGTTGGGCCATCGCGAGCTCACCCGGGCCCTGCGCGGCGGGGACGACCGGCTGCTGCCGTATGCCGCGTGCCTGGCGTCGGGGCTGCGCAGGATGCCGACCTACCGGGGGCTGCTGCTGCGCGGCACCGGTGCGGAGGACGGCCGTATGGAGGATCTGCTGCCCTGCGCCGGGCTCAGCGACCGGGCGCCGGTCAGCGCCGTGCTGTCCGGCGGCGGCACCGCGCTGCCGCCGGGCGCCCGCTATGCCCTCTGGTCGGTCACCGGCCGGAGGGTGCGGCATCTGTCCGACGGGCGGGACCATCCCGACGAGGTGGTGTTCCCGGCCGGAACGCCCTTCCGGGTCCTGGACGTCCGCCCGGGCGGCGCCTCCCCGCTGGTGCTGCTGCGCGAACTGCCCACGCCCGACACCAGGGCCGCCGCAGCCGCCGGGCAGGAGGCCCCCGCCGGACTGGACGACGCGGACCGCGCCGTGCTCGCCCGGCTGGAGGACGCGCTGCGGGGCCGCCCCCACCCGGCAGGGAAGGGCGGCTGGCCGCCGCGCTGCGCCGGCCCCATCGGCGACGGCCCCTGACCCGGCCGACCCGGCTGACCCGGCCGAAGGGGACATCCGAATGGGGGACTGGAGGCGGTGACCCCCCGCTGGGACGATGACGGGGAATCCCAGGTGATCGCGCGAAGAGGGTGGGCAGATGTCCGGCTATCAAGTGACACCGGAAGAGGTCACGACCGCCGCGGCCTCGTGCGACAGCACGGCGGCCACCGTCCAGGAGCAGCTGGCGACGCTGAAGTCGTACGTCGTCGACCTGGAAGCCTCGTGGCAGGGCATCGCCGCGACCACCTTCCAGGGCCTGATGGCGGAGTACGACACGTTCTCGACGATGCTGCACGACGCGCTCACCGACATCGCCAGCGGTCTGCGCGGCACGTACGTGAACTACTCCGAGTCCGAGCAGACCAACATCAAGACGATCACGACCATCCAGTCCGGGCTGTCGTCCGCGAATCTCAGCTGACCCGTACCCACCGCCGCGCCCCGGGCGCGCCGGCCGAGGAGGACGCGTGACGAACATCGACGGCTCGCCCATCATGGTCAAGGACGACCTCGCCGGCGCGGGCGCGTACATCAACGGGATCGCGCTGCAGATCGCCGACGAGCTGCACAAGCTCATCGGGCTGCTCGGACCCCTCCAGGAGACCTGGACCGGCACCGCGGCCACGTACTACGAAGGGCTCCAGCAGGAGTGGAACTTCGCCGCGGACGGCCTGCTCGGCCCGAACGGCGTGCTCGGCGAGATCGCCCAGGCGATGCACGTCAACTGGGCGAACTACAGCGAGGCCGAGTGGGCGAACGTGCAGACCTGGCAGCACACGTGACCCGCCGCCCCACCGTCGTCCACCGGGCGCCGGGCGTGCTCGCGCCCGGCGCAGAGGCCCCGGGCGCGAGCACGCCCGGCGCCCGCGCGTCCGGGTCGAACTGAGGAAAGCGCCGTCGTGGACGAGCACTGCCGTATCACCGTCGTCGGCGAGCGCCGCCAGGTGGACCTCGCGGTCCCGGCCGGGGCCCCGATCGCGTCGTACATCGACACCGTGGCGCGGATGTGCCGGCAGGACGAGACCGACATCATGCCCGCCGCGTGGTCGCTGGCCACCGCGACGACCGAGCCGTTCGCCCCCGAGTGGTCGCTGGCCGAACTGGGCATCGTGGACGGCCAGATCCTCTATCTGCGCGATGTGATCGTCAACGAGTTCGCCGAACCGGTCGTCCGGGACGTCGGCGAGCGCGTCACCCAGGTGGCCGAGGGCGCCCTGGACCGCCGCTGGGACGCCGGCGCGCGGACGGTCGGCGTGATGCTGCTCGGACTGGGCTGGCTGGTCGCGACACTGGTGGTGCTGGCGGTACGCGGCCAGGTGGGCCCCGACGCGCTCGCCGGGGTCGCGGTGGCGGCCGGCCTGCTGCTGCCCGCGCTGGCCTGGACGGCGAGCGAGCGCCGTTGGCCCGTCCCGCCCGGGCTGCGGATGGCGCTGGCGCTCTGCGCCGTGCCGGTCCTGGCGCTGGCCGCCCGGACGCTGGCCACCATGGACGGGGCCGGACCGGCGCACGGCCCGGACCCGGCCATGACCTCCGCCGGACTCACCGCCTTCGCGCTGGCCGCCGGGGCCCTGGTCGGCGCGTTCCTGGCCTATGTCGCCGCCCCCGGCGCCAGCACCTCCGCCGTACTGCTCGCCGCACTGGTCGCCGCCGTGACGGCGGCCCTGCTGGGAGTGGTGAAGGCGGACGGCGTCGAGTCGGCGGCCGTCGTCGCCGTCGTCGGCTTCGGGCTGCTGACGGTCGCGCCGATGACGGTGAGCCGGCTGGTGGCCTTCGCCTACCGGCGGGCGGACCCGCGGACGCCGGTCCAGGAGGCCGACGACGCGGTGGCGGCCGCGGTGCGTTCGGCCACCACCGTGCTGCTGGTGTGGAGCGGCGGCCTCGCCGCGGTGATCGCGACCGCGCTGGTGATCCTCGCCGACTCGGGATCGTCCTACGCCGCCGCGCTGGCCTGCTGCCTCGGGCTCGCCCTGCTGCTGCGGGCCGGGTCCGCGCGCATGGCCGCCGAGGTCGTGCCGGTCGGACTCGCCGGTGTCATCGGGCTGTTCGCGCTGCTGCTGCTGGGCTCCGGGCGCTTCGGCTGGCCGTACTGGGCCGGCCCGCTCTACGCCGGACTGATCGCCGTGGTGCTGCTGGTGTACGGCTTCCGGCGGCTGATGCGCCGCGCCGACCTGCCGCCCATGGGGCGCCCGGGCTGGCTGACCGGTCTCGGTTCGCTGCTGGGCGGGGTCGGGATCGCGCTGGCCGCGGCGACGTTCGGGATGGTCGACCGCTTCCTGGAACTCGGGCGGCACATGTGAGCCGGGACCACCGGGACCACCCGGGCCGGGGCGACCGCGCGCCCTCCGGTGCCCGGTCCCGGTCACCGCGACTCGTGGACCAGTCCGAGTTCGATGGCCTTCCTGGTGAGGTCGGCCTTGTTGCCGACGTTCAGCTTGTTCCGGATCCGCTTGACGTACGTGCTCACCGTCGCCTCGGTGAGGTCCATCCGGCGGGCGATCTGGCCGTGCGTCAGCCCGGCGGCCAGCCAGCGGAGCGTCTCGGTCTCGCGGCGGGCGAGCGCGGGCGGTGTCGCGGCGGCGGGCTGGGCCAGTTCGGCGTGCAGCCGCGGGGTCAGGCCGGGGGCGACATGGAGTCCGCCGCCGGCCACCGTACCGATGGCGAGCAGCAGCCCGTCGTCGTCGGTCTGCCGGGTCACACAGCCGTAGGCCCCGGCGCGCAGGGCGCCGGCCAGCAGCTGCGGGCCGGCGAAGTCGGAGACGACCAGCACCCTTCCGTGGGGCCCGAGTTCGGCCACCATGTCGGGAAGCGTCTCCTCCGCCTGCGGGGACGGTCCCAGCACGATCACATCGGCGCGCAGCGCCGGGTCCAGCCGGCACGGCTCCGCCACCACCGCGACGACACGCAGCGGCGGGCTGTTCGAGACCAGGTCCTCAAGGCCGCGGCGCACCAGGTTGTGGTACTCGACAATTGCAATTCGCGATGTATGGGCCATTTCGTTCCCGCGCGTCTCCTGGAGCTTGTGGAACTCCGGCCGACCGGCAATTCCGTTGGCCGTCGCAGGCAATGTATCCGCTGAATGTCACGGTCAACAGCGCTGGCCCCGACGGGGATCGAGCGGTGCCCCATGTGTCGGGGTGTGTCACCAGATTCGTCATGACGCACCATCAGGAGCATTCATTAATCTTCAGTTAATGCCGGATTCCTTTTCTCCGACCGCGGACTGACTGTAAGGTGCAAAAAGGAGGACCGGGGTTTCGGCGCCTCCGTGTGAGGACCCGATCCGGATCGGTGAGGAGCATCACCCGCACATGATCGACGAGGAGTGGCGGGGCTTCACCTCCGCCTTCGCCGAGGCCGTGCGACCCGACGACCCGCAGGGCCGGTCCGGCAGAAGGATGCTGGTCATCGGCTTCGCCGCGGTGCTGGTCCTGGCTCTTTCCGCGCTGGTGGACGGCGCGCTGGGCTGGGGACCCGCCGTGAAGCCGTCCGAGGTGGTGGCCATCACGCCCCACCCCGCCGCTTCCGGCGCCCTCTCCATCGGCTCGCTGCCCGGCGCCACGTGGACGGCCGTGGCCGGCCCGACGTGTTCCAGGCCCGGATCGACGTTCACGGCGTACGGCTACTCCACCGGGACCAGCGCCGACGGGACGACCGGCTGGACCACGTCGCGCAGCGGCGGCCACACCGGCGACGGCTGCACCGGCGGGTTCCTGTCCGTTCCGGTGTCGGGACGGGCGGCCGCGTACGACAGCGGCCGGTTCGCGCTGTGGACCTTCGACTTCAGCGACAAGTTCACCGGCGCTTCATGCCGGCTGTCCACGTACATCCCGGTCAACTCGTCGCGCTCGTACGTCGGCGGCGACCCCGCCTACTATTACTACTACGGTACCGACTACGCCTACGGCTCCACAGCGGCCCCGCTGGGCGGCTATCTGGTCCATCAGGTCGCCGAGCAGGGCACCTGGGTGACCAGCCGCCCCTTCGAGGTGACCACCGGCGAAGTCGCGCTGAGAATGGTCGACGCCGGCGCCCGGGGCGGCGCGGCCGCCGACGCGCACGCGGCCGCCGCCCAGGTCCGGCTCAGCTGCACCGCCACATGACGGCGGCTCATCGAGGCCGCGCCGGGCGGGCGGACCGATGACGACGGGGCTGCGGGTCGCGACCCGGGGCTGGGGCGCGTACAAGACCGTGGTGGCCGCCGTGCGCGACGCGCAACCGGGCGCGGTGGTGTCGATCCAGCCGGGCACGTACACCGAGAGTGTCGTACTGGACCGGGACATCACGCTGGTGGCCGAGAAGGGCGCCGGATCGGTACGGATCGTCGGGGTGCGCGGCGCCGCGATCACCGTGCGCGGCGGGGGCGGCGCGGTGCACGGGCTGGTGATCGAGAGCGGCACCGGTGAGGCGTCCGTGGTGGTCACGGCCGGCACGGTGCTGATCGCCGGCTGCGAGATCACCGGGGGCCGGGTCGAGGTCACCGGCACGGCGGCGCCCACCTTCCGCGACTGCTCGGTCCACCACACCGGCGAGGTGGGACTGTATCTCGGCGGCGACAGCCGGGCGGTGGTGGAGGGCAGCGGGGTCGCCGACATCGACGGCACCGGAGTCCTCGTGGACCACGGCGCCGACCCGAGCCTGCGGCGGCTGTCGGTGACCCGCACCGGCGGGCACGGCGTGCGCGTCCGCGGCTCGGCCCGGGGGACCTTCGAGGACTGCGAGGTGACGCACACCGGGGCGGCGGCCCTGGCCGTGGACGACCTGGCCCGGCCCACGCTGCGCGCCGTCCGGATCGGCGACAGCGCCGCCGAGGGCATCGTCATCACCGGGGACGCCGGCGCCGGCACCCGCGCCGCCGCGGCGGAGCCGGCGGCGGGCGACCTCGCGGACGACTCCGCCGGGGCGGCCGATGCGGCCGGCGGGGCCTACGGCGTCGCCCTGCACGGCTGCGAGACGGCGCGTACGGCGAGGGACGGTGTCCATGTGACCGGCCGGGCGGTCGCCTCACTGGTGGACTGCCGGGTCAGCGACGTACGCGCGGCGGGCCTGGTCGTCGGCGGGGCCGCCCGGGTGCGGCTGGAGGGCACCACCACCGCCGACACCGGCGGCACCGGTCTGGCGGTGGGCGGGACCGCCCGGGTGGAGGTCCGGCGCGGCACCTTCCTGCGGGCCGGGGCCAACGGTGTCTACGCCTCGGAGGCGGCCCGTGTCACCCTCATCGCGAGCGCGGTCACCGAGGCGGCGTTCACCGCCGTCCACGCCGGTGGCGCCAGCAGACTGACGGTCCGCGACTGCGCGATCAGCGGCACCCCGGAACACGGGCTGCGGGTCACCGACCAGGCGGTGGCGACGGTGGCGGACACCGGGATCGAGGGCGCCGCGCTGAGCGCGCTGGTGGCCGACGGCGGCGACCTCTCGGCCGTCCGCTGCCGGATCGGCGCGGCCGGCACCGGCATCAGCCTGACCACCGAGCACCGTCCGCTCATCGAGGACTGCGAGGTGAGCGGCTGCACCGGACCGGGGATCGACATCGGCGCCGGCACCGCCGCACTCGTGGTGGACACCCGGATCACCGGCACCGGAGCGGCCGGCGTCTTCGTCCGCGAGCGCGCCTCCGCATGGCTGTCCGACTGCTCCATCACCGACACCAAGGGCACCGGCCTGGTCGTCCAGACCCGCGCCATGCCCCGGGTGCGCGGCGTCACCATCGCCCGGACCGCCAAGAACGGCCTCTACGTCGCCGACGGCGCCGCCGGACGCTTCGAGGACTGCGACATCAGCGCGACCGGCTTCCCCGCGATCTACGTGGGCGGCGGCGCCACCCCGCTGCTGCGGGGCTGCCACATCCACGACACCGACGAGGACCTGAAGCTCGCCGACGACGCGCGGCCGGTCTTCGAGGCGTGCCGGGTCGAAGGGGTCAAGACCAGCACCCTGCCCGAGGAGGGGCGCCAGGCGCAGCCGCCGGCCGGGCCCGGCCTCACCGCGACCGGACACGGGACCGCCGCCGGCCCCGGGGGCCACGCGCGGCCGGCGGCGTCCGGCGACGGCACCGCTGAGTCCCGGGCCGAGACCCTCGCCGACGTGCTCGCCGAACTGGACGGCCTGGTCGGCCTGGAGGGGGTGAAGCGGGACGTCAGCACCATGGTCAAGGTGATGCAGATGGTGCGGCAGCGCACCGAGGCCGGTCTGGCCGCGCCGCCGCTCAGCCGCCATTTGGTCTTCGCGGGCAACAGCGGCACCGGCAAGACCACCGTCGCCCGCCTCTACGGCCGGGTGCTGGCCGCCGTCGGGCTGCTGTCGCGCGGGCACCTGGTGGAGGCCGACCGGGGTTCGCTGGTCGGCGAGTACGTCGGGCACACCGCGCCCAAGACCACCGCGATCTTCCGCAAGGCGCTCGGCGGGGTGCTGTTCATCGACGAGGCGTACGCCCTCACCCCCGGCGGCCAGGGCGCGGACTACGGCCGGGAGGCCATCTCCACCCTGGTCAAGCTGATGGAGGACTACCGCGAGGACGTGGTGGTCATCGTCGCCGGCTATCCGGACGAGATGGAGCGCTTCGTGGACGCCAACCCGGGCCTGGCCTCGCGCTTCACCCAGACCCTGGAGTTCGAGGACTACGACGGCGACGAACTGGCCCGCATCGTCGAGTGGAGCCCGCAGTTACGAGTACGACCTGCCCGAGGAGACCCGGGACGCGCTGCGCGGCTACTTCGCCGGGCTGGTCCGCGACGACCGCTTCGGCAACGGCCGTACCGCCCGCCAGACCTTCCAGCGGATGACCGAGCGCCACGCCCAGCGGGTGGTGGACCTCATCGGCCCGACGAAGGACGACCTCGGACGGCTGCTGCCGGAGGACCTGCCGCCGTCGTCGCCGTCGTCGTCGTCATAGGGGGGCCGGCGCTCCCTGGTCCCCGAACGGGGACCTCCCGGCCGTGGCCGGTCCGCTCCTATCCTGGCGGAAGACCCTGCGTCCGCCCCGGCATTCGCTGCACCAGCGCCACGGTCCCCGTCACAGACGAAGAGCTTCGATGTCCCGGATCATCTTCCACCGCCCCGCGCGCGTCGTGCCGCCGCAGTTGCCGACCGATCCGGTGGTGCTGGCGGCTCCGCCGCAGCCGGTCGGGAAGGACTCCGGCGCCAACTGGATGTTCCTGCTGATGCCGCTGATGTCCAGCATCAGCATGGCCGCCTATCTGATGTCCGGCGGCAAGAAGCTGCTGATCCTGCTGGGCATCGCCTTCGTGGTGCTGTCGATCGGCGTCACCGTGGGTGTCCGGACGCAGATGCGCGGCGCCGCGCGGCGCCAGAAGGTGCGGGCGCGCGACCGGTATCTGGAGCACCTCGTCGAAGTGCGGGACGTGGCACGGCACGTGGCGGAGAACCAGCGGGTGGTGGCCGCCTGGGCGTATCCGTCGCCGTACCGGCTGTGGGCGATCGCCACCCGGCGCCGCAGGGTGTGGGAGCGCCGGGTGACCGACCCGGACTTCCTGCGGGTGTGTGTGGGCGTCGGGCAGGCGCCGCTGTCGACACCCATCCGGCTGGCCACCCGCAACGATCCGACGGTGGAGTACGACACCAGGGCCAAGGCGGCGGCGGACCGGCTGATCGAGTCGATGTCCACGGTCGGCGGCCAGCCCGCGCTGGTGGACCTCGGGCGGGCCGGGATCGTCAGCGTACTGGGACCGGCCGGCGCCGCCCGCGGTGTGGTGCGGGCCGTGCTGTGCCAGATAGCGGTGCTGCACGCGCCCGACGACGTCACCGTGGCCATCGCCACCGGCGGCGAGGACTGGGAATGGGCCAAGTGGCTGCCTCACACCCACGAGCCGGACGCGACCGGGCAGGCCGGGGTCGTACCGCTGGTCGCGGAGGACTTCGAGGGCATCGCCGACCATCTGCGGACCCGGCTGGAGCAGGCCGCGGCCCGGCCCGCCGCCCGGCGGCTCGTGGCGGAACGGGACGCGCCGGACACCAGGCGGCGGCTCGTGGTGGTGCTGGACCGCTACGACCCCAGGGCCGCCTGGGCGCGCTCGCAGACCGCCGCCGAACTCACCGAGGCGGCCGGTCCCGACACCGCGATCACCGTGATCTGCCTGGTGGAGCGGGAGCACGACGAGCCGACCCGCGCCGACATCCGGGTCCGGGTGACGGAGAGCGGCGCGCTCACCCTGGAGGGCCGGCGGGCCGACCAGGGCTCCCCGGTCACCGACGTGGTCGCCGAGCGGCCGGAACCCCGGCTGTGCGAGGCCGTCGCGCGGGCGCTGGCCCCGCTGCGGCTGTCCGTCGAGGGCGACGAGGTGCTCGCCCAGACCATGTCGCTGCCCAGCATGCTCGGGATCGCCGACCTGGCCGCCTTCGAGCCGGAGCAGCTGTGGGTCGACGCGGACACCGAGGACGTCCTGCGGGTGCCGATCGGCTTCGACGGCGACGGGCAGCCGCTCGCGCTGGACCTCAAGGAGTCGGCCCAGGGCGGCATGGGGCCGCACGGCCTGGTCGTCGGCGCCACCGGTTCCGGCAAGAGCGAGCTGCTGCGCACCCTGGTCAGCGGACTGGCGATGACGCACTCGCCCGAACTGCTGAGCCTGGTCCTGGTGGACTTCAAGGGCGGCGCCACCTTCGCCGGTGTCACCGAACTGCCGCACGTGGCCGGGCTGATCACCAACCTGGTCGACGATCTCGCGCTGGTGGACCGGGTGCGCGACGCGCTGGTCGGCGAACAGCAGCGCCGGCAGCGGATGCTGCGCGACGCGGGCAACGTCGACACCGTCCGGGAGTACCAGCTGCGCCGTGCCGCCGGGGCGAGCGGACCGGACGGCCGCCCGCTGGAACCGCTGCCGTATCTGCTGATCATCGTGGACGAGTTCGGCGAACTGCTGTCCACCCGGCCCGACTTCATCGACCTGTTCGTGCAGATCGGCCGGGTCGGCCGCAGCCTGGGCATGCATCTGCTGCTCGCCACCCAGCGGTTGGAGGAAGGCCGGCTGCGCGGCCTGGAGTCGAACCTGTCCTACCGCATCTGTCTGCGGACCTTCTCCGCCGCCGAGTCCCGCATCGTGATCGGCGGCCCGGACGCCTACCGGCTGCCGCCGATCCCCGGTTCGGCGTATCTCAAGGTGGCCGAATCGGTCTTCGAGCGGTTCCGGGTGGCGCATGTGTCGGGGACGTACGAGTCCGCCGAGCAGCGCGCGCTCGCCGCCGGACCGCCGCCCACCGATCCGGTCGAGTTCGGCCTGCGCCTGCCGCCGGACCCGGCGGCCGATCCCGCCGACGTACGGGAGCAGCGGCCGCGGGCGCTGCCGACCGGGCCGACCGAGATGCAGATCGTGGTGGAGAAGCTGGGCGGATCGGGCCAGGCCGCCCACCAGGTCTGGCTGCCCCCGCTGCCCGCCGCGCTGCCGCTGGACGACCTGACCGGCCCGGTCGCGATCCACCCGGGCCGCGGCCTGTCCGCCGAGTGGTGGCCGCACAAGGGCCAGCTCCGCTTCCCGGTCGGCGTCCTGGACGTACCGGTCCAGCAGCTCCAGCAG
This sequence comes from Streptomyces polygonati, assembly GCF_042650325.1. Classification (NCBI taxonomy): domain Bacteria; kingdom Bacillati; phylum Actinomycetota; class Actinomycetes; order Kitasatosporales; family Streptomycetaceae; genus Streptomyces; species Streptomyces polygonati. Next base: position 105,319 of record NZ_JBHSBB010000014.1, on the reverse strand, counting down.
CCGCTGGTGCCGAACTTCGCCGAGTCCGGGCATCTCGCGCTGGTGGGCGCGCCGCAGTCCGGCAAGAGCACCCTGCTGCGGACCCTGATGCTGTCCGCGATGCTGACGCACACCCCCGACGAGGCGCAGTTCCTCTGCCTGGACCTGGGCGGCGGTACGCTCCAGCCGTTCGAACGGGCCCCGCACGTCAGCGGGGTGGCCGGGCGGCACGATCTGCCGCAGGCGCGGCGGATCCTGTCAGAGACGCTCCAGCTGATCGCCGAGCGCGAGCGGCTCTTCCGGCATCTGGGTATCGACTCGGCCGCCGCCTTCCGGCGGCTGCGCGCCGCGGGCGGGCTTCCCCCCGCGATCCGGGCCGCCGACGTCTTCCTGCTGATCGACAACTGGGGGGCGGCGCGCGGCGAGATCGAGGGTGTGGACGCGGCCGTGCTCGACATCGCCAACCGCGGTCTGGGCGTGGCCGTCCATCTGATCCTCACCGCCAACCGCTGGGCCGATCTGCGGATGTCGCTGCGCGACGCCTTCTCCGCCCGGCTGGAACTGCGGCTCAACGACCCGGCGGACTCCGAGATCAACCGCCGCGCGGCCCGGCAGTTCGTCACCGCGGCCCCCGGCCGCGGCATGGCGCCGCCCGGCATCCAGTACCAGGTGGCGCTGCCCCGGCTCGACGGCCGGGACACCGCCGACGGTCTCGCCGACGCCCAGGGCGAGGCCATCACCAAGATCGCGGCGGCCTGGCAGGGCCGGGCGGCGCCGCCGGTCCGGATGCTGCCCGAGCGGGTGACCGTAGCCCAACTCGCCCTTCCCGAGGGCGATTCGGCGCCCGGTGTGCCGATCGGCCTCGGCGAGAGCGATCTCGCGCCGGTCCACCTGGACCTGACCGGGACCGACCCGCACTTCCTGGTCTTCGGCGACTCCGGCTCGGGCAAGTCGACCTTCCTGCGCACCTGGATGGCCGGGCTGATGGCGCGGCGCTCGGCCTGGGAGGCGCGGTTCATCGTCGTCGACTACCGGCGCTCGCTGCTCGGAGCGGTCCCGCCGGAGTACTTGGGCGCCTACGCGGGCGACTCCGGCGCCGCCGCGGTCTATGCCGAGCAGGTGGCGGCCAAACTCGCCGAGCGGCTGCCGCCGCCCGATGTGACCGTCGCCCAGCTGCGGGAACGCGACTGGTGGACGGGCCCGGAGTTCTATCTCGTGGTGGACGACTACGACATGGTGGGCGGCCGCCAGTCGCCGCTCGCGCCGCTGATCGACTACCTGCCGCAGGCCCGCGAACTCGGCTTCCACGTCGTGCTGGCGCGGCGCGTCAGCGGCCTGATGCGCGGCCAGATGACCGAGCCGATGCTGAACCGGGTCCGCGAACTCGGGGCGGCCGGCCTGGTGCTGTCCGGCGACCCGCGCGAAGGGGTCGTGCTCGGCGACGAACGGGCTTCCCAGCGGCCGCCGGGACGCGGTGTCCTGGTCCGGCGGCAGTTCCCGCCGGCCCTGATCCAGCTGGCCGTGGCGGACTGATCCCCCGCCGGCCCCGCGTGCCGGGCCGCCCGCGGCCTGCTCCCGGCCGCGGGCGGGGACACCGTCAGAGCGCGGTCGGCACCGGGAGCCGGACGCTGACCGGGTCGGTGCCGTCGTCGGAGTGGGCCGGGGCCCAGTTCTCCAGGGCGGTGCGGCAGGCGTGGTCGAGGTGGCGCAGGCCGGACAGGTCGAGTTCGATGGGGCGGTCCTTGGGCAGGCCCTCCAGCTGTTCCAGGATGCGGGGCAGCCGCAGGAAGGTCGCGTTGCCGGTGACGGTGGCGACGAGCCGGCCGCCGGTGAGGGTGCGGACGTCGATACGGGTCCGCGAGGTGTCCCAGGCCGACTTCACCACGGACATCAGCAGCCCGAACACCACCCCTTCGAAGAGGTTGGTGGCCACGATGACGGCGGTGGTGGCGGCCAGCACGACCGCCTCGCCGCGGTGTTCGCGCCACAGCGACGCGAACTCCTTGACGGGCACCAGCTTGACGCCCGCGTACACCAGCACCGCGGCCAGGGCGGTCAGCGGGATGACCGAGATCGCCACGGGCAGCAGCGCGGTGAACAGCAGCAGCCACAGGCCGTGCAGTACGCGTGAGGCCGAAGTACGGGCGCCCGCCTGGACGTTGGCGGCGCTGCGGACGATCACCGCGGTCAGCGGGAGCGCCCCGAGCGCCCCGCTGACGGTGTTGCCGACGCCCTGGGCGATCAGCTCCTTGTCGTAGTCGGTGCGCGGGCCCCGGTGCATCCGGTCCACCGCGGCCGCGCTGAACAGACTCTCGGCGGAGGCGATCAGGGTGAAGGCGAGCACGGTCCCCACCGCCGCCACACTGCCGATCCGGCCGAAGGCGTCGGAGCCCGGCGGCGCGACCGCGTCGAGCAGTCCGCCCACCTGGACCTTGGCGACGGACAGGCCGAGGACGGCGCTGGCCGCCGTGGCCAGGCCGACCGCCGCCAGCGCACCGGGCACCACCCGTACCCGGGCGGGCAGCCGGGGCCACAGCACCAGGACCGCGACCGTGGCGGCGCCGAGCAGCGCGGCGGTCAACTGCGGGCCGCCGTCCAGGATGTCGGCGGCCAGGCCGGGCAGCCCGGCGATCTTTCCCGGGCCGTCGGACGGCTGGCGGACACCGGCGAGCGCGTAGACCTGGCCCAGGACGATGACCAGACCGATGCCGGCCAGCATGCCGTGCACCACCGACAGCGAGATGGCCCGGAACCAGCGCCCGAAGCGCAGCACGCCGAGGGCGATCTGGAGCAGGCCCGATACCGCCACGATGGCGCCGAGCGCGGCGAGTCCGTAGCTGTCCACCGCGTCGTGCACCAGCACGGTCAGCCCGGCGGCGGGGCCGCTGACCTGTAATCGGCTGCCGGGCAGTAGCCCGACGACGACCCCGCCGACGATGCCGGTGATCAGGCCGAGTTCGGCGGGCACCCCGGAGGCGACGGCGACGCCGACACACAGCGGCAGGGCGACGAGGAAGACGACGAGGGAGGCGAGGACGTCCCGGCGGAGGACGGCGGGGTTCCGCAGGTCGGAGAGCTGGGGGAGACGCGGAGCGCGCATCGGGGTTCCTTGCGACGGGGGCGGGGCGCGGCCGGTGGGAGCCGGCCGGTCGAGGCCGGTCCCCAGCACTCTGCCGCAGTACCGCCCTCCGTCGAAAGACCATGAACTTGCCATGATGACGTAAAGCATTCGCAAAATTCGAACGCGTGATGGAGAAAGGGGCAATGCGCCGTCCGACTACGCCCCCGCACTCCGATTGCCCGTCGGCACCCAGCCGACCCCGACCTTCAGCCGCAGACCGCCGAAGAGCCGGCGGCGGCGCTTGAGGACGACCAGCTGCTGGCGCGGCAGCAGGATGTCCGCCAGCGCCCGGTCGGCCAGTTCGAGGGCGGCGCCCTCCCGCCCGGTGACCTCGATCCAGCGGTCGCCGACCGCGGTGATCGTGGCGCCCTCGACGGTGCGGCTGAGCGGCTGGGCGTGGCACACCACGCAGTAGGGCGTCCCTTCGGCGTTGACGTGATCGCACCGGCGGCAGCGCCAGCCGGGGATCACGTCAAGGGCCCTTTTTTTCGGATCAGTGAGCCCCTCAGTGTCCCTTCGGTCTTCGCCGGAGCCGAGGTCCCGGACCCGGCCCCGCTCCCGGCTCCGGACCCGCCGGCGATCCCCAGGCCCTTGCCCCGCAGCGCGCCGCCCGCGCCGCCGGACGTGCCGCCCGCGCCGCCGCCCGCGGTGGAGGCGGGCGCCGGGCTCGTCCCGGAACCGACCATCTTCCGCAGCAGCTTGAGCGACTGCCCCACTTCCGCCACCGCCGGGCGGTCGGCGGGGCCGGGCGAGAGCATCCGCCCGATGAGTTCCGACAGCGCCTTCTCCAGGTCGGAGGAGACCGAAGGGACCTTCAGGCTCCCGCCGTTGGCGATCACCTCGCCCGGATACCCGCTGGTGCGGCCGGAGGGCAGCACCCCGGTCAGGTACTGGCAGAAGAGCAGGCCGAGGGCGAAGACATCGGAGGGCAGGCCGATCGTGTCGGCCGTCGCGTTGCCGGTGACGTAGGCCATCAGCTCCGGCGAGTAGTAGACGGGGTCGCCGACCAGTTCGTCCGCCACCGGGACGTCCCCGACGTGGAAGCAGTTGTCGAAGTCGATGAGTTTGGTGGTGAACCGGTCGGGACCGATCTGCTTGATCAGCACGTTCGGCGGCTTCAGGTCGCCGTGCACCAGGCCGCTCTTGTGCAGCAGGCCGACGCTGTGCGTCACGCTCATCATCAGCAGCAGTCGGTGCGCCAGCGGCTGCGCGGCGATCGCCTCCACCGGCAGGTCGGCGGCCTCCACCCGGTCGGTGACCTTGTAGTAGTGCGCGCCGTAACGGAAGAAGTCCTTGGTGACGACGAGATTGCCGCCGGCGCTGCTGAGCGGGGACAGCAGCCGGTCGATCGTCTGGTGATGGGCCTCGAAACGCTCGCAGCGCAGCCGCTTGGCGGCCTTGCCCGCCGCGCTCCCGGGGCCGTCGGGGAGCGGATAGGTGGGGGCCAGGAACTGCTTGATGAAGTAGGAGGTGCCGTCCCGCGTCGCGAACGTCCACTGGCTCTGGCCGCCGCCCGCCGTCGAGAACGGCGCTTCCAGACGGTAGGGCCCGACAGCCGAATCCGTCACGGCCGGCCCCCTTTCTCGCCGGACTCCTCCGGCGCGCTGTCCCGGCGGGCCGGCGGCAGGGTGCGTACGGGTTCGCCGAGAAGGTGCTCGTACACCGGGCGGTAGCGCGACCACAGGTCCTGCCGCGCTTCGAGGAAGCGGGCTTCGGCGAGGGCGAGTTGCGCGCGCAGCTCGATGGTCTCCTGGTGGAGGTTCTCCATCGCGCCGACCTCCTGCTGCAGCGCGTGGAAGCGCTGGAAGAGGCGGTTGCCGGCCGCTCCCGGGTTGGGCCAGCCCACCCCGGCGACGGCGAGCGTGGCGTCGTCACCGGTCACCGCCTCGATGGCGGCCCGCACCTTGTCCTCCCACGCGCCCTGCACGGTGTTGTCCAGCAGCGCGCGCAGCAGCAGCAGTTCGAAGTGCGCCGGAGAGGGCAGGTAGCCGAAGCAGCCGTCGGACGCGGCGAGGAACAGGAACGGGCCGTGGGGCAGTCGGATCCGGCGGTGGTTGAGCTGGAACCGGCCGTCGCCCGACAGGATGTTGGACATCGGCGAGTCCTCCAGCAGATTGCTCATGGCGTCACCCCCCGACTTCAGGTCGTCCTTGGTGAGCTGCTGGAGTCCCCACTGCGGGGAGAGCACATAGATCCGGGAATCACCGGCCCACAGCGCGTCCAGCACCACACCTTCCTCGGCCACCCGGAAGACGCCGAGGGCCAGGGTCGTCGGCAGCGGGCGGATCAGCTTGCTGCGGAGGTTGCCCGACGCGGACGGGGAATGCTCCCCCAGCTGTTCCAGATCCCAGCGGATGGCGCTGTCCAGATAGGTGAGGAACCGGTCCAGCGCGTGGTCGGCCTGCACCGAGTCCAAGGCCGAGCCGGCCGGGAACAGCCAGCCCGACGGCCCGAAGTGGGCGTCGATCTGGGTGCCCACCGTGGACAGGACCTGCCGCGAGGCGAGATAGGCCGCGCTGCGCGGGCCGTCGTTCGTCGCCATCAGGGTGCTGCCCGCCCCGCCCAGCCCGTCGCCGACGCCGATCGCGCCGACGACGCCGGCCGGATACTCGAAGTGCCGGACCAGCGGCGGCGCGTCCTCGCCCTTGCCCGGCACCTTCTCGATGCTGATCCGCGCGGTGAAGAGCGGAGGGCACACCCACGGAACGGCGCCGACCGGCAATTCACCGGCACTTCGCGGATCTTGCGGGGAAACACTCTGCCCGGCCGGTCCCGGCGCACTCCCGAGGTGACGGCTGTCGTCACCCATCACTCTCTCCACATCCTCGAAGCCGAGGCCGTCGTCCTCCATCCGGTGATCCGTCACACGCTGGCGGCGATGGTGTCGATAATCGTGGAGTAGTCCACATCCGAAAGGCCGCGCCCGGCCTTGGAGGTGTAGTGGACGGTGTTCTCCCAATGCAGACCCATGTCCGTCCAGGCGTAGGCGTCGGGAGCGTAGATGATGAGCCGCTTCGCATTCATGTCCATGTAGTCCTGCCCCTCCCACAAATCGGTGAGGGCGTCGAAATCGGCCGGCATGCCTTTCGGGTAGACCACGGGCTTCGAGCCGGCGTTCTTCTCCAGCGGGTGCGCGCTGGCGTCGGTCCACACGATGATGACCTGGCGCCGCTTGCTGCCGGACTTGGCCCAGTCGGACCGCATCCCCAGCACCAGCCCTTCGAGCCCGCTCTCCGGTTCGTCGCCGCCGCCGGTCGGGACCAGCGCGCTCACGAAGGCGCTGTATTCCCCCTGCTGTGCGGGGAGTTCGAAGAACTCCGAAGTCTCCATGGACTGCTCGCCGTCCGCGTAGTAATCGCGGAAGGCCACCACCCGCACCCGGAGGGAGTCGATGGTCTTGTCCTTGGCGCGCATCGCGGCGGTCAGATCCTCGTGGAATCGCAAGGCGTTCGCCTTCACCTCGTCGAGGATGCCGTGCATGCTCCCGGTCACATCGATCACCAGCGCGATGTCGACCTCATAGGTGAATCCCTGCATCAGTTCCCCCAGAACTCGCGGCCCTCGCGACCGGGCTCCCCAGCCTGTCGCCTCCGCGGTCACCACGCTAGCAGCAGCCGGTATTCCGGCAACGGGTATTCTGTGAACCGGCTGGGAGCCGCCGGGCGATGATGATCACGCCCCTCCCATTCGCCCCCCATTCGCCCTCGCGTATTTGCCCGCCGCGTCCCCGCCGCGTCCCCGCCGCATCCCCAACGCATCCCCGCCGAGGCCGCGTCCCCGCCGCGTCCGGGGCCGGACCTCGGGGAATCCCCGGTGATCATGGCGCCGGTTCTGCCAGGCTGGTCGGTCCGGGACCGCCCCGGCCGCACGGCGAGGATCCGCTCGCCGCCGGGCCGCGGGCGCGCCGGAAGGGGGAGGGCGTATGCGGCGGGACATGGACGGCCGGGCGGGGGACTCCGGGGGCGGGGCGGACACCGAGGGCATCGGCCCGGGTCCGCGGGTGACCCTCGATCTGGCGGATCTCGCCCGGAGCGTGGTCGCGGCCACCGCGCCCGAGCAGCTGGAACTGCTGGAGCGGATTCCGGCCCGCTGGACGAGCGAGCGGGCGGCCGGCCGGCCGGAGGCAGTGGGCTGGACCGGCGGGACGGTCGCCTCGGGGATGACGCCGACCGTCCTCAGCGAGCTGGTCTATCCGCTGCTCACCGGTGTCTTCACCCAAGTGCTGGGGACCACCGCGCTGCTCGGCTGGCAGCACCGCCGCTGGCTGCGCCGCCGCCCGGCCGAACCGCCGGTCGCGCGGGTGCGGCTGAGCCTCGACGCCGACCAGATCGAGCGGTTCCGGGCCGCGTGCGTCACCCACGGCGAGACGCTCGGCCTGTCGGCGGCCGAGGCGGCGCTGCTGGCCGACGCGCTGTACGGCGCGCTCCAGCAGGAGATGGACGACCCCCGGCCCCGAGCGTGACCGGCCCCGACCCGCGGTCGGGGTCCACCCCGGGTGACTCGCCCGTCGCCGGCGTCGCCGCCGTGCCCGCGCCGCGGCACATGTGGTGGACGTATCTGCTGACCGGCTTCGCGCTGGCGGTGATGGGAAGCGGGGCCGGCCAGGCGCTGTTCCTCACCCGGGATCTGGGCCGGGTGTCGCGCACGGTCGACTGCCTGGCCCGGCAGGGTGTCGACCCGATCGCCCTGAACCAGGGTGTGGGGGGCCGGGCGAGCACACGGCTCCACGCCTGCACCGCCGCGTACAACGACCGGTCCGGTGTCGCGATGCTCGTCGGGGCGGGCGCGGTGCTGCTGGCGGCGGGTCTGCTGACGCTCTGCGGCGGCCTCCTGCTCCGCCTGCGGCTGCGCGTGCGGGCGGGCGGGCAGGAGGCGGCGGCCGGTTCCGAGGCCGCCGGCCGCGCGGCCCGCCGCTTCGAAGCGTGGTGCGACACCTGGGAGTTGACCGGAAGGCGCCGGCCGCGCCTGCTGCTGGCCGCTCCCGGGCGGTTCGGCGGACGGGCGTTCACCACCGGTGTCCCGCTGGGCCGTCCGGTGGTCGTCGTCCCGCTGTCGTACGCCTATCTCGCGCCCGAGACGTTCGACGTCGTCGTGCTGCACGAGTTGGCGCACGTACGCTCCCGGGATCTGCTGTGGGCCGCGTCCGTGTGGTGGACCGGCTGGCTCAACGTCCCGGTGCTCCTGCTGGCGCTCGGCTCGACACTGACCGACCCCGGCGGCTATCTGGCCTACGACGTCGGCGCGTTGGGGACCGCGGCCGCCCTCTCGTCGGCCGTGCTGGTGCTGCGCGCGGCCCTGCTGCGCCGACGTGAGCTGGCCGCCGACCGGTTCGCCGTCGAGGTGATGGGCGACGCGGGTCCGCTGCGGACCGCGCTCGGCGGACGGACCGCGATCCCGGGCGCGGCCGGGCCGTTCGCCACCGCGCTGGCCCAACTCCGGCGCGGCATCAGCCGGTTGACCGCCTCGCACCCGCCGCCCGAGGTCCGCGCCGCCGCCACCCCGGCGGACCCTGACCGGTGGGAGGGCGGCTTCGCGCTGTCGGCGGCGGCCGGTCTCGTCGCCATGTTCACCTACCAGGGCGTCTACACGCTGCTGGTGGACCTCTCGGCCTTCCGCGGGTCCGACCCCTCGACCGTCTCCGATCTGGCCTTCGCCTCGACCGGTCTGATCTGGGCGTGCGTCGTCGTCCCGGCCTGGGCGCGACGGGTACGGGCCTCGGCCCCGACCGGCTCGGCTCCCAGCTGGCGGGGCCCGCTGGCCGGAGCGCTGCTCGGGATCGTCGGGGGCTACGTCCTCCAGGTCCCGGGCGCGCCCCCGGTGACCGGCCGCAGCCTGTTCCGCGGCCATCTCCTGCTGACCACCGGCCTGTTGGCGGTCGCCGTGGCCGGCGCCGCCGTCCTCACCCTCGGACTCGCCACCCGGGTGGCCGCCGGCCGGCGCCCCCTCGCCCTGGCCTCGGCGGTCGTCACCGCGGCTGTCGCCCTGACCATGACGCTGAGCACGACGGTCACCCTGCTGGTGGCCCGGATCCGCTGGGAGAGCGCGGCGGGGGACCGGATGCTGCTGGTCGGACTGGGCGACCAGCGCTACTGGCGGTACGTACCGCTGCTGCTGCTCGTCGGGTGCGCCCTGTGCGCGCCGCGCGGTCTCACCCTGCTGCCCCGCCGGCACTGGCCGGTGGTGGCCGTGGTCGCCGCAGTCGGCGGGCTGGCCTCGGCGCTGGAGTGGAGACTGCGGATCCCGGCCGCCCGGCGCTCCGGCGACGCCACGTATCTGCTGCTCCACGGGGGCTGGTGGATCTGCGCGCTGGCGGGCTGGACGGCGCTGGTCGCGGTGCTGCTCACCAGGGCGGACCCGCCCCTGCCCGCCCCGCCCGCCGCCTCCGTCCCCACCGCCCTGACCGCCGGGCTTCTCGGCGCCGCGCTGGCCGGCCTGGTGCGGTCCCTCCTGCTGCTCGCCGCCGGGGGTTCGGGCGCCACCGGGCAGCTGTTCCTGAAATCCGTCCGCGTCCCCCCGTGGATGTTCCTCGCCACGGTGGTGGTGACCCTGCCCTGGCTGCTGGCGGGAGCCGGCGCCGCCCGGCGGCGCCCGGCGCGCGGGCGGACGGCGCCGCGCCGGGGCGTCACCGCGCCGGCCGCCGGTATCGGTGTCGCGGTCCTGGCCGCCGCCCTCGCCGCCGGGCTGCTGTCGCCCCTGACGGTGTCCGCCCACGACTACACCCGCGGCCTGGCCGCCATCCGGAGCGACCCGCAGATCCCGGTGGCGCCGGTGGTGTCCGCCGCGCCCGCGCCGTCCGCGCGGCCGAGGCCGACCGGGGACCGGAAAGTCCCCCCGCCGGCCACCCCCGTCCCCGCCCCCACTCCGTCACCGGACCCCGGCCGCCCGCTGAGCCGCGCCGCCGCCGAGCACGCCTTCGACGGGCTGCGGGCCCTGCTGCCCGCGCACTTCAAGCAGGTCCCCAACAGCGAGCACTCCACGCTGAGCGTCCGGCCGAAGTCCTGCCAGACCCTGTTCGACAAGGACTACGCCCACGACCGGGCGCTGCCCCGGACCGCCGACATCACCCGCACCTACTCGGCCCCGGCCGAGGGCACCACGTCCTCGGGACTGACGATCACCTTCACCGTCACCTCGTACGTCACCCCGCAGCCCGGCTTCACCTCCCTGCGCCGCGAAGTCGCCCGGTGCCCGCACCCCGCCTGGGTCAGCCCCGGCGCGGACGACGGCCTGATCCACGGGACCCTTACGCTGCGCGACCTGCCGGGCACGCCGTACCCGGCCGTCCGCGAGGGGGTGAGCCTGGTCTCCCGGACCAACGGGATCACGATCGTGGTCGCGGGTTCGTCCGACTCCGAGCAGATCGGCCACACGATCGTGCTGGCCGAGGTGGACTACGCGTACTTCACCGTCCCGCCGCCCCGCGCCGTCCGCGCGTACCCCCAGGCCCTGACCGCGGCGGCGCTGACCACGGTCGTCCGCAACCTCCGCGCCGCCGCGGATTCCCCCGGCTCCGCGAGTCCCCCGTCACACAGGTGACGGCCGGGATGACCGGCGCTTTGTGTGACGACTCGTCATATCGCACGCATGAAGCGGGTGTTGGCGGTCATCGGCTGTTCATCCGCAGGTCGAGCGCAGGTCGCCGGGCACTGCGACATTGCGCGCCATGGACACACCTCACACGGGTATCGACGCCAGGCTCGCCGCGAAGATGAGCATGGCGGAGCAGCACGAGTATCTGCGGTCCAAGGTGACGCGCCGCCGTATGGTGCTCGGCGGGATCGCGACCGCCGGTACGGTCGCCGCGTCCGGGCTGCTCAGCGGGGTCGCGCAGGCGCAGACGGCCGGGCCGTCGCTGCTGACCCGGCCGGCCACCGACCACCATGTGGACGGCGCGCTGGTCGCTCCGTTCGGCCGCCACCTGCAGTTCGGCGCCGACCCCACATCGGAGTTCACCATCTCCTGGCAGGTCCCGCTGGCGGTCCGCAAGCCGTTCGTCCGGATCGGCCTCCAGCCCTGGTCGCTCAGCCACAAGATCGAGGCCGAGGTCCGCGACCTGCACACCCCGCAGCTGCTGAACAGCACGCTGCCCCCGGTCGACCAGTACTACCTGCACGCGCGGATCGGCGGTCTGCGCGCCGGGACGACCTACTACTACGGCGTCGGCCACGACGGCTTCGACCCGGCGGAAGCCGCCGCGTTCGCCACCATCGGCTCCTTCACCACCGCGCCCGCGCGCAGCGAGCGCTTCACCTTCACCGCCTTCGGCGACCAGGGCGTCAGCTACCACGCGCTGGCCAACGACTCGCTGATCCTGGCCCAGAACCCGGCCTTCCACCTGCACGCGGGCGACATCTGCTACGCCGACCCGGACGGTTCCGGCCAGGCCAGCGACGCGGCCGACTACGACGCGCGCACCTGGGACCAGTTCCTGGCTCAGACCGAGTCGGTGGCGGCCCGGGTGCCGTGGATGGTGACGACCGGCAACCACGACATGGAGGCGTGGTACTCGCCGAACGGCTACGGCGGCCAGGAGGCCCGCTGGTCGCTCCCCGCCACCGGCCACGCCCCGAAGACCCAGCCCGGCGCGTACTCCTTCGTCTACGGCAACACCGCGGTGATCGCGCTGGACGCCAACGACGTGTCCTACGAGATCCCGGCCAACTACGGGATCACCGGCGGCAAGCAGACCGCGTGGCTGGACCGCACGCTGGAGGGCTACCGCAAGCAGCGCGGGATCGACTTCCTGGTGGTGTTCTTCCACCACTGCGCGTACTCCACCACCAACTCGCACGCCTCGGACGGCGGTGTGCAGGCGGAGTGGGTGCCGGTCTTCGAGAAGCACCAGGTCGACCTGGTGATCAACGGCCACAACCACGTCTACGAGCGGACCGACGCGATCCGCAAGGGCGCGGTGTCCCACGCGGTGCCCATCGGGGAGACCACCCGGCCGGCCACCGACGGCACGGTCTACATCACCGCGGGCGGCGCCGGCCGCAGCCTGTACAACTTCCCAGCCCCCGACACCTTCGAGGGCCACGAGAACCGGGTGGACACGGTGACCACCTGGCACTCCGCGAAGGGCGGCGGCCAGGTCGTGGACACCGTGCACTGGTCGCGGGTCCGCTACACCGGCTACTCGTTCATCTCGGTGGACGTCGAGCCGGCCCGCTCGGGCCGCGAGTCGACGCTCACCGTCTCGGCGATCGCCGAGACGGGCCAGCGCGTCGACCACTTCACGGTGGCGCGCCGCGCCAAGTGAGTCCTCGCGCCGGGCGGTAGCCGGCGCGGCGGGACGCGAACCGCCGGGCGGCTCCGGGTTTCCGGGGCCGCCCGGCGGCTTTCCCGGGACCGCGTCCGACCCCGGGGCGTGGCCGCTCCCGGCTGTGACGCCCGTCACCAGGCGGGCGGCAGCCGCTTCCCCGGCCGGCGGGCCGGGTACGTACCTCCTCGTTGCCCGGCACCGGCGCGTACGCTCGGTGAGGGACGGGGCAGAGGATCAGGAGGTGGGCGGTGCGGCGCACATACCTGCTGTGGGTGACGGCGGCCGCCGGGCTCGCGGTGGACCAGGGCACGAAGGCGATCGCCGCGGTCGCCGTCGAAGGCCGGGAACCCACGCACGCCCTGGGCGGCGCGGTGACCTTCACCGCCTTCCGCAACTCCGGCGCGGCCGGCTCCTTCGCCCCGCACGCCACCTTGGTCTTCACGCTCCTGGCGTTCGCGGTGCTCGCCTTCATCGCCCGCGTCTCGCCGTCCGTGCGCTCGGCCGGCTGGGCGGTCGGCCTGGGCCTGATCTTCGCGGGCGCCGGCGGGAATCTCACCGACCGCCTCTTCCGTACCCCCGGCTTCGGCCGCGGCGCCGTGCTGGACTTCATCCAGGTCGGCCACTCGGGGATCTTCAACCTGGCCGACCAGTGCGTCACGGCCGGCGCGCTGGTGATCCTCTTCCAGACCTTCCGCGGCATCCCGATGCGCACGCAGGCGCCCACCTACAGCCACCCCTGACCGGGCGCCGTACGACGCGGGGGCCGACCCGATGGGGCCGGCCCCCGCGTCGTGATCCGGTCAGGCGACCCGGAGCCGGGTCGGCCGGGTGAGAGGGTCAGACGAGGTCGAACCGGTCGAGGTTCATGACCTTGTCCCACGCCGCGACGAAGTCCTTGACGAACTTCTCCTTCGCGTCGTCGCTCGCGTAGACCTCGGCGAGCGCGCGCAGCTCGGAGTTCGACCCGAAGACGAGGTCGACACGGCTGCCGGTCCACTTGACCTCGCCGGTGGCGGCGTCGCGGGCCTCGAAGGTGTTCGCGTCCTCGGAGGTGGCCTTCCACGTCGTGCCCAGGTCGAGCAGGTTGACGAAGAAGTCGTTGGTCAGCACACCGGGGGTGGCGGTGAGCACACCGACCGGCGACTGCTGGGAGTTGGCGCCCAGCACCCGCAGACCGCCGACGAGGGCCGTCATCTCGGGGGCGCTCAGGGTCAGCAGGTTCGCGCGGTCGGTCAGCAGGTACTCCGCCGGGAGCCGGTTGCCCTTCCCGAGGTAGTTGCGGAAGCCGTCGGCGGTCGGTTCGAGCGCGGTGAACGACTCCACGTCGGTCTGCTCCTGCGACGCGTCCGCGCGGCCCGGGGTGAAGGGGACCTCGACGGGGAAGCCCGCGTCCTTGGCGGCCTGCTCGACGGCGGCGGCGCCGGCCAGCACGATCAGGTCGGCGAGCGAGATCTGCTTGCCGCCGGCGTGGGCGGAGTTGAAGCCGTCCTGGATCCCTTCCAGGGTGCGCAGCACGGTGGCGAGCCGGTCGGGGTCGTTGACCTCCCAGCCGGCCTGCGGCTGGAGTCGGACGCGCGCGCCGTTGGCGCCGCCGCGCTTGTCGCTGCCGCGGAAGGACGAGGCGGACGCCCACGCGGCGGACACCAGCTCGGAGACCGACAGGCCGGAGGCGAGGATCTCGCCCTTGAGGGCGGCGATGTCCTCGCCGTCCACGAGCTCGTGGGTGACGGCGGGCAGCGGGTCCTGCCACAGCAGCGTCTCGGTCGGGACCTCCGGGCCGAGGTAGCGCACGACCGGGCCCATGTCGCGGTGGGTCAGCTTGAACCAGGCGCGGGCGAAGGCGTCCGCGAACTGCGCCGGGTTCTCCAGGAAGCGCCGCGATATCTGCTCGTAGGCCGGGTCCACCCGCAGCGCGAGGTCGGTCGTCAGCATCGTCGGCGCGTGGCTCTTCGCCGGGTCGTGCGCGTCGGGGACGGTGCCGGCCCCGGCGCCCTCCTTCGGCTTCCACTGGTTGGCGCCGGCCGGGCTCTTGGTCAGTTCCCACTCGTAGCCGAACAGGATCTCGAAGAAGCTGTTGTCCCAGGTCACCGGGGTGTTGGTCCAGGCGCCCTCCAGACCGCTGGTGATGGCGTCGCCGCCCTTGCCGCTGCCGTAGGCGCTCTTCCAGCCCAGGCCCTGCTCCTCCAGCGCGGCGGCCTCCGGGTCGGGGCCGACATTGTCCGCCGGGCCCGCGCCGTGGGTCTTGCCGAAGGTGTGGCCGCCCGCGATCAGGGCGACGGTCTCCTCGTCGTTCATCGCCATCCGGCGGAAGGTCTCACGGATGTCGCGGGCGGAGGCGAGCGGGTCCGGGTTTCCGTTCGGGCCTTCGGGGTTGACGTAGATGAGGCCCATCTGGACCGCGCCGAGGGGGCTTTCCAGCTCCCGGTCGCCGGTGTAGCGCTCGTCGCCGAGCCAGGTGGTCTCGGGACCCCAGTAGACGTCCTCCTCGGGCTCCCAGACGTCCGCACGGCCGCCGGCGAAGCCGAAGGTCTCGAAGCCCATCGACTCCAGCGCCACATTGCCGGCCAGCACCATCAGGTCGGCCCAGGACAGCTGCTGCCCGTACTTCTTCTTCACCGGCCACAGCAGGCGGCGGGCCTTGTCGAGGTTGGCGTTGTCGGGCCAGCTGTTGAGGGGCGCGAAGCGCTGCTGACCGGCGCCGGCGCCGCCGCGGCCGTCGCTGATCCGGTACGTGCCGGCGCTGTGCCAGGCCATCCGGATGATGAACGGCCCGTAGTGCCCGTAGTCGGCCGGCCACCAGTCCTGCGAGGTCGTCAGCACCTCCGCGATGTCCTGCTTCACGGCCGGGAGGTCGAGGCCGCTGAACGCCTCGGCGTAGTCGAAGTCCTCCCCGAGCGGGTTGGCCACCGCCGGGTTCTTGGCCAGGATGCGCAGATTCAGCCGCTCCGGCCACCACGCGCGGTTGCCGCCGCCCTGGGTCGGATGCGGGGCGCGCTCGTGCGCGACCGGGCAGCCACCTCCGCTGTCCGTCTTCGCGTCTACGACGATTGCATCATGGTTCTCAGACATGGGAATCCTTCCGGACCAGGCGGATCACGGGGCTCATGGAACTGCGGGCGGTGGAACGGCGGGGGCAGGTGCCGTACGGGGAGCGAGGGGATGGCCTCACACGCGACGGGGGCGGTCACCGCCCCGGGGCGACACCGCTCGGTTCCTCGGCGGCGGTCCCATCACGTCTGTGTCTCCCGCGGTATTGGAGGCTTCCCGTCCCTTGGCTATCGCCGGAACCGATCCTACGATGGACTGAGTCCAAGTCAAGAAGTGCGCCAAATGCAGATCTGATCGGAATCCGGACATCCACTGGTAACTTCGGGTATCCCACGAACCTGAATAGGTGAACCGATATGAGCGACCTGCTGGAGCGACTGCGAGGGCGCGGCTGGCGGATGACCTCCCAGCGGCGCGTCGTCGCGCAGGTCCTCGACGGCGACCACGTCCACCTCACCGCCGACGAAGTGCACGCCCGCGCGGCGCGCCAACTGCCCGAGATCTCCCGGGCGACCGTCTACAACACCCTGGGCGACCTGGTCGCCCTCGGCGAGGTCATAGAGGTCTCCACCGACGGCCGCGCCAAGCGCTACGACCCCAACGCCCACCACCCCCACCAGCACCTGGTCTGCTCCAGCTGCGGCACCATCCGCGATGTCCACCCGACTGGCAACCCGCTCGCCGACCTGCCGGCGGAGGAACGATTCGGCTTCACGGTGTCCGAGGCGGAGGTCACGTATCGCGGGCTGTGCCCGGCCTGCGCGTAACGCGCTCCGCACGTCGGCTCACCGTCCCGACCGCGTCGGTCCGGCCAGCGCCGCCGTCACGCGCCCGGGACGGGCACGGCGACGGCATGCTCGCGGACCGGGGCCAGACAGCCCTCCGTACTCGAGCAGGCGCCGTAGGTGAGCCGGAGGACGGCCGGGGCGGCGGACCGGGCAGAGGTCAGGCGGGTGGCCAGCTGGAGGGTGACGGGGCCGTCCGGATAGACCGGCAGGGTCACGTCGAGGCCGGCCATCCGCAGCCCGTACGGGTGCGCGGGCGTGCTGACGGCTCCCCGCGCGGTGAGCGGCGCCGCGACGGCGAGCCGGGTGGGGATGCCGAGCCCGTCGACACCGCCGTCGGGGAGCCCCAGGCTGTAGAGGTGGAATCCGCTCCGCCGCGGGCGCAGTGTCGCGCTGACCGCGACATCATCCGCGCCGGACCGCTCCAGCGTGACGGTGACGGCCACCCCGCCGTCGGTGAAGGAGGCGTGCGTGGCGGCCGGGCCGCCGCGGCCACAGCCCGGCACCGCGGCCAGCACGCAGCAGGCGGCCGCCGCGATCCCCGCCAACCGCCGCCTCACGCCCACTTCTTGAGGAACGCGTCCACCTGGGACTCGGGCATGCTCCGGGCGTTGGCGAACTCGCCCTTGTTGGTGGCGATTTCGGTACGTCCCGCGGAATTCACCACGGTGAGCGCCGGGATGCCGCTGCTCCCCAGGTCCACATAGGGCGCCGCGACATCCAGATTGTGGTCGAACTCGCCGACGTCCACCCGCACCACGTGGTAGCCCGCCAGCAGCGCGGCTGTCGCCGGCCGGGCGAAGGTCGCGCCGAGCACGCGGCAGTCCGGGCACCAGTCGGCGCCGAAGTCGATGAGCACCGGACGGCCGTCCTTCGCCGAGGCCCGCTCGGCCGCGGTGATGTCCGCCGCCGCGTCCCGCGTGGGGTCGTAGCCCTCGGGCCCGGCCGGACTCGTCGGCGTAGCGGCGGGCTCGGCCACCGGAGCCGAGGACGCCACCGGCGCCCCGGTGCTCCCGGACGAGGCGGTCGCAGCGCCGTCGGCCGCCTTCTCGGACCCCTCGGACTGCGCGCCGCAGCCCGCCAGCACCAGAACCGCCGTCCCCGCCACCGCGAGCACCCGCAGCGAACGTGCCCCACCCATTTCCCGCCCCCGCACGTGTGTGGCCCCCCGGCCCCGACAAGACAGCGCACTTTAGCAGCGTGGACCCTGATCGGCCGGGCCCGGGCCCTGGGCGGCGGCGCGGTTGAAGTGGGCTCCCCAGGCGCGGATCCGGTCGAGGAGTTCGGGGGGTTGGAGGACGCGGAAGTCGGCGCCGAGTCTGCCGAGTGCCATGGTCGGCCAGTCCAGGGAGTCGGTGGTCATGCGCAGGCGGCAGTGCTCGGGGTCGAGTTCCTCGACCGTGCCCCAGCGGCCGATCCGTTCGCGTACCGTCGCGGCCGGGGCGGTGACGAGGACCTCGACGCTGTACGGGCGGGGCAGGTTGCGCAGTCCCGCGCGGACGAATTCGGCGGCGTCGGCGGCGGGGAGGTCGCGGGTCCGGAAGCGGGCGCCGGTTCCGCGGGGCGCGGTGAGGCGGTCGAGCCGGAAGCTGCGCCAGTCGTGCCGGGTGAGGTCGTACGCGACGAGATACCAGCGGCGGTGGAGACGTACCAGCCGGTGCGGTTCGACATGCCGATCGGAGGGGCGGCCGTCGGCCGCGGTGTAGGCGAAGCGGAGTTGCTCGCTGTCCCGGCAGACCAGCGCGACCGCGGTGAGCACCCCCGGGTCGATGCCGGCCGAGGCCGGACCGCCCCAGTCGGCCGGCACGGTCATCGCGCGCAGCGCCTCGACCCGGCGCCGCAATCTGACCGGCATCACCTGCACCACCTTGGCGAGCACACGGACCGAGCACTCGGCGATGCCCTCCACCGAGCCCTCCGCGGCGGCCTGCAACCCCACGGCCAGGGCCACCGCCTCATCGTCGTCGATGACCAGCGGCGGCAGCACCGCGCCCGCGGCGAGCTGGTAGCCGCCGTCGACACCGCGCTGCGCCTCGACCGGGTAGCCCAGCTCCCGCAGCCGGTCGATGTCCCGGCGCAGGGTGCGGACCGAGATCCCCAGCCGCTCGGACAGTTCGGAGCCCGACCAGTACCGGTGGTTCTGGAGCAGGGAGAGCAGCCGCAGCGTTCGGGTACTGGTGTTGGCCATGCCCTTCATCCTTCCGGGATTCAGGTCGGAAAGTGACCGCTGTGACTCCTAGCGTGATCTTCACCGGCGGAACAGGAACAACGGAAGGCGCGGACCATGAGCGACACCACGACCGGCACCACGACCGGCACCACGACCGACTCCAACACCCTTGATGAGGCGAGCGGCCGCGCCCCGGCGGACCGGCCGGCCGTCGGCGGTGAGCGTGCCGACCTGCTGGCGGTGCTGGCCAAGCACCGGCACTTCCTGCGCTTCACCACCCGGGGCCTCACCGACGAGCAGGCCGGGCAGCGGACCACCGCCAGCGAGCTGTGCCTGGGCGGGCTGATCAAGCATGTGGCCTCGGTCGAGCGCGGCTGGGTGGACTTCGTCCTGGACGGCCCGTCGACGATGGGGGACTTCACCGCCATGACCGAGGCCGACCTGGCCCGGCGGGCCGACGACTTCCGGCTGCTGCCCGGTGAGACGCTGGCCGGTGTGCTGGCCGGATACGCCGAGGCCGCCCGCCGTACCGACGAACTGGTCGTCACCCTGCCGGATCTGGGCGCCACCCAGCCGCTGCCCAAGGCCCCGTGGTTCGAGCCCGGCGAGGAGTGGTCGGCCCGCCGGGTGCTGATGCACGTCATCGCCGAGACCGCTCAGCACGCCGGTCACGCCGACATCATCCGCGAGTCCCTGGACGGCGCGAAGAGCATGGGCTGATCCCGGCCGTATCAACTGTCCGCGGTGGGAGGCTCGTCGCGGTACGGCCGGGAGGGGCGTCGGTGTGGACCTTGCGGAACTCCGGGGGGTAGGGGCGACGGGTGCCGGCTGGGGGGCGTGTCACCGGGCGAGGGCCCACCGGCGGGATCGGTCGTCAGACGCAGCCCGTGGCCAGGGCGTCTTCGATGATGGTGGCCTCGATCTCGCGCAGGAACTCCTCCATGACCGGGCGTGGGACACGTGAGGTGTCCGCCGTCATGGTCAGGTCGAGCGCGCCGGGGGTGTCCAGGACGTCCAGGCCGAAGGTGACGTCCTTGCGCGGGGGGAATTCGACGGGCCAGGTCACGGTCGTCTGCTCGCGGGCCCGGGGCAGCGGCAGGTGTTCGGTGCCGGGTGGAGGCGCCGGCCGGAAGAGGTCGGGTTCGCGGGTGTCGTTGTAGAAGCAGGAGTGGTCCGCGAGTTCCGGTACGTCCTTGCGGAGTCGTTCGACGTCCCGGTCCAACAGGCGCTTGTCGTACGACGCGTAGCGGTAGGCGCCCAGCGCGCTCGCGTGGACGCGCCGCAGCAGCGCCGGGAAGTCCCCTTCGGCCACGGCGGCGTGGAACAGTCCGTCCTGCGCCAGCGTGGTGACCGTCTGGGCCATTCCGGGCAGGAAGCGGTTGCCCACCACCAGCTGGAACTGCACTTCCGGCGCGTCGGCGAGCCGGGCGATCCCCCGGGTGACCGCCGCCAGCAGGACGGACGAGCCGCTGACGTTGCGTACCGCGGCGACATGGTCGACGGAGCGCAGCAGCGCGGGGGAATGCAGCACGACGTTGGGGAAGAGCGTGTCCGGGTCGTGCTCGGCGCGTGCGGGGAACAGCCGTCGCGGGCCGTCGCCGAGCCGGGCGCACCAGTGCCGGCGCGCTGCGGCGTCCCGGCGCCGGCCCCGGTCGGACTTCTGGTAGGCGGCCTCGTCGAGCGGCTGCGTCGCCGGGTAGAGCTTCCGCAGCGACTCCGGGCTGGTGCCGGCCAGCAGCATCACCACGTCCCGGGTGAGCCGGCGTAGTCCGCCGCCGTCGACCGCGGTGTGCGACAGGGCCAATTCGAAGTGCCGGACCAGCCCGCCGGCCTCCACCAGCCCGACCCGGATCGGCCAATGGGCCGCGCAGTCGAAGGCGCCGGCCGCCAGGCTCGCCAGCAGCTCCTTGCCGACCCGCTCGGTCTCCGCGGGCGCGCAGCGCCGGATCACCACCGGGATCTGCCCGGTGTCGTCCAGGACCTGGGTCAGTTCCCCGGTCGGCGAGGGCTCCAGCCGGGTACGAAGGGCCTCGTGCCGCCGGGCCGCGGCCGTCAGGGCGTCGAGCACGGCGGAGCGCGGGTACGGCGGGTCGAGTTGGACGCCGACCATCTGGTTGTACCGCCGCCCGTCGTCGCCGAGGGAGGAGATCGAGTCCCAGATCACCTGCTGGCCCCAGGTCGCCGGGCCCCTGCCCGACCGCTCCGCGGAGATCCGGAGGGCCAGCTCTTCCTCTTCCGTCTCGCTCATCGACAACTCCTCCTGTGGAACCGGCGCTTCCGGCCCCCTCGCCGGCCGGGGCGGTGAGCGGCAGTATGCCCGCCACCCACCCGGACGCGCGGCCGAAACGGGCGGCCGGCCCCAAGAACCCGGCGATCTGCCGGTGGCGCACCGACGCCGACCGTATGGGCGCCGGCTCCGCACCCGCCCAACTGCCTGTGTGGGGCAGCCGAGTTGAGACGACCGGCGTCGTACCGGGCCTGTCGGAGGTGGCGAATTCGACTGCGCAGGTCACCGGTGCCCGGCACAGACCCTGTGCGTAGGACGCCTTGCGCCGGGTCCGCCAGCGGCAGGCACTCCCCGTCGACGGTGATGAGACGTGACCGCTCCTCGCTCAGCGCTGTCCCGGCGTGCCGTGCCGGTCGCGCGGACCGCCGGGAGCCGGTGCGCGGCGGAGGAACGGGCGGTCCTGGTGCGAGAACCGCTGACGAGGCCCGGTGGCGCCGATCACGACATCCAGGACCCGGTCCGGGTCGGCGGCGTAACCGTTTGCGAACCAGGGCATGGTGGCCTCCACCGCCGCCCAGCCCTCCCGGCCGGTGTCGGGGTCCTGGAGGAGGCCGATGTCGACCAAGACCGCGCTGGGCAGATCCTGGCCGCAGGCGGCCAGCAGCCGTTCGGTGAAGGCACGGACATCGCGCTCGTGGACATCCTGGTGGAGGGGCGCGGTGTCCAGCCGCCCGTGGACGGCGTACCGGCTGGCGGTGGCGATCCGCCGGTCGAGCAGGAACAGCCGGTACTCGACCGCGAAGGTGACCACCTCGGAGACCAGCACAGGAGTGTCCGGGCCGATGTCGGCGCCGCCACGGGGCAGTCGGGATCCGTCGGCGTACACCGCGGCGGGGAAGGACTTGTCGCTGGGCGGCTTGACGAAGACCGGCGTACGCGCCGCCCACGCCTCCGACAGGGAGGTCAACTCGATCCGCCGCCCGCTGAATTCCTCGGGCAGCCGCACCAACCAGTCGTCCGGCGGCTCCAGCAGCCCCAGATCGAACCGTCCGGCGATCCGGTCGGCGGCGAGCGGCCCGCCGTACCAGTGCGCCGGGCGGCCCGCGGCCGGTTCCTCGACCGGCCCGGAATCGCTCGGGACGTGTACGTCCATGCCCCGCCGCGCCGCGGCGTCGGCGAGAAGGGCGGTGGTGGTGGTCCGCTGCCGCGAGGTGAGCAGCACCGCGGCGCCCGCGTCGCCGGTCACGGCGCGGCCCGGAATTCACGCACGACCTCGATCCGTCCGACGATGTGCTGGTTGAACTCCGCCAACTCCTCGGCCGGCACCCACAGTTCGAGGATCGTCCGGCCCCCGGCCTGCCGGACCGGATAGCGCGCCAGGAACGCCGATTCGACATCGAAACGGGTCACGTAACCGACCCCGGAGGCGGGCACATTCCAGTCACGAGCGATCCGCACCGCGTAGTCCTCGTTGAGCACCGGGTAGAAGATCGGCTGGTCCGCCAGCCGAGGTGGCCAGGCGGTCCAGCCCGACGCCTCGACGAGGGCGAGTTCCTCCGGCCCGGTGGGTCGCCACAAGGTCGTCGCTGTCCCGGGTGCCTGCGCCGTCATCGCCGCCCCTCCTCGTATCCGCTGCGGTGGCGGCTCACCGTACCGATCAGGGGGCGCGCGCCCCAGCGAATTCTCAACCGGGTCGCCCGTGCGGCACCGTTGGCGCCGGGACACCCGCGCGGCGGCGGAAGCCCGCGCCGATGCGGCAGTGACGCGGGGCCGTACGGATCCGGCCGAGGACGCGAGCCGACACGCCAAAATTTGGCAGGACCCTGCCAAGTCCGCAGCTGCGGCCCCATGCTGCACCCGGCGCACCTACCGCGCCGCCACACACGGGGGCACCACCGTGCCCGCAGCGGAGGGCAGTCGTATGAAGAGGAAGAGACGCGCGAGGATGCTGCTGACGGCCGGCGCCGCGCTCGCCGCGACCGTCTGCGCGGTCACCACGGGCACCGCGGACGCCGACGCGCCCGCGCTCGGCTCGGGGACCGGCGTGTACGACGGGACGGTGCCGCTGACGACGCTGAAGACCACCGCCGCGTACCTGCTCAAGGACCCGACGCGGGGCAACACCCTGACCACGGACGGCAAGACCGGCGCGGTCCTCACCGACCCCGACAACGTATGGGGCAACGGACTGCCCACGAACCGCCAATCGGCCGGTGTGGACGCCCAGTTCGCGGCGGTCTCGGCGTGGGACTACTTCAAGTCCGCCTTCGGCCGGGTCGGCGTCAGGAACGACGGCCAGGGCATCCGCAGCGTCGTCCACTACGGCACGAACTACGGCAACGTCTTCTGGGACGACTCCTGCTTCTGCGTGAGTTACGGCGACGGCGCCGGCAACACCCGCCCGATCACCGAACTCGACATCGCCGCACGCGAGATCACCCACGGCGTGACCTCGGCCGCCGTCGGCCTCTCCTCCACCGGCGAAGCGGGCGCCCTCAACGAGGCGACCTCGGACATCTTCGCGACGATGGTGGAGTTCGCGGCGAACATCCCGGCCGACGTCCCCGACTACCTCATCGGCGAGAAGGCCGATTTGAACGGCGACGGCACCCCGCTGCGCTTCATGGACCGCCCCTCCCGCGACGGCGCCTCCGCCGACTACTACTCCTCCGCGATCCCCTTCATGGACCCCTACCTCGCCTCGGGTGTCGCCGACCACTTCTACTTCCTCCTCGCCGAGGGCAGCGGCCCCCGCACGATCAACGGCATCGCCTACAACAGCCCCACCGCCAAGGGCAACACCCTGACCGGCATCGGCCGCACCGCCGCGGCCGCCATCTGGTACCGCGCCCTGACCGACTACTTCACCCCCTCGGCCACCTACCACACCGCCCGCGCCTCCACGCTGAGCGCCGCCGCCGACCTCTACGGGCCGCTGAGCCCCGAATACGCGGCGACCGCCGCCGCCTGGTCCGCGGTCAACGTCAGCTGACCGCCGTGCACCGGCCGACGCCACTACGCTCCCCGCATGGCTCTTGAATGGGAACAGGTAGTGATCGACGCGGCCGACCCGGCCGGGCTGGCGCGGTGGTGGGCCGATCAGCTCGGCTGGGTCTTCGTCAACGAGGACGAAGCCGGGGACGAATACGAGATCCGGCCGTCGCCGGACCGCCTGCCGGGACTGCTGTTCGTCCCCGTGCCGGACAGCAGGACCGTGAAGAACCGCCTCCACCTCGACTTCCGCCCCGACGACCAGGAAGCCGAGGTCGAGCGGTTCCTGTCCGCCGGCGCCCGGCGCGTCGACGTGGGCCAGGGCACGCCCACCTGGGTCGTACTGGCGGACCCCGAGGGAAACGAGTTCTGCGTCCTGCGGTCGCGCGAACCCTAGGGCCGGTCGTTCGGACCTCGGGCACCCCGGCTGCGCACGCGGCGCGCACCCGCTGCCTCCGCCGCCGCGGGCCCGGCTCGGGCCATAGTGGGGAGATGAGCGCAGACGACACGCATCCGCTGGCCCGGGCACGCGTGGCGACCAGGCTTCCCGCCCAGGATCTGGACCGGGCACGCCGTTTCTACTCCGAGCGACTCGGTCTGGAGCCCGTCGACGAACGGCCCGGAGGGCTGCTGTACCGGTGCGGGGGCGCGGACTTCGTCCTGTTCCGGTCGACGGGCGCCTCGCCCGGCACCTTCACGCAGATGGCCCTGGAGGTCGACGACATCGAGGCGGTCGTGTCGGAACTCCAGCGGCGTGGCGTGGTGTTCGAGGAGGTCGACGCGCCCGGGTTCCGGACGAGCGGCGGGATCGCCGAGATCGAGGGGAACTACCCGAGCAAGGGCGCGCGCGGCGAACGCGGCGCCTGGTTCCGGGACAGCGAGGGGAACATGCTGGGCATCGGCGAGCCGGTCGTCTGAGGAGGGTGCCGTTCGGCGCCCGTTCGGCCCCCGGCCGGCGGGAGGCGCGCGGATGCGGAGCCGAAAGGCGGGCACATGTCCTCCCGACGAGACCTGAGGAGACACCCGTGCCCGAACCCGAGACCGCGATGCCCGTGTCCCCCGCCCGACCGGCGCCGACGGACGCGCCCTACTGGGCCGAGGCCGCCCGCGCGGACGGCCAGTGGCACCTGACGGTACGGAGCCTGGACGACCACCCCGACCGCGGCGAGGTCGATGCCCTCGTGGTCACCGTGACGGGGGCCGGGCCGGGCGACGGCCTTCCCGCGGCGGAACTCGACCACATGCTGCGGGACTGCGGCTTCGCCCGGGACGGCGACTGGGAGAAGCGCGAGGACCACTGGACCGCGCCCTGCCGGCAGCCGAACACCTGGGGCGCCCCGCCGGCCCCGCCCGGTCCCGTGTAAAGCTGTTCGGGCCGGCGGCAGCCGAGCCGCTCGGTGCGTGCCAGGGATTCGACGTCGGCCTCGATCCCGGGCCCGCCGACGCTCCCCCCTCCGCGGACCGCAAGGCGGCGGTCTTCGCCCTGGCCGAGCGCCTCACCGGCGTACGCGTCACCGAGGATCAGGCATCTTCCGGGCGTTCGTTTACGTACCGGCGCGCGCTTGAGAGCATGGCCTGCCGACCGTTCGAGCAAGTGCCGTCGCCGAACGCCGAACCGAGCAGGGAACGCCGAGCAGGGAACGCCGAACGCCGCCGTACGGAGCCGGGAGACGCCGTTGCACGGATCCGAGTCCTCAGCCGTCAGCGGGTCGCTTCGAGGTGCCCGCTGATGGATGTGGCGGCCGCGCTGGAATCGCTGGCGGGGGTCGTCACGGCGGGGGTCGCCGCGTGGGGGCTGCGCGTTCAGGCCAGGGAGACGCTCGCACGCCGTCGGGGAGCGTCGGCCGGCGGTTCGGGGATGTCGGTGGCGCCGCCGATCGGCGCGGTGCCGGCGGTGGTGCGGGGCCGGGGAAAGGAGATGGGCCAGCTGGAGCGATGGCTCCGCAGGCCGCCGGGAGCCGTGGTCGTACTTGTCGGCATGGGGGGCGCGGGGAAGTCGACCGTAGCGGCGGCGCTGGCCCGGCACGCCGCGCAGACGCGGCGGATCGGACGCCGGCGCGCGCGGGTGTGGTGGATCTGGGCCGCCGACCCGCTGAGCCTGGCCGCGGGGCTGGTCACCGTGGCGAGACAATTGGGCGCCGAACCCATGGACCTCGAAGCGATCACCACCGGGGCTGCCGACGGCCCGGACCGTTTCTGGGAGCTTCTGGACAAGGCGCCTTCGGGCTGGCTGCTGATCTTCGACAACGCCGACTCCCCCGAGGTCCTGGCCGGCTCGCGCCCGGACGCCGGAAGGAGCACGCGTCCTGCGGCGGGACCGGTGGCAGCTCCGGTGAGCGCCGGGGCCGGGTGGGTGCGGCAGTCGCGTCGCGGACTGACCGTCGTGACCAGTCGTGACACCGACCAGGAGACATGGGGATGGCACGCTCGGGTGCTGCCGCTCGGGCCTCTCGGGGAAGCGGACGCCGCCCGGGTCCTGCTGGATCTCGCGCCCGGGGCGGGGAGCGAGGCCGAGGCGCGCGCGCTCGCCCGGCGGCTGGGCGGACAGCCGCTGGCGCTCCACCTGGCCGGAAAGTACTTGAGGTCTCCCGTCGCCCGCTGGCCGACCTTCGCCGCCTACCGTGAGGCGCTCGACAGTGACGGGGGACTGCGCCTGCTCGACGCCCCGGGGGCGCCCGACAGGTCGGTGCTGACGCGGACCTGGGAGCTCTCCCTGGACGCCCTGGCCCGGGAGGGCGTTCCACAGGCACGCGCGTTGCTGCGCCTCCTGTCGTGCTACGCCGCCGACGCCTCGATCCCGCTGGACCTGCTCGACGGCCGCCGCCTCTCCCGGCTCCTCCCGGCGGAGCCGTCGGGCGGTGCCACCGGCCAGCCGGACCTTCTGCTCGAACTGGGGCTGCGCGGACTGGAGAGATTCGCCCTGGTCGATAGCCGGTCGTCCGGCGGGGAGCGGGCCGTCGCACTCCACCCGCTCGTGGTGGAGACGAACCGGATGCACCTGCGGGCGGTCGCGGCGCCGTCCACCGAACCCGCCGCCTCCCTCGTACGGCAGGTCGCCGCCGGACTCGTGATCGACGCGCTGTCCGGTCTGCGCCTCGAAACACCCGCGCACTGGCCGCGCTACCGGATGTTCGGCGTCCACCTGCACGCCCTGCTCGACTCCGTGGCCGACCATCTCGACGAGGACTGCCTGAGCGCCCTGCTGCGATCGACGTGGATGACGGGGCGGGCCCTGGACGAGAGCGGAGCGCACGAGGTCAGCGAGCGGCTGAACCGTGCCGCGCTGGCCCACGTGCCCGGCCCCGACCACGAGATCGGCCTCTGTCTGCGCCATCAGCTCGCCTGGGAACTGGCCACGCGCGGCGAGTTCACCGGCGCCGAGGTGACCTTCGCCGAAGTGGCCGAGCGACGCGGGCGATTACTGGGGGCCGACCATCCGGAGACGCTGAACAGCCGCCATGAACTCGCCTGGGTGGCCGGCTGCCAGCAGCGGTGGACGGAAGCGGAGGCCGACTACGACCTCGTGCTGGAAGACCGGCGGCGCGTCCTGGGCGAGCAGCATCCCGACACGGTCCTCACCAGGTTCGAACGTGCCTGGGCCATCGCCAACCAGGGCCGCTACGAGGAGGCGGAGGCCGAGTTGCGGCAAGTCCTCTCGGATCGCGTCCGGTTGCTCGGGGAGACGCACGACCGGACGGTGGGCACCCGCCACGAACTCGCCTGGATCGCCGCCAAGCAGGGACGCCTCGTCGAGGCTGAGCGGCTCTACGAGCAGGTGCTGGCCGACCGCCTTCGGGCGCTCGGCGACGAGCATGTGTCCACGCTGACCGTCCAGCACGAGCTGGCCTGGGTGCTGTCCCTCCAGGGCCGTCGGAAGGAGGCCGCCACCCGCTACGCCCGGGTCCTGGACGCCCGCCGCCGGCGCCTCGGTGAGGATCACCCCGGCACCAGGGCGACGGCCCTCGCTCTTGAGCAGCTGGGCCACGGCCGTACGGTCGACGCCCGTCATCTCGTCTGAACAGCGGTGCGCTCCCGTGTCCGGTCATCGGCGCGGCGCCCATGGGGCCGGTCTTCCGCCCCGAGCTGTCCGGATTCCGCCACCACCGGAACCGGCCCCCGTGGCATCCTGTTGTTCAGGCTGTGAGGGTCCTCGTCCCAGAACCGAAGGGCGTCGCGCTGTGTCGATATCCGCCGGGCAACTCTCGGGCGCGATGGACGATCTCGGCCTGGCCGCCCGGCCCGTCATGGTCCACTCGTCGCTCCGGTCCTTCGGGGAGCCGGTCGAAGGCGGCGCGGACGCGCTGCTCGACCTGTTCCTGGCGCGCGGCTGTACGGTCCTGGTGCCGACCTTCAGCGAGTCGCAGTTCGGCGCGGTGCCCCCGGCCACGATGCGCCCGGCCCGAAACGCCATCGACTACGCGGAACTGCCCGCGGACGCGCCGGCCGTCCAGGAAGTCCCCGAATTCACCGTCGACTCCACCGTCGTCAACGCCGGCATGGGCGTCCTCCCGGCGCGACTCCTCGCCCGTCCGGACGCCGAGCGCGGCGCCCACCCGCTGAACTCCTTCGCGGCGCTCGGGCCGCAGGCGCCTGACCTCATCGCGGCACAAAGCCCGGCCGACGTCTACGGCCCCGTCCGCCTGCTGGCCGAACGCGACGGTGCCGCCCTCCTGCTGGGGGTGGGACTCAACCGGATGACCGCGCTGCACTACGCCGAACAGCGGTCCGGCCGCCGCCTCCTCGTCCGCTGGGCGCGCGACTCCGGCGGCCGCGTCTTCATGGTGGAGACGGGATCCTGCTCCGAGGGCTTTCCTCACCTGGAGCCGTTTCTCCGCCCGTACGTCCGCACCACGCGGGTGGGGGAATCCTCTTGGGCCGCCTACCCGTTGACGGAGGCCCTCGCCGCCGCGAGCGAGGCCATGTCCGCCGACCAGGCCGTCACCCGCTGCCCCGACCGGACCTGCCTCCGCTGCCGCGACTCCATAGCCGGCGGCCCGATCGGCCCCGCGCCGCTCGGCTGACCTGTCGTCGCGGTCAGCGGGGCATCTGGAGGGCGTGCTGGTCGCGGAGGGCGGTCCAGGCGGCGCGCTGTTCGGCGGGGTCGGTCGGCGGGACGTCGTGGCCGGCGCGGTGGAGGAGTTCCAGGGCGGTTGCCAGGAAACCGACGGTCAGCGACCGCTCGATGCCCTCGTCGGTAAGCCCGTACCGGTCCAGTGCCGCCCCGCAGAAGTCGCGCAGGCCTGCCACGTCGATCCCCGCGCCGGTGCCGGAGGGGACGCCGATGCCGGAGGGGACGCCGAGCAATCGCGAGACCAGGGCGGCGTGGCCGGTGAAGAGGCGGGCGACGGCGGAATCCACCGTCCACAGTACCGGGCCGGATTCCGCGCTCTCTCCGGCGACGGCCCGGAATTCCACCGTATTCTCGGCGCTACCGGTCCTATTGGTGGCCTGCGGAATACGGGCGCCTTTCCGGATCTGTTCGGCGGAAGCCGCTGGCAGTGTTCCGGCGGCGAGCACCGCACGGACCCGGTCGAAGATGAGCGTGTCCTCCATGACCACGGACCGCGCCGTGATGTCGTCGACGAGCAGGCGCAGCACCTTCAGCCACTGACCGCGGAAATACGCCGCCGGCACCACCAGTCGGCCGCGCTCGTTGAGCAGGTCCGCGGGCCCCCAGTCGACGCTGTCCCAACGGGAGTCGATGACCAGGTCGCCGCCGTCGCGGTCGATCCGCCACTCCGCCTGGAAGCCGGACGGTCCCCAGCGGACGTATCCCGGTTTTCCTGTGCCTTCCGTGCCCTCCCCGCCCTCCGCCAACATCGCCAGCATCGCGGCGATGTCGTCCACCATGACCTGCACGTCCTCGCAGTACACCAGCGACACGGGCACGCCGTTCCAGGACAGGATCATGCGGTCGGTGTCGGCGGGGTACATCTCCGCGACCGCCTCCGGCATGTTGTCCACGACGCCGGGGACGTCGCGGGCCTCCGGCGAACCCGTCTGAATCCAGAAATCCATGACCAGCCTATTTGGTATAAGGGTACGCGTGGACCGTACCATCAGGGCGGACCTTGACGTACAGCGCGTTCGGTTTTCTCGTGGTTCCGTCCGGCAGGTATTCGACGCAGTCGTTGTCCGGCGGCAGATCGAAGAACCCCTGCTTTTCAGGGCCGAGTTGCGCGGCCTTCCGCACCGCGTAATCCACGTCGGCCGGGCTCCCGAATTTACCCTGCGGATTACCCGTCTGCTTCGCCCGCTGCGGCCCCTCGTTCCAGTCGATGCCGTGCTTGCCGCCCTTCAGGGCATTCCCCTCGGGCTTGTACTTCTGCCCGTTCTCGGTGACGCCGCTGCGGACCTCGGCGACTTGCTTGGTGCGATTCAGCCCGGAGAGTTCCGACTTGCGCTGCGTGTGACGGGCCTGGTCCTCCTCGGAGATCGGCTCCGGCTCGCCCTTCGACGTTTCCGTGCCGGACCAGTCGCCGCCCGCACCGCCACCGGTGCCCTCGGACGTCAGGTCGACGCGGTCAGGACCGCTCGCGTCCATGGCCAGCCGGCCGCCGCCGGCCGCGATGAGGCCGACCCCGCCGGCGATCGCGGCCGCCGACACCACACCGGCCGGAACACCGAGAAGGGCGCCGACGCCGATGATGTCGAGGGCCGCGCCGCCGATCTCGCCGCCGGCGCCCAGGGTGGCCAGCCCGATACCGGTCAGCACCTCGCCCACCGCGCCGGCGTCGTGCGCCATCGCGTTGCCGAGCGACGCGAGGTCGGACAGCGCGGTCTCGCCCACGTTCTCCAGGACGTGCCCGGTGTCCGAGAGGATCGTCCCCGCGGTGTCCTTGACCTTGTCCCAGGTGCTGTCGTGCATCCCGTCGTGCGTGATCGCCCGGTGGATGCGCGAGGCGGCGGCCTCCGCCGCCTGGTCCCGCAGGTGCTTGGCGGATGCCAGCAGCCGCTTGGCCGCGCCCAGCGCTTCCCGCGCCGCCCGCTGCTTGCTGCGCGCGGACGTCGCGTCCGGGTCGTCCTTCGGTGTGCCCGCGGGCAGCGACCGAAGGTGCCGCCCGGCCGCGCTGCTGTCGGCGTCCGCCGCTTGCGCGTCCCGCAACGCCTTCAGCGACAGGGCCTGCGCGTGCGCCAGCGCGCTCGCCCAGTCGGCGTCGCTGCCCTCGTGCACGGCGACGCCCATCGCCGCGGCGGCCTCGTCATAACGGTGGAACGCCTTGCGCAGGTCGTCCACCGTGTCACGCGCCGCGTCCCGGAAGCGCCCCGCGGCGTCCGACGTCCACGACTCCACCGACGCCAACGCCTGTACCTCACCGGTCTCGCGCCGGATGTCGTCCGCGGTGTCGCGCAACGTCAGTCCGAGCAGCGCCACCGACTCCGGATCGCCCGGTACCGGGTCACCGCTCTCGCCGAGCACCGCCCATTCGTGCGCCGGCGGCCGGCTCACCCGAAGCCGCCCCCGTGTGCGGCGTCCGCGTCCTGCTTCCGCAACGCCGCGGCCAACTGGGCGTCCACGCCCTCATAGGACGTGGCGGCGTCCTCGGTGATCACCCCGAGCGTGCGGATACGCTCCGCCAGACGTTCCCGGTGGATCCGCCAGTTGTCCGCGAAGTCCCCGAACGCCGACATGATCCGCGCGTCGCCCAACTCGGCCGCGGAGTAGCCTTCGGTCGGATTCGGCCGACCGGTGAACTCGTCGTAGATGCGCTGCAACGACCGCGAGCACTCCCTCAACCGTCCGGTATCAGCCTTGAGATCACTCACGCCGACCCCCTACCGCCTTACGACGCACCGCGTCGGCCGCGGCGAGCCCGCGCGGTCGGACGACGCCGAGGATATCAACAGTGCTCCGTGACCCGGCGGGACCAGGTGTCAGGGCATGGCGGCCCAGGAGACGGTGAAGCTCCCGGCGGCGCTGATCGGTGAGACGAGGGTGCCCGCCGCCTGCTGGACCTGCGGGTCCGCCAGGGCGAGGCTCCTGCCGTTGGCGGTGGCCGAGGTGAAGGCGGCGATGACGGAAGAGCGGGCGATCGGGTGCGGCGGGCCCGCCGAGGGGACCTCGGCCAGCACTTCGGCGGAGGACAGTCCTGCTCCGGCGAGCGTCTTCTTCGCCGAGGCGGTCCAGATCGACAAGCTCGACCGGGTGGGGTGACCCGAGCGGCGCTCAGCGCGGGTCGCGGCCGAACAACGCCGTCGACCAGCGGTAGCCGAGCGCGGTCAGGCCGACGCACCAGAGGATCGCGAGCCACCAGTTGTCGCCGATCGCGGTGCCGAGCAGCAGGCCGCGCAGGGTCTCGATGGCCGGGGTGAACGGCTGGTACTCGGCGATCGGCTGGAACCAGCCGGGCATGGACCCCACCGGGACGAAGGCACTGGAGATGAGCGGGAGGACGATCAGCGGCATCGCGTTGTTACTGGCGGCCTCGGCATTCGGGCTGGCCATGCCCATGCCGACCGCGATCCAGGTGAGCGCCAGGGCGACCAGTGCGAGCAGCCCGAAGGCCGCCAGCCACTCCAGGGCCGTGGCGCCGGCGGACCGGAAGCCGATGGCCACGGCGACGGCACCGACGAGGACGACACTGGCGAGCGACTGCACCACGCTGCCGACGACGTGTCCGACGATCACCGAGTCGCGGTGGATCGCCATCGTGCGGAAGCGCGCGATGACCCCCTCCGTCATGTCGGTGGAGACGGACACCGCGGCCCCGACGACGGTCCCGCCGATGGTCATCATCAGGATGCCGGGGACGATATAGGCGATGTACGCGGAACGGTCCGCGCCGCCGCCGCCGATGCCCGCGCTCATCACGTCGCCGAAGACGTAGACGAAGAGCAGCAGCAGGACGACCGGTGTGAGCAGCAGGTTCAGGGTGAGGGACGGGTAGCGCCGCGCGTGCAGGAGGTTGCGGCGCAGCATGGTGTTCGAGTCGCGTACGGCGAGGGCGAGCGCGCTCATCTGGCTGTCTCCTTGGGCTGGTCGGGGATGCCGGCACCGCCGGTCGGGGCGAAGAACACGTCGTCGAGGTCGGGGGTGTGCACGGTCAGCTCGTCCGCCTCGACGCCGGCCGACTCCAGCCGGCCGAGGAGGGAGCGCAGCTCGCGCTGGCTGCCGTCGCTGGGGATCCGCAGCGACAGGGTCTCGTCGTCCAGGGCGACCTCGCGCAGGGCGCCGGCGGCGGACCGGTACGCGACCGGATCGTCGAAGCGCAGCCGCACATGGCCGCCGGGGATGAGCCGCTTCAGCTCGGCGGCGGTGCCCTGGGCGGCGATCCTGCCGTCGCTCAGGACCGCTATACGGTCGGCGAGTTCGTCGGCCTCCTCCAGATACTGGGTGGTGAGGAAGACGGTGACGCCGCCGGCGACCAGCGCGCGGACGATCCCCCACATGGTGTGGCGGCTGCGCGGGTCGAGGCCGGTGGTCGGCTCGTCGAGGAAGATGATCCGCGGGTCGCCGACCAGGGTCATGGCGAGGTCGAGGCGGCGCTTCATGCCGCCGGAGTAGGTGGCGGCGGGCTTCTTCGCGGCGTCCGCCAGGTCGAAGCGCTCCAGCAGCTCGGCGGCGGTGCGGCGGCCCTCGCGGCGGCCGAGGTGGTGCAGGTCGGCCATGAGGAGCATGTTCTCCTCGCCGGTGATCAGGCCGTCGACGGCGGAGAACTGCCCGGTGACGCCGATCGCGGCCCGCACCGCCTGCGGGTCGGCGGCCAGGTCGTGGCCGCCGACCCGGATCGGGCCCGAGCCGGGGTCGGCGGTGATCAGGGTGGAGAGGATCTTGACGGCGGTGGTCTTGCCGGCGCCGTTGGGGCCGAGCAGGGCGAAGACGGTGCCTTCGGCGATGTCCAGGTCGATGCCGTCGAGTACGGCCTTGTCGCCGTAGGACTTGCGCAGTCCGGTGGCGGTGATCGCCGGCGCCGTGGCGCTCACGGCGATCGGCGCGGATACCTGGCTGGCAGTCATGCCGCTTTCCTTCCGGGGGGTCGGGGGGTCGGGGGGTCGGGGGGCCGGGGGGTGGGGGGTGGTGCGGGAGTCGGGGCACGCGGGGTCAGGCGGGGTCAGGCGCGGCGGATGACGATGTCGCCGGCCGAGGTCCGGGCGTGCACCTCGACGGTCTCCTCGGAGTCCCCGGGGCCGGCGGCGGAGCCCAGCGAGTTGCGTACCGTGCCGTACTTGGGGTTCAGGTCGAGCCAGGCGGCGGTGCCCTCGTGGATGCCCACTTCCAGGTCGCCGACGGAGGTGCGCAGGTCGACACGGCCGCGGGTGACGTCGCCGACGCGGATGCCGCCGTTGGAGGACACCGCGTCGACCCCGGCGTGGGCGACGCCGACCTCGACCCGGCCGTTGGCGCACTTGGCGCCGACACTGCCGTGCGCGACGCCGACGGAGACGTCGCCGTTGGCCGCGTTGGCCTTCAGATCGCCGAGGACCTCGCCGACCTTGGTCCCGCCGTTGCCGTTCTTGACGGTCGCGCTGCCGGCGACGGTGCCGATCTCGATCCGCCCCGAGCCGACGACCTCGATGTCCCCGGCCGAGCGGGCCAGCCGGATGTCGCCGTGATCGGTCCTGAGGCTGGCGCCGGCCACCTCGTCCACCTGGAGGTCGCCGAGCGAGGACTTGAGTGTGACATCCCCGAGGCGGCCCTCGCAGGAGAAGCTGCCCATGGCCGAGCTGCCCCGGACATCGGACCCGGCGGGCAGTTCGACGCTGACCACGATGGAGCCCGGCCGGCCGAACAGCGACCGCTTCTTGGGCGTCCTGATGGTGAGGCGGCCGCCCGAGCAGGTGACCTCGGTCTGCTGCACGGCGCGTACGTCGTTGTCGTCCGATCCGTTGCTCGGCAGCACCTCCACCACCGTGTCGGTGCGCTTGCCCGCGCTGATACGGGCGGTGCCGGAGTCCAACTCAAGGATGGCGGAGATCGGTTCGGGGGTCTCGAAAGAAGGCATGACTGTTCCGTCCTCTTGGCTTGGTGGGTGATCCCGCTGGTGAGGCGGGTGTCGAGTGATGCGGCGGCGGGATCGGCGATCCCGCCGGTGAAGGTGGGGCGGGGCGGGCCCGCCGCCTAGGGACGCCGCGGGACCCGCCCTACGGGCGGACGGCGCTATTTGTCAGACACGGCCTAGCGGACCCAGCCGGTGAAGCCCCGGCCGCCCGAGTCCTTGGCGCGGCCCGGAGGGTTCGCGCGCTCCCCGCCGTCGAGGGCGGTGGACACGGCCCGCACCAGCCAGGCGTTGACCGACAGGCCTTCCTCCGCCGCGGTGCTCTCGGCGCGGGCCTTGAGGTGGGCCGGGAGGCGGAAGTTGATCCGCGCCATGGCGCCGTCGTCGTCCGCGAAAGGCGGCGGCGGGGTGGCGGACGCGGGGGCGGGGGCCGCCTCCCAGGCCTCCCGCGGCTCCCGGAACGGCTCGGGGGCGGGCGGCGGAGTCACCACGAACTCCGGTTCCAGCCCGCGCAGTCGTACGTCGACCGAGCCCGGCGCCAGCTCCCGGGTGACCTCGCTCATGGCGGCGGACAGCGCGTTGAGCAGGGTCAGGCGGGCGGCGGACTCCAGCGGGGCGGTGAGTCGTTCGGCGAGGGCGCGGGCGTCGTCGCCGCCGGCGTCCGCGGCGACGGCCAGCTCTTGCCGGAGGTTGTCGACGTAGGGCGTGAGGTCCATGGCGCCATGATGGCACATCCATGGCGCCATGGCGAGCCAGATTGGCTCCTGTTTGGCGTCTGCCCGGCTGAGCTGGGGTTATCCCGTGAATGGGGGTGCTGTGGCGCCGTGGTCGAGAGGCTGGGCGCCTATGGTGGCGTTGTGGTGGTGCCATGGTGGCACCACCCGGGCGCGGGCTTGGCGCCACGTACGCGACGGCCTGGCGCCACGGCCGGGCGCGCGCCGCATACGGCTCTGCCGCGCCCGTACGGCTGGGGGAGGCAGTCCGAGCCGGACCGGGCCCACTGAGCCCGCCCGGGCGAACGCGGACGAGCGGCCTCAGGACGAGAGCAGATCCCCGTAGGCGTCCAGGGGC
Source organism: Streptomyces polygonati (assembly GCF_042650325.1). NCBI lineage: Bacteria > Bacillati > Actinomycetota > Actinomycetes > Kitasatosporales > Streptomycetaceae > Streptomyces > Streptomyces polygonati. The sequence continues at coordinate 69,728 of NZ_JBHSBB010000014.1, read as the reverse complement.
CCCTCGTCCTCGAAGGTCGCCACCGCGCCCACATATCCGTCCGGGCGGAGCATGACCCGCCCGCCGCGCGGCAGCCCGCAGCGGGCGGCTGTCGCCCCGCCCGGGTCTGCGACCACCGCGTCGTAGCCGTTCACGGGCGCGCCGGCCGCGCTGACGAGGATCTGCCGCACGCCGAATCCGTAACGGGAGGCGTGGGGAGCGGGCACCGCGCCGTCGGGCGCCAGGGTGAGCAGGACATGCCCGTGCTCGGGCGCGAGCACGGCGCGCAGCGCGGGGTCGGCGACGGGCAGGTGATCGCCCCCGCTGATCGGCGAGCGACCGGCCGCCCCGACGACGACGGGGCTGCCCCGATAGGACAAGACGGTCTCCTCGACCTTGTCGGCCATCGCCAGGCGGACCGGCGCGAGCGCGGTCACCGCGTGCATCACCCGGTTGCGCAGCCTCTGCGCGACAGGGTTGGAGAGCGTGCCGACGTTCGTCAGAGCGGTGGTGAACTCGATGACCTTGGCCCCGACGGGGTGGCGCTCGGCGTGGTAGCTGTCCAGCAGGGCCGCGTTCGCCTGCCCCGCCTCGGCGAGCGCCAGCTTCCAGCCGAGGTTGAAGGCGTCCTGCATGCCGGTGTTCATGCCCTGACCGCCGGCCGGACTGTGCACGTGCGCGGCGTCACCGGCGAGGAAGACGCGCCCGATGCGGTACCGCGGCACCTGGGCGTGGTGGATGTCGAAGGTCGTCAGCCACCGTGAGTGCTGGATCGCTATTCGGCTGTCGCTGCGCTCGTCGGCCACCCGCTGCAGCCACTCCTGGGTGGCCGGCCCGTCCGCCGTGGTCGGGATCTGCGCGATGAGCCGCATCCTGCCGTCCTTCATCGGGAAGACCAGCAGCGGACCGTCGTGCGCCGAGAAGAAGGTGTACATGGTGTGCGGGTCGAAACCGTGCTCGGCGTCGACATCGCCCATCAGGAACCGCTCACCCTTGAACGACCCGGCCAGCGCGCTGCCGACCAGGCGCCGTACGTCGCTGTGCCCACCGTCCGCGCCCACCAACCACGCGCCCGCGACCACTTCTTCGCGCCCGTCGGCGTGGCGCACGGTCACCCGCACCCCGCCGCCGTCCTGCTCCAGCGCGGTCACCGTACGTTCCCGCTCCACGGCGACGCCGTGCCCGGCCAGGGCCTCGGTGAGGATGCGTTCCGTCTCCGTCTGGGCGATGGTCACGGAGTACGGGTACGGGCTGTCCACCAGGCCCAGTTCGATCCGAGCGACCGTCTCCCCGTCGGCGCGCAGCTCCATGGCGTCCGTACGGACACCCGACGCGAGGACCTCCCCGACGACTCCGCCGCGCTCCATCAGCTCCAGGCTGCGCGCGTGCACCAGCACGGCCCGCGACTGACCGGTGGGCGCGGCCAAACGATCGAAGATCCGCACCGGCACCCCGCGACGGGCCAACTCCCCCGCGACCGTCAGCCCGACCGGACCCGCGCCTGCGACGATGATCGGATCACTCACCAGGGGCCCCCGCGCTCACACTCGGCGCCGACCAGCGCCCGGTCTCGACAGCCGACCGCGAACAGGCGGCCGACCCTGCGGGAGTGTATATCCGGCGCCCGACCGCGAATCGGGCCCGGCAGCTTCCACGTTCCGCCCACACGGCTTCCGGCGTCGCGGAACGATGGACGCATGAAGCAGCTCGAAGCCCATGAAATGCCCCTGGACAAGGTGTTCTGCAGCGACTACGACTTCCGTATTCCTCAGTACCAGCGGCCCTACGCATGGGAGGTCGAGCAGGCCCAGCAGCTGTTGTCCGATCTGACCGAGGCGTTGGACGGAGGCGCCGAGGAACCGTACTTCCTTGGCTCCATCGTCCTTGTGAAGCAGCCGTCGGACTCGGTCGCCCAGGTGATTGACGGGCAGCAGCGGCTCACCACGCTCACCATCCTGCTGGCGGTGCTGCGTGACCTGGCCGAAGATCCCGCGCTGCGGGCCGAACTGGACGCGGCCGTCCGCGAACCGGGCAAGATCTCCAAGGGGTTGTCGGCGAAGCCTCGTTTGACCTTGCGTCCCAAGGATGCCGAGTTCTTCCGCGACCATGTGCAGACGAAGGGCGCGACGCTCTCGTTGTCCGGCCTCTCGACGGGAGAGCTGAAGACCGACGCGCAGAGGGCCATCCGGGACAACACGAACGCTTTGGCGGCGGAGTTGTCCGGGTGGACCGCCGAACGGCGGCTGGAACTCGTGCAGATGATGATCGTGCGGACCTTCCTTGTCGTCGTGAGCACCCCCGATCTCAGCAGCGCCCACCGGATTTTCAGCGTGATGAACTCGCGCGGGCTCGACCTCACGCCAGCCGATATCTTCAAATCCCAGATCATCGGCGACCTCGGCGAGGGAGAAGCCGCGGACACCGCCGCCGCCAAGTGGGAGGACGCCGAACAGGCCCTGGGCCGTGATGACTTCGCCGAGCTGTTCTTGCACCTTCGTATGATCTATGCCAAGGAGCGGGCCAAAGCGGAGTTGCTCAAGGAGTTTCCCCGACAGGTGCTGGAGCCCCATTTCCTGCCCGGCAAGGCGCAACTCTTCGTCGATGACGTACTCGTGCCGTACGCCAACGCCTACGTTCAGATGCGCGACCACCGCTACGATGCCGACACGGGCGCCGACCAGGTCAACGCGTGGTTCAGGCGGTTGGCACAGATCGACAACAATGACTGGCGCCCGTCCGCCCTGTGGGCGCTGCGGACGCATGGAAACGATCCGCAATGGCTCAACAGCTTCCTTCGGGCGCTGGAGCGCCTGTCGGCCAGCATGTTCATCCGGCGGATGTACACGACCAAGCGGGTCCAGCGATACGCCGAGCTGCTGCGTGAACTCGACCGAGGCCGCGGCTTGGACTCACCTTCGCTCCAGCTCACGGAAGAGGAGCGCGCCGCCACGCGGGAACGCCTCGAAGGGCCCGTGTACCTGGACGTCAAGACACGCAAGTACATACTGCTCAGGCTGGACGAAGTACTCGTCGAGGGCTCCGGCGTCGTCTACTCCCACCCGTTGATCACGGTCGAGCACGTCCTGCCGCAGAACCCCAAGCGCGGCTCGCAGTGGCTGGCCGATTTCACCGACGAGGAGCGTCAGTTCTGGACCAACCGGCTGGCCAACCTGGTGCTCCTCAACCGGTACAAGAACTCGCAGGCCCAGAACTACGACTTCGTCACGAAGAAGGGGCGCTACTTCACCGGAAGACTCGGCGTCGTCAACTTCGCCCTGACCACCCAGGTTCTGCGCACCCGGGAGTGGACTCCGCTCACCCTGCGGAAGCGGCAGGACGCTCTTCTTGAGGAACTTTGCGTCGCCTGGAAGCTTTGACCGTCCGCGACTCCGGACCGGATCAGGGTCGGCGGGGACCGGCGCGTTCCCGGTGCCTGTCGTCCGGTAGCCCGGCGAAATCAGCGGCCGAGAGCGGTGTGGAGGTGTGACGCCCGAGGAGTGCTTAGGCTCGCACCTCGGAGTCGGGGTCCGCGAGGAGACCTGAGCCCACTGCCGGGTCCTTGCCGCGTCATGCCCTCTGGCCCATGATCCCCCGACCGCGGGGTGATTGAGGAGGAGCGGGCCCGCTCTGCCCAACGGCTGCCCCGGGTCGGGGCTTCTGACCAGACGGGGTAACTCGCCCTAGGCGCGCCGGTTCTGCTGCGCCGGGCGCACGAGTGCCTCGACGACCGGTTCGGTCGCGACGGACAACCGGGCCGCGCGGCAGGTCGCGGGAGCGGCGAACCTGGTGCGGCGGGGTCCGCTTCTTCGGCCGTTGCCGAGTTTTGACGCAACCTTGGAGAGCGCTCTCCCATCGTCCTCGGCCTGCCCGGGGGACACTCTCCATGGTTCGCGGAACGCCATATGACGCGCTGAACTGCCGCTTCCTGGCGCTCAGTTCCGCCATGCCCCGCCCTGCCGTGCCCTGCCGTGCCCTGCCGTGCCCTGCCGTGCCCTGCCCCCGAGCCGGGCGCGGACGTCCGCTCGTGGAATCCGGCCCCGCCCGGGCCGGTCGCCCCACCGCCCCACCCGCCGACCGGCCCGGGCGGTCCGGCGCCCGAGAAGAAGAACCGACAACCGAAAGGGAATGCAATGAGGCTGCTCCCTCTCCTGCGTCCGCCGGCGCCCGCGCGCGGCAGACCGCGACCGACCCGCCGCCGACCCACCTTCCGCGCACTGCTCTTGGTCGCGGCCCTGTCCGCCCTGTCGCTGGCCGGTGTGCACTCCTCGGCCTACGCCGCCGCCGAAGCCGCCTTCGGCGGTACGCCCGCCCCCGTGCCCGGCACGGTCCAGGCGGCGAACTACGACACGGGCGGCCAGGGTGTGGCGTACAGCGTCGTCACCGCCAACGGCAGTGCCAACAGCTACCGTTCGGACGGCGTTGACCTGGAGAACACCGCCGACACACAGGACACCACCCCGGCCGGCGGCGCGTACGACGTCGGTTGGATCACCGCCGGACAGTGGTTCAAGTACACCGTCCAAGTCGCCACCGCCGGAAACTACAGCGTCGCCTTCCGCGTGGCCTCCCCGTACGGCATCACCGACGCGCTGCACATCGCCAACTCCGCCGGCACCAATCTGACCGGCGCGGTCGCGGTGCCCAACACCGGCGGCTACGAGACCTGGACCACGGTCACCGCCAGCGTCACTCTCGCGGCCGGTCAGCAGACGCTCACCGTCGACCAGGACTCCAACGGCTGGAACTTCCACTACTTGGCCTTCACGCAGGGCTCAGGCGGCGGCGGAGGAGGCACCGGCCCGAGCGGCGAACAGCCCTTCGGCGGTACGCCCGCCCCGGTGCCCGGCACGGTCCAGGCGGCGAACTACGACACCGGCGGCCAGGGTGTGGCGTACAGCGTCGTCGCCGCCAACGGCAGTGCCAACAGCTACCGTTCGGACGGCGTCGACCTGGAGAACACCGCCGACACGCAGGACACCGCCGCGGCCGGGGGTGCCTACGACATGGGCTGGATCACGGCCGGACAGTGGTTCAAGTACACCGTCCAAGTCGCCACCGCCGGGATCTACACCGTCAGTCTCCGGGTGGCCTCGCCGTACGCCGTCACCGACGCGCTGCACATCGCCAACTCCGCCGGCACGAACCTGACCGGCGCGGTCGCCGTCCCGAACACGGGCGGCTACGAGACGTGGACCACGGTCACCGCCAGCGTCACTCTCGCGGCCGGTCAGCAGACGCTCACCGTCGACCAGGACTCCAACGGCTGGAACTTCCACTACCTCGCCTTCACCCAGGGCTCGGACGGCGGCGGAGGTGGGGGCGGCGGAGGCACCGGGGGAGGCACAGGGCCGACCGAGTACTGCGGTACGCAGGACCTCGCGCTGGACGAGCCGACCACGGCCTCCTCGACCCAGGACGCCACCGACTACCCGGCGTCCGACGCCACCGACGGCGACCCGGGCAGCCGCTGGTCCAGCGCGGCCGCCGACCCGCAGTGGCTGGAGGTCGACCTCGGCTCCCGGCAGCAGATCTGCGCCGTGGGACTCCTCTGGGAGGCGGCCTACGGCAAGGCTTTCCAGGTCCAGGTGTCCGACGACAACGCGACCTGGAACTCGATCTACTCCACGACGACCGGCACCGGCGGGAGCCAGACGATCACCGCCTCGGTGACCGCCCGCTATGTCCGGATGTACGGTACGGCCCGCGGCACCACGTTCGGCTACTCGGTCTTCGAGCTCGCCGTCTACGGCCTGACCACCGTGGCCCCGGTCACCGGCGGCAACGGCAACGGCGGCAACGGGGTCTGCTCCTGGGTCGGTTCCACCGCACCGGTCGCCCAGCGGGTCCAGCAGGTGCTCAACACCATGGACCAGTCCGAAGAGGTCACGCTGGCCTCCGGCGACGGCAGTTCGGCGTACATCGGGCAGGTCGCCGGCATCCCGAACCTGTGCATCCCGTCGTTGAACCTGGAGGACGGCCCGTCCGGAGTCGGTGACGGGAACGGCGGCGTGACGGCCTTCCCCGACGGCGAGAACGCCGCCGCGACCTGGGACCCGGCCCTGATCGGCCAGGAAGGGGCCGCCAAGGGCGCCGAGTTCGCCGGCAAGGGCGCGAACGTCTCGCTCGGCCCGACGACCAATCTGGTGCGCGACCCGCGCTGGGGCCGTACCTACGAGACCTACGGCGAGGACCCGTACCTGGCCGGGCAGATCACCTCGGCGGAGGTGCAGGGTCTGCAGAGCCAGGGCGTGATGGCCGAGGTCAAGCACGCCGCCGCCTACGACCAGGAGCGGTATCCGAACGGCGGCGACAATGAGACGGTCAGCCAGAAGGCGCTCGAAGAGCTCTACCTGGCGCCCTTCCAGACCGCCATCGAGCAGTCGGCACCGGGCTCGGTGATGTGCTCCTACGCCGTCGTCAACGGCGCCCCCTCCTGCGCGAACGCGGACATGCTGCAGGACGGCCTGAACGAGCAGGCGAACTACGGCGGCTTCGTCGTCTCCGACTGGGGTGCGGCGGGCAACGCCGTCGCGGACGCCGTGGGCGGGATGGACATAGCGATGCCGTTCTCCGACGCGAGCGACGTGTCCGCCGCCCTCACAGCCGGGACGCTGAAGCAGGCGACCCTGAACGCCGTCGTGGCCAGGATCCTGACCCAGATGTTCGCCTTCGGCCTGTTCGACAACGCGCCGACGGGCTCGCTCGCCGCCACCGTCACCACCGCGGCGCACCAGCAGACCGCGCTGAAGCTCGGCGAGGAGGGCACGGTGCTGCTGAAGAACAACGGCCTGCTGCCCCTCAACCCGAACATGACCGGCTCCATCGCGGTGATCGGCACCGACGGCGGCGCCGGCGTCGAACTCGCCGGCGGCGGCAGCGGCGGAGTCGACAGCTCGAACACCGTCTGGCCGCTGACCGGTATCCAGAACGCAATCGGGCCGAACGCCAAGGTCACCTACACCGCGGGCGACGACAACGGCACCGCCGACATCCCGCAGGCGGTCGCCGCGGCCCAGGCCGCGACCGACGCGATCGTCTACGTCAGCGCGCCGGAGGGCGAGGAGAGCGACCTGGCCACGCTCAATCTGTCCAGTGCGGACGAGACGATGATCAACGACGTGGCCGCGGTGAACCCGCACACCGTCGTGGTGATCAACAGCGGTTCGCCGGTGGTCATGCCGTGGCTGAACAACGTCGCGGGCGTCTTCGAGAACTGGTACGGCGGAGGGGAGACCGGCGCCGCCACCGCCGCGCTGATCTTCGGCGCCGTCAACCCGTCCGGCAAACTGCCGGTCACCTTCCCGGGCAGCCTGAGCCAGGTCCCGGCCCAGACCACCGCGCAGTGGCCGGGCACCCCGACCGGGCCGGTCTACAGCGAGGGCGTGGACATCGGCTACCGCTGGTACCAGTCGCAGAACATCACCCCGGCCTTCCCGTTCGGCTTCGGCCTGTCCTACACGAAGTTCTCCTACTCCAACCTCAATGTCGGCGCCTTCAACGCCAACGGCACGGCGTCGGTGACCGCGACGGTCACCAACACCGGCTCGGTGGCCGGCGCGGACGTGGCGCAGCTGTACGTCGGCGACCCGGCCGCCAGCCAGGACCCGCCGGAGCAGTTGGGCGGTTTCCAGCGCGTCATGCTCAACCCCGGGCAGAGCGCGACGGTCACCTTCCCGCTGACCGTCCACGACCTGGCCTCCTGGTCGGCGGCGGACAACCAGTGGGAGGCCGCGGCGGGCGGGTACTCGATCAAGGTCGGGGACGCGTCCAACAGCCTGCCGCTGACCGGCTCGACCAGCCTGGCCCACACGCTGACCGGGCAGATCGCGGCCGGTGCCTCGGGTGCGGGCGTCTCACTGACCAACACGGCGGTCAGCGCGAACGTCACCGCGAACTCGGGCGTGCCGGGCGCGGAGACGGTCGGCGTGGTCAACCCCTTCGGCTACAGCAGCCCGAAGGGCAAGGCGGTCTCCTTCGCCGTCCAGGCGGTGGATTCCGACACCTCGCAGGCCCTCACCTTCACCGCGAGCGGGCTGCCGCCCGGCATCACGATCGCGGCGAACGGCACGGTCTCCGGATCCAGCGCCACCCCGGGGACGTACACGGTGACGGTGACGGCCGCGGACACCCGGGGAGTCTCGGGTACGGCCACCTTCGTCTGGACCGTGGCGCGCTGAGCGCGGTGCCCCGCCGTCCGCACCGGGCGGCGGGGCACCCGATCGAACCCACCGAGGACGACTGACCGAGGACGACTGACCGAGGACGACCGACCAAGGACGACTGACGCCGCCGCGCGGTCCGGGCTCCACCGCCGGACGTGGTTCGACGACGTCCTCGCCGACCCGCTCCCCGCTCGGCACGGGCGACGGCAAAGCTCATTCAAAGCCTTTTGACAGCCGGGTACTTGTGGAGCCCGTTCCTGGCGTGGTGCTCTTGTGGCTCCTAGGACAACTGATGCCGAGGGGGTGCACGAGTCTCATGATCAAGCGAATAGTCGCGATGGCGGCGCTGATCCCGGCCATGCTGGGGGTCACATCCGGGGTCGCTTCGGCGCAATCCGCGCCGCAGGCGAGCGCGGCGGTGGTCACCCTGACCTACGACGCCAGTCAAGCGGGGCAGTGGGCGAGCGCGATCACGCTGGGCGTGCAGAACTGGAACAACGCGGTGCACAACGTCCACCTGCAGCCGGCCAGCTCGCGCGCCTCCGCCAACTTCGTCTACAAGGCGACCACCGGCTGGCCGCAGACGACCCTGGGCCCGATCCTCCCGGGCGGCGGGAAGGGGCAGGTGCAGCTGGGCCAGGAAGCGGTTGACGAGGGATACGACGTGACCCGGATCACCGCGCACGAGACCGGGCACATCCTCGGGCTGCCCGACCACTACACCGGGCCCTGCTCGGAGCTGATGTCCGGGCACGGCCCCGGCACGGCCTGCACCAACGCCAAGCCGAGCGCGGCCGAGGCGGCGCAGGTCGACCGCAATTACGCGGGCCGCGCGGTGGCGGCGCGCACGGCGCGGCAGCAGGTCGTGGTCGACATATGGTCCGGAGCGGTGCTGACCGGTTCCCGCTGACCGGTTCGCGCTCACCGGTCGTCGAAGCGCGCGGGCCGGATACGGCGTACCGGCCAGCCGGGCGTGCGGGCGTACGGGTCGGGGGACGACCATCCCCGACCCGCACGCCCGTCGCCATGAGATGCCCCCGGCGGCGCGCCCGGCCTGGCTGCCCGCGGTTATCCTGCCTCGTTCCGAACAGGCCAGGAGGAGTCCCGCATGAGCAGCACCGCGTCGCCCTTTCCCGAGCGGATCGAGCTCACGGGGGAAGGGCTCGTCCTGCGCGACTGGACCGAGGCGGACCTGGGCGCGATGCCGGAGCTGTTCGACCACCCGGACATCGCGTACTGGACGCCGATCGTCTCCCCCTTCGACGCGACGGCCGCCCGCGTACGGCTGGACCGGGACCGGCAGTTGCGGGCGGAGGGCACGGCCGTCCTGCTCGCCATCACCGTGGACGGCCGCGCACCCCTCGGCGAGGTGATGGTGCGGCGTGCGCCCGAGGGTACGGAGATCGGTTACGTGGTCGGCCCGGCCCACCGAGGCCAGGGGCTGGCGGCGCGCGCGGTGCGGGTGCTGGCCGCGTACGCCTTCGAGCAGCTCGGCGCGGAACGGGTGATCCTGGAGGTGGAGGCCGAGAACACCGCCAGCGTGGCCGTCGCCACCAGGGCGGGCTTCCTCCTGCTCGACGTGCCGCTGATCACGGGGGAGGAGAAAGGGCGGCCCTACGCCCTCCAGACGTGGGGCCGCGAGCGGAGTTGAGTCCCTTGCGCGGGTGCGGGGTCAGGACGCGGGGCAGGTGTCCGTGGTCGTGAGCAGGGCCGCGGTGCTCTGGGCGATGGTGACGTGGACCCCGGTGAGGAGGGTCAGCGAGAGCGCGGTGACGGTGATGCCCTTGCCGCCCGCGATGGTGGTCTGCTGATTGACGACCAGTGAGCCGACCAGCGGCAGACCGATGGTGGTGTTCGGCGCCGTGTCGGCGGCGACGGCCACCCCGGCGACGCGCAGGTTGGTCAGCGCGGTCGCGCCGGTCAGGGTGATCGCGCCCGGTCCGGTGCCGGTGAGCGGCTGCCGTGCCTGGGCGGAGGTGCCGACGAGGTCGGCGGAGATCAGGCCGCCGAGCAGATTGATCCCGCTGACTTGGGCGTGGGCCGCGGCGGTACGGGCACCGTCCGCGTCGACGGTGCCGGAAGCGTCGGTGGTCAGCACGCCGAGGCCGCCGAGGCTGCCGAGTCCGGCGCTGAGCACGGAGTGGCTGTCGTCGCCCGGCAGCGGCGTGCAGGAGTGGGCGGACGCGGCCAGCGGGCCGATGCCGAGCAGCGGCGAGGTGAGCCGTACGCCGTGGGAGCGCGCGTCGAAGACGGGCGCGGTGAAGGTCACCGAGGCGCAGCCGGGCAGGTCGAGGCCGACCGCGTCGGTGATCGCCGAGCCGCACACCTGGTAGGTGCCGCCGGTGATGGAGGTGACCCGGACCGTGGCGGTGCAGTCCTGCTGCCCGGCGCCCAGGTCGCCGCGCACGGTCACCGAGCCGTTCGCGGCGTCCGCGGTGGCCGTACCGGACCCGCAGCTGGTGGCGGCGCTGCCGCCGTCGAGTCGCAGGCCGGCGGGCAACCGCGCGGTGAAGGACCAGCCGTCCTTGGCGGCGAGTTCGCTGGTGTTGGTGATCGTGAAGGTCAGCGTGGTGGGCGCGCCCACGGGCAGCTGAGTCGGCCCGAAGCCCTGGTCGAGTTGCGGAGTGGCGTCCAGCAGGCGGACGTTGTCGATCGCGCCGTCGTTGCCGCCGCCGCTGGCCTGCTCGTTGACCAGCCGGATGCCGGCCGAGTCGCCGGTGAACAGCACCGAGCCGTTGCTGGCGTACGTGCCCACCGAGGTGCCGCCGATGACCGTGCCCGGATTCTGGCAGGGGTCGATGGGCGAGCTGAACGCGGCGCGCGCGCTGCCGGCGTCGAGCAGGTAGAAGGCGAGCAACGGGTGGTTGGCGAAGCAGTTCTGGGCCGCCGCGTCCACCGAGAAGGTGAGGAACCGGCTGTCCGAGCTCAGCGGGATCGGCCGCACGGTCTGCAACTCGGTGCGGCCAGCGCCCGGATCGCCCGAAGTGTAGGCGGTGAGCGAGTGGTTGGTGGTCGCGTCGCCGCCCGCCCAGGTGCCCAGCGCGGCGGCCATCTGCTTGTTCGCGGCCCAGTAGCTGCCGCAGTACACGCCGGACGGGGGAGACGCGGGGGCCTGTTCCGAGACGAGCAGACCGTTGCAGGAGGTCAGCCAGGCCGGATCGGCCGTATACGTCTCGGCCAGCGGCGCGGCTCCGGTGTAGTCGGGCAGGGTCGTCACCGCCGCGCCCTGGCCGTTCTCGAAGTCCTCGGTGAACACCGTCGTCGGCGGGCTCGGTATGCCGGGGTGCCCGGGCGCGTTGGCCTCGGCCGGCCCGATCCCGGCCAGCGATCCCGCGGCCAGCACGGCGGCGCCGATCAGCGCCGCGGCCAACCGGCGTCGCCACCTCGCGTTCGTCCGGCCCTCAACTCGCTTGTGGGTCAAGCTTCTTGACGTCATGTCAGCAAACCCTCGCGGCTGCGGGCGGTCCGCACACCGGCGCGTGGCGCTTCGTTTGGTGCACGGACGGATCGCGCGCCGCACAAGCCGGTGCGTACTGCGACGAGCCCCCGGCGCGGCTGCGGCCGGGCGGTCGGGGAGGTTTGCCGTCGGAGGCGGCCGGTTCAGCTGTCGCCGACGTCCGTGCCGTCCGCGACATCCGTGCTTGCCCCGGAGTCCGTGCCGTCCCCGGTCGTGTCCCCGCCGCGCTCCGCCGTGGCCGGCTCGCCGCCCGACCGCAAGGTGAGCAGCGTGATCTCGCTCGGCGCGAAGACCCGGAAGGGCGGCCCCCAGAAGCCGGCGCCCCGGCTGGTGTAGAGCTGCGTCCGCTCGCCGTGCCGGCTCAGCCCGTGCACCACCGGCTGATCGATCCGGACGAGGAAGTTGAACGGCCAGATCTGGCCGCCGTGGGTGTGCCCGGAGACCTGGAGGTCGATGCCGGCGGCAGCGGCCTGCCGGACGTACTTGGGCTGGTGGGCGACGAGCAGGACCGGCCGGTCCGGGTCGGCCCCCGCCAGCGCGCCGAGCAGGTTCGCGCGGTGCCCGGCCAGGCCGGAGGACTCCGCGGTCACATCGTCCACGCCCGCGAGGACGAGGAAGTCGCCGCCGCGCTCCACCACGACATGGCGGTTGTGCAGCGGTTCCCAGCCCAGTTCCGCCATGCGGTCCAGCCAGCCCTGAGCCTCGCCGAAGTACTCGTGGTTCCCCGTGACGTAGACCTTCGCCAGCCGTGACCGGATCGTCCCGAGCGGCGCGGACTGCTCCCGGCGCTGGGCGGGGGTGCCGTCGGCGATGTCGCCCGCGTGGACCACGACGTCCGGGTCGAGCGCGTTGACGGCCTCGGCGACCCGCGCCGACCAGCCCGCCCGGTCGATCGGCCCGAAATGGGTGTCGGCCAGCACGACGACCTGAGCCCCGTCCAGACCGCCCCCGAGCCGCGGGACATGGACGTCCAGCCGCTTCACCCGGGGTACGCGCATGGCCTCGTGATGCCCCCAGGCCAGCAGCCCGGCGGAGACCACGGCAACGGTCAGGGCGACGCTCCTGGCCCGGTCGGGCCCGCCGACACCGAGCCCGATCAGCACCAGGTGCGCCAGACCGCCCAGCACCGACCAGGTGAACAGCACCCAGACCACCCCGAGGGTGCTGTCCGCGACGCGAGCCGCCCGGTCGACCCGCCGGTGCCCGTGCCCCGCGGCCATCAGGAACGGGAAGGAGACCAGCCAGCAGGCGAAGACCACCGTGCCGCCCACGAAGACCGGCAGCGGCCAGTCGGCACCGGAAGCGAACAGCGTCCACCAGGGCAGGACGAACAGCAGCGCGAGGACCAGCAGGACCACGACCCCGCCCAGCCGCCGCCGCAGCGACCCCCGAGGCTCGCTCTTGGCACCCGGCGCGGCGGTCGGCCCGACCTCCGCCTCAGCCGGGGCGCCGGCCACAACGGTCTCCGACCCCCCACCGGACGACCGAAGCTCCGTCTCCGACCGGATGGATCCGCTCTCCGCCATTGCGCCGCCCTCACATCCGCCGTCCCACCGTCCACCCCCATCATCCGCCCCCCGGCGCCCCGCCGACTCCTCCGAGCCGCGCGGCCCCGTCACGCGACCGGGCCGCCCCCGCGGCGGCGCGGTCGCCGGGTGAGGATGCGGACGGCGGTGAGCGGCGGTGGACGCTGACGGACGTCGGTGCACGTCGTTCCGCGGGCAAAGGCGCGCCGACCGTCTTGTCGAACATCGGACTGATCGACAAGCTGTGTACATGACATTCTCGGAGTGCCTGTCCCGCAGGTCGGACTGATGTCCGTCAGCATCGGGGCACCCCGGTGTATCCCGCCAGCGGCTGCGTCAACGGCCACCCGAGATCATGCCTTTTCCCCGGAGGTCCAGACATATGCGCTTGAATTTTGCGAGTCAGCGGCGCGGCGGGTGGAAGAGAGCGCTCATCCTCCTTCCCGTCGTCGTGGTCACGGTGGCGGCCACCGTCGTCGTGACGCTGAACGCCGAGGCGGCGGTGCCCCCGACGCCGTCGGGCTTCACGCTCACCTGGAGCGACGACTTCAACGGCGGGTCCGGCGCCGGCATCGACCAGAACCTGTGGAAGTACGACACCGGGCCCGGCAGCAATTTCGGCACCGGTGAGATCGAGACCATGACCAGCAGCACGTCGAACGTCTACTACGACGGCCAGGGCCACCTGGTGCTCCAGGCCCAGCACTCCGGTTCCGACCCGCGGGGCGGATGGACCTCCGGGCGCGTGGAGACCCAGGCGGCGACCTTCGGCGCCCCGGCGGGCGGAGTCGTACGCATCGAGTCCGTCCTCCAGCAGCCCAACGTCAGCACCGCCAACGGCGCCGGCTACTGGCCGGCGTTCTGGATGCTCGGCGAACCGCTGCGTGACGGTGTGACCTGGCCGAAGTCCGGCGAGGTCGACATCATGGAGGACATCAACGGCCGCAGCTCCGACTTCAGCACCATCCACTGCGGTGTGAGCCCGGGCGGGCCGTGCAACGAGTCGACCGGCATCGGCTCGGGTGAGCGCGCCTGTTCGGGCTGCCAGACCGGCTTCCACGACTACGCGGCGGAGATCGACCGCTCGGTCTCGCCGGAGCAGATCCGGTTCTACCTCGACGGGAACAACTTCTTCACGGTCAGCGCCAACCAGGTGGACGCGACCACCTGGTCCGACGCGATCGATCACCCGTTCTTCATCATCTACGACCTGGCGATCGGCGGCGGTTTCCCGGACGCCTTCGGAGGTGGCCCGAACGCGGCCACGGCCTCCGGCGGCAAGCTCGTCATCGACTCGGTGGCCGTGTACAACAAGGGGCCCGGGTCCGGTGGCGGCTCCGGTGGCGGCTCCGGTGGTTCGGTGAGCGGCCGGACGATCACCGGTCCGGGTGGCAAGTGCGTGGACGTGGCGGGCGACGACACCGGCGGTGACGGCACCGCGGTCCAGCTGTGGGACTGCCAGTCGGCGGCCAGGGACCAGCACTGGACCTGGAGCGGCCAGACCCTGCAGACCCTCGGCAAGTGCCTGGACATCGCCGGCGGCAACAGCGCCGCGGGTACGCAGCTACAGCTCGCCACCTGCAACAGCGGCGGCTACCAGGCATGGGTGCGGCAGACCGACGGCTCGCTGCGCAACCCGGCCAGCGGTCGGTGCGTCGACTCGCCGTCGGGCGCCACCGCGAACGGCACACGGTTGCAGATCTGGGACTGTAACGGCTCCGGCGCCCAGAAGTTCGCCATCGGCACGCCGATCTACGGTCCGGGTGGCAAGTGCGTCGACGTGGCGGGTGACGACACCGGCGGTGACGGCACCGCGGTCCAGCTGTGGGACTGCCAGCAGGCGACCTCGCTCGACCAGAAGTGGACCTGGAACGGCCAGACCCTGGGCACGCTGGGCAAGTGCCTGGACATCGCCGGCGGCGTCAACGCGGCTGGCACACCGCTCCAGTTGGCCACCTGCAACGGCGGGGCCTACCAGAACTGGGTCGCCAACGCCGACGGTTCGCTGTCCAACCCGACCACGGGCCGGTGCGTCGACTCGCCATCGGGTGCCACCGCCAATGGCACGCGGTTGCAGATCTGGGACTGCAACGGCTCCGGCGCCCAGAAGTTCGCCCTGGCCTGAGGCAGGCAGACCCCCGGCTGGCTACTCCAACACCCCGGTCTCGCCACGGAACGCGCGGCGGTGTGCGCCGGCCCCGGCTCCGTCAGCCCCAACAAGCCGGACACCGCCCGAGAGTGCTCTACGATCAGGCGTTCGGCAGAGCCGAGCCGATGAGGACGAGGCAGCGGCCGAGGGCCGCGGACGAGATGAGGGTGGGGGATTGTCCAAGCACCGTTTGTCCAAGAAGGGCCGGTACATCGCCTGGACCACGGCGGGGGCTGTGGCCGTGGCAGGGGGTCTTGTCTTGGCGCAGACGTCGATGGCCGCGACTACGTGGCCGGCGCAGAAGACCTTCACCGGTCGCGCCTTCGACACCTGCACCGCTCCTTCGCAGGCCGCGATGAAGGCGTGGAAGACCGATGGCTACTACGGTGCGGCCGCCGTCTACGTCGGCGGTAAGAACCGGGGATGCGCCCAGCCCAACCTCACCGCGTCCTGGGTGAAATCGGTCAACGCCGCCGGCTGGAAGCTCATCCCGATCTACGTCGGCGCGCAACCGCCGTGCCAGAGCGGCTCCAGCCCGGAGAAGATCACCGCCGCCACGGCTACCGCGCTCGGCGCGAGCGACGCCAAGGATGCCGTCGCCAAGTCCGCGGCGCTGGGTATGAAGGCTGGCTCGCCGATCTACCTGGACATGGAGGCGTACACCGTCACGAACACCTCGTGCAACAACGCTGTCCTGACGTACGTGCGCTCCTTCACCGCGACGCTGCGCGGGAAGACCTACCGCGCCGGCTACTACGGCTTCACCAGCTCCAGCGCCAAGGCGATCGCCACCGCCGCCAACAAGACGGACCTGCCCGGCAATCTCTGGTACGCGCTGTGGGACGGCAAGGCCAGTACCACCACGGACTGGCCCTGGGACGCCAAGCAGTTCACCGACCACAGCCGAGGCCATCAGTACACCGTGAACAGCAAGGAGAGCCGCAAGGGTTACACCATCACGGTGGACCGGGACTCCTGGGACGGCCCGGTGGCCGACATCGGCTGACCCGGCCCGCTCAACCGGGCTTTCAAGCCATCGATCGTGGCCGGGCCGCGCGCAGAGGTCGGGCGCGGCCCGGCTGCGGCCGGCTACGACCACCTCGCGCGCACCGCGTCCGGCTGCCCCCGCCTCCCTGTCGAGCACGAGTTCAAGCGGACGGCGTGGCCGGGGACCGCAGGCCGAGCCACTGCTCGGCGTCCCAGGCATGGAACCGCTCCACCTCGGTGAACCCCAGCTTCGCGGCGAGGCGCAGCGAGCGGGCGTTGGCGGTCTGGGTGGTGAGCACCACCGGCTCGCCGGGAAGGATGCCGTCGAACCATTCGAGCGCCGCCGCGCATGCCTCGGCGGCGTAGCCGAATCCCCAGGCCCGCGGCAGGAACAGGTAACCGAGATCGGCTTTCCCCGCGGCAGCCGGGCGACGGTGTTCCGTTGCCCTCCTGAGCAGGATCTGGCCGATCATCGCCCCGCCGAGATCGACGACGAAGCTCCCGGGCCGGCGCCCGGGCGCCCCGGGCATCTCGCGCTCGAGCTCCTCGCGCGGCCGGGGGCCGCCGAGGTAGGTGTGCACCTCGGGCGACGCGAACAGCTCGATGAACGCCGCGCGGTCCCGGGCCTCGGACCCGCGGAGCACGAGCCGCCCGGTCCGGATCGGCTCGGGCGGCCAGGCGACAGGGCCGAGTTCAGTCATGCCGGCCAGCCAATCAGCGGACCCGCCGGCGATCAAGACGCCCGGACCGATCGGCCCGCCGGCCCGGGCCCCAGACGCCCGGCCCGGTGCGGAGGCCGGCCCAGGGTCATTAGGAAACTTTCCTTACGACCTTGACCCGGCGTCACCGTCGCTAGTTAACTTCGGGAGCGACGCAGATCGAACAAGCCTCCCAGGCCGGAACCTGCTCCAGGAGCGAGGTTCGGACCCGGTCGCGGGTTCGGTCCGCCTCCGACCCGGCTTGCCCGCTGACGAGACGTCGGACGCTGGACGGTCCAGCGGCTCCATGACGACCGGGGCCATCGACCTCGCTCGCCGACCTCCAGCACCCCCCCCACCCCGGCACCCCCCATCTCCAGCACTTCCCCACTCCTCACCGCACCTTCCGACCGCGGCCTTGGCGCGGCGGGCCCCTGGTGTCTTCAGGGCCCCGCGGCGCGGGCGGTCCGCGGAAGAACCCCACGCTTCCGTCTGCACCAGGAGAAACCTGTGACATGGTCACGTAGAAGGAAAATGCTCATCGCCTCGACGCTGCCGGTGGCCGCGGTGGCGATGACCTTCTCCACCGCCGCTTCCTCCACCGCCGCCTCCACCGCGGCCGCCGCCGCCTTCCCGGCCCACTACGCCGCGCCGTACCTCTACATCAACAGCGGGAACGCCGGCGACATGGCCGCCGACATGGCCGCCACCGGGCTCAAGGACTACACGCTGGCCTTCCTCGTCCCCCAGTCCGGCTGCACCCCGCAATGGGGCGCCGGCGGCTCGGTGGGCTCCTTCACCTCGCAGATCAACACGCTCAAGGCGGCCGGCGGCAATGTGATCCCCTCGTTCGGCGGAGAACCCGACGGCAACAACCCCAACGAGATAGCCCAGACCTGCACCTCGGTCACCTCACTGACCGCCGCCTACCTCAACATCGTCAACACCTACGGGGTCAACCGCCTGGACTTCGACATCGAAGGCAGCGTGATCAGCGACTCGGCCGCCAACACCCGGCGCAACCAGGCCCTGGCCGCCCTCCAGGCCCAGGACCCCTCGGTGCAGATCGACTACACCCTCGCGGTCGACCCGAGCGGCCTGCCCTCCACCCAGCTCAACCTGCTGAAGGACGCCAAGAGCAAGGGCGTGAACGTCAACCTGGTCAACATCATGACCATGGACTTCGGCGACGGTCAGAACGCCTTCAACGACGCCGAGTCGGCCGCCAAGGCCACCGCCGCCCAACTCGCCAGCCTGTACGGGATCTCCACGTCCGCCGCCTACGCCAAGATCGGGCTCACCCCGATCGCCGGGCAGAACGACGACAACGAGAACTTCACCCAGGCCAACGCCACGGCGCTGGAGACCTTCGCCGCCACCAACGGCGTCCAGGAGCTGTCCTTCTGGGAGGTCGACGGCTACGACAAGGGCACCGGCTACGCCTACTCCCGGATCTTCAACAAGATCACCGGCGGCACCACCACTCCGCCGCCCCCGCCCACCAGCGGCGGCCAGATCACCGGCTACGGCGGCAAGTGCGTCGACGTCGCGGCCGCGAGCAGCGCCAACGGCACCGCGGTCCAGCTCTACACCTGCAACGGCACCACCGCCCAGCAGTGGACGTCCTCCAACGGGACCCTCCAGTCGCTCGGCAAGTGCATGGACGTGACCTCCGCCGGTACGGCGAACGGATCGAAGGTGCAGCTCTACGACTGCAACGGGACCGCCGCGCAGCAGTGGACCCACCAGTCCAACGGCGAACTGGTCAACGCGGGCTCCGGCAAGTGCCTCGACGCGACCGGCCCCAGCTCCGCCGACGGCACCCGCCTCCAGATCTGGACCTGCTCCGCCAGCGCCAACCAGCAGTGGACCCTCACCAGCTGACACCCCCCTGACCGGCGAGCCCCGAACCGCCCCAACCGGCGGTTCGGGGCTCACCCGTCAGGTCCCATCACCGACGGTCACCGGCGATATCCGGGCCCCGGGCGCTCATGGTCCTGCTGACGCCCGCGAAGTGCGCCCCACCGGCCGTCCTCGGTCCAGGACACCCGGGGGCGGGGTGGCGGGCCGGAGGTGGGGCACCGTCAGATGCGCAGTCGGGTCGGTGTGATGACCAGCGCGGCGGAGAAGAGTTCGGCGAACCGTTCGGGGGTGCCGAAGATGGCTCCGATGCGCTCGGTGTATTTGGCCAGGTACGCGGGCTGCGGGTGCGCGGTCGACTGATCGGCGGCGTGTCGTGCGAGGCCCTCGACGCGCACGATGTTCCTGCCGATGTCGGTGACGTCGAGCACCAGGCTCACCTTGGGGTTCTCGGCGATGTTGCGCAGCTTCTCCTTCTCCGGCTGGCCGGTCCTCGGCGGACGGGGCGCTGGGGCAGGCGCTCCGGCGGGCGCGCCCTCGCAGTGCGGATCCGCCCGGGGGCGCCGGGCGTGCCCTCGGAGGCCGTGGCCTATGCCAGGGCTCTGCCGGGCCGGATCCGCCGTTCAGCTCCGGCTCCTCGCCCTTCTCGAAGGGCCCCTGTGGCGGCCTCGGCGCTTCGCTCGTACCCCTTACTGCTCGATGATCTTGAAAGCGTGCAAGGGCCGTTCGGCGACGCGCGCCGCCGGCGCTCGGAAGCACAGATTTCGTAAAGCTGATGAACGAGACGATTGCGTGACGGGGTTCACAGATGGTTCCATTAGTTAGGAAGTTTTACTAACGATTGATGGAGGTCCCCCACCCGCCATGACATCGACCCGTACGCGCCTCGCCGTGGCAGCCGCCGCGGCCCTCGCGCTCGCCATCCCGCTCGCCGTCGGGAACGCCGACGCCGCCACGACGCACGCCGCCGCCAAGGCGCCCTCGGCTGCCGCTCCGGCCGCCGCCACGTACACCGCCGCCCAGGTACTCGCCGGCGTCCAGCAGAACTCGACGGCCGCGAACAAGGTCAACACCAAACCCCACATCAACACCATGACGCGGGCCCAGAACGTGAACGTGTACCAGGTCGCGACGGGCGTCTACGCCTACTCCTCCAGCATGGCCATCGACACCGACGGCAGCGACCCCGATCCCGATCCCGATCACCAGGGCGAGACGACCTGGGAAGACAGCAATGGCCAGGCCCTGGGCGCCCACCACGTGCCGTTCTACGTGCTGGGCGACGACTGCTGGGACCGTACGACCCCCTGCCCGCACTTCTTCTACAAGGAACGCGGCATGAAGGGGCGGCAGTTCGCGCTGATGTTCTACAACGGCAAGGTCATCGGCTCGATCTTCGGCGACACCCAGACCGCGAACAACCAGACCACCTCGGACAACGACTCCCGCGAACTGGGCGAGGCGTCGGTGAAGGCGGCCCAACTGCTCGGCATCCCCAGCAGCGGCACCACCGGTGGTGTGGACGACGGCGTGACCGTGGTGATGTTCTCCGGTTCGTCCTGGGTCGTGAACGGCACCAACGCCACCCTGAACGACAACGCCCAGGCCCTGGTGCAGAAAGCCCTGGACAGCCTCGGCGCGAGTATGGCGGGTACGACGCCGCCCACGACTCCGCCGCCGAGCGGCACGCTGTTCGAGGCGGAGACCGGCACGCTGTCCGCCGGTGGCACGTTCGACTCCAACCACCTCGGCTTCACCGGTACCGCTTTCGCCAACCCGGCCAACGCGGCCGGCTCGTTCGTCGACATCCCGGTCACCGCGGCCGCCGCCGGCACCAAGACCCTGAGCTTCCGGTACTCCGACGGCACCACCGCGGCGCGGCCCGCGACCATCTCCGGCAACGGCACCTCGCGCGGCACGCTGAACTTCCCGACCACCGCCAACTGGGACACCTGGACCACCGCGTCCATCTCGGTGCCCCTGACGGCGGGTACCAACACCATCCGGATCACCGGCACCACCGCGGACGGCCCCGCCAACATCGACTCGGTGACCGTCTCCTAGCCGACCCACCGACCCCACACGTCCCGGCGCCGGCCGGCGGCCCACCTCCCGTCGCCCGGCGCCGCTGCCGTCCCACCGGCCGGCGCGCCAGATGCCGTCGGTGTCGAGCGCGCGCCCGGACCTCAGCTGGTGGAGAGCCGCCCCCAGACCCCGGACCGTGCCGATGAGCACGCCGGGGTGCGCGGATGCGCTGTCCGACGCTGTTGCCCGGCAGCCTCACACACGGGGAGACGACGAGGTGCTGGCCCGCCATTCCAGCGCCTCGGGCTCTTCGGTGAACTCCACCAAATGCTGGCCGGCGAAGCGTTGCAGCGCGTCCCGCACGTCGCTGGGAGTGACGTAGAAGAACTCCTTGCGGCCGTTCACCCGGTTGACCCTGCGTGATGCGAACGTCTGGTGGAGCTGTGCTTCGAGGCCGACGGCGTCCTTGCTGAAGATCAAGGCGTGTACGTCGAACCGGAAGGGGACGGCGGCGCCGCTGAGTTCTTGGACGCGTTCCAGGGGTTCAAGCCGCCGGGTGAGGCCGATCTTGACCATCCGGTCGCCGAAGGCACCGACATTCGAGATGACATACACGTAGCCCGCCCGGATGTTGGCGGCTCTGCTCTCCACATCACGCAGCGCGGCGTCGATCTCGGCGAGTTTGGCTTCCATCTCGCTGACCGCCGCGTGGTCGCCCCGCTCGCGGAGACGCTCGAGGGCGGCCTCATAGTGCCCCTGCTCCTTCCGCAGTTTCTCCCGCTCGCGATCCAACTCGCGCTGAACCGCGGCCTCCTCCTTCTCGCGGGCCCGCAGTTCGCGCTGGGCTTCCTTCTCCTCTTCCTTCTTCTGGAGGAAGTCGGAGGCGAGTTCCAGTTCCCCTACCCGGGCGTTGTGGTAGCTGTCCGAGATGCGGATGTGCATCGTCGCCCCGAGTCTTGCGATGGTTTCCCGGCTCTTGTAGAGCCGGTCGATCAGCGAATTCAGCCGGTGCGGACGCATGCTGCGGACGGCGTAGTCCGCTTCCGCGTTGTAGGCGCGCAGCATGAGCTTGGAGAAGTCCCGGACCATCTTCTGGCCCTCACGCTTGGAGCCGTTGACGGTCCAGTCCGTAGCGGCGAGGACCGCCTGGTTTGTACGCGCGAGGTTCTTGATCTCCGCCTGCAGGGAGTCGAGACGGGTGCGATAGGCGACGGCGTCATGCAACTGGTGCCGGTAGGCGTAGATCCCCACTTCCTGCAGCAGCGCCGTCTCGTCCGTGGTGACGATCTGGGCTCGTGTCGCAGCAAGGTGCGTCTGCGCCTCATGGGTCTCCCGACGGTACTTCTCCGCGTCCTTCTGGAGACGCTGGGTCTCCTTCGCCGTCTTACGGGCGTCGTCCAGGATCTCCTTGGCCACATCCCGGGCGTCCTTGCGCATGCCCTCGGCTTCCGCTTCGGCCTGCGCCCTCAACGCGGCCGCCTCTGACCGCACTTGGTGAATGAGCCCGGCTATCTGCTCCGCGTTCGAGCCCTGCGTCCTGGCGATCCACGCACGGAGTTCGGAGGCCTCGGAGGCTTCATCGCGGCGACGGCGACCGAACAGGCCGCCGCGCTGCGGTGGCAGCGCCGTCGTGATCCCCTGCCCGTCGTCCTGGGATGGCCCCGCGGTCCCACCGCCGCTCTCCCCCGCGGGTTCTGTTACGTCCGCGCCCGTACGAGCCCATGAAGGGCTCCTGCCCTCCCGCTGGTTGAAAGGTTGATCCATCGCAAGCCCCTCCGACCTCGCTGCGCGCGGACGCGCCCACCCGACGATCTCCGCCGCGTCTGTTCACCGTGATGCGACAGGTGCGGAGAGGGGCATCTTGGCGGATGACCGCGACCCAAGGTCGGAAAAGTCCAATCATTGTGACCTTGTCGTGATTGGTGATGGGGAGCGCGCTCCGGAGTATCCCAACGCGGTCGTCCCGGCGGGTGCCCTGCTCATCGAGCGGCACCGGGTTTTCGGGAGCACCGGAGTTCAGAGGGAACGGCTGCGCGCGCCTCCAACTCGTCCACGTCCGGGATCAGGACGGTGACTCGTGCCTCACGGCTGGAAGGGGATCTCCAGCGGCTTCGCGCGGCCGAGTTCCGGGACGAACGCGCTGTCCTTGATCTTGAAGGTGGCCGAGCCGAAGTCCGCCGCCATGAGCCGGTCCCGCAGCCAGTTGGTGGGAGCATCCACCTGCGGCCAGTGGTTCCAGTCGACCAGCGGCGGATAGAACCACTGGTGGGTCGGGTTCTCCACCGCGTCGTCCGACGCGTTCGCGATACGGAAGTCGTGGGTGAAGCCGCCGTCTTTTTGATAAACGACCTTGGGATGCGAGTTCTCGAACCGTACCTGGGACCGTGTGTATGTCTTCCAATTGCCGTGCTGGGAAACGGAAAGGTATTCCACCTGGTTCGACGACTGGTTGACCCAGGAGATCACGGACTCGATGTCGTGCCGGTGGCCGTTGGTACCGCCGGCGATCTCCCCCACCCCGTTGGTCGACTGGTCCTTCTCGAAGTAGCTGTCGTACATGACGGCGCACCAGCCGTTGTTGCACTCGCTGCGCGCGTACGTGTTCGAGCTGGTCAGCTGGGCCATGTCGTGACAGTGCCCGTTCACCGCTCCGCCCAGCGCGAGGCCCGGGTTGAGGTTGCCCTGGATGTCCTCGGCCGACGTGGCGAAGCACCCGTCCCCGTCGTAGTCGTACGCGGGGGAGAACGACGCCTCCGTACCGCCGGCCCCGGCCGGGAGATTGCCGATGACATCGGCCTGGGCCGTGAGCGGCGCGGCCAGCAGCGCCGTGGCGGTACCGGCGGCGAGGAGCCCCGCTCTGATAAGCCCCCTCGACCTCCGCCGGACCGAACCGCGTGATGCCTGTCCCACAGACGATGTACGCATTCCCCATTCCCTCCTTCACGGGCTGTTCTTGGCGGATAACCGCTGACCCCGCCGGCGGCATCCGAAGCCCCATGAGATGTATCAGGGCCACCCGTTTCCTTTCCCGTTCCAGGCGTGAACGCGGCGTGAACGTGCGGAAGTTCGCGCCGCGGTGGTCGCCCCAAAACGGCCGAAAAACCGAAGAACAAGCGCGGGGCGCGGGAACCTCCCGCGCCCCAGGCGCAGTTGCGCGGCCGCTCCGAGATGCTCGGGGCCGGCGGCCGTCAAGGCGTCCGGGGGGTGCCCGCGACACCCGGCGTCCCGAACTGGTCTAGACGAATCCTGCCGGGATCCCTTGACGCCGCCCGGCGCGGCCCGCCACGCTTCGCTACGCACGCAGGTGTAAAGAAAGTTTCCGATGAGGTGCACGACCGACCGGTCAACGGCTTCCCCGCCTCCCCCCGCCCTGATCACGCCGCGCGACTCCTCCCCACCCGCCACCTCCCCACCGTGCGAGGGCGTGCAGGGCACCGCCATCCGCGTACCGGTCCGTCGCCGTACGCGGCCTCGCCCCACAGAGGAGCATCCCCATGAGACGTGCGTCCCTGCGCGCCGCGACGACCGCCGCTCTGGTGGTCGGCGGCATGCTCACCGCCGCCGCCCCGGCCTCCCACGCGGCCGACAACACCGGTCTGATCGCGTCCTTCTCGGTCACCTCCACCTGGGGCACCGGCTTCGAGGGCGGCTACACGGTCACCAACAAGTCGACCCATACGGTCGGCCCGTGGACCATCACCTTCACGCTGCCCGCCACCGAGGCCGTCACCAGTACGTGGAACGGCACGCTCACCCACAGCGGGACGCAGTACACCATCACCTCCCCCACCTGGGAGGCCCCGCTCGCCCCCGGTGACTCCGCGCCCGTCGTCGGCATGGACTTCAGCTACAGCGGCTCGGTCGTCCAGCCGAGCGGCTGCCTGATCAACAACGGCCCCTGCGCCGGCGTCCCCGCCGACACCGTCGCACCCTCGGTCCCCGCCGGCCTCGCGGTGCGGGCCACCGGTCCGGGCAGCGTCACCCTGGGCTGGAACGCCTCGACCGACAACGTCGGTGTGGTCGGCTACCAGGTGTACGAGGGCGGCAGCGTCGTCGCCACGACCTCCGGCACCGGTACCACCGCCAAGGTGACCGGCCTGCTCCCCGGCAGCAGCCACAGCTTCTCGGTGACCGCGCTCGACGACTCCGGCAACCAGTCGGCGCACTCCGCGACGATCACCGCGACCGCGGGCAGCGGCACCACGCCCGGTGTGGCGGCACCCTTCATCGACCTCGGCGCCTACCCGACGCCGAACCTCACGCAGATCGCCACGAACACCGGGCTGCGGCAGTTCTCGCTCGGCTTCGTCACCGCCGGGTCGACCGGCTGCGCGGCGAGCTGGTTCAACTCCTTCGACCCGGGCGCGGCGTGGGACCGGGCGGACTTCGACGCACTGCGGGCGATGGGCGGTGACGTCCGGCCGTCCTTCGGCGGTGAGGCGGGCACCGAACTGGCCCTCGCCTGCACCAGCACGACCGCGCTCCAGGCGCAGTACCAGAAGGTCGTCGACGCCTACGCGCTGGATCGCGTCGACTTCGACATCGAGGGCGCCGCGGTGGTCGACCACGCCTCGATCGACCGGCGCTCGACGGCCGTCGCCGCCGTCCAGGCCGCACAGCGCGCCAAGGGCCGCGACCTCAAGGTCACCCTCACCCTCCCGGTCCTGCCCAGCGGCCTGACCGCGGACGGCGTCTACATCCTCGACTCCGCCAAGGCGCACAACCTGAGCGTCGACACCGTCAACCTGATGGCCATGGACTACGGCGACAGCGCCGCGCCCAGCCCGTCCGGGAAGATGGGCACCTACGCCATCCAGGCCGCGACCTCGACCCGCGCCCAGATCGCCTCGGTGTGGCCGAACCTCACCACCGCCCAGACCTGGGCGATGGTCGGCCTCACCCCGATGCTCGGCCAGAACGACAACGCCAGCGAGGTGTTCACCGTCGCCGACGCGCAGCAGGTGCTCACCTTCGCCCAGCAGAATCACCTGGGCGAGCTGGGCTTCTGGGACGTCACCCGCGACGGCAACGCGTGCACCGGCGCCCTGAACGACTGCACGAACGTCCCGCAGACGCCGTACCAGTTCTCCAAGCTCTTCGCGACCTACGCGGGCTGACCCCGCGACCTCGCCCCGGCCCCGGCGCCGAACGGCCCATCCCCTCGCCGCCGGGGCCCGCCCCATCCACCCGCCAGCCGTTCCCGGTCCGCGACGACCCGCGCGTTGATGGAGCCGGATGCCGACGAAGTGCTCGTACGCCGACGGCGACCCGGTCTCGCCTGTCCGACGTCGCGGGGCCCCACCCCTGGGATGCCGTGCGCGTGGCACGGCTCCGGCCGGCGGGAGGCGGGCTGCGGCGTGGCCACGCCGCCAGGACGGCCGCACGCCGGCGCGCCTGAAAAAAAGTGGTGGGCCGCTGTCGATCCGGCCGTGTCCCGTTCGACGTCATGATGTGCGGCGCCTCGCCGCACGGTGACCGGACAGGATCGGACGAGGAAATCCGTGAATCAACTGCTGAGAGTGATGAACTTCGGGGTCTCGAGTGACGGGATCGGCGCCGGCGAGGACCAGAGTCTGGAGCGGCCGTTCGGTCATGTCGATCCCGGCAGGCTGTTCGCGTGGGCCGGTGCCACGGCGAGCTGGCCGATGCGCACGGCTCCCGGGGGGAGCCGGGGTATCGACGACTACTTCACCCGGGACTTCGCCCGCAACATCGGCGCGGAGATCATGGGCCGCAACAAGTTCGGCCCGCAGCGCGGGTCCTGGCAGGACCATGAGTGGCGCGGCTGGTGGGGGGAGGAGCCCCCGTTCCACACGCCGGTGTTCGTCATGACCCACCACGAGCGTCCGTCGTTCACGCTCTCCGACACCACCTTCCACTTCGTCGACGGCGACCCCGCCGCCGTCCTCGATCAGGCTCGCGACGCGGCGCAGGGCAAGGACGTCCGGCTCGGCGGCGGGGTCAGCACCATCCGGCAGTTCCTGGACGCCGACCTCGTCGACACCCTGCACGTGGTGGTCTCGCCGGTGGAGTTCGGGTCGGGACTACGGCTCTGGCAGTCGCCCGACGAGCTGCTCGACCGGTTCCACCTGGAGGTCGTGCCCAGCCCGAGCGGCGTGACCCACCATCTGTTTTGGCGAAGGTGACGCGAGGGCCCACGTGACGTCTGGCATAGCGCCGCGCGGCACAGCGCACACCCCTGCCGGCAGCGGCCGGCACGGAACATGCAGCCGCCCTGCTCCCCGGCCGCTCATGTCCCGCGCGGGGCCGTGCAGTCGGCCGGGGGCGGGCCGCCGGTCGGCCAGGCGATGCCGACGAGGCGGGTGGCGTGCGCGGCGGGGTCGAGGCGGACCACGGCGACGGCCTTGTCGTAGGCGTTGCCGTAGTTGTCCAGGCAGATCCAGCCGCTGGCGCCCCTGACCGGTGTCGTCCCGTGCATGTTGTCCCGGGAGTGGCCCACCTCCGGGAGGCGGGGTATGCGCACGTTCGCGCCGGTGGCCGTACGGATCTCCCTGACGGCGGTCCACACCGTGTCGTACTGGGTGATCGTGCGTTCGTCGGTGAGGCCGATCTCGCCGATCGCGTGGCCGGCCGCCTGCACAGCCTGTGCGAACTCGGCGTAGTCGTCCTGCGAACCACCGGGCGCCGGCGTGCGGCCCTTCCACTCGTCCGGGTAGCCCAGGGCCGCGTACTCCACGGTGATCCCGGACTTCTTCAGCTTGTCCCAGTCGAGTTCCCCGTCGCCGACCAGCACGGACGCGTTGGAGCCGCTGACGACGGTGTACGGGGTGTCGCAGGCGCCGTTGGCGAGCGCGTTGACGAACTGCCGCAACTGGACCGGGCGGCCCGCGAAGTAGATGACGTGCGCCTTGGCGGCGCAGATGTTGGCGAGCTTCCCGTCGAAGACGTTCGAGATGTTCCCGGGGTCGTTGATGTCGTCCGGCGACTGGAACTGCTCGACGTGCGCGTTCGGGGCCTGACGCTCGAATGCCTCGCGCAGCGTCTGGATGTAGTTGTCCCGCGGGCGGGTGTCCTCCACGATCAGGGAGCCGTTCGGGTCCCGGGGCATGAAGTGGACGAGCGCGTTCGCCTCGTCGGAGTTGGTCGGGGCGACCCGGACCAGGTTCGTGAACCGGCGCGGCTGCTGGGGGGTGTTGGTGAAGTCGTCCGCGGTGAGCGGGCCGCCGACCAGCGGGATGCCGTAGGTGTTCGCCAGCGCCGACATCGCGTCGGCGGTGTCGGCGACACTCAGGTTGAAACCGGCGACGACGCGCAGGTTGTCCCGGCCGGAGCGCGACATGGCGGCCAACTTCGCGACGACCGGGCGCCATTGGGTGTAGGCGCGGCCCGGGTTCGCCAGCACCAGGCGTATCGCCGGGGCCTCGGAGTTGTCCTTGCGGTTCGCCCGCCACTGCGCGAGGTAGGCGCCCTGGACCTCCTCGCGGATCTGGCGCTGCTCGGAAGCGCTTGAGGAGACCATGGGGATCATGAGCGCCACAGTGGCGTAGGGGTGGGTCGACTTCGTCACCGCCCGGTTCTCCGCGCGGATGCGGTCGGTCACCTCGCGCAGGTACGCGGGCGCGTAGTCGTACGACCCGTCCGTGACGCCGACGCACTCGTGGTCGGGGCCGTACTTCGAGACGCCCGAACCCCCCTTGCCGCAACCCGGGTGGTCGGGTGGTATCACCACCGGGCGCAGCAGTGCCACGACGACGCCGACGACGGCGAGCAGGGCGACGACCAGCACCGACTTGAAGATCCGGCCGGGAGGCCACCGGAACCACTCGCGCAACTGGTCCAGGACGTTCATGCGTCGGCACCTCCCGATGACGTCAGATCGGGCGCCTTCACCGATTCCGACAGTAGTTGCGGCCATTGGTCGTGGGCGTCGAAGTACACGGCCTGCGCGGTGCCCGCGGAATGCGTGGCCAGGACGGTCATCCTCTGTTCGATCCGGGTGACCGCACGCGCGTTGGGGACGGCGTCCAGCGCCGACAGCGCCCACAGTTCGCGCACCAGGTGATCGATGGCCTGATGGACCGCGGGTTCGTCGCTCCCGCAGGCCGGGCATCCCGCGCGGCTGCCGTCGGGCGGCGGCGACAGCGGGCGCGGCGCGGCGCAGACCAGGTTCAGCGCGGCCAGCCAGGCCTGGGCGTCGTCAGCGTCCGAGCCGCGCCGGAAGAGATGGTGCAGGGACCGTACGACGAGGTCGCAGTCGCCCATCGCCAGCGCGTGGTGCAGATAGCGCGTGTCGGCTGTGACGGCGCCCAGCCCCAGCGGGTGGTTCGCGTCGAGCCGGTGCAGCAGCCGCCGGTGGACGGTCTGCCAGGCCTGCGGGTCGCCCCGCAACTCGTGCAGCAGCAGGGCGCGCAGCGTCGGGTCGGCGACGAAAGGACCGTCCGTGCCCGGCCAGCTCGGGCCGTGCCAGTGGCCGCGCGCCAGGTACAGGGCGCTCTCTCTGGCGGCCAGCGGGCCGTTCAGGAAAGGAGGGAGGCTGTGGCTCAGGTGGACGGCCGCCGGCGCGTCCAGCGCGGGGGAGTAGTACGTCAGGCGCCGGCGGGTCGCCTCGTCGGGCACGAGCAGCCGCAACAGGCGTGCGCCCACTGTCGTTCCGGATCCCGCGTGGCCGTCGGCGGGAAGGTCCAGCAGCCCCGACGGGTCGGGGGGCCGGCCGGTCCGTAATCGGGGCAGCGCCGCCTGGACGAGCGCGTGGACGACTCCCGCACGTCCGCCGCTCAGCTGCTCCACCGCCATCACCAGGCGGTTCGACGGCCTGCTCGCGCCGAACATGGCCTTGATCGCCGGCGCCTTCAGCGCGGTCAGGCCCAGCGTCAGCAGCCACTGCTCGGGGTCGCCGCTGCCGCGGGGAGCGGGCGGCCGCCAGGACGTGTGCCGCGCGACGGTGTCCACCGACGGGTGGGCGGTCTCGTCCCCGGAGGCGGTCAGGACCACGACGAGCTGGTCGGGGCCGCCGGCCGCGGACTCGTGGCGGGCGTGCAGCAGCAGTTCCTGGAAGTCGCCTCCCGCACCGCCGGGTTCGGCGTTGTCGAGCAGGACCAGCGGGCGGCGTACGCCGTCGTACTTGCGCATCGGGCCGTAGTGGGCGGAGACGTCGGCGAGCAGGGCGGCCACGAGGTGCCGGTGGGCGAGCAGCCTGCCGTCGCCCTCCGTGTCGCGGAAGTCCACCGCGAGCGCGGCCAGTTGCTCCAGGCCGTCGCCGGTCGGCGCCACTTCCCGCTCGGCCCACCAGCCGCGGGCCGCCTTGTTGACCCGCCGGCCGAACAGGCGCTGCGTCACGATCGGCACGAGCGACCTGGCGGCCGCGGCCAGCGACTCGTCCCCGGTCAGACCCCCCGCGCCGTCGATCACCGCGGCCATCAGGCCCTGGACCAGGCCCGCGGTGTTGCTGCGGTCGGCCGTCAACTGGTCGTTCAACTGCCGCTCCGCCTCGGCCTGTTCCAGCGGGGAGTCGGCGCGCCAGCCGCTGACGGCGACCAGGCCGTGGGTCAGGCGGGGGAACTCCAGGGGGACGCCGAAGTTCTTCGGCTTGCGCCGCAGGTCCTTCTCCAGGGTGTACAGCAGATCCGTCACCGGGGAGGTGTTCGCCGTCCGGCGGGTCGTGTGCACCGCGTCGGGTTCGTCCGAACCGCCGCCGGCGTCCGCCCACGGGGACCCCGGCGCACCCGGTCCATCGGCGTCCGGCCCCGCCGCGCCGGGCCCGGGCTGCTGGAGCGTCCAGGGCTGCGGGGGCCGCAGGTCGTGACTGGCCAGGTCCAGTAAGGACAGGGGTATGCGCTGCCGGTAGGCGTCGGCGAGGTCGGCCAGGATGGCGCTCTTGCCGGCGCCCCGGCTTCCGACCAGCCGTACGACGGGGCCGGCGTCCCTGGAGTCCACCGGCCTGCGCCCGCCGTCGCCCCGGTACGCCACGCCCACCAGCCGGGGCACCAGCCCCTGTAACAGGGCATCCCTGCCATACAGTTCCGACGCCATACACCCCCCACCTCTCCGGCCGATCCCCGGCCGTCCCCACGACCGACCCGCTCGATCCCTCAGCCCGTCCCCCGGCCCGTTCCCGGCAGACCTCCCGGCCGAACCCCCACCGACTCCTGGCCGAACGGCCCGGCCACCCCGCCCGTTCCCGGTCGACTCCGGCCGCCCTCTCGGCCAACTCCCGGCCACATCCGATCCGCCGCCGGCAGCCGGCGGCAGTCATTGCATCGTATGGCGTCAGAAGCTCGCACGAGGGCGCCATGGCGAAGCCGCCCCGGACGGAAGAAGACGCGGCCGAAGGAGACCCGTCACTCCGTCGCAGCAGGACGACATCGTGCCTGGTGAGGCACCGGCGGAGGACCTGAGCAGCGTCCGGGCAGCAAGGAAGCCCCGCCCGGCAGGTGGCCGAACGGGGGCGGTCGTGAACGGGCGGCTCAGCCGTCGTTCGGGTCGGGAACGTCGACGCTCTGGCCGAACTCGCTGACGACGTGCTGGCCCGGGAAGACGACGGTGAGCTGGTCGCCCGAGCAGCCGGAGCCGCTGTAGACGACGACGGGCTGGTCGGTGTGGTTGTCCACGCTCAACGGCCACAGGTCGGAGTCGTAGCAGCCCCGCGGCTGCTCGTAGACCTTTCCGTTGATGCGCAGCCAGCCGTCGGCCGCGTGGGAGAGTCCGGGGACGGCCACCGCGATACTCGCGGCAGCGGCGAGGGTGCCCAGCATCCTCATGGCGCGTTTCATCGGCTTCCTCCGTGTATGGACGCGCGCCGCCCTGTGCGGCACTCTCCGTGATGATGGAGGTGGAGTTCGATGACACAAAGTAGCGGCACGCCGATACGGGGCACCGCACCCTGAAAGATGAGCAGGCGTCACATCATCAGCTCATCGGACCGTGTCCTCTGGGTGGCGGGACCCAGGGCGAGCCGAGGCCGCCGCCGGCGACGCCTGGGCCGGGACACCGTCCCGGCCCAGGCGTCGACCACTACCGCCGCTGGTCGCGGTAGGTCAGTGGTGGCTGTTGCCGCCGTCACTGCGACGGCGTTGGAGCGTGAACTTCTCGAAGACCGACAGCTCACCGGTGGGCGTGATGATGTTGTAGTAGGTGACGTGGATGCGCGTCGTGTCACCGGCATGACGGCCCGGGTCGACGGCGAACTCGGCGAAGCCGTACGGATGCTCGGCGTCGCGGACGCCGATCCAGATCGCCGTCTCCTGCTCCTTGACCGAGTTGAACTTGCCGACGTGCTCCGTCTGGACGTATGCCGAGTGATGCCCGTGACCGTCGGCGTCGTCAGTGGTGAAGCTGTTGTTGGTGATACCGGACACGCCGCCACCGCCGAGGACCATGTGCGTCGTGCCGTGCGCGCTGTCGATGACGTCGAGTGCGGTCTGACTCGGGTTGGGTGTGAGGGTGACGCTGCCGGGGACGACGCCACGCACCGCCAGCGAGCGCTCGTAGTCGTGCTCGTGGCCACACACCACCAGGTCGACGCCGTACTTGTCGAACAGCGGGCCGTACGCCGCACGCAGTGCGAGATCGGGGCCGTTCGCGGCGGTCGCCGAGCTGATCATCACCTGGTGCATGCAGACGACGATCCAGTCGATGTCCTTCGAAGCCCGCGCCGACTTGAGCTCCTTCTCCAGCCAGGCGAGCTGCCGACCGCCGGAGTAGCCCTTGATGTAGATGTCGCCGCCCTCCTGCAGGGCGATGTCGTCGTTCTGCAGGGAGATCACCTTCACCGAGCCGACCGTGAAGGAGTACCAGAGGTTGTCGAGCTCGGGCTGGGTCTCGGTCGAGGGCAGCTCGAAGTAGGTCTGGTACGCGTCGAGACCGAGCGTGCCGTTGCCCAGCTCGATCTCATGGTTGCCCGCGCACGGCATCCACGGGCGGAATCGCGCCGAGCGGCTGTTGTTGGTGAGGAAGTCGTGCCAGACCCGGATGCGGTCGGGCCCGGTGTTGGCGTAGCAGAGGTCACCGTTGAGGAGGTGGAACAGCGGGCCGACCTTCTCGACGCCGGTGACGATGTCGGCGGCGGCGGGCGTGGCGTTGGGCTCGAAGTCCCGGCCCGAGGCGTCGGCCGGGTTCGCTCCGGTCTTCCACGTCACGCTGGGCGCGCCCTGGTCGCCGAAGCTGGTGAAGGTGAAGGGGGCTCTGCCGGACGGCGCCGTGTGGAAGGTGCCGGCGTCGGGGGTGGCGCCGTCGTGCTGGGCCGCGTACAGGTAGTCGGTGTCGGCCCTGAGCTTGCTGATCAGCGCGTGGTGGACCCAGACGGCCCGCCCGGAGGCGCCGTCCACGTAGGTCTTCGTCGTCGCGTGCGCGGTGGAGCCGAAACCGCCGCTCAGCGTGCCGTAGACGACCCGCGGGTTCTTGACGGCCGCGTCGGTGACCCACGAGACGACCATCTGGCTGCGTGGGTCGGCGCCGAAGGTCAGGTGCAGGCCCTGGACCGGGGTGGTGGACGAGCCGGTGGTGAGACCGGTGACCTCCGACGTCGCCGGAGCCGCCTCGGCGGTTCCGGCGCCGAGGATCAGCGGGCCGGCGGCGGCGCCGGACACGGTCGCGCCGAACAGGCCGAGCGCGTTGCGACGGGAGATTCGGGTTTGCTTGGATTCTTCGGACATTCCGGGGGCCTTTCGCGTCTTCGGGTGCAGCCGAACACCGACCGGACAGCAGCGGTTCGAACCTGACAGCGGACTGCGGCAGGCCAGCGGTGGGCACACTCACGGACGCTAGGAAGAAGGGACGTCCGGCGCGGCGGGACGGGCATGAACGCCAGATGGCAGTCACCGCAACGAACGGCGACTCCCGACGTCCTGGAACGGCTGCCGCCGCACCGCGGCTGAGCATCGTCGTACGCCTCGCCGATGAGCGCCATCGCCCCGCGGACGGCCTCGCTCCCGTCATCGCCGCGTACCGGCGGCACCGGTCATTGCCATGCCGGAACCGGGACGCACCACCTCCGGATCGGAAGCGGATCGGAAGCGCCGGGAGCTGGCCGAGGAAGCAGCGGGACTGGTCGCATCGACTTGAGAACAAGCCGTTCTCCGTATTTCCCGTACCGGTGGGCCCGATGGGGGGCCGCGATTCGGCTGCCGTCGGCCTACTGACATGTGATGGATCGTCAGCAACAGGCCGCGGGCGGCGAAGTCGGTTGTGTAAGCAGGCGGTGAGCGATTCGGCCGCCGTCGGCAAGCGATGGAGTGCGCTATGTACGATTCCAGTCCGCAGGCGGGTCCCCCGGGCCCCGGCCTTCCGCCCGACCGCGCCGTGCGGGGCTCCCCGCCGTCGTACCGCGCCGCCGGCCTGATCCCCGCCGCCGGGCGCGTCCGCACCCTGGTTCTCGCGATGGTCGGGATTCCGCTGCTGCTCGTCTTGACGGTGGCCTTTGTGCGGGGGACGGGCTCCGGCGGGTCCGCAGGACAGGCCGCCGACGTCCGGTCCGGCATCACGGCTGGTGCCGATGGCGGTACGCCGCAGCCGGCCCGACAGCCCTCGCCCGCCGCGTCGTCGACGCAGTCGCCCTCGCTCCAGCCGTCCACGGTCGCGCCGTCGACCGCCCAGCCGTCCACGACCGCCTACCCGACCGCGCCGACCGCGCCCGCCGGCCAGACCCCGGCCTCCCCGCCGCTGAACACGGACACCCCCGCCCCGGCGCCGGACACCACCGTCAACAGCTACTACGCCGCCATCAACAGGCGGGACTTCACCACCGCCTGGAGCATGGGCGGCAAGAACCTCGACCCCACCTACGCCGGCTTCGTCGCCGGCTTCGCCGACACCGTGCTGGACACCCTCACCGTCGTGTCCGTCCAGGGCGACACCGTCTCGGTGACCCTCGACTCCCTCCAGGCGAACGGGGCGCGGCACTCGTACAGCGGCGCCTACCGGGTCCACGGCGGCGTCATCGTCGGCGGCCACCTGGTGCGGACCGCCTGACCGTCCCAGCCCGAACACACACAACGGGAGCGACCTCCGTGGACCAACGACCCGTCGGCGCACCGCCGTCGACACCGCCGCCGCCCGACCGGGCCCCGGCGGGCACGGCGGGGAACCGCCGGCACGCCTACGCACCTCTCGGCCTCAGCCTCGGCCCCGGCCCCGGCCCCCAGCGCACCTTCGCGGTGCTCGTCATCGGCATACCTCTCCTTCTGATCCTCCTGCTCAGCCAGGTGTGACGGTCGGCGAGTTCACGAGCGGAGTTCTGAACGACCATGAGTACTGCAACGGTTCCCCGGCGGGATCACGCGACGAGCAAAGCGACCCGCCTGCTGTCCGCCGGTACGTATCTCGACCCCCTCTACCGAAAGTCGGTGATCAAGGAGCTGCTCACCAACCGTTTCCGCGTGGTGGCGCCGTCCTACGGCTACGACGCGGTGTCGGTCCTGGCGCACGCCCTCGCGGCGCACCGACTGCGCCGCAACCAGCTGCTGGCGCTCGGGGGCGGCACCCTCGCCATCCTCGTGCTGACCGTGAGCGGCGTCGTGGGATTCGTCGTCGCACCGCTGCTGTTCGTATGGCTCGTCTGGGCTACGGCGTACCTGCGGCGGATCGCCACCCTCCAGACTCTGATGACCCGTCTGAAAGACCATCCCGGCGGAGAGTTCGACGGTTCGTACCCGGCGACCCGCCGGCTCACCGAGGGACTGGTGCGCAAGATCGATCATGAGCAGTCGTCCGGCAGCGGCACGGTCTTCTACGGCCGCTACCACCCCTTCGTCGGCGCGGGCCAGCTCGTGCACGAGTGGTCGAACGCGGAACTGCTGCTCGGTGCCCCGATCGGCGCGCTCGAACGCAGCGCCGGCCGGGCAGCGGCCTTGGCGGTCGGTGGAATGGAGATCGCGCCCGGTTTCGACGAGCTGATCGGCGGTGAGCCTCGCGAGCGCAAGGACATCATCCCGTTCACCGTCGCCGAGCTCACCTCCTATGTCGCCACCCGCATGACCGCGGACCTGCACGACGACGCTCCCGAGGACGAGCGGATCACGTCCCTCACCGTCGAGCGCCGTCGCTACGCGCGGGCGATCAGGGAGCTGAAGAAGACCAAGCACCGGGCGTGGTCCCTGGCCCCCGCCGACGACGAACTGCCGGACGTCCACTGGGACGACGAGTACGACTCGGCGCGCGAGTACCTGTGCGTGCGCGTCGGCTCATGGAACCAGGAACTGGTCACCTCGATCTTCGTCGGCTTCGACATCAAGGGCAACACCCTCCACACCGAGTTCTACACATACGCCCTGGCGCCGCTCATCGAGAGCTTCCACCTGGTCGACCGGCTGCCCGACTCGCTCAGTGGCCGGCTGATGTGGCGGGTGGCCCGGGACGTGGCCAAGGGCGCTCCCCGGGACCTGGTGAGGCTGCTGGTGAACCCGCTGCGCGAGCGGCTGCCGCGCAGGCTGCGCAAGGGGCGCTTCCTCGTGGAGACGGCGCCGGTGGTGGACTACAGCGAATTCCGTCTGGGCCGTTACGTGACGACGACCGCCAACTGCGGGGCGCGCACCAGCGTCCGGGAGATGGCGACCAACAAGACCTTCCACCACTTCTTCCAGGAGTCCGACACGGTCAAGTACACCCAGATCGTGGAACGCCGACTTCTGAAGATCATCCGGGACTTCCTGTTCGAGCACAACGTGGACCTCGACGACCACGACGCCCGGCAGGGGGACATCCTCAACCAGCACTTCGGCGACAACAACAACTTCGGGTCGGGCAATCTGAGCGTCGGCAATGTCGGCAGGCAGTCGCTCAACAACAACTCGAAGGCACCCGGCGAGAAGCGGAGGGATTAGGCGCCATGGGCGGATACCAGCAATTCGGGAACAACAACAACACGGGCAGCGGCAACATGAGCGTCGCCAACAGCGGCGACCAGACGATGAACGCCACCACCCACCCCGCCGGTTCCCCGGAGCGCGCCACGGGGGAGCGGCCGGCCCCGGTGCCCGCCGACCGGGCGCGCAGCGTCTTCGTCGTGCACGGGCGGGACATGCAGATGCGGGGCAGGATGTTCTCGCTGCTGCGCCAGTTGGACCTGCGCCCGCTGGAGTGGGAGGACCTGATCAAAGGGACCGGGGGAGGGTCGCCGTTCGTCGGCGACGTGGTCGCCAAGGCACCGTCGCTGGCGCAGGCGGCTCTGGTGCTGCTCACCCCCGACGATGTCGCCAAGCTGCACCCGCAGCTGCTCGGCGAGGACGAGTTGGACGATGAGACCCGGTTGACCGGTCAGCCCCGGCAGAACGTGCTCCTCGAACTGGGCATGGTGCTGATGGCGTACCCCGAGCGGACGATCATCGTCGAGGCCGGCAAGCTGCGGCACGTCGGCGACACCGCGGGCCGCAACGTCATCCGCTTCGACGGCAGGAACACCGCCGCGGCCGTCGGCAAGGTCGTGGTGCGGCTCAAGGAGGCGGGCTGCCGGATCAACGACACCGGCTCCGACTGGCGGCAGATCGAGGAGTTCACGGACCTGGCCGCCTACCGTCGCAGGGCGTGAGTCCGGGCACGGCCGAGTTCGGGATGCCGGGCTCGGGGCGCTGAGATGAGGGGCGGTTCGGGGGCCGGTCGGCCCCCGAACCGCCCTTCGCGCGTCGTGTGCGTACGTCCGGCCTGTACGGACCGGGGACGTACGACTCAGGGGGTGAGCTCGAAGCCGGACGCCAACGTCGCGAGGAACGCCGCCACTTCCGGCATGTTGATCCTCGCCAGGTCCGCGGGCCGCACCACGACCCGCAGCTCCCGGCAGATCGCGCCCTCCCGCGAGCGGGCCACGAAGGACAGCAGGATCAGCCGCAGCAGGCTCTCCTGGTCCAGGTAGTCGAGCCGGGAGAGCCCCGAGCCGACCAACGGCATCGCCACGCACTCCAGTTGGGCGTGCCGGTGGACCGCGTCCCACAGGCGGTTGAGGCTGAACCACAGGTCCTCGACGCTGGAGCCGGCCACATAGTCGTTGCCGATGCGGCAGTAGGCCGAGCCGAAGACCAGCTGCGGGCGCGCGCCGAGCACGGCGACCGTGCCGATCGCGTAGCGGTCGAGCTTGCCGAGCGGCTTGTGGGCCCGGTCCTCGCGTGCGACGGGCGCGACCGTGCCGAGAGCGGCGCTCAGCTCCGCGTCCAGCCGCCCCACGTCGCCCTCGTAGCGCCTCAGCAGCAACTGCCCTTGCACACTGGAGTCGTTGATGACGACTCCGCCGGCCGACTCGGTGTCGAAGGTGTCACTGAACCCGACGACGAGGTGGGCGCGCTGCTCGAAGAGGTCGCCCTCCTCGACGGCCACCGCCATGTCCGGGCGCCTGAACTCCTGCCGCACCGCGGAAGTCGGACGGGCCCGCACCAGCCCCCACACCAGGCAGAGCACCATCGAGCCGACGGCGGCCGGGCCCGGCTCGGGGAAATGCACCGGAAAAAGCTGGCCGACGAACTGGAGGACCGCGCTTATTCCGCCGAATGCCGCCATGGCATTGCGCACGAACACCCGGCGCGCCCGCGGGCCACCGATGATCCGCCGCCACGGCCGCCCCCGTAAGCGCTCACGGGGATAACTCCAACGCACAACCCCTCCTCGGAACTTTGATATTCTGCTGGAAACGCCTCCGGAACGACACGACGTGGGTCAGAAGCGGGTGATGGATCGAATGGCACGCATTCGTGTGAGCGTTCTGGGGCCCGCGCGGCTCGAGTTGGACGGCGTCGCGATATCCCTGACCCCGCTCACGACCCGGCTGTTGATCCGCCTGGTGGCCGCCGAGGGTGAGGCGGTGCCGGTGCGGAAGCTGCGCCGGGACGTGTGGAGTCTTACCGCCGATCTGCCGCACCAGGCCCAGCGCAGCCGTAACGAGGTGCAGAAGCGGGTACTCGAACTGCGCCGCGCCCTCGACCCCGAGCAGTCCGGCGCCGCCGCCGGCATCCTGCGCACCGAGCAGCAGTCGACCGCGCGCGGCTCCGAGACGGCCTACCGACTCGTGCTGGGACCTGGTGAGTTGGACAGCGTGGAGTTCACCGACCTGGTCAACGGCGCGCTGCACGCCGCCCCGGTGACAGCCGTACACCGGCTGGAGGAGGCCCTGCGGATGGTCCACGGCCGACCCCTCGCCGAAGCGAACGGCGAGGGCTTCGCCGATCCCCTCATCCGCAGGCTGACCGGCTTGCAAGAGACTGCCAGAAGGGAGCTGATCCGCAACCATGTCGAGTTGGGACGCCCCGAACTCGCCCTTCCGGTAGCCGAATTGATGGCACAGGAGCAGCCCGACGACCTGGAGGCGATACGGACGCTCGACGCGCTGCGGGCCGAACTGCGCCGGCGGCACGGCGCGGAACTGCTGCGGCACACGATGTCCGGCCTGCACACCGACGTCGTGGTGGTGCGTGGCGACCTGTTCGACCAGTCGGACGCCAATCTCGTCGTCGGTTTCACCGACACCTTTGACACCTCCACCGACCAGGATCTCGTGATCAGCCGGGACAGCGTGCAGGGCCAGCTGGTCGAGCGCGTCTTCGACGGCGACCGCAGGCTGCTGGACGACAAACTCCGCCTGGGACTGCGGGCGTTCACCGCGATCTCCACGGAGAGCGCCCAGCACAAACGCCGCGGACGCCGCGTCCGCTACCCGATCGGCACGACCGTGGCTCTGCCGGTCGACGGGCGGCGGGTGTTCGCGACCGCGTACTCCCGACTCGGCAACGACCTCCTCGCCCGTTCCGGACCTGACGACCTGCGGTTGAGCCTGGAGAACCTCTGGTCGGCGGTGGCGCTGCACGGGCTGTTCAAGCCGGTCGCCGTGCCGCTGCTCGGCTCCGGTCTCGCCCGGGTCGTCGAGCTCGACCGGGCCCGGCTCGCGACGCTGATCATCGAGACGTTCGTGCGCGCGTGCCGCCGCCTCCCCGCCCTCGCGCCCGAACTGCGCATCGTGATCCGCCCCGACGCGCTGCCCAGGACCGATCTGTCGCTGGTCGAGAAGTGCCTGCAGGAGCTTGATCGTTCGGAGTGATCCCGGCCGCCGGGTCGGGTGAAGTGAGCGCGCCGGTCGACCCGTTGGGGGAGTCCGCGGTGGTCGGTCCGGCCGGCCCGCGGCGGGGGTGGAGCCGGCGGGCCCCGCAGCGGCCGACGATTTCCTCCGCATCGTGTCCCCCTCCCTGCGGTGTGGCTCCGTCGGCCGCGTGGTCCGTCGCACCGGCTCCGACCCCCGCTGAAAGCCATTCCACCGCCGTACCCGCTTCCGTCGGCACCCGCGGCCCGCTTCCGGTCCGCTTCCGATGCGGGCGGCAGGGGTCACGGTGGAGTACACGATGGGGCGGGGCTGTTCTGACCTGGGGCGGGAGCACTGGAGTAGCACCCAGCGGATCGCCTCTCAGACTCCGGGTGACCGCTTCCCGCTCTGTGGCCGAGTCTTCACGTGCTCGCGTCCTCGGACCGGCCCGGTACGTTTCGCCGGCCTCACTGCCGCTGTCGGCGCCCGGTTGCGGTTGGCCGCCCCGTCGGACGGCCCTCAGCGTCGTCACAGGGGGAGATCCGCGTTCCGCAGCGAAGGGTCGGCGGCGCGGAGGCGCTCCACGACGGTGTTGGCCTTCTCCTGACCGGCGGCGCGGGAGACCGTGTTCTTCAAGCCGCCGACGGCCCGCCCCAGAGGGGACGAACCGACGGCGACCAGCTGGACGGCGCGCGCGTCCTGCTCGTCGACGATGTAGATCTGGACGGTCCAGCCCCCCGTCAGCGTCTTGAGCGAGGCGAAGGCCTTGAAGTCGACCTGCTCCTCGAACGGGTTGGAACTTTCGTCCACCGAGCCGAACTCCACCTTGCGGGAGAAGGGCTGGAGGGTCGAGCTGAAGATCTCCTTCACCTGCTCGACGGAGAGCACGGTACGGATCCTGGTGACAGAGACGGCCATCTTTGTTCTCCTCGGATGAGGGCCGGCCGGTTCAGCGGCCGGTGGAAGGGACAGTGCGGTGCTGCGGCGCGGCCCGAAGCCGGCGGGCCCCGAAGCCGGTGGGGTTCGCCGGATGTCCGGACGGCCGGCTGTCAGCCGGTGCGCCAGGCGCCGATCGTGACCGACGCGGCCTCAAGGGCCATCAGCACACCGACGTTGATGCCGATGGTGTTGCCCATCCACCTGGTGATCTGCCGGTCCGGCCGGTCGAAGTAGGCGTGCCCTTCGCAGC
The DNA here is from genome assembly GCF_042650325.1 of Streptomyces polygonati. NCBI lineage: Bacteria > Bacillati > Actinomycetota > Actinomycetes > Kitasatosporales > Streptomycetaceae > Streptomyces > Streptomyces polygonati. Next base: position 28,747 of record NZ_JBHSBB010000014.1, on the reverse strand, counting down.
CGTTCGCCGTGGCGGTGAGGTCGACCCTGAACTCGAAGTAGGTCTCGACGGTGTTGCCCGCGGTGACCGTGATGCCGTCGTCACCGAGCCGGCTGATGAAGATCGCCGCCATCGGTCCCGACGCGGACACCGCGAACTCCGGCGTGGACAACTGACCGGCCAGCCCTTTGTGGACGACCTTGAGCGTGTCCTGAGCCGAGTGCGGAGATACGAACCGCCCCACCTCCCCGGAACCGCGCCCCGATGATGTCTTGCTGCTGAAGAGTCCCATGCGGTCTCTCCTTTCTCGGCTCACTTTCCCGGTGCGGTCACTTGCCGTTGATGACGCGGCGCGCCCGGTTACCGCGCGAACCGCTCTCCTTGTAGAGGACCTTCAGGAGTTCCGTCTCCCGCGTGGTGAGAGAGCCGAGCCCTATGCCCTCCGCCTTTTTGATCACCCGTTCGTACTCTTCCGCGCTGGCCATCTTTTTCCTCCCCTGGGGTGTGACCGGCTCTTCTCGCCGGCCGGGCCGGTTTCCCCGATCGGCTGATCCCGATTCTCCCGGCGGGGAAACACCGCGGATACCCGGGAATTCGGGGGGTCCCGCCGCCGCGTCGAGTCAGGAACGGCCGGGCGGCTTCGGCTGCCAGTCGGCGAGATCGGCGGGCTCCAGGCCGAGGTAGTGCTCCAGGTCGGCTGGAGAGTGGTGGCGCAGATAGTCGGCGAACTTCGCCTTGACGCCGTCCATGTAGCCGGCGGCGGTCTGCGCGGAGATGTGCAGGCGCCTGCCGATACTGGGAAAGGACTCCCCGCGGGCGCGGCCGGCCAGCACTTCCCGCTCCCGTGGGGAGAGCCCGGGGAGCAGGTGGCGGCGCTCGGCCAACTCGGCGAGGCCGGTCAGTTCCTGGGTGATGACGATCCGCCCCTGTGCGACCGCGCGGGCGGCCTCGGCGAGCGCGTCGACCGGCTCCGCTTTGTGGACGATGCCGCCCGCCCCTGCGGACAGGCAGCTCACCAGGATGGCCCGGCGGACCTCGTTGGTGTAGACGAGGGCCCGGTACCCGGCCTGGACGACGGCGCGGACGGCGTGTGGGCCCTGCAGCCGCGGTGCCCTGCCGGTGCCGCCCAGTTTGAGGTCGATGAACACCAGATCGGCACACGGGGCGGCGGTGAGCAGGGACTCGGCGTCGTTGAAGGCACCGATGACGTCGAGGTACGGCATCAGCAGCGGCAGGCCGTCGCGGATGACGGTGTCGTCGTCCACCGTCGCGACGCGCAGCCGCGTGTCGTCGCTGGGGCACGTCGTACGGTGGTCGGTGGCGGTCACGGAACCTCTCCCAGCGGACCGCGCAGGACGACGGTGGTGCCGTCACGGGGATGCGCGTCCAGCTCGACGTGAATGTGGTGGCGGGCGAGGGCCTCGATGACCTGGACCCGCAGGCCGAAGCCGAGGGGTGTTGTCACCGGATCGAAGCCGCGTCCGTCGTCGCGGACACTGACCTCCCATTCCCGCCCGGCCTCGTCCGCGTCGGCGTGCACGACGACGTTCCGCGCGGACGCGTGCAGCCGGACATTGTGCAGCAGCGTCTCCAGCGCGGACCGGACGACGGCCGCGGTCTCCTCCGGCAGCAGGATGCCGTCGGCGAGGTCGAGGCTCAGCACCATCGGCAGATCCCGGAAGCCCTCGGCGGCCTCGCGCACAGCGCAGGTCAATGCGGGGTCCGCACGGTCCGCACGGTCCGTTTGGGGTGCGGCGACGGCGCCGGCTCCCGGCGCGGGCGGCCGGGAAGGGGCAGGCACCCGGGCCTCGTTGAGGAAGGCGCGGACCTTGTTGGCGAGCGAGACGGCCTGGTCGCGCAGCGTCTCGTCCAACTCGGCCGGCAGGTCGGTGCGCGCGAGTAACCGCAGCACACTGATGTTGTCGTGCAGCAAGGTGCGTTGGCGGTCGACCTGTTTCAACCGGGCCGCCTCCGCGGCCGCTTCGGACGCCAACCGCCGGGCCTCCTCGGCCTGCGCGCCCAGTCGGCGCAGGAAACCCACAAGTAGCCTGCTCAGCAGAGCGAAACCGGCGTACGAGAACGCGTTGGCGATCACCGTCGCCCGCGTCGGACCGGTCGCCAGCGGCAGATTGCCGATCAGATAGGCGGCGGTTATGGAGGCCACCGCCAGCGCGGTGTGCCGCGGTCTCCTGAAGACGATGCCCGCTCCGCAGGCGCTGCCCAGCGTGCAGGCGAAGCCCCACGCCGTCCAGCTGCCGGTGACGTCCCCGGCGCGGATGAAGGCGGGTTGCAGGAGCAGGACGCACACCGCGGTCAGGCTGTCCGCCCGCCCCCAGCGCTCGTCGCGGTACTCCCCGGCCCGAACGACGACGGTGGCCAGGATCCCTGATTCCACAACGTAGCAAGCCAGTACGGCCAGAAACAGCCCACGCGACGTGGTGTGCCGCAGCGCGGTCGGCAGCGACAGCAGCAGCTGGCAGACATTGATCAGGCGCACGCCGAGCACGACCGTCAGCGCGCAGGTCTCCACTCCGGCGGGGGTGGCGGGCAGGCTGCCGTCGCCGGACCGCCACCCGGCCAGGGTCCGGGTGAGACGGCCGTTCGCCCCCGCCATGGCGAGTGCTCTCATGGCCGGCATCCTCGCCGGTCCCGAGCCCCCGGCGGCACCCGGTATTTCGGGGGTGCCGGACGTGGGGGCGGCCTCCACGGTCGGCCGGGGGGGATTCGCCGGACACGGCTCAACGGGGCCGGAGTTGGTTGGAGCAGTCCAGCAGCACGTCGCCCGCGGTGACGGTGCCGGTCGGATGGTCGACGATCACCGTCCCGGCCGGGAGACGGGGCAGCGCCCGGACCGCGGTGGCGTAGATGCCGCGCAGAACCTCGTGCGACGGCGGATCGAGTCGCATTTCCAGGTGGTTGCCGAGGCCCATCCGGGGAGCGAGGGCGGTCACGAAGAACCGTGCCATCAGCGCGACCCGGGCCACCAGGAGGTCGTCGCCGGTGTTCTCCGCCCGCTCGGCGACTGCGGCGAGCCACCGCCAGGGGCGCGCCAGCCCGGTGGCGGGCGCCTTCCCCATGGCTACCTGCTCCATGGTGGGCGCTCCACTGGCGATCGCTATCCGGCTTCCGGCGAAGTGCAGCCCCGGATCATTGCCGGCCGAGGCGAGAAAGGTGGCGACGAGTTCTCCGGCCCGCTCCAGGTCGGACGCCGCGATCACGATCGGCGGCTCCGGCGGCGGCTGGGATGTCGATCTCCTGCTGAACAGGCCCATGGGCTCTTCCTTTTCGGCGCACATGTGTCGCGTGGTGTTGCGGGGTCGGAAAATAACCGGCGCGCACCGATGGACGACGTGCCCCGGGCGAGAACACGGTCTCCTTCCGGCGACGATCCGCCCACATATCTTGCCGCAACCGCGCCGACTCCTCAGCGGAATCGGAAAAAACTCGCGAAACCCAAGGCGGGTCGGCGGACACCGTGTCCGCACCGGTACGCGTTCGGCCCCCACCGCACCATACGCATCTCGCGTGGAATTCCGTCAGCCCTTCCGCATTTGTGCCCAGGAAAAAGTACGTGGTCGGACGGTTTCCCGGCGCACACCCGGAAAATTCCCATGACTGTCCCGGCAAACGCCCAGCGCGTCAGCACATGGAGGCGGTCGAATGGCCGGGCCGGCTGATGATCCGGGGGCACAGGGTGAGTTCGGGGACCGGATACGACGACTCCTCTGTGGACCAGGAGGCCGAGCGCCGCCGCGCCGTCCGTGCCGAACCGGTCTCCCTCGCCGAGCGGGTGAAGGGTTTCAACGCGCAGGCGAAGCCCGTCCAGCGGGCGTACCGGACCCAGCGGATCCGCGTCGCCGCGGTGTCGGTCGGTCCCGGCGTCGGCCGACACCGACCAGCTGGCCGCACTGTGACTGCCGCACGGGACGAACTCGTCTGCGGTGAGTCGGAGTTGTCGCGGCGGATCGCCGAGTCCTGGACGGCTTCCGCAGCCTGGTCGGAGCGGGAGCCGGCAACCGGCGTCCACCAGCCCGCCGCGGAAGCCGTCCAGGTCCGGGGCGCCGGTCGACCGCGCGCCGAGGGTACGGGCAGCGGCGGTGAGCGCGGGTCGGCCGCCGCTCCATGGGGCAGACCTCCGGCCCGCGGAGGCGGCTCCCCCGTGATCCGACCCCAGCCGAGGGGAACGCCAGCGGACCCCGCTTCAGCTTTCGCTGCCACGCTGCCACGCCGCCCGCGTCGGTGCGGCGAATGGCCACGGGCGCGGTGGGGGCGCCGAACTCCCGTACCGGTTGGTCGCGGGCTCCGGCGGCCAGTGCGTGCAGCAGGAAATCGCGGTTGACGGCGATCCCCTCGGGCGTCGGGAAGCGCGTCAGTGGCCCCATCTGGGAGGCGGCGCGGGAGGGAACCGAGGGCGGCTCGGAGCCCCCCCGGCAGAACCCGTACCTTCCGATCGGGACCTCGGGCTTCGTTCGCGGCCCCCTGCTCGCGTACCTCCTCCCCATGCGGATTGTCAGGCGGCATGCGGCGCGGCCGGCCCCGCACCCTTGAGCTCGCCGTTCGGCAGCTCCTGATCGGTGTCCGGCAAGTCCTGCTCGGTCCAGATGCATTTGCCGCCTTGGAGATACCGGGCACCCCAGCGCCGGGAGAGGGCTGCGACGAGTTGCAGGCCGCGTCCGCCTTCGTCGGTGTAGTCGGCATGGCGGATGCGAGGGGTGTTCAGGCTGCCGTCGTAGACCTCGCAGATCAGGCTCCGGCTGCGCAGAAGGCGCAGCCGGACCGGGCCGCTCGCGTGCCGGATGACATTGCCGACCAGCTCGCTCACCAGTAGTTCGGTGGTGAGCACGAGGTCGGCCAGTCCCCAGGCGGTGAGCTGTGCGCGGATGTATTGGCGGGCCTGACCGGCCGCCCGAGGATCCTCGGGCAGGTCGCAACCGGCGACGTCACGGGGGTCGGTGCACCGGGTGTGGACGATGAGCAGGCCGACGTCGTCATTGGTCTGCCTGTCGTCGGGCAGCAGCGCCGAGACGACTGTGTCGCACAGCTCCTCCAGGTGCTGGACGTCGTCGTCCTCGTCCGCGACCTGGAAGTACGCGGTGGCGGAGGCGGCCTGGGCCAGAACCTGTTGGAGGCGGGCCAGTCCCTGCTCCACGTCCTGGGTGGGCGACTCGATGAGCCCGTCCGTGCACAGGACGAGCAGGCTCTCGCCGGGCAGCTGCAGTTGGTGTGTCTCGAAGGGCGGATGTGCGGCGCCCAGCGGCGGGTCGGCGGCGACGACGGGGCTGTGAACGGTGCCGTCGGAATGGACGACGACCGGTTGTGGGTGGCCGGCCAAGGCGTATGAGCAGGTGCGGGCGACCGGGTCGAAGACGGCGTACAGACAGGTGGCGTAGAAATCCTCGCCCAAGTCGGAAACCAGGTCGTTGAGGCGGTCGAACAACTCGTCGGGAGCCATGTCCAGGTCGGCGAGAGTGCTGACGGCGGTGCGCAGCCGTCCCATGGTGGCCGCCTCCGCGATGCCGTGTCCCATGACGTCGCCGATCACGAGGGCGACCCGGTCGGCGGACAGCGGGATCACGTCGTACCAGTCACCGCCCACCTCTTCGCCCTGGGCCGCGGGCAAGTAGCGGGCGGCGGCGCGGACAGCGGGTAGCCGGGGCAGCGCGCTGGGGAGTAGACCGCGCTGCAGTTCCCGGGCGCGGGCGTGCTCCGTGTCGTACAGGCGGGCCCGCTCCAGGGCCTGCCCGACCAGACCGCTCAGAGCCGTCAGCAGGGTGCGCTCCTCGTCGCTGAAAGGGCGCGGCTCGCTGAAGGAGACCGTGCACAGGCCGATGGTCCGGCCGGAGGCGATCATGGGGAGGAACGCCCACGCCTCCTTCGGCGAGTTCACACTCACCTGGCTCATCGAGGGATAGAGCCGGTTGTACTCGGCTTTCGACTCGATGAACCGGGGAGTGCGCGTCCGTGCCACGTCGTGGACCGTGGCGTAGTCGGAGAGCGGGAACCCGTCCATCAGCCTGGTGAACCCTTCCGGGTAGCCGGCGGAGCCCACGGCATACAACCGCTCGTCCTCGTTGAGCACCTGGACCAGCAGCCCGTCGGCACCGAACGGGGGCATGACATAGTCCGCGACGGCCCGCACAACGTCCTGGGCGGTCATGGCCTCGGCGAGCGCGGCGGTCAGCTCGCCCATCAGGATGGAACGCTCTGCCATGGCCACCGGACCAGGGGCCGACGGCTGGGGCACCCCGGGCACACGCGCCGCAGCCCACGCCGCGATCGCGCGCAGGAAGGACCGCTGCGTCTCGTCCGGCTCGCCGGCCGCGCCCGTGAGCACCGACAACGCCCCAACGGGACCGTCGGCACCCAGGAGCGGCACCGCGGCCGTGCCGGACGCCCCGATCCCCAGTGCGTCCCCGTCCACCCACACGTAGCCGCCGCGCCGGACAGCGCGTGCGGGAGCCGCGTCCTGCTCGCCGTGCAGCTGGGCCCACGCCTCGGCGACCACTGGGGTGACTTCTTCGGAAGCCACCAGCCGCAGCCACCCGTCAGCGGGCTCACGCCGGTGCGCCAGGGCTTCCAGGCCACCCAGGCACGTCTTCGCCTGTCGGAGGGCCAGGGCAAAGGCCAGGGACTGGGTGCTGTCCGGCAGCTCTCCGTCCGGGGACCGAGCAGCCGACGAAGCCCCTGGATCCACCGGGGGCACTGGACCGGAGGAGCCTCCGGAAGGGGCCTTCCCAGCTGTCATTTCGCCCTGCTCGCCTTCTGCTCAGGGGAACGGAGGAATAGGAAAAATCGCTAGATTTCAGCCCTCCTGAAGAACGCTAGCACTCTTCGAGACGAAGGGTCCGCCTTCCGCGGCCGGCCCCTGGACGGCCGCGACGGCCGTCACCGGCGCCCGCCGGGCACTGGGGGCGCCGGAGACGTTCCGCTGGCCGTATGCTCCGGTGACCTGCGACGACGTGCCGGAGGCGACGATGCTGCCCTGACGCAAGATCGCCACCCGGCCTGCGAGCGCCTCGGCCTCCTCCAGACAGTGCGTGGTCAGCGGCACCGTCGTGCCGCTGGCCACGCAGCTTCCGCACGAGTTCCCAGGTGCCGCGCCGCCTCCCCGGGTTCAGTCCGGTCGTCATCCCCCGGGCGGCCACCGCCGGACGCGATGGAGAGATGCCACGAAACGCCGCGCTAGATGGGCATTACGGGCAGCGACTCCACGGATCCAAGGTGACGTCCGTCCGACCGCTCGGGCGAGGCACACCAGGTGCCCTGGGCCGCGAGCCACGTGAAGTCTGCGTAGGCCAGGTGATCTTCATATGCGGCGTCGTTCGGGGGCCGGCCGGGGTTCAGCGGCAGAGCCCCATGATGATGTCGTCGAAGTGGGGGAACTCCCGTCTGGCCTGTTCGATTACGGTGACCGCCGGGATGCGGCGGTCCGGTGCCGATTCTTCTGCGAGGGCGGTCGTCGCGGCTGGGGCGCGGTACCCCGCCGGGTACGTAGGAGGTTGCGGCCTCCCGTGGGCCGAATCCGTCGGCCGGCAATCAGGGAAAGGCGCCGAAATCGCGCTCGCGATGGCGCCGGTCCCGCCCTTGGATCCGGGGAACACGACAGATTGTGGTCCAGCGCCCCGCCGGCCGACCGAGGCCGAGGCCGTGAACGTCGTAGGACGGGCGGATCAGCGCAGGCCGGCGAAGAGGTCGTTCTCGGGTACGGCCGCGCCGGTGGTGTCCCGGACCCGTACGAAGGTCTCCACGCCCATCAACTCGCCGAACCTCTCCTTGCCCATCTTGAGGAAGAAGATGTTCTCGCCCTGACTGGCATGCGCGGCCAGCGCGTCGAACTTCTGACCGCTGAACGCGGTGGTGTCCACCCACGTGGTGATCTCATCGTCGGGGAGGCCGATCTCGGCCAGCGCGGCGGCCTCGGCAGGATCCGGTGCGGGCATGTCCTCACCGACCTCCCGCATGACCTCGCCGAACCGCCGCATCATCGAGCGGGGCATCGTGGTCCAGTACACCTTCGGTGTCAGCGCGGTCATCTCCAGCGCCGCCATCGTGATGCGGTGGGCCTGGATGTGGTCGGGGTGGCCGTAGAAACCGTACGCGTCGTAGGTGACGACCACGTCAGGTCGGTAGTGCCGCATGAGTTCCGCGAGTCGGGCGGCGCCTTCCTCGACCGGGGTCTGCCAGAAGGCCCCGGGGGCGTCGTTGGTCGGCCAGCCCATCATCCCCGAGTCGGCGTAGTCGAGCATCTCCAGATCGTTGATCTTCAGGACGTCACAGCTCGCCTCGAGTTCCTGACGGCGCATCGCGGTGACCGCCGCCGGATCGTGCCCGGGATCGCCGGGCTTGACACCCCCCGGTCCGTCACCGCAACCGCCGTCGGTACACGTCACGAGAACCGTGCGGATGCCCTCCGTCGCGTACCGTGCGAGGACTCCTCCGGTTCCGGTGGCCTCGTCGTCGGGGTGGGCGTGCACTGCCATGAGCGTCAAGGGCCGGTCGGTCATAAAAGAGTCCTCCTGCAGAAATACGTCTTGGCAACCGTGCCAGCCGGACCGGCTGTTCCCGGCAAGGCCGTTTGACCGTCCGGGCTTCCCAGCGAACGAGGTACAGGCGCGATGTCCATGTCCCGGCGCCACGTCGGATCCGACGTCCGAAGGACCGCTCCCCGAACTCGGTGAGCAGATCCCGGCCGATCCCGGACCCTGGGTCCGGATTCCCTCATCCGCCCCGTACGAGTCCCCAGACGGTACCTTCCCAGCGATTCTTCCCTGTGCCTCTGACACGGGGGTCAGCGTACGAACCGAGTGGACGTGCCACGACCGACGCCCGGAGCTGACAACGACGAAGGCCCGGACCGCTGAGCGGCTCGGGCCTTCGATCAAGGCGGAGGATACGAGATTCGAGCCCGTGAGGGGTTGCTCCCGACACGCTTTCCAACGGGTCACGAGGCTGTACACGAGGAGGCGTAGACGTTCCGACCTGCGGCGGAACGGTTCGCCCGGCGAGTGACGGACGGTCCCGGACGCGGCTGAAGAGACCAAAACTGAGACCAGAGGACCACACGTCGTCGCCAGCGCGATGGGTCTGCAGCTCAGGCTCCGCACGGCTGCCGACGCCTGTGTCGGATACGGATCCCTCTTCCTGCCGACCTGGCACGGTGTCACCCAGCCCTCTAGCCCTCCGGTCCCAGGGATTCTGCCACTACACGACCGTGGCGCCCACGGACCGGTCCCGACATGCCGCGACCGGAGCAGGAGCCGAACTCCCGCTCCAGGACCGACAGCAGCAGTGCGTAGGGGTGCCTCTGCCTTCTCCACGGCCGTGTCCGGGCCAGGGCGCTGCCGATGTCTGTTCCCCTATCAGAAAAAAGTGATAACGCTCCGCTCCGCCGTACGAATAGCTAGCGTGAAGTCGGAAACGACGAGCCGTGACAATGGCATCCGCACCATGGAGACACATGTGACGACATCCCCTATCCCTTCCGGGGAGGGCACGAGGACCCAGCCCTTACCCCGCACGATCGAAGCGATCACCGCTGCGCTCGGTGAGGAGAAGCGGCAGGCGTTCCACGCGGCGCTCTGGCGGGCACCGCTGGGGCCGGAACTCGATGATGTGATGAATCTGTGGTGGATGGAGGCGATGTTCGATGCGGTGCCCGGCCGTGAACGCCGTCTGACCAGGACGGTCGCCGGCCGTGACCTGGTACGCCTCCCGGATCTGTTCGTAGGCGATCACCGGTGAGGCCGGTGTCACACGGCTGGCAGGCCGTCGCCGAACTGAGAGCGGCCGAAGTCCTGCATGCCATGGGAACCTTGGGGTTCAGAGAACTCCACGACCAGATGGTCCGCTTCTTCCGCGCGCTGGCTCTCGAAGTGGGCGATTCCGTCGAGTCGGGCAAGACGCCGCCGGGACTGCCGATGGAGATCGACGATGTCATCTGGTATAGCGTGGCCGTGCCCCTGGAAGGCATCTTCTTCAGCTACAGCGTCTATCCCGGCGAACGGCAGATACGTATCTGCGACCTCATCTGGATCACCACGGATCCGGATCTGCCATGACCCGTCTCCAGCCCGAATCCCGGTGCCGCCACCATGAACGGCGCTACCGGCCTGGTGAGGTGCCGGGGACACGAACGATGCTGCAGCAGGACGGGCGCCACCCTGCGACCAGGTCCCCAGGGGCGGGCCGGTAAGTGAGCCGGTGCCGGCCGTCCTCCTGGAACAGGTCGTAGCGATGTCCATCGCAAGACTCCATCGAGGGCCACGGATCCGGCTGGTGGATACCCGGCAGCCAGAACGTCACCGGCGCCCGCTGTCGACGAGCCAGTCGCACCGTGAAATCGGTGCTGATCACGTTTGCCCCCGGTAATCATGGAGCCCTTGATCCTGTCCCGTGGCGAGGCTCCGTCGCTGCACTCGCCGCCGCGTGAGTACTTCCGTAACTACGCAGGGTGGCGTGTGATGCATCCCCACGAGTCACAACAACGCCAGGGCGGTGAACATCCGGGCCAGGGCAGCCTTTTCGGCAGCAAGCGCAACCGAAACCGCAACCACGCAACGATGAGGGCCCCGACCGCTTGGCGGTCGGTACCCTCATCTGCCCTGGTGGGTGGGTGCGGAGGATACGAGATTCGAACTCGTGAGGGGTTGCCCCCAACACGCTTTCCAACTGTTCGTCGGGGGGTTCAGGAGGGTTCGGCAACGTCCTGAGCTGCGTTTCTGCGGCATCACTGGGGATCAACGGACGGTGCTGAACGGGGGCGAATGCAACCCGAACTGCAACCCTTCCGCCCCGGGCTGCCGGTGCGGAGAACACAGCGACCCAGGGTGAGCGGAGTGGTTCGGGACGTAGGCCGGGGTCTCAGCTGATGGGACTGTCATGTTCGGTTGGGCGGTTGAGCCACTGGTACTTCCAGTACCCGAGAAGGGCGCAGTTCGAGTTGAGTGAGCTGTCCGTCAGGTCACGTCCGCGAGGTTGAGTTTCTCCTGGTCTCGGGACTGGTCGCCCCGGGGTCACGGCTCGGCTGAACTGGGAGCTCGTAGCCGGCCAGGGCGGTGACCTGTGGCCGGTCTGTTGCCAACCGTCAACGTTGGTCGTCACTGTTCATCTCCGGACGGCCCCGGGACGGTTCGGGGGCAACCGACTGGTCGGCGGCCGGAAGATCCTCACGGATAACGCTGGGCGTGTGAACAGTGCGTCGGCGAAGGCCCTGCTTTGCACGACGCAAGAGCAGTCCACCGCCTGACAGGACAAGGGTAGATGCAATGTTGATCAACAGATCATGGATGACGTCAGCCATCTGTCTCTCCGGGGCAGCTAGAAGCTACCCACCGGATGAGCGGGCTTCGGCGAGCGACGCATCGTGTCGACTACGTCTGGAAAGTAACCCCGTCCTCGCACAGGGACAGCTACCAGGCTGCGCCTACAACGGTAGCAGCGAGATGTCTAGCTGATCAAGACCCGCAGCAGCGACAGCTTCAAGCATCGTCCACCATCTATCTGCCTTCACCTGCGGGGTACGGAAGCACAACGGGCAGATGAAGGTGTACGAATTCTTGCCAATTGCGCTGTGGGGCTTCGCGTCGGCCATGGGAGGCGCAAAATGCACCAGGGCGAAGCTCATGCCTCTCTCCTCCGGCAGCAAGCGGGCAGTCGTTAGCCGGATGCGGCGGTGCTGGGAGCGATCGGTACACACGATCGCAATGAAGTGCCGCGGCCCGTCTTCGGGTGTCTCCTGAGCATCCGTCACGCGAGGAAACGACTCGATGAGGTCGGTGGAGCGGCTTTGGGTGGAGCTGCCATGGGTCGAGAGATCGGTGCCAGGTTGCTGCGCCTCGGGCAGTCTCTGGACGTGACCGCCCGCAATAGCCCGATGTTGGCCCCGATCTTCGAGGCTCGCCCCATGGTGGCTGCCTAAACCCGTGGAGCCGACCAGCCCCAGCCCGGAGTGCTCTGACCTCATGTCTTCAGCTCGCCTTTGGGGGTGCGCGGCGCCGGCCGGACCGAGCGGGGCGGAGACAGGAGTGACGGCGCGGCCGCGAGCCGGACCTCGCGATGGGCTCGATCGCCCGCCGGTTGAGGTCAGCGCTTCTTCCGCTTCTTTTTCTGCACGGGCGTCCACTCGCCGCGGTGGAACTGGCAGCGCGAATAACCGACCATCGCGGGGTTCTGGCACGGCTTGCCCGTCTTGGTCTTCGTCGAGCCGCACTTGACCTGCTTGCCCATGGGTTCTCCTTGAGCTGTGCGAGACCGCGTGTTGAACTCATCGCACCCTGCGGCCGCTCGCACTGTCCGGGCAACAGCTTCTTTCGGCTGATTCACACCGGTATGAGACCGGTTTGCATGGCGTGGGGCTGGCAGGGGTGAGGCAGTGCCCATGAGCCGGCTCCCACTGAAGGGCGGCTACCGACCTGGCCCGGATGCCCCGGCGGTGGAAGCAGGCGAGGACCGCCGTGAATGCGTTGTCCCGGTCGATTGGGAGAAGGCTGTCCCACGCGATCAGGCTCTGTGGCGGGCGGGATTCTTCGCCAACTAGAAGTCCGCGTGCAAGCTTCGAGCCCACTTCACCATCGATGAAGTCTCCCGCCACTTCAACATCGCCTGAGAACATCGAGGGGCCCCGCAGTAAACTGCGGGGCCCCTCGACGTCGTGCCCGGTGAGGCACTGGCGGAGGATACGAGATTCGAACTCGTGAGGGGTTGCCCCCAACACGCTTTCCAACGGAGCGCGAGGCCGTACGTCAGGAAACGGAGTCATTCTGACCTGCGGCGAAACGAGTGTCCGGGCTCAGAGTGGACGGCTCCGGACGCGGCTGAATGAGACCAGGACTGAGACCGGGATGGCTGGCGGTCCCGGTCGCGGGAGCTCACCGGACTGGCGCCAGCTCACCCTCTGACGAAGCCCCTCAGACGAGGTTTCGCGCCTCCCAGCAATCGCGGAACCAGGACAGCGTCGCGTACAACCGCTCACGATTCGTGTCGTCCTCCAGCACGGAGAGGCGGAAACTGGGGCGCAGCTCCAGCTTGCCTTCCGGGAGGGAGACGCACTCCATCTCGTTCAGCCGGTTCAGAAGTTCCATGCGCCGCGCGCGGTCAACGAAGGGCTCGCGGTTCGCCATGTGTGCGAAGACGACCTCCGCTACGCCGCCCCGCCCGCTGCCGGGATACAGCGTGAGCGAGCTATTCGATGTGACACACGCCACACGGTCCTCCGCGAGCTTTTCTGCCGGAACACCGAGCGTCTGACGACCGATAGGTGAAGCTGCCGTTTGACGCTGGAGGGAACGCACGTCCATGTCCGACCAATCCGTCGCCCAGGAACCCGCAACTGATCGGGCCACGACCTGTCGTGACTGTTCGAGAGATAAACGGATAGTCACCTTCGCCCGGGACCTGCTGGGCGCTGTTGTCCGCGAGGCAACCTCCAGCAAGCTCCCGAGAGGGGTGCCGATCACGATGCGCTCCCTCGTGATGTTCGATCACGGCAGCTCGGGCTGCGAGGTGTACGGCGTCCACAACGACGGCGCGCTGTCGAGCCAACCTTTGGGTGACCTTACGCTCCCGGCCCCGCGCCCCGTTAGGCACGACTGGTCCGGATCAGACGTGCTGTCCGTGGACTTCCCTCTGGCATACGCGACGCGGGTGAGGTGGGACGGGGAGGTGACCATGTCGCCCGCCGGCCTGTCCACCAATGGAGATATGCCGGACACGGTGGAAGCGCTCAGGGCCCGGCAAGCAGCAGCGCGTGGGGAGAGAGAATCGATCGACTCCTTCTCTTACCGCGTGCTCGGACTGCGCGGCGGCGCGCGGTGGCGGGAGGCTGTATCGACCGCGCTGCTGGGCGACTGGATCGCGCCGTTGACCCAGGAGGGGGTCCTGCCGGGCACGGCCATCAGCGTGCTGCGCAAGGAGGCGAGGCTGATTCACCGGCAGTTGGTGCCGCTGTGGCGGCGCCGTGCCGGCCGGTCACGGGTGCTGTTGCTGGATACCCCTTCGGCCGCCAGCCTCTCGCTGCACGACATGGTCGCCGACCGCCTGCTGCTTAAGGGGAGCCCGGGAGGCGGCTTCACGCCGGATGATCCGCGGCTGGACGCCTTGCTGCGGTTCCTACAGCCGCATGAGCGGGCGGTCATCCTGGCCTGGGCGGATCCGTCGGTCGCTACGTGGACGGACGCCGCGCTGTATTCGGGCGCGGGCGATCCTGCGGCGTTCGGCGAGCGGGTGCGGCGGAAGACGAAGCGCTGGATCGCCGAGCAGAAGCGGCGTCGCGCACAGCAGCAGCCGAAACTGGCCGGGGAGTACTGGCCAAACGACGGCCGTCACTGAGCCGTGCGTCTGTAGGTATAGCTGTAACACCGCAGCGCAGATGGCCTTTTTGCCCTCAGGTGACCGCTGGAGCGACTGGACTCCCTCACTGTGATGTGATGAGAATCGCAATAGATTTTTTGCCGGTTCCGCGTTCCTCGTTGCAGCTTCCCCTCCACGAGCACCGCCCGCACCTGTCCCCAGGGCGTCGAGGGGCGCCCTCCCCGCCGACGCCGAGATTCTTTGCCGGTTGCGGGGCCGCCATCTGCATCCATATACGCACGCCCATCCGTTGAACCGAACCCGGAGGCCACCCCATGCAACCGCTCGCCGACCACCGTCCCGCTCCTCTCGATCCGCTGGCCTTCCGCGGCGGCTTCGACGGCGCCCGCCTCGTACTGGTGCTGCGTGGGCTCAACCCCGATGAGTTACGAGTCGCCCTGGCCTGGGTGCAGGTCGCAGTCGTCGATATAGTCCTGCCTGACGCGTACGGGGAGATAGTCCGCTGCGAGCTCAAGCGGCTGGGCACTCGACACACCGAGCGCGCCGCTGCCGCAACCGGCGCAGGGGCCCGCCGATGAGCCCGATGATCGACGCAGACCCCTGGTGGGCCATGCTGCTGTCGCTGCCCAGCGCGACCGCCGTCATCGTTCGAGCGGTCTTCCCGCAGGATTCCGCCGACCGGCTGGCCTGGTGGCGCGATCGGCGACGTCATCGTGGTTGCGGGCCGTCCCGACGCGCCAGGGCGGCCGATCAACGGCAGGCTGACCTCATGGAGCCGCGTGCGGTGGTGGAGTCGCCGGGCCGCGATGACGGGTGGCACGTCCGGGTCGGCACGGAGATCATCGGTGTGGCGTACGGGCCGCGCGACGTGCTGGAGGCCCTGCAGCGGGCCGGCGCGGTCGAGGACGTCGACCAGGTCGACCTGGTGACCGCCGACTAGATTGACTGGCACGGCGGCGGCCCGGACGCCTCGCAGTGATCGGCTGCAGACCGAAGCTGGGGGCGGGGGTGTAGACGACCGTTTACGCCTCCCGCGCGGATTGGCTCGCTACGGGACGCCGTGGTTTTGATTCTCTTCGCCGCAGCCGCAGGTGAATGGGCCGCACTGCTTGCGGAACCACATCGCATTCGCATGGCATGGCATGGCATGGGGCGATAGTCCCAGCTTCCTCAGTGCCGGGATGCTCCGTGCTGCCGGGCACGTTCGCTTCCGTGCCGATGGATGGCTGTCAGCCGGCTGCCTGCCTTGGCGTCATCGGGCCGGGGCTGGGCTCCCTATGAGTCCCGCCCCGAGGCCGCTGGCGGCCGATCGCCAACGCCGCGGCAGACGCAGGGGCTGGCGGACGAATGGCCTGGGCGGGGTGAGGAGGCTATTCGGGGCTGCCTTCGTCTGTAGTGGTCTCGTCATCGATCAGCCCGTAGGGGGGTCGGTCCTCGTTGCGGCTGTACCGGACCACGACGTTCTCTTCCACGAGCACGGGCGGACTGTTGTCGACGATGATCACCTGGGCGCCGGCTCCCTGTTCAGCCAGCCAGCTGCTCAGGTGGCGGTAGAAGTCGTCGATGGCGATCGCGTCTGCGATTACCGCGTCCCGGGTGGCGCCGTGGCCCAGGTTCTTCTGCGGGCTGTCGATCATGAGGAAGCCGGGATGGGCGGCCGATGTTTCGACGGCCACCTCGAAGACGGCCAGCTGCCAGGCCAGGGTCAGGAGTGTTCGGGCGCCGGATGATGCCTCGCGGTAGGAGTCGCCGCGCACGTGAGGAACCAGGTTGGTGTCGATCATCGGCTGGCTGAGTTTCGGGTAGCGCCACTGCCGCAGGAGGTCGCTGTATCGGCCGCTGATTCGGCCGACGACCAGGTCCCTGTCCTGTGCGGCATCTCCCAGCCGGTCGCGTTCCTCCCGCAGACGTTCGATCTGTGCCTCCTGCCGCTCCACGAGCGCGGCGCGCTTCTCCAAGCCAGCCTGAAGCTTCGTCGCGTTCTCGGCGTGCTGGAGATGACGGAGGACTTCCTCGCGCCGACGCTGAAGGTCGTCGCGAGCGGCGAGGAACGGGGTGACGGTGGGCGAAGTAGCTTCGTCCACCGCGGCGGCGGCACGTTCTTCGTTGATGGCGGCGTCTTCTGCCTGGAGCTTCAACGTGGCGAGCGAGCTGTCCAGGCCCTCGATGTAGGCAGTGATCTCCTTCAAACGGGCCTTGGTGGCCCTGACCTCGGCCGCGACGTTCAGCCGCCCTTCATCCGACGAGTGCTCGGCTGTGGCGGTGCCGAGCGTCAGGTGACCGTCGTCGTGGGGCAGCTCGTGACTGCACAAACTGCACGAGCCGTTCTCCACCGACGGGGGGGCAGACAGCCGATTCAGGCACGCCGGGCAGGTCGTGACGCTGAGGGGGTCGAACAGGCGCTGCGCTTCGGCCAGCATATTGAGCTTGACGAGGTCGTCCGCGTACTGCGCCCGCAGCGGCATCATCCGGGCGAGTTGCGTCTCGCAGTCACGTACCACGCCGGCGGCTCGCCGGGCGCGCTGGGCCGCTTGCTGGTGCTCACGGCGCAGACCCCCGGCGAAGGTGGTGCCGGCTTGCGCTGCCTCGTCGAGGACCCGTAGCTGCTCGGTCAGCTCCCGCAGCTCGCCTTCGTATTGCTCAGCGATCAGCGCGCCGACCGTGGGAACGTCCTGCTCGTCGACGAACGCCCGTGCTGCGGCGAGTTCGGAGCGCGCCTGGGTGAGTCGGGCGCCCAGTTCCTTGATGCGTTGCCCAAGCTCGACGGCGCGGTCGTCGTGAACGCCGAAGACGACGTCGACCACCTGCTTCAGCTTGTGCTTCTTCATGTACTCGTTCTCGAACAGAAAGTTCTTGGATGCGACCCGCTCGTTGGGAAGGAACGCGAGGTTCATGAGGTCGCGGATGCTCAGCGGGTCGGTCCGGGACTCACGGCTGGAGGGGGCCTCCCGCAACTGGACGCCTTCAAGCTTGCAGTGCCCCAGCAGCAGAGCGGAGAGGCTCTCGGGCGCTCC
The DNA here is from genome assembly GCF_042650325.1 of Streptomyces polygonati. Taxonomy (NCBI): domain Bacteria; kingdom Bacillati; phylum Actinomycetota; class Actinomycetes; order Kitasatosporales; family Streptomycetaceae; genus Streptomyces; species Streptomyces polygonati. The sequence goes on along the minus strand of NZ_JBHSBB010000014.1, from coordinate 11,447 downwards.
CGCCGGGTCGATGGTCCTGCTCTCAGGTTTGGAAAGCGGCGGGCTGTCCAGCGTCCCCCGGCGTACGTAGGCGACCTTCGACGGCTCCCCGACGGGCCGCTCGATGACGTGCGGTTCTCCGGACAGCTCGACTTCCAGAAGGCAGGAACGGACCTTCCGCAGCACTTCAGGATGGCGTGGATGGCGCTTCCCACCGAGGCCATAGGCGATGAACTCCAACACCGCGGTCTTGCCTGAGCTGAATGCCCCGGCCACCACGGAAAGGGCTCGCACCCGCTGGTCGTGCGTGAAATCGACGTCATAGTTTCGGCTGACGCCAGCAAGGCGCAGGCGCCGGATCCGGATGCCGGGCAGAGGCTGCATGGTGGTCATCCCTCCCAGGGCATGTCAGGTGCCTGCGGTCCAGGTCCCAGCACGCTGAGTAGCGCGGCACCGGGACCGCCTTCTCCATCCGGCCGAAGCCACAGTGCGGTCTGTTCCCGCAGCGCCTTGTCGCTGAGCTTGCGGAGGCTACGCACGACGATGGACGCAGCAGTGGTGAACGACGCGGCGTAGGTGGCGGTGAAGCGAGCCCCGAGTTCCCGACCGCGGTTGCTGATCGAATAGGCGAAGGCTCCGTTGCGGTGGTGGACCTCACAACACCCGTAAGCCACGAGCAGTCCGAGATCGTGCCGGATGCGCTCGCGTCGACTGGTGAAGCGCTGCGAGGAGGACGCGTACGAGAGCGCCTGCGGATCGAACCCGGCCAGCCTGAGCATATTGCCCTCCCGGCCGTCGGAATCGACGACTAGGAAGGGATTCGCCGATAGGAAGTCGTAGTAGCCGATGCGTTCCAGGCTCGCCCCCTTCGCGTCCTGTCCGGCGACAGCGTCGAGAAGAAGCAGCAGCTGCGCCAGCCGGAAGGTCACCTCGTCCTCCGGCATCACCACCGGCCTGTGTGCATCCACAGCGAACTCCTCGTAGGTCTAACAGGTCAGGCGACGGCGGTCAGCTGTCGGAGTGCTCGGTGGCGATCTCCCGCCAGTGTTTGACCCAGCCCGCCTTGCGGTTGTCCACGAGCCGGTGGACCAGCCCCCAGCTGTGCACCAGCTCGAGGCGGAGCAACTTCGGCAGTTTGTCGTGCTCGTTGCGTACTTCCCGCCAGACACGGGTGTGGAGCCGAAGCGCGTCCTCCGCGGCGCACTCGTTGAACTGCATCTCCCATAGGCCGTGGAGCGTCGCATCGGCGGAACTGAGTGCCGCCACCTCCGCCGGAACATCCTTGTGCGCGATCTCGCGAGCAACCAGATCGGCATTGAAGAACTGCCTCTTGGCCGAGCCCAGCTCCACGTGGCCGGCCTCGGCCATCTGCCGAATGAACAAGGCGGAGCCAAGGGCGGCTGCCTTGTCGTCCTCGATCTCGAATACCAGCCGAAGCTGCTCCATAGGGGCGGGGGCGGCCTGGGCGTATGTCTCGTAGAAGGCGCGACGCACGTCGTCGCCCTCGGGGCTAAGCAGCTTCTTCCGGAGGGCGGTCTCGTCCCAGAGCTGGATGACGAGGCTGTGTTCCTTTTCCTTCGCCTTCGTCCAGGTGTCCCACCAGGCCGTCATGGGACCGTCCATGCTGGAGGGGATGCACAGAATCCAGCTGGCGATGGTATGGCCGTTCATGGCGGCTGCCTTCAGCACGTTATCGAGCGAGTCCTTGACCTGCTGAACGTGCTTTTTGGTGGTGACCGGCATGAAGTACTTGGACTGCCACACTGTGATCACTCCGCCGAGGTTTCCGGCGAAAGCGTCGATACCCCAGTCGCCTGGGTTGGCAGCGATGGACCGTACGTTTGGAGTCGTCGCGGCGGCAAGCTGAGCGATCATCGTTTCGAAGTCGTCGCGGGCTCCGCCGGGGCTTCCCCCGCGGACTGCGTGCACGTCGAAGCTGATTGGCTGGACACCCGTCGGTACGGCTATCGAGTCAGGCACAGCCCACCCCCCCTGCGCCGGTGGCTGCACACAGGATGTTCCCCGCGCGTCACACACCGTATCGATGGAGCCTATCCAACGGACAGTCGTCTGATCAAGAAGTGGAAGGCGCTGGCATCGCAAATACAGTCCACCGCTCAGCATGGCGATCGAGCGGAACCTGCGGGTCACGGTTCAGGGATGTAGGTCGTCTTGGCGAGAGAACTGCAGCCCTCTCCCGCAGAGTTGCCGTCGCGGCCTGATCGCGGCAACTGCAACCCTGTAACGGCGTCGGCCCGGACAGTG
>NZ_JBHSBB010000014.1:0-9175 GCF_042650325.1 Streptomyces polygonati | reverse complement strand
TGGTGCTGTCCGGGCCGACGTCTGCCCTGGTGGGCGGGTGCGGAGGATACGAGATTCGAACTCGTGAGGGGTTGCCCCCAACACGCTTTCCAACTGTTCGCCCGAGGGTTCAGGCCCGTCCATAGGGGTTCTGACCTGCGGGGGAAGGACCGTACGGCCGCGGGCCGAGCTGTGGTGTACGGCGGTGAACGCAACTGGAGCTGCAACTGACTAGACCACTCTCCTCGTGGCTCCGCGCTGTTCGGGAACACCCTCCTGCGCTGCTCCCGTCTCACCGTGGCCAGGGTAGCCAGGCAGGGCTGAGTTCTGGACCGTTCTGCATCGAAGCTCAGGCTGCAGAGGTGGTCGTGTCTGCCGTCTGCGGCTCTGCCGGGATCTCGCGGAACAGTCGCAGTACTTCCTCGAAGACGCCGTCCGGGTCGTCGGTCTCCAGCACCAGAACAGCCACCGCATCGAGGGCGCGGTCGACCACCCCGCCGGAGTCCTTCTTCGCCTGTTCGATGCGCTTCAGGCTCCGGGCCACCTCCGGCCGAGCGTCGGCGAAGGCGGCTGGCAGCCGGTAGATGGCGTCGGACAGATTCCAACCCTCCGGGACGAAGTATGTCGCCTGGGTCGGGTCCTGACTGAGCACCTTCACCGTGGGCTCCGTGATCTTCGGCCCGCTGGTGATCTCCACGTCCAGGAGCAGCTTCGAGGCGGCACGATACAAGGCCGTCAGGTCCGGAGCGTGCCCTTCGAGGACTACCTCGGAAACGGTGATGCCTTCGGACGCCAGGAGCGCGCGGGCGAGCACGACTGCCGTGTCGAGGGAGGCCCCCTTCGGGTCGTAGGTGACGGTGAAGCAGCCGTCATCACGGCGCAGGCTGATGGCCTTCCCTTGCAGAGCATCCCCTTGTCGCAAGTGGAGCGATACGGGGAAGAAGCGCTCCCAGGTCAGAATGGTCATGCCGATACCTCCCCTCGTTGCCAGCTCCGGCTCAGGCCGTCACGGTGCTCGCCATTGTGGCCATGCTGCTGGGTGCACAGCAGGCGGTCGGGCCAGGTGTCGTGGTTGTCCGGCTGGCCGTCCAGCCAATCACCGGTGAGCGGGTTACGGCCGGGACGTCGCTCCATGCACTGGGACCCGACAAGGCCGGTGAGGGCGCTGCGAAGAGTGCTGGGGTTGACAGTGGTGCTCTGGCTGGCAATCTCCGCCACTGGCTTGGGAAGAATCTCCAAGATCACGTGGACAGCGGCCAGCGGGTCATCCGCCTCACGGCAGGCGTCGGCCAGGTCCTTCGCCAGTTTCGCGATGACCAGTTCTCCGCTCGGCGTGATCCGACCATTCTCGGTGACGAGGGTGTCCGGAGGAAGCTGATCGAGGTCGGTGGTGGTGGTCATGCGATCACCTCGTCCTCGGCATGTACGGAGGTCATGATCGTTCTCCTTCTTGGGGAGTGTGAGCGGATGCCCCGGCTCAGAGGCCGGCTGTGAGCAGCGGGGCGTTCTCTCTGTCCTAGTCGCCCTGTCAGCGGGTCAGCCAGGCGTCGCTCCCCGTTCGAGAGACATGCGTGCGAAACCGATACCCAGCGGTAGGATCTGTGTTTTTACTGGCATCCCGGCGGTAGTCGTCTCACCTCCAACTACGGTGGCCCAGCAACCGTCAGGCAGTCGGCTCCGCTGGCCCACACGCTCCTCGCGGAGCCTGCAGCGGAGCGGAGCGGTTCCGCTTCTCCGGTTGGAAGATCGATAACGCAGCTGTCGGACCAGCAGGGCCGATAGTGTCCCGGCCATGTCCTTCTCTGCCATGGTCTTCGACTTCTTCGGCACTCTGACCCCGAGCACCCCGCCGAGGTCTGAGACGAGCACGCGGCCCGCAGCGCGGCCCCGCTTGGGATTCCGACGCAGCAGCGGCGACGGGCGCTGGACGAGTCCTTTCCGGAGCGGACCATGGGAGCACTGGGCGATCTGCCCCAGTCGATCTGCACGCTGGTCCAGCGCTGCGGGGTGATCCCGGATGGCGAAGCGCTGGCGGCCGCAACGTCGGCCAGGCTCGTCTCACAGCGCGAACTGTTCATCCTCCGCGACGAAGCGCTCGACGCTCTGGAGCGGCTTCGCCGTGACGGCTTTCGGATCGGGGTTCTCAGCGACTGCACGATCGAACTCGCCGAGAACTGGCCGACGCTACCGCTCGCCCCTCTGGTCGACGCGGTCGACCTTTCGTGCCGGGAAGGCCGCAGGAAGCCGGATCCGGAGTTGTTCAGCAAGGTCGCCCAGGAACTGGAAACGCCGACCAGCGGATGTCTCTACGTCGGCGACGGCGGCGGCGATGAGCCGACCGGCGCAACCAGGCAAGGAATGACCGCGGTCATGCTGCGTGCTGGCGACTGGGCGACCAACGACGCACACGCCCGCGAGGACTGCTGGCCGGGACCGTTCTTCTCAACTCTGTCCCACGTCGTCTCCGCTGCCTGCGACCCGTCCCTGATCACTTCTTGAGCATGCTTGCCTGGATGATCACCCAGGGTTCCGACGCCGTGATCACACCAGCCACGGCGCGATCGTCTCATTTTGATCATGCTTCAGTGCCCGGTACTTCCGGCCACGATGGGCTGTTGTCTGGCTTATGTGAGGGCGAGTTCCTCCAGCAACGCGTCGAGAAACTCCGGGTCGCCGTCGTCGTGGAGGCCGATCTGTGCGCAGGTCATGCCGGCGGCGTGCAGGCGGTCGCGTGTGGTGGCGTGTCCGGGGTGGAGACGTTGAAGGTGTTGTGCGTGCGGGGTGGCCTCTTCGGTGCGGTCGAGGAGCGCGGCGAGCTGACCGGTGGTGAGGTGGGTGTGGCCGGTGGCGGCGAGGGCGCTTTGCACGGCCCGTTCGTAGGCGTTCATGGACGCCTACCGTAGCTGGTAACGGCGCTTGCTCCACTTGTCATAGGCGATGGTGCCGCCGGTAAGGGCGCCGCCGACAAGGACGCCCTGGCCGAGGTAGAAGCATCGCAGCGCGAAGGGGACCGCCGCGCTTGGCTGCATCCATGCCAGTTCCAAATGGGAGGCCTTGAACCCCACCATCGTCGGAGCCGAAATCGACGCCTAACCGGCTCACACGGCGTTCCCACCCCGCGGGCCACTGTCCCGCCTCACCCGCCGATTCCGGAGGTGCCTCACGTCGACGGGTGTTGCCGCGGACGCCGCTGAGGGCTAGGTCGGTAAACTCGCGTAGCCGGACCTTGGCAGTCCCGCCTGCCGCAGTGGCAGCCATGTTCCACACCATTCCCTGGCATCACCGAGTCGTCGGCCCCGGCATCAGAGCCGTCGCCCGCGGACGGCGACGGCTTCTCAGGCGGCCGCCGGTGTGGCACCCGAACAGGTGTCGGTCGTGCGCCGCGGCGTTGCCCGCTCCGACCGGACCGCGGAGCCGGGACCCAACGGGTATCAGGTTTGACCAGTTCAAAGGCTGTCCACTTTTTTCCTACCTCTTCTGCGGACCGGCAGAGGCTGGATCGGGACCGAGGCCAAGCGCAAGAGTGTTGCCCATGACAGTTACTCGTTACCGCGTGCTGGTAGTCGTCTTGGTGGGTCTCCTCGCTGCGGCCGTCGCCGTGATCCTCGCCGTGCTCGACAAGCACACCGCTACGGATGCCATCCGGAACGCTGGCGTCGCATTCGGCGGGACCACCACGCTGGGCCTGTTGCTCAGCACCGCACTCAAGGACAACCCCGGCCAGGGGGTCCAGTGACCCCTTACTGGAGCGAGGGCATGTATGTGGAGCCCACCTCAGACCACCCCGGCGACGAGGAGTGGTTCAAGGAGCACATGGTCAAGGTGGCCGGCCACCTCTTCCCCCCGCGCTTCCGGATCTACATGAAGTGCCGCGCATCGGACATCGCAATGTGCATCGCCTTGGAGGTCGACTGCGGGGGTTTCATCGAGCAGGAGAACGCCACCACGATCCACGGTGTTGCCTCCGACCGAGAGCGAGACCAGGTGCGGGTAGCCGCACGGAAGCTTGCGCTCCCCCTGGCTCTGGCCGCCGTACCCTTCGGCCCTGCCCAAAAGACGGAAGAGGGGTGGGAGTGGGCGGCCATGGGCTGGTCCCCTCCGGCCGTCCAGAAGGTCGGCGACCTGCCCAGCCCGCAGCGGGCCTTGCTCAAGGAGCTTCGGCGCCGGACAGGGCCGAAGTGGTGGGGCGTCTACTTGCCGCGAATCGAGCAGACAGCCTTCATCGTCGCTTGCGCCTCGCCTGAGAAATCAACACGCAAAGTGATTGTGGAGGACGTGTGCCCCCAGACCTACGTCAACCGTACGCAGGCGTACCAAGACCTGCAGACCGCACGTGAGCTAGGCCTGATCCCCCCTGAGCGATGCGACTCAGCCGGGAACCCTATTGCTCTTCCTGACCGGGCATCACTCTGAGTACGGGGGCTACTTGTCACTTCGCCGTAGCTTCGGGAGAACAGCGTCGTGCGGCCTCCCCACGAAACCGCCTCCGGCCCCGCAGCGGCATGGCCACACTCATCGCCACCAAGCCGCTGACCAGGCAATACGGAGAACTCTCACTGGAGCACTAAGATGGTGCGACTCGTCGGGGCGCCAGCCACCTGGTGTATCAACCGTTACCAGCTAACAGTGCTGAGTCGTGTGCGTTGGGGGTAGATGGCAAGGTGGCGTCACCGCAGATTACAGTCACTGGCTTGATAGAGCATGCAGAGATGGACTCTGCGGCTCTCCTGGCAAAAATCCAGACTGCTTTCCCACGCGCAGCACTGGGAGGGCTAGACTTCCTCGTTCCACTGAACGATTGTGAAGTGCAATTCTATTGCATGAGTACTTCGGCTCTTGAGTTCCGGGTGAAGGCCACAGCATCCTCAAGTTCAGGTGCCAACGCGCGAAGTGTCACAGCGGTGGAACTACTCGTTCGCTCGACGGGTGTCCTATGGGCAGGACTTGAAAAGGCTTTGAAAGTCGGCGGCAGAAGAGGAAGGCCCAACCTCGCAAGGTGCGTCATCGAAGACGCCAGCTACAGGGGCGCCCTACTCACGTGTGACATGACTTCCCCCATGCGGTCCACAGGCGCCCGCGTTTCATTTGGCCTTGCCGCAATCTTCACTCTGGTAGGTATCGGCCTAATCATCTGGCAGTTCAGCACTCCGCACTCAGGCTCAGACCGGGAGGCCAACGTCCTTGGCATATCCCTTTCGCTCTTCGTTTCGGCAATCGCACTTCCGGTGCCCATCTTCATTAATTGGCGAGAGTGGAAGAAAGAACTCTCGTGGAAGTACGTAAGGAGCGGGCCATGACGCGACAGCTTGAACGTCAGTTTCTCGAAGTGCTAGGTAGCGCCCTGAGAGAGCATGATTGGCAGTGGACGATTGGCCCGCGCCTTGGGGATTCTATGCCAGATGCCATTGCCACAAAGGGCGGATTCACCCTGATTTTTGAAACCCGCTTTTCCGCACAAGAAGCTCGTAGTTTCTGGATTCTCGACCTGGCGGAACTAGTCTTGAGGCTAGAAAGAGCGCAGGGGCCTATTGGCGGCTCATACGGGATTCTTGTAACTGACGCTGCCGTGCCGAGTCGCCTGGCGGCCGCTGCCGCTCGGTATCCCGTGGAAGTCCGACGTTGCTTTCCAAATGACCCGGAGGAATGCATCGTAGAGATATGTACTCTCGGCGATGCCCTAATTGGGCGTCATCGCGGCGCCGTAACTGTCGAACAAGCAGAACTTTTTGGCGACTCGACAATCTCATCGAACAAAATGGGTGTTGCCGCGTCGGGAAACCTGAGTATCGCCGCCTCCGGAGTTTCGTATCATTCCATGGAGAACGCCCCAACAGATCAACTCTCTCAGGACGAACTTGCAAAGAGAATTTCCAGCCTCACCGAAATTCTCGGACCTCGACATCCCTCAGTGTTGTCCCTGCGCAGCGAGCTTGCGCAGATACGACAGTCGGAGGAAATGCTCCGCGAGGTAGTGAATGAACAGCTAAGCTTTCTGGGCTCAGACAGCCCGGACGTCCTTGACACCGAGACGGCATTGGCTACTCTGCTAAACCGAAATGGAAGATACGGGGAGGCCGCAACGCTATATCATGAGGCATCACGGCAGGCTGCTGATATCTATGGACCGGATAATCAGAAAAGCTTGATCCTACTAAATAACCTCGCCAGCGTCTACGTGTCAATGGGACGAACTCGCGAAGCAGCAGAACTTTACCTCGACGTCCTCCGCGCCCGGGAGGTCACACTGGGCACTGACCATCCGGACGTAGTGCTCTCACGAAATAATCTAGCTAATACGCTGAGAGAGCTAGGTGAGCTTGAGAGGGCGATATCGCTTTTCCGTAGAGCGCTTGATACTTGCACTCGCGTCTTCGGAAATGAGCACCCGACAACTTTGACGGTGCAGAACAATCTCGCGTCAGCATTCGTTGAGGCTGGTGACCTCCAACGAGCTATCAGCCTCTACGAGACCACACTCGAGGAGCGGCGCAGATTCCTCGGCCCAGATCATCCGGAAACTCTCACCTCTGAAAATAACCTTGCTTTCGCATACATGGAAAGCGGTGACATTAACCGCGCTGTTCCTCTTTGCGAGGAAGTCCTTTCCCACAGAATAAGGGTTCTAGGGCTCGAACATCCAGACACCCTCAGTTCGCGCAACAACCTCGCGAGCGCGTACATAGCAGCCGGTGACGTAGGCCGAGCTATCACTCTTCACGAGCAAGTCCTTGAGGAGCGCTCTCGTATTTTCGGCCCGGAGCACCCAGTCACCCTGAATTCTAGGAACAACCTCGGTCACGCCTACCTGATGTCTGGCCGCGCTGCCCAGTCTGCCGAGATGTTCGCGATCACCCTCGAACTATCTCGGCGAGTATTGGGTGACGACCATCCGGATACTCTCACAGCCCAAGGAAACTTGGGCCTTGCCTTGGAAGCTAATCATGACTTTGGCGCCGCGATCGCCTTGCTGCGAAAAACACTTACACGGCGCATGGAGATTCTGGGATCAAGTCATCCGGATACGATCCAATCTCAGATTGACCTTGCTTTGGCCTATGCCGAATCGGGAGATTTCACGGAGGGGATAAGGCTCCTCACGTCAGCAGAAGCGTCCTGCGAAAGAGTCTTCGGCACTACTGCGGAAAAGACTGACTGGGTACGTCAGGCACGTCGAAGGCTCTTGGATAGGTAGAACTATGCAGAACCGCTCCGGGGAAGGCGGTACGGCGCGGTTCTGCGGCGAGGAACGCTGCCGCGCTGGCGAAGCAGCCGCGGATGGAGGAGGACGAGACAGAGGTCGAGCCCTACTCCGTGGAAGAGGGCCAGTGCCTGCTGCTCGAAGCCGGCAAGCACCGGACGATTTGTCGTCCCGGTCACTGCGCAGCGACGATCCGTCCGCGTTCTCCATGATCGAGGAGATGTATCGGGAGCGAAACGCGCTGATGCACAGCGGCCGGACAACGGTTCGTCTGGCGACCTTGGACTCTCGTGAGCGTCAACGGACGGTCTACGGTTTCCTGGGCGCTGCTGGCCGTGCGATCGACTGGATCACGGCACTCTGACAGGCGGCCGGTCGCTGGACGGTGAGCACGCCGTCGCTCGGATCCGTCCATCATGGCCAGCCGTGGCAAGTACTTGAGGGCTGTCCCGTGCAGCCACGGGCAACTAAGCACAGCCCGATACGGCGCCTGGAACGACAACAAAGTCCGCTGCGTGCTGGGAGCTGCGGGGAACACGAAAGCGCCAGGAGCACCCCCTCATCTGAGGCTTCGCGACCCACTGCACCGCGGTGGGAAAGCCAATAGGATCGATCGGCAGGGCGGTCTACGATCGTTGGCCATGGTGGTATACACGAGCTGGAATCGTGCGGACGCGTCGCCGAAGCGAGCGGCCGAGACTGACGCCGAGTTCTTCGGGAGGATCTCTGGTCCTTTTTGGGACCAGGTTCGGGATGTGATCAACGAGTGGTGGTCGCACCTCCCGGACCATGCTCAGCCCGGCGTGCGCAGCCGGCTGTTGGACCGGAACTCTGACACGAATGTCTACTCCGCGCTGTGGGAGCTGTACCTGCACGAGATGCTGCTCGGTTCCGGATGCACCGTAGAGATCGAGCCCGGCATAGGCACCCGTGGCAAGAACCCTGACTTCCTGGTCACCCGCGACGGCGAGCAGTTTGTCGTTGAGGCGATCTGGACGGCCCAGCGCCTGAGTGGCTCCGCGTCCAACCCACTTCCGCCTCAGCTGGCAGACGCCATCGATCGCCTGCCGAGCCCCAACTTCTTTCTGTCCTACGAGCTTGACAGCGTCGGGCTGGCAACGCCGCCGCAGAAGCGGCTGAAATCCGAGCTGACGCGGTGGCTCGCAAGCCTGGATCCCGACCAAGTCATTGCCGAACACGAGCGCAAGGTTCCACTGCCGAAACACACCTGGCAGGACGGCGACTGGAGCGTCACGTTCCAGGCCTTCCCCCGCGATCCCGGCGCGCGAGGTAACCCAACAAGCAGGACGATCGGCATCCATCCCGTGTCAGACGGGCTCGACGACCAGCCGGAGCGGGTGCTTGACGCGGTCAGAAGGAAGGGTGGGAAGTACGGCGACCTGGCGCTGCCGTTCATCGTGGCAGTTGGCCATGCGGCCTTCTTCCCTGAAGATGAAGACACCGAGACGGCGCTGTACGGAACCTCCGTCGAGTATGCCCACGCTGGCACACCAACCTTCGGCCGAAAGCGCGACGGCTACTGGACCGCAACCTCCGCCCACGGCCACGGCCGGGTCAGCGGCGTACTCACCGTCCACAACCCAGCGCCCTGGACTTGGACGAAGAAAACACCTGTCCTCTGGCAAAGCCCAGACCCCAGCTCGCGTCCAGCGCCCATCCTTCCTAGCTGGGCAACCGCGCAGCTGGTCGACGTCCAAGTCGTACGCCAGCCAGCGGTGTGCTCCGCCAATGCTGTCCTCGGTCTGCCAGAGCTTTGGCCGGTCGGCGAGGCCTTTCCCCGACGTCACACGAGTAACTCCGACTGACTGCGCCCGCAGGGCTGGGCGAAGATGTCGAAGTGCGCAGCTGCACGCGAATGGCCACTATCTATCCCCCAGAGCAAGCAAGGTGCGGGTAGGAGGAACGCTGCTGTCGGCGACGGCTGAAAAGTGGACCAGTGGCGGCGCTTGAAAGTTGACCCCCTCCAGGGGTCTGGCT
>NZ_JBHSBB010000013.1:303758-544218 GCF_042650325.1 Streptomyces polygonati | reverse complement strand
CTGAGCCAGGATCAAACTCTCCGTGAATGTCTCCACGCAAGAGCGGCACCACCGGGAGGAATAATCCCCGTGATGCACAGCGTCCTCGCTATGTATTGCCTTCCGGCTAAGGAAGGACTTTTCCAAAGGAACCTCATCCCACAACGGGGACGGGGCATCAACATATCTGGCGTTGACTTTTGGCACGCTGTTGAGTTCTCAAAGAACGGAAGCTGCCATCGTGACCGTCACCGGCCCCTCCGGGCTTTCCCTTCGTTGTGTCTCCGACTTTAGCAGATGCTTTCCGGTCGGAATTACCGCCGCGCGTTTCGGAGACGCAAAAACCCGCCCTGAGATTTCTCTCGGATTGATTGATGGTGTCTTCGATGAACGAAGCGATAGGCAGATCCTAGTCGTTCACGCCCGGACACGTCCAGTTCGTGACAACCGTTCTAACCTACATCCCCGGTCGATCCACGTCAATGGACTTCCCGAGGCGAGTTGAAGAGTAGCAGGCGACGCGCACCCTACGCACATCTGTCAGCTGAAGGTCGACGGAGGTGTCTCCAGGTCCTCCAGCTCGATGCCGGGCGCGGTGAGCACGACGTCGCCGGCGATGTGGACATCGTGCTGCTCACCCGTGGCGAGGTCCACGACGAGAAAGTTATCCACAGGCAGCGAACCGCTGTCCGTGGAATGTGCTGTCCTTGTGATCAAGGACCACGACTGATCGACGGTCAGCGGCGCGAGCACGGGAGGCTGGAATGAGACGAGTCGTACGCGGGTGGACGGACCTCCGGGCGCCAGGCGCAGGAGCCGTGCGGTGGCGATCAAGAACGCCGGTGAGGCACCGGTGAAGGCGTGCGCGGAGGCGTTTCCCTCCTGCGCGTGCTCGCCGGTGGGGTCGGTACGCACCCAGGTGACGCCGTCGAGCGCGGCCGCGCGTACGCGCCAGGCGGAGGCGTGCAGTTCGAGGCGGATGGGACGGCCCAGATCGTCAATGGTGAGGTCCACCGAGCCTGCGTGATCCCCGGTGGGAGTAGTGGTCTGTGCCGTATAGCGCCAGCCGGAGGGGCCGGTGGCGCAGTGGAAGTGTTCTGTACCTATGGGGGTGTGGTCGTGGGTGTCATGGAACGAGTAACGGCCGCGGGGCATCGTGTGGTCTCGGTATTCGGCGAGGCCCCCGCCTCGCGGACGAGACGGGGGCCGGTGTTCGGTGGGTCGTTACGCGGTCGGACGCGCGGGTCAGTAGCGGTAGTGGTCCGACTTGTACGGGCCTTCCACCTTCACGCCGATGTACGCGGCCTGCTCCGGCCGGAGCGTGGTGAGGCGCACGCCGAGCGCGTCCAGGTGGAGACGGGCGACCTTCTCGTCCAAGTGCTTGGGAAGCACGTAGACGCCGATCGGGTACTCCTCCGGCTTGGTGAACAGCTCGATCTGCGCCAGCGTCTGGTCCGTGAAGGAGTTGGACATCACGAAGGACGGGTGACCGGTCGCGTTGCCGAGGTTGAGCAGGCGGCCCTCGGACAGCACGATGATCGTCTTGCCGTCGGGGAAGGTCCAGGTGTGGACCTGCGGCTTGACCTCGTCCTTGACGATGCCGGGGACCTTGGCGAGGCCGGCCATGTCGATCTCGTTGTCGAAGTGGCCGATGTTGCCGACGATCGCCTGGTGCTTCATCCGGGTCATGTCGGCAGCCATGATGATGTCGCGGTTGCCGGTGGTGGTGACGAAGATGTCGGCCGTCTCCACCACATCGTCCAGAGTGGCGACCTGGTAGCCGTCCATCGCGGCCTGCAGTGCGCAGATCGGGTCGATCTCGGTGATCACCACGCGGGCGCCCTGGCCGCGCAGGGACTCGGCGCAGCCCTTGCCGACATCGCCGTAGCCGCAGATCACGGCGACCTTCCCGCCGATGAGGACGTCGGTGGCGCGGTTGATGCCGTCGACGAGGGAGTGCCGGCAGCCGTACTTGTTGTCGAACTTCGACTTGGTCACCGCGTCGTTGACGTTGATCGCGGGGAACAGGAGGGTGCCGTCCTGCTGCATCTCGTAGAGGCGGTGCACGCCGGTGGTGGTCTCCTCGGTGACACCGCGGATCTCGGAGGCGAGCTGGGTCCACTTCTGCGGGTTCTCACCGAGGGTGCGGCGCAGCAGGCCGAGGACGTAGCCGTACTCCTCGGGGTCCTCGGGGGAGGTGGCCGGCACCGATCCGGCCTTCTCGAACTCGACGCCCTTGTGGAGCAGCAGGGTGGCGTCACCACCGTCGTCGAGGATCATGTTGGGGCCGCCGGTGGGGGTGTTCGGCCAGGTCAGCGCCTGTTCCGTGCACCACCAGTACTCCTCCAGGGATTCGCCCTTCCAGGCGAAGACCGGGACACCCTTGGGGTTGTCCGGAGTGCCGTCGGGGCCCACGGCGACAGCCGCAGCGGCGTGGTCCTGGGTGGAGAAGATGTTGCAGGAGGCCCAGCGGACCTCGGCGCCCAGGGCGACCAGCGTCTCGATCAGTACGGCGGTCTGCACGGTCATGTGCAGCGAACCGGTGACACGGGCGCCCGCCAGCGGCTGGGCGGTGCCGTACTCCTCGCGGAGCGACATCAGACCGGGCATCTCGTGCTCGGCCAGAGTGATCTCTTTGCGGCCGAAAACGGCCAGGGAAAGGTCCGCGACCTTGAAGTCGGCGGTAGAGGTGGACATGCGATCTGCTCCTCGCGGTTGAGGTCGAGGCGGACAGGGATACGGCGCGGCCGTCGAACGGCTTGGGGTGCGATGTCCTGCGGGCACACCCGTCCCCTTGCGGCAGCGCAATCCGTCGGAGGCCCTCTCTCCCTCGGCCGGTCACCTCACGGTGACCGCCCGACCGCCATCAGCAGCGACGTCTGGCTGGAGACGAATCTACACCGATCGATGGGTCGGCCCCAGTGCGCAGTCAGCGTCCGCCGGGGGTCTGTGCTGGGTCGGGGCCCGCCGAAGCGGCGGTGTCGCTGTAGATATCGGGTTCGAGGTAAATGACGCGAGCGAAGGGTTCCGCGGCGCGGATGCGCTCTTCGGCGGCGTCGATGGCCTGCGCGACCTCGGTGGCGGTGTCGTCGTGCCGGACGGCGATCTTGGCGGCGACGAGCAGTTCCTCGGGTCCGAGATGCAGGGTCCGCATATGGATCACCCGGGTGACGGTGGCCCCGTCGACGATGGCGGAGCGGATCTTGGCGGCGGAGTCCGGGTTCGCGCCCTCGCCGATGAGCAGGGACTTGGTCTCGGTGGCCAGGACGAGTGCGATGACGATGAGGAGGGAGCCGATGCACAGGGTGCCGACACCGTCCCAGACCCCGTTGTGGGTGCCGAGGGCGATACCGACGCCGGCCAGGGCCAGGGCGAGGCCGATGAGCGCGCCGAAGTCCTCCAGCAGGACGACCGGGAGTTCGGGGGCCTTGGCCCTGCGGATGAACTCGATCCAGGAGAGGCTGCCGCGGGTGTGGTTGGACTCCTTTATGGCGGTCCGGAAGGAGGAGCCCTCGGCGATGATCGCGAAGACGAGGACGCCGACCGGCCAGTACCAGTGTTCGACGGGGTGCGGGTGGCGGATCTTCTCGTAGCCCTCGTAGAGGGCGAACATGCCGCCGACGGAGAACAGGACGATGGAGACGAGGAAGGCGTAGACGTACCGTTCCCTGCCGTAGCCGAACGGGTGTTCCTCACTGGCGGCGCGCTTGGCCTTCCTGCCGCCGATCAGGAGCAGTGCCTGGTTGCCGGAGTCCGCGATGGAGTGGACGCCTTCCGCGAGCAGCGACGAGGACCCGCTGAACGCGAATGCCACGAATTTGGCCACGGCGATGGCGAGGTTGGCGCTGAGCGCCGCGATGATCGCCTTGGTTCCGCCTGACGCGCTCATTGATGCTGGATGTCCCTTCCGTCGGCCGGGCAGGTGGCCACGCCTGGTCGGGCGCGGCGGTCGGACAGTGGTGCGGCCTTGCGGCCCTGGTGGATCTCGGGGTGTCAGCGGGGTGTCAGGCGGTCACCGTGGCTCGGAAGACCGTGCCGGCCCCGCTGAGGTCGACACGTTCGCCGGCCGCGAGGAAGGCGGATTCGCCGGGTGCCAGGGTGATGGTGTCGCTGTCGTCGCTGCGCAGTCGGGCCTCGCCGCGGGTGCAGAGCAGGATCTGCGGGGTGCCCCGGTCGAGGGACCGGGCGTCGGTGCCGGGGGCCAGGGCGAAGCGGGAGAGGCGGAATTCGTCGATGGGGGCGGCATAGAGCTCCTCGCCGTCGGAGGCGGCCTCGGGGCGGAGCACGCCGGGGTCGTCGGCCTCGAAGCGGACGATGCGCAGGAGTTCGGTCACGTCGATGTGTTTGGGGGTGAGGCCGCAGCGGAGCACATTGTCGGAGTTGGCCATGATCTCGACGCCGAGGCCTTCGAGGTAGGCGTGCGGGACACCGGCGCCGAGGTAGAGGGCTTCGCCCGGCTGGAGGCGGACATGGTTGAGGAGCATCGCGGCGATGATGCCCCTGTCGCCGGGGAAGCTGTGGGCGATCTTGGCGTAAGCGGCGTAGTCGGCGGCGTACGGGGTGCCTGCGGCGGCGGCGAGGCGGGCGGCGGCCTCGGTGGCGGCGTGCACCGTGGCGGCCATCTCGTCGGGATCGGCGCCGAGGACGGCGGCGAGGACCTCGCGCAGCGCTCGGTCCTCCGGGTGGGCGCGCAGGATGTCCACATAAGGGGCGAGGCTGCCGACGCCGAGGGCTTCGACGAGGTCGGCGGCCTCGGTCGGCCGGCGGAAGCCGCACAGGCCGTCGAACGGGGAGAGCGCCACGAGCATCTCGGGCTTGTGGTTGGTGTCCTTGTAGTTGCGCTGCGGCGCGTCCAGCGGGACGCCCCGTGCTTCCTCGTCGGCGAAGCCTGCCCGGGCCTGTGCGAGATCCGGGTGGACCTGCAGGGACAGCGGCGCGCCGGCGGCCAGCACCTTCAGGAGGAAGGGGAGCCGGGGGCCGAAGCGCTTGACGGTGGCCTCGCCGAGTTCCGCGGCGGGGTCGGCGGCGATGACCGAGTCGAGGGCGACCAGGCCGTCGCCGCGGTCGACGCGCGAGGGCGCGCCGGGGTGGGCGCCCATCCACAGTTCGGCCTGGGGTTCACCGGTGGGCTCGGTGCCGAGCAGTTCCGGGATGGCGGTGGTGGATCCCCAGGCGTAGGGGCGGACGGTGTTGTGGAGGCGGTTCATGCCGATGATGATCTCTCGGTCGAAGCGACGGCCAGGTAAGCGGCGGCGAAATCGGTGAGGGCGAGGAGCTCGGCGGCGGTGTCCAGCGGGGTCCCCGCGGTGGTGGAGATCTCGCTGAGCGGGGTGTCGTGCGCGTAGGCCTGTTCGCGGACCGCCGGCGCGGCGGAGGCCGGCTGGTCGGGGGCCTGCTGGAGCAGCACGATGCGCAGCCGCAGCCGGTCGGGTTCCTCCAGCCGGTCGCGGAAGAAGTCGTCCGGGTCCGCCGAGGCGAGGGAGTTGGCACCTGCCTGGAGGGGGCCGTGGGCGAGGAGCGCGGCGGGGAGTTCGGCGCTGAGCGCGGGCCGGCCGGCGCGGGTGGCGAGTACGGCGGCGAAGCGGCGGCCCGCGGCCCCGGCGATCCGGCCCTGGCTCCACAACAGCGGCAGGGAGTCGTCGAGTTCGGCGGCGAGGGTCTTGGCCGGGTTGCTGTACGTGGCGACGGCGGGACCGCAGCGGGTGGCCACCTCGTCGAGCGTGTCGGCGACCGTGCGCAGCGCGGACGGCGGCGCGTTGAGCAGGCCGATGCGGTCGGCGAGGGCGAGCAGCGGGGTGAGCAGGGCCCAGAAGGCGCCGGTGTCGGCGGCCCGTTCACCGCGCGGGCCCGGCTCGGCGCTGTGGCCGTTGGCGTCCGGGGCGGCGAAGGGCAGTGCCATGCCGCGTACTTGTGCGACGGCTTCGGCCAGCGGCGCCTTGGGCGGGGTGACGGCGGCGGCGGTGCAGCCGCGCCGGTAGGCCTGCTCGATGAGGTCGGTGAGGCCCTGCTCGGTGCCCTCGGTGCTGAGCAGGAGCAGCAGGTCGAGCGAGCCGGCCCAGCCGGGCAGCGCCCAGCGGGATTCCTGCGGGGTGGGTCCGGTGGGGTGGAGGAGCTGGATCGGGCAGTTGCCGGAACTGAGGGCGGACAGCAGGTCTGCCACGGCGGCGGTTTCCGGCCCGCTGCCGGCGATGAGGAGAGTGCGGGGCTGGCCGTCGGGGCGGAGTTCGGCGACGCCTGCCTCCTCCGCGAGCCACAGCGCGGTACGTACCCGGGCCCCCGCGGCGGCGACTCCGCGCAGCAGCCCGTGGACGTCGGCGCGGGCGAGCGCGTCGGGGTCCTCCAGCAGCGTCTCGTCGAACAAAACACGACCTCCCGGTCGGATCCAAGCGGTGATGCGTACTCAGCGGGTCCGCTGAACAGCCGGTCGGCGGCTCAGCGGAGGCGGTCGAGGTGCGGTGGCGCGGTCCGCCCGGGTCAGGCGGGGCGACGGGCCTCGTCCACCAGCAGGACGGGGATCTCGTCGCGCACCGGGTAGGCCAGGCCGCAGGTGCCGGAGGTGCACACGAGTTCGTTCGCGTCGGTGTCCTCGCGCAGCGGGGCGTGGCACGCCGGGCAGGCGAGGATCTCCAGCAGGCTGGGTTCGACGAGCGGCATGGGCGGTGTCCTCCGGGCGGTCTACGGGCCGAGGGCGGCCGGCCTCGGGCATCGGGTGCGCGGTGCCGGCCGGCGGTGGCCGTCGAGGCGGTGGGCGAGCCGCCCGTCGGGCGGCGGCTCCCCCTCTTCGCTCAAAGCCTATCCCCGCGCTCGGGACACACACGCGCCTCGGCGCCGGGCGGCCCGGCCCCCGCGATCGCGGGCCCCGGCGTACGCCCCGCCCCCGCGATCACCGGCCGCGAGGGCCGCACCTGTGTGACCAGCGGCCCGGCGCGCACAGGTGTCTAGGCCCGTACGATCCCGAGCACCTCGTCGCGGAGCCGGGCGACGGTCGCGGTGTCGCGGGCCTCGACATTCAGCCGGAGCAGGGGCTCGGTGTTGGAGCCGCGCAGGTTGAACCACCAGTCGGCGGCGGTGACGGTGAGGCCGTCGAGTTCGTCGAAGGCCAGGCCGGGCCGGCCCGTGAAAGCGGCCCGTACCGCGGCCGTGCGCTCGGCCTGGTCGGCGACGGCGCTGTTGATCTCGCCGGAGGCGGGATAGCGGTCGTACGAGCCGACCAGTGCCGACAGCGGCCCCTCCTGGGCGCCGAGGGCGGCCAGCAGGTGGAGGGCGGCGAGCATGCCGGTGTCGGCGTTCCAGAAGTCGCGGAAGTAGTAGTGGGCGGAGTGCTCGCCGCCGAAGACCGCGCCGGAGGCGGCCATCTCCTGCTTGATGAAGGAGTGCCCGACCCGGGTGCGCACGGAGACCCCGCCGTGCTCGGCGACGACTTCGGGCACCGACCACGACGTGATCAGGTTGTGGATGATGGTGGCGCCGGGGTGCTTGGCCAGTTCCCGGGCGGCGACCAGGGCGGTGACCGCGGACGGCGGGACGGGCTCGCCGCGCTCGTCCACCGCGAAGCAGCGGTCGGCGTCGCCGTCGAAGGCCAGCCCGATGTCGGCGCCGGTCTCGCGGACCTTGGCCTGGAGGTCGACCAGGTTCTTCGGGTCCAGCGGATTGGCCTCGTGGTTGGGGAAGGTGCCGTCCAGCTCGAAGTACATCGGCACCAGCTCGACGGGCAGGCCGTCGAGCACGGTGGGCACGGTGTGGCCGCCCATGCCGTTGCCGGCGTCGACCACGACCTTGAGCGGCCGGATGCCGGACAGGTCGACCAGGGAGCGCAGGTAGTCGGCGTAGTCGCCGAGCACGTCGCGGGCGCCGATCGTGCCGGGCTCGGTGATCGCGGCCGGCACCCCGGTCTCGGACCATTTCTCGGCCAGCGCCCTGATGTCGGCCAGTCCGGTGTCCTGGCCGACGGGGGTGGCGCCGGCCCGGCACATCTTGATGCCGTTGTAGCGGGCCGGGTTGTGGCTGGCGGTGAACATCGCGCCGGGCAGGCCGAGCCGGCCGCTGGCGAAGTACAGCTCGTCGGTGGAGCACAGGCCGATCTCGGTGACGTCCGCGCCGCGCGAGGCGGCACCGCGGGCGAAGGCGCGGGACAGGCCGGGCGAGGAGGGGCGCATGTCGTGGCCGATGACGATCGCCCCGGCCTCGGTGACCGTGACGAAGGCCGCGCCGAGGATCTCGGCGAGCGGCTCGCCCCACTGGTCGGGAACGACGCCGCGAACGTCGTACGCCTTGATGATCGGCGACAAATCGGTCACAGCACACCTCTGTCGGACGGAGCGGAGCGGGCATCAGCAGGGAGCTCGGCGGCGAGGATGCCCAGCGAGCGGAGAGCCCGGCACAACCTACCGAACGGCTTCGGGCGGCCTATGACTCCGGTGACCGGAGAACCCGCAGATGCCCGCGTCTGGCCACTTCCACCGGGTCGATGTCCCGCGCGCCCGAGGGCCCGGGGCCCCGCTGCGGCGGTCGGGCCGCTTCCCGTACGGCGTTGGCCAGGGCTTCGAGGTCGTCGCCGCTGGGGCGCACCGGGCCGCTGTCCGTGGCCAGCCGTACGACCTCCCAGCCGCGCGGGGCGGTGAGCCGCTCCGAATGCTCGGAACACAGGTCGTAGCAGTGCGGTTCGGCATAGGTCGCCAGCGGGCCGAGAACGGCGGTGGAGTCCGCGTAGACGTACGTCAGCGTCGCGACGGCGGGACGGCCGCAGGCGGTGCGCGAACAGCGACGTACAGGGCTCACGACGTTGGACGGTACCGCACTCTTGAACGGGCCGCGACGACTCTCCCCCGACTCACCCGGTCGTGTCGCTCGCCGCCCGCGGGAACCACGGGCCCCGGTCGGCGAGCGCTGACCTGCGCGGACGATGACGGCCAGCCGGGACTTACTCATGGTAAGGCTCTGGTTACGGTTCGACCGGCAAAGATTTCCGATCCGGGGTGGCTGGTTTTCGCCGCTTCCCCGGCCCGGCACGGCCCGCCGCGCTCGGGGTGCCGGGGTACGGGGGCGGCCACCTGATGGGCCGCGTTCGCTCTCCGGGCGACAAGGGCAGGATCTATTGCTGTACGGACTCCCCGCGAGGACTAGGCTCACGCTGATGGACAGCTCGGCTCCCACCCCTCCGATCCCTTCCGCGCCACGACCGCGTCACCGCGACCGTCATGGGCGCGGGATGCGTGGGCCCATCGCGCCTCCGCAGGTGCCGCTGTCGCTCAGCCGGGCCGATGCCTTCGACGACCTGGTACGGGATGCCGCGGACCGGCTGGAGCGGCGCTGGCCGCAGCTGGCGGATGTGGAGTTCGCCGTCCAGGAGGTGCCCTGGCCGCAGGACGGGCTGGCCACCGAGGGCGAGCCGGTGCCGCTGGGCCGGCTGATCAGCGCCGCCAAGGACCGGCCGAGCCGGATCGTCGTCTACCGGCGCCCGGTGGAGATCCGCGCCAAGAGCCGCGACGAGCGGGCCCTGCTGGTGCACGAGATCGTCGTGGAGCAGGTGGCCGAGCTGCTCGGACTGTCGCCGGAGAACGTGGACCCGAAGTACGGCGAGGACTGAGGCGGGGGCGCCGGGTGGACCCCGGCGCCCCGGCCCGGCGTTGGCCGGATCCGGTCCCCTCAGCGGTCCAGGATCCGCAGGTCGGGCGCCGCTTGCGGGACCGAGACCGTTCCCCGGTCGTCCGGCATCGTCTGGACGGTGAACATCTGTACCCCGCCCACCGGCAGCGCCAGCGTGCGGGACGCGTAGAGCCGGCCGCCGGAGAGCCGTTCCACCGTCACCGCGTAGGTGCCCTTGAGGCCGGCCTGCTGCGGCGGGGCCATGGCCAGGGTGGCACCCGCCTTGACCGTGACCGTCCTCGTCGCCCCGGCTCCGCCGCCCGAGCCCGGCGAGGAGGTGACCCGTACGGTGACGGGCTTGCCGATCGCGGTCAGGGACAGCACCGCACCCTTGGCGCGGTTGTCCGCGACGCTGGCCCGGGTGTCGATCTGCGGGGTGGCCGGCAGGAAGGCGATCTCCTGCTTGGCACCCTTGCCGCGCGTGATGCGGAGCGCGGCGACCACCGGCACCGGCGTATGCACATCACTCGATCCGATGATCAGCGAGGCGGCATCGCCCTTGGTGACGTCCCCGAGGTCGACAGCGGTGGACATACCGCTCTTGACGTGCAGTGTCTCGTGCCCGGCCGGGGTGATCGTGCCGGTGGACGTGGCGAGCTTCAAGGTGAGGTCGGCGTCGTCCGACCCGGTCGCGAACGCCACCAGACGCACATCGGTGGCGTCGGCGGGGATGCCGGGCAGGACGAGGCTGGTGGCGGGGTCCGCGGCCGGCGCCATCCAGTCGGCGCCCGCGCGGGTGTCGGTCGACTGCAACAGGGCGCCGACCCGGCCGCTGCGGGCCACCACGTGCACGGTCAGGTCCGGGTCCTTGTCGGCCACGATCGTGGACAGCAGCACGGGTTCCGTGCCGCCGCCGGTCACCGTGATGCCGTCGCCGGTGGAGGCCTTGAGCAGGCCGTCCTTGCCGTACAGCTCGATGTCCACCACCGCGGGCGTCTGGTCGGGATTGATCAGCTGGACGTAGTCCTGCCGGGTGCCGACCGTGCTCGCGCCGGGGAACCAGAACTCGCTGTCCGGCACCACGCAGGAGGCGCCGAGCAGGCCGCGCCCCGGGCCGCTGCTGACGACCGTGGTCTGCTGCACGGTCCAGCCGGGGGCCAGCGAGCCGTCGGCGGTGCCGATCAGCGCGGGCGCGTCGGCTTTGTCGGTCGTCGCGGTGACGGGCTTGCCGGCCGCCGCCAGCGGTGCCACCGGCTTCGCCTTGGGGGTGACCGGGACGAGCCGGGCGCTGCCGCCGGTGCCGCTGCCCTTGGGGGTGAAGGAGGTGTACTGGGTGGTGGCGAACTCCGAGGAGGACGGCTCGGGGCACAGCAGGCCGCTGCGCTGCACCGGCAGCCGGGCGGCCGCCACCGAGGGGGCAGCGGAGGTGCTGCCGCTGTTGAGCGTCGCCGCGCCGGTCAGTGCGGCGAGCGCGACGACTGCGGCGGCCAGGGAAAGGGCGTTGCGGTTCACTGCTGGTCGCTCCCGTCGCGGCGCTGGTCGCCTTCTGGGTAGTAGGCGCCGGGGTCGGGATACGCGGCGGGGTCGGTGTAACCCGGCTCGTCACCGTAGCCCTGCTGCTGTTCGCCGTAGCCGGGGCCGTAGCCCTGCTGCGGTATGCCGTAGGCGGCGGGGTCGTCGGGGACGGGCGCGTAGGGGTCGTAGCCGGGCTGGGCCGGGATGTAGCCGTAGCCCTCGCCGTAAGCGGCCTGCTGCTCCTCGTACGTGCCGGGGGCCGGCGGCGCGGCGGGCGGCGACGGGTACTGGCCGTCCCACTGCTGGGCGGGGTCGGCGCCCTGGGCGTAGTTCGGGTCCTGGTAGCCCTGCTCCTGGTAGCCGTAGCCGGCTTCGGCGCCGACCGGGGGCGCGTAGGGGTCGTAACCGCTCTCGGCCGGGTCGTAGGCGCCGCCGTCGTACGCGTCCTGCTCGTAGGCGTCCTGCTCGTGCGCGGCCTGTTCGCCCTGCTCGGCCGGTTGTTCTTCGGCGTCGGGGAGGTCCGGGGCCGCAGGTGCGTCGGGCGCGAGAGCGCCCTCGGCCTCGGCGGCGGCCTGGAGACGGCGGGCGCGGCGGCCCTCGCCGGCGGCCTGACCGGGGATCTCGGCGGTGAAGGTGCCCGACCCGGTCGCCGTGGCGCCGTCCGCCTCCGGCAGGTCGTCGTCGATCTCGCGGCGCCGGCCGGGCAGCGCCAGCACGATCACCACGAGCAGCAGCAGGCCCTGGGCGCCGAGCCAGCCGATGTGGGTGGCGGGCTCCTCGAAGGTGACGTCGAGGCGGCCGCCGGTGGCCGGCAGTTCGAAGCCCTGTGCCCAGCCGTCCACGGTGGTGCGGGGCAGGGCGGCGCCGGCGAGGGTGGCGTGCCAGCCCGGCGCCGCGCTGTCGGCGAGTCGCAGGACGCGGCCGGCCGGACCCGCGGGTACGTCGGTGTGCGCCTCGACCCGGCCCGCGGACACCGCGACGGGCTGGGCGCCCTTGCTGGTGATGGTGATCCGGGACACGTTGACGTTGACCCGCCACAGTTCGGTGCCGCCGGTCTGGCTGACCCGGGACAGACCGGGGGTGCTGTCCAGCACCCGGCCGTAGGAGTGGGGCGCGCCCTTCTGCGCGAGGACGTAGCGGATGGCGTAGCCCGCCAGCCGGCTGCCCTGATCGGCGCCCGAGCCGGCCACGAGGTTGGCGACCACGCCGTCCAGGGCGCTGTCCGGGTCGGCCTCGGCGGCGAGCTCCGCGTCGCCGAGGCGCACTCCGGAGCCGCGGACCAGGGCGTACGAGACGCTGCCCGCGGTGCCGCTGAGGACCAGGGTGCGGGGCTGGTCGCCGGAGAGGCTCTCCTCGGCGACGAAGGCGGGGACCTGCTGTGGGTCGACGCGCTTGATCGGGCCGTTGGCGCCGTCGACCACCCAGGTGAAGGCGGCCAGCAGCGGCGCGGCGGCCGCGGCGATGGCGATCAGGCCGGCCACCGGCTGGCGCCAGCCGAAGCCGCTGGCGGCGATCCGCTCATTGGCGTTCTCCGCGCCGATGGCGGCGGCGGCCAGCAGGGCGAGGCCGTAGACGAGGGTGGCCGGGCCGGCCCAGTCCTTGCCGTTCTCGATGACGGCGAAGAGCAGACCGGTCGCGGCGGCGGCCCAGGCGGCGACGATCGCGGTACGCCGGGTGTCGCGCATCAGCGCGGCGAGGGCTGCCAGCAGCACGCCGACCAGCAGGATCCCGCCGGACGCCTTGGGGCCGCCGGGGCTGAGCAGCAGCAGGTCGGCGCCCGAGGCGGAGCCGGTGCCGTACGGCAGGCCGGCCTCGTTCATCAGCCGTCCCGGGTGGCCGAGCAGCGACAGCGACCAGGGGGCCAGCAGCACGATCGGTGTGATGATCAGCGCCGCGAACCGCAGCAGGTGCGGGACGAGCAGTTGCCGCCCGCCGCCGACCAGCCGCCAGCCGAGGGTGACCGCGGCCAGCACCAGGGCGATCGGCCAGGTGACCGGCGTGAAGGCCGTGGTGAAGGTCAGCATCAGCGCCAGCGCCCAGGTGGCGCGCCAGCTGGGGCGGGTGCCGCGTTCGATGGCGGCGGGGCTGAGCTGGAGACCGGTCGCGGCGACCGCGGCGCGGGCCATCAGCGGCAGCAGGATGGCCAGGACCGCGGTGCCGAGGCGGCCCGCGGCCAGTGCGCCGGTGACCGCGGGCAGGAAGGCGTAGGCGACCGAGGCCCAGGCCCGCAGCAGGCGGGACTCCACCAGCGGGCGGGAGGCGAAGTAGGCGGCGACACCGGCCAGCGGCACCGAGGCGACCAGGAACAGCGTCAAGGTGAGCCCGGTGGAGCCGAACAGCACGGTGGCGAAGATCGCGAGGACCGCGATGTAGGGGGGCGCGTCCTGGGTGCCGCCGGTGCCCAGCGCGTGCCAGGACCCGGCGTAGGTGGACCACAGATCGGAGGCACCGGGGTCGGCGGGCAGCAGGGCCCCGCCGGCCAGCGCGCCGCCGCCGAGCAGCGCGCGGCAGGCGGCGAGCGAGACGATCAGCAGCAGGGCGAAGAGCACCGGGCCGGGCTTGCGGGCGATCTGCTTGAGCCGGGCGAACTGCTCGATCTCCAGGAAGTCGCCGTCGTCGTCGCCGGGTCCGGACTCGACCCCGGCGCCGCCGTGGCGTCCGGCGGCGGCCGAGGCGTCGTCGGCGCGGCCGGCGAGATTGCTGACAACCTGGTCGACGGTGGCGCGGACGGTCGCGCCGGGCGGCGGGAAGAGCGGGCGCAGTTCGGAGGGGGACACCTGGCCGCGACCGCGCCGGTGCCGGGCGGCGAGCAGCCGGCCGGGCCGCAGCAGTACGCCGAGCAGGCCGACGATCTCGTCCACGGCCTGGCCGGGGACTTTGCCGACGAGATAGGCGAGGGTGCGCAGCAGGGTGCCGACGACGATCCGCAGCACCACATAGGGCAGCAGCGGGCCGCGGGTGTTGGCGAGCAGCGTGTAGACGGCGCCGGCCTTGTCGACGCGGTGCGGGTTGACCGCCGAGCGGCCGGCGCAGTCCACGGGGCGGCGCTCGCGGGAGGCGGCCTCGGCGTGGCGCAGTACGGCGTCGGGGGCGATCAGGACGGTGTGGCCGGCGGCCTGGGCGCGCCAGCAGAAGTCAACGTCGTCGCGCATCAGGGGCAGCCGGCGGTCGAAGCCGCCGAGCTCCTCCCACACGTCGCGGCGCACCAGCATGCCGGCCGAGGACACCGACAGGACCGGGCGCACCTGGTCGTGCTGGCCCTGGTCCTGCTCGCGTCGCTCCAGGCCGGTCCAGCGGCGTCCGCTGCGGGCGATGCTGACGCCGACTTCGAGCAGTTGCCTGCGGTCGTACCAGCTGCGGAGTTTGGGACCGATGATCGTGGCTGATGGGGACGACTCGGCGGTACGCAGCAGGGCGGCGAGCGCGCCGGGGTCGGGTTCGCAGTCGTCGTGCAGCAGCCACAGCCACTGGACGGGTTCGCCGTGCGGCTGTTCGGGCTCGTCGTAGACGTCGTCGTTCCAGCTCCGGCTCACCGGGTCCCAGCCGCTGCGGCGCTGGAGGTACGGCAGCTGCTCGGCGGTGAGCGGCGCGGCGACGCGGGCGGCTTCCTCCACGGCCGCGCCGAAGCCGGTGCGGCGGGCGAGGTGCAGGACCCGCTGGTCACCCAGGGACTCGATGAGCAGGCGGGCGGAGTCGTCGGCGCTGCCGGTGTCGGCGGCGATGACGTCCTGGACCGGGCGGTCCTGGGCGAGCAGCCCGGCGAGGGCTTTGGGCAGCCAGCGCGCGCCGTCGTGGGCGACCAGCACGGCGGTGACGACATGGCGCGGGAACTCAGGGGTGCCGGCCGCTTGAGCGGCCGGAGCTGGGCTGTTCACGGACATCGAGGTTCTGGCCCCGGTTCGCTGGACTGCGGGTGGACGGTTGCGCCCGCTCTGCGGCGGGCCCACGTCTTGGACGGCCCCCCACACTAACGGCTCAAGCGGGGGCCGCCGTCCGGGTGCGGGCCCTGGAGGGCTCGGCCAGGGCTCTGACGCGGTCGCCGGGAGGGCGGGCCGGGGCGGCGCGGGCCGGGGGAACGACGCAGCCCGCCCTCCGTGCCGGTGGACACGGAAGGCGGGCTGCGCGCGGGCGGTCGAGGGCGGGGCCCGCGCTTCAGACGACGCCCTTCTTCAGACGGCGGCGTTCGCGCTCGGACAGGCCGCCCCAGATGCCGAAGCGCTCGTCGTTGGCCAGCGCGTACTCCAGGCAGTCGGAGCGGACCTCGCAGGCGAGGCAGACTTTCTTCGCCTCGCGCGTGGAACCGCCCTTTTCGGGGAAGAACGACTCGGGGTCGGTCTGCGCACACAGCGCGCGCTCCTGCCAGCCGAGTTCCTCGTCGGCCTCTTCGGCCAGCAGCAACTGGAACTGCTCGGTCATGCGCGCCCCTCGTCTGTCGTGCTTCCCCGTGATGCCTGCCGTCACGATGTCCGGCTGAAACGACACGAGTGAAATTACAAGTGTGCCGATCCGGGCCAGTCAAGCCGGAATCTGCTATTGGGCCCGTTATTCACTCCGCTGAACCAAGGGGTAACGGAAAGTGTTGATATCGGCCAAAAAACTATCGTCCGCCAACCATGGTCCTGCCGACCAACCGCTCACATACCGTCAGACGCTGCGGCGACGTGCCGCGTTCCACTGTTCGAGTGAAGCGTTGTGGATCACATTTCGATCACAGAAGCACAACGTCACACCGGGTGGTGTGTGTTCCCGGACCGAAATCGGATCTGCATCGGATCTGCACGGATGCCGCACCATCTATCCGCACCTTCCCGTGCACAAACCTTTCACCACTGTGCGTTACCGGATCGGGTGAACATGGCGGAAAAAACGGACATTGAGTTGACAGCGGACCGCCCGGAACGGTCTCCTTGGCCTCATGTCCGCCGAGTACAACGCGCCTTCCCGGACTCGCCACCGCGAGTCCCGCTGCGTCGCGCTCGCGCAGAGCTGTTGTTGTTCCTGTCGCTGCCGCTGAACCCCTGCCCGGTCCCGGTACGGACCGGCACCTCCCCTTTCAGGCGCATCGCAGAGGAACACACCCCATGTACTCCGACGTCTCCATCGCCGGTGACCCACTCGCTCTGCCCCACCTGCTCCCCCCGGTGCCGCAGCACCCCAGCACCGTGGCGGAGTTCGCCGGACTCGCCCGCTCCATCGCCGCCGACCGGGAGCGCTGGGCCGCCCAAGTGCGCTACGACGCCACCACGCGTTGGTACGCCCGGCTGCGGACCGGTCCCGGCTACGAGGTGTGGCTGCTGAGCTGGCTGCCCGGCCAGGGCAGCGGTCTGCACGACCACGGTCACTCCTCCGGCGTCCTCACCGTCCTGAAGGGCGCGCTGCGGGAGCGGGTGCGGGGCCCGGGCGGTGAGTCGGTCCGGGTACTGACCGCGGGTCACCAGCGGGCGTTCGCACCGGGATATGTGCACGAGGTGGTCAACGACTCGCTGGAGCCGGCGGTGAGCGTGCACGTCTACTTCCCGGGGCTCACGGCGATGACGCCGCACGGATGCACCGGCGGCGGCCGGACGCCCGACCTGGCGGACGCGCAGGCCCCGGCGGCCCCGGCCGGGGCGTGACCGGGGCGTGACCGGTCGGCCCGGGTGGGCGGGCTGACAGACTGGGGACCATGCGAATCGTGGTTCTGGCCGGAGGTATCGGAGGAGCGCGCTTTCTGCGCGGCCTCAAGGCAGCGGCGCCGGAGGCGGACATCACCGTCATCGGCAACACCGGAGACGACATCCATCTGTTCGGGCTGAAGGTCTGCCCCGACCTCGACACCGTCATGTACACCCTCGGTGGCGGCATCCACGAGGAGCAGGGCTGGGGCCGGGCGGAGGAGACCTTCGCGGTGAAGGAGGAGCTGACCGCGTACGGCGTCGGACCCGAGTGGTTCGGGCTGGGCGACCGTGATTTCGCCACGCACATCGTCCGTACGCAGATGCTCGGCGCCGGCTATCCGCTGAGCGCGGTCACCGAAGCGCTGTGCGCCCGCTGGAAGCCCGGTGTGCGGCTCATCCCGATGTCGGACGACCGGGTGGAGACCCATGTCCTGGTCGAGGTGGACGGCGAGCGCAAGGCCGTGCACTTCCAGGAGTACTGGGTGCGGTTGCGCGCGTCGGTCACCGCGCACGCGGTCGTGCCCGTCGGGGCCGAGGGTGCCAAGCCGGCGCCCGGGGTGCTGGAGGCGATCGCCGCCGCCGATGTGATCGTCTTCCCGCCGTCCAACCCGGTGGTCAGTATCGGCACGATCCTCGCGGTCCCCGGTATCCGTGAAGCGATCGCCGAGGCCGGAGTGCCGGTGGTCGGTCTGTCGCCGATCGTCGGCGACGCGCCGGTGCGCGGGATGGCGGACAAGGTGCTGGCCGCGGTGGGCGTCGAGTCGACCGCCGCCGCGGTGGCCGCGCACTACGGCAGCGGGCTGCTCGACGGCTGGCTGGTGGACACGGTGGACGCCGGCGCGGTGGCCGAGGTCGAGTCGGCGGGCATCCGCTGCCGGGCCGTACCGCTGCTCATGGAGAGCGTCGAGGCCACCGCGCGGATGGCCCGGGAGGCGCTGGCACTGGCCGAGGAGGTACAGGCGTGACCGCGGTCGTGCCGGACCCGGGGCGCGCCGCGGAGGCCGCGCCCCGCTACGAGGTCTTCGGGGTGCCGGGGATCGGGGAGGTGCAGCCCGGGGCGGACATCGCCAAGCTGATAGCGGCGTCCGGGGCGGAGCTCGCCGACGGCGATGTGCTGCTGGTGACGTCCAAGATCGTCAGCAAGGCCGAGGGGCGCCTGCTGCGGGCCGAGGACCGTGAGGCCGCGATCGACGCCGAGGCGGTACGGCTGGTGGCGCGCCGCGGGCCGACCCGGATCGTGGAGACGCGGCACGGTTTCGTGATGGCGGCGGCGGGGGTGGACGCCTCCAACACCCCGGCCGGCACGGTCCTGCTGCTGCCCGAGGACCCGGACGGCTCGGCCCGGCGGATCCGCGAGGGGCTGCGCGAGGTGCTCGGCGTACGGGTCGGGGTCGTCGTCACCGACACCTTCGGCCGCCCCTGGCGTGAGGGCCTCACCGATGTGGCCATCGGCGCCTCCGGGGTGCGGGTGCTGGGCGATCTGCGCGGCGTCCGGGACTCGCACGGCAACGAGTTGAGCGTGACGGTCACCGCGACCGCGGACGAGCTGGCCGCCGCCGGGGACCTGGTCAAGGGCAAGGCGACGGGCCTGCCGGTCGCGGTCGTACGCGGACTGGCGGCGCTGGTGGACCCCGACCCCGGGCCGGCCGACCCGGGGGCCCGGCCGCTGGTGCGGAACGCGGCGAACGACATGTTCCGGCTCGGTACGTCGGAGGCGGTGCGCGAGGCGGTGTCGCTGCGGCGGACCGTGCGGGAGTTCACCGACGAGCCGGTGGACCCGGCCGCGGTGCGCCGGGCGGTCGACCTGGCCGTCACCGCGCCGGCGCCGCACCACACCACGCCGTGGCGTTTCGTGCTGGTGGAGTCGGCGCGGACCCGGACACTGCTGCTGGACGCGATGCGGGACGCCTGGGCGGCGGATCTGCGGCGCGACGGTTTCTCCGAGCAGAGCGTCGCCAAGCGGCTGCGGCGGGGGGACGTGCTGCGCGCGGCGCCGTATCTGGTGGTGCCGTGCCTGGTCGCCGACGGGGCGCACACCTATCCCGACCCGCGGCGGGCGGCGGCGGAGCGGGAGATGTTCGTGGTGGCCGCGGGGGCCGGGGTGCAGAACTTCCTGGTCGCGCTGGCCGGGGAGCAGTTGGGGTCGGCATGGGTGTCGTCCACGATGTTCTGCCGGGACGTGGTGCGGGAGGTCCTGTCGCTGCCGGCGGACTGGGATCCCATGGGAGCCGTCGCCATCGGCCGGCCGGCCGTCCCCCCGGCCGCGCGGACGCCCCGGTCCGGCGCGGATTTCCTGGTCGTGCGCTGAGTCATGCGCTGATCTGCCGTCCGGGCGGCCCGTGCCCGGGCTCGGCCCTGGGCACGGGCCCCGGCTTCCGGAGCGGTCAGGAATCGCGGGTCGGCGGGTTCGGCGCCAGCCGGGGCCCGTGGCGGGGCGGGGCGTGGGAGCCGAGCAGGATGAGGCGGGCGGCGCGGTGGCGCTGGCCGGCGTACGGGGCCAGCAGCCGGAGCATGTCCTCGTCGCTGGAGCGCCGGGTGCCCTCCAGCGCGTAGCCGATGTGGTGCGGGAGGTGGAGGTCGCCGACGGTGAGGGCGTCGGCGGCGCCGTGGCTGCGCTGGAGGGTCTCCGCCGCGGTCCACGGGCCGATGCCGGGGATGGTCCGCAGGCGGGTGGCGGCGTCTTCCACCGGCAGGCTCGCGAAGGTGTCGAGGCGGGCGCCGACCCGGACCGCCCGGAGGATCGTGGAGGCCCGCTTGTTGTCGACGCCTGCGCAGTGCCAGTCCCAGGAGGGGATCAGGGCCCAGCCGCGCGCGTCGGGCATGACCCGCATCCGGTCGGCCGGCGCGGGGCCGGGAGCGGGCTCGCCGTGCTGGAAGAGAAGCAGCCGCCAGGCGCGATTGGCCTCCGTCGTCGTGACCTTCTGTTCCAGGACGGTGGGGATCAGCGCTTCGAGCACCAGCCCGGTGCGGGTGAGCCGCAGACCCGGGTGACGCCGGTGGGACTGGTGGACCACCCGGTGCCGCGCCACGAAGCCCGAGGGGTCGTCGTGCGCGCCGAGCAGCCCGGGCAGGGCGTCCAGCAGCCATTCCGCGCCGGGCCCCCACGCCTGCCCCTCCAGCTTCGCCGGGCTGCCGGTGATCCGCAGGGTGCCCGGCCCGGCGGGCGTGCGGCTGGCCCGCCACACCGCGCCGTCCGGGGTGATCCGGAAGGAGGGGTCCCCGGCGCCGCGGCGCCAGGGCGCCACGGTGAGCCGGACGTCGAGCGGCCCCGGCGGCACCCAGCCGCGCGTCAGCGCCACCGGCACGGCGACGGAGGCCCCGACCACGCGCCTGGGCGCGGGCAGGGCGCCGGCCTGGGGACGCGTTCGGGGCGGAAGCACCCGCCGAGCGTACCCGGCCGCCGATCCGGGCTTCCGCCCGAGCTACTGGAGCTCCTGGGACTACTGGTCGGAGGAGAAGCGGATCGCGCCCGCCTCGATGCGTGCCCCGCACCACACCCGGGCGCCGGCGAGCAGTTCGTTGTCGGGGCCGACCTCGGCGCCGTCGCCGATGACGACACCGTCGAGGACGGTCCGGGCGCCGACGGTCGACGCCGCGCCGATCAGTGAGTTCTTGATCACCGCGCCGGTCTCCACCCGCGCCCCGGCCAGCACCGTGCTGCCGTCGATCCGGGCCCCGGAGCCGATGACGGCGCCCTCGGAGACGCAGGTGCCGCCGGAGAGCTTCGCGTCGTCGGCGACCCGGGCGCCGGGCAGCACGAGGCGTTCGCCGTGCCGGCCGGGCACGGCGGGCGAGGGGGCCCGGCCGAGGACGAGATCGGCCGAGCCGCGTACGAAGGCGTGCGGAGTGCCGAGGTCGAGCCAGTAGGTGGAGTCGACCATGCCCTGCAGATGAGCCCCGGCGGCGAGCAGTTCGGGGAAGGTCTCGCGCTCGACGGAGACCGGGCGCCCGGCCGGGATCATGTCGATGACCGAGCGGGTGAAGACATAGGCGCCCGCGTTGATCTGGTCGGTGACGATCTCCTCGACCGTCTGGGGCTTCTCCAGGAAGGCGGTGACGCGGCCGTCCGGGTCGGTGGGGACCAGGCCGAAGGCCCGCGGGTCCGGCACCTTCGTCAGGTGCAGCGAGATGTCGGCGCCGCTGCGGCGGTGGGTGGCGACGAGGGCGGGGATGTCGAGTCCGGTGAGGATGTCGCCGTTGAAGACCAGCACGGGGTCGCCGGGTGCGGAGCGCAGCCGGTGCGCGACGTTGCGGATCGCGCCGCCGGTGCCGAGCGGATCGCTCTCGGTGACGTACTCCAGGTGCAGGCCGAGCGCGGAGCCGTCGCCGAAGTACGGTTCGAAGACCTCGGCGAGGTAGGAGGTGGCGAGCACGATGTGCTCGATCCCGGCCGCGCGGGCCCGCGCCAACTGGTGGGTGAGAAAGGGCACACCGGCCGCCGGGATCATCGGCTTGGGGGTGTGCACGGTGAGCGGCCGCAACCGGGTCCCCTTGCCGCCGACCAGCAGAATGGCCTCGGTCGCGACGCGACGCGGCGTGCGCCCGGTGATGTCGGTGGCATCCCTGAGATCCGTGGCGCCGGGGCTCACCGGAAGACTCTGTGCGGGAATCGGTGCTGACATGGGGAAGATAGTGACATAAGCCTTAAAGCCGATGAAACAGAGCCTGATGGCCGATCAGCTGCGTCGCGCAACGGTACCTGTACGGCCCACCGCCGCCGGCCCGATCACGCCAGGTAGCCTGACCGGCGTGACGCCCACCACTCGCACGCCCGCCGCGCTGCTCGCCGATGCCCTCCGCGCGGATTCCGCCAGGCCGTTGATCACCTTCTATGACGACGAGACCGGCGAAAGGGTTGAGTTGTCGGTGGCGACTTTCGCCAACTGGGTCGCCAAGACGGCGAATCTGCTGCAGAACGATCTCGGGGCCCAGCCCGGCGACCGGCTCGCGCTGCTGCTGCCCGCGCACTGGCAGACCGCGGCGTGGCTGCTGGCCGCCTTCTCCACCGGCGTGATCGTCGCACCGGGCGGAGATCCGGGCGGCGCCGACCTGGTGGTGAGCGGACCGGACACCCTGGACGAGGCGCGTGCCTGCCGGGGCGAGCGGGTGGCGCTGGCGCTGCGGCCGCTCGGCGGGCGTTTCCCGCAGCCGCCGGCCGGTTTTTCCGACTACGCGGTAGAAGTACCGAGCCAGGGTGACCGCTTCACCCCCTACGCGCGGCTGGGCGCGGACGCGCCCGCGCTGGAACTGCCGGGCGGCGGCGCCGTACTGACCGCCGGCGAGGTGGTGGACCGCGCGCTGGTCTCGGCGCGGGACCTCGGCATCGAGCGCGGCTCCCGGCTGCTGTCCGGCCGGTCGTACGACACCTGGGACGGGCTGGCGGCCGGGCTGCTGGCGCCGCTGGCCGTGGACGCGTCGGTCGTCCTGTGCCGTCATCTGGACGCGCTGCCGGCCGAGCGGTTGGCCCGGCGCGAGGACGCCGAGCGCGTCACGCACAGCGTGGTCAGCTGATCGCACGATCGACCGGGTAGGCCGTACGACAAGCGCTTCATCGTACGACCGTCCACATCGTCGTATGATCGGCCGCATTACCGTACGACTGTCCGCATGGCCGCACAGCGCGGCACATCGCCGTACGACCATCCGCATCGTCGTACCAGTACATGTCCTATGAGTATTAAGTCGTCATACGCGCAACGCCATCGACCGACGCGGGCCGACCCGGCACCGTCCGTCCTCCTGGTGGACGCCCGGGTTTCCTCCGGACCGCACGGGGAATTCGGCAACGCGGGCAACCAACCGGCGCGTTCGACTGTCTGAACGAGTGCCGGTCGGGCATTCGGGTCCGATCCCCCGAACACGACCGGCCCCGGCCACCGCCGGGCGAACAACCGAGGGACGGGCACCGACGTGACCACGCCAGACGAGCCCCAGCAGGACGGGCCCGCCGCCACCGCGGCCGCCGAGGGCTCCCCCGAAAAAGACAGCGGTGATGGCGGTGACAGCACCGGAGCCGGCGACATAACCCCGCCCGGGGCCGGGTCCGCGGCCGAGAGCACGCCCGAGCCCGAGGCGACACCCGTCCCGGTGACCGATGCTCGGCCGGTGGTCCTCACCAAGGCCGCGGCCGAACCCGTCGCCGAGTCCCCGTCCGCGCCCCCGGCCGAGACCGCCGACCCGGCCGTCGTCCCCCGGCCGAAGTCCCCTTACCGCTGGCTGAAGATCCTGGCCGCCTGCGTCGCGTTCCTCGTCCTCGCCCTCGGAGCGGGCGGCTGGTACTTCTACCAGCGGCTCAACGCCAACATCACCACCGACACCACGGCCGAGAACGAGCTGAGGGCGCAAGCCGCGCAACGGCCCGCCGAGGGCCCGACGAAGGCCGAGAACATCCTGCTCATCGGCTCGGACAACCGCGGTGACGGCAACGAGAAGTACGGTCAGGACACCGGCACCCAGCGTTCCGACACCACGATCCTGCTGCATCTGACCGCCGACCGCAGCAGCGCCACCGCGGTCAGCATCCCGCGCGACCTGATGACCCATGTGCCGGAGTGCACCAAGGCCGACGGCAGCACTGTCGCGGCGCGCTTCGAGCAGTTCAACTGGGCTTTCGAGTTCGGCGGCGCCGCCTGCACGATCCGCGCGGTCGAGGACATGACCGGCATCCGGATCGACCATCACCTGGTGGTGGACTTCGGCGGCTTCAAGAAGATGGTGGACGCGGTCGGCGGTGTGGACGTCTGCGTCGCCGAGCCGGTGCACGACAGCAAGGCCCAGCTCAATCTGCCCGCGGGGCTGCAGAAGCTGAACGGCGAGCAGGCGCTGGGCTATGTACGGGCCCGCGAGAGCCTGGGCGACGGCAGCGACACCGAGCGGATGCAGCGGCAACAGGACTTCCTGGCCTCGCTGGTGAAGAAGGTGCGCAGCGACGGCGTGC
This sequence comes from Streptomyces polygonati, assembly GCF_042650325.1. Classification (NCBI taxonomy): domain Bacteria; kingdom Bacillati; phylum Actinomycetota; class Actinomycetes; order Kitasatosporales; family Streptomycetaceae; genus Streptomyces; species Streptomyces polygonati. The sequence goes on along the minus strand of NZ_JBHSBB010000013.1, from coordinate 520,545 downwards.
TGCTCAACCCGATCAAGCTCTATCCGCTGCTGTCCGCGGCCACGTCCTCGCTCACCGCCGACCCGGGTCTCGACTCGCTCAACGAGCTGTACGACCTGGCGCACAGCATCCAGCAGACGCCGACCGGGGCGATACGTTTCCTCACCCTGCCGCAGGAGCCCTACGCCGCGGACCACAACCGCGACCAGCTGAAGCAGCCGGCCGCCGACCAGTTGTTCGCCGCGCTGCGCGCCGACCAGGCGGTGAACGTGACCGACGAGGAGCCCGCGAACTCCCCCGGCGCCTCCCCGACCGCCTCGCCCGCCACTTCGCCGACGGGCTCCGCGACCGCCTCCCCGACCGCCGGCCCCACGGGTACCCCCTCCGGCACCGGCACCCCCACCGGGACCCCGACCAGCGGGAGTCCGGCCCCCGTCCCCACCTTCAAGGGGACGACCGCGGACCGCGCCATCTGCGGCGGGGATCAGTGAACGGCGGCTGAAAGGTCGGCTCGAAGCCCGGGCAGGATAAGCGGGTTTGTCCGGTTGTAGGGGCGCGGGATTTGTCACGGGCGCATATCGGCGCTGAACTTGGCGGCTAGTGTGAGCGCTCCGGCAGCTCCCGGACGGAGGACCCGAGGGACCGTGGACACGCAAGGCCGTAGGAATATCGACCCGGCGGACCAGTGGGTGCTTGACCCGGCCACGGGCACGTACCAGTTGCGGCTGGAACCGGATGAGGCGCCGTCACCGACCGTGCCGCCGCAGGGCGACTACCGTGACGCGGCCGAGCGCGCCGCCGTCCCGCGTCCCGCCGACGCGTCGCGCCGTACGCCCGCCGCTCCCGCCGACGCCGCCCCGGCGGCGCCCGCCACCGACCTGGCCGGCTCCGGGCCGCGCCGGCGCCGCAAGGCGAAGCAGGGCATGTCCTCCCGCAGGAAGAAGGCGCTCGCCTGGACCGGCGGCACCGTCGGCTTCGTGCTGCTCGCCAGCAGCGTCGGCGGGTATCTGGTCTACGAGCACTTCAACAACAACATCACCACGGTCGACGTGGGCGACGCGGGCAGCAAGAGCGTCACCCACTCGGGACCGATAAACATCCTGGTCATCGGGACCGACAGCCGGCAGGGCCTGGGCTCGCAGTACGGCGACACGGGCAGCGTCGGGCACGCGGACACCACGATCCTCTTCCATGTGTCGGCGGACCGCAGCAACGCCACCGCGGTGAGCATCCCCCGGGACATCGTGACGGGCATCCCGGACTGCCCGACCAAGCAGAAGGACGGCTCCACCAAGGTCATCCCCGGCACGCCCCGGCAGACCACCACCCCGAAGTTCAACGAGAGCCTCGGCCAGGAGGGCCGCGACCCCGGCTGCACGATGCGGCTGGTCTCGCAGATGATGGGGAATCTGCGGATCGACCACTTCATGATGGTCGACTTCGAGGCGGTCAAGACGCTGTCCTCGGCGGTCGGCGGTGTCGACGTCTGCCTGGCCCGCCCGCTGGTCGACCCCAAGTCGCATCTCGACCTGAGCGCCGGACCGCACAAGATCCAGGGCGAGCAGGCGCTGGAGTTCGTCCGCACCCGGCACGCGCTGCGGAACCAGAGCGACCTGGACCGGATCAAGCTGCAGCAGAACTTCCTCAGCGCGATGATCCGGAAGATCAAGTCCAGCGGCACCCTGACCAGCCCGAGGAAGCTGTGGACGCTGGCCAACGCCGCCACCCACGCGCTGACCGTCGACACCGCGATCGGCAGCGTGACCAAACTCAGCAGCCTGGCCGGGGACCTCAGCGCGGTCGACACCAAGCACATCACCTTCGCCACGCTGCCCGTGGTGGACAACCCCGACGAGAAAGTGCACGCGACCGTCGTCGTCGACGACACCAGGGCCCCGCAGCTCGTCTCGATGATCAAGAACGACGTCTCGCTCACCCAGGTCAAGAAGCCGGCCGCCGCGCCGGACCCGAGGCTGGTCGGCCCCCGCGCCGCCGCGCTCGACACCCGGGTCACCGTCCGCAACGGCAGCGGGGTCTTCGGAGCCGCCCAGGACACCGTGAACTGGCTGCAGAACACCCAGGGTGTGAGCCGCTCGGCCAACGGCGGCAACGCGTCGGCGCCGAGCACCAGGACGATCCTGGAGTACGCGCCCAACCAGGCCGACCAGGCCCGCTCACTGGCCGCCATGATGGGCCTGCCGGCCGCCGCGCTCCACCAGGGCACGGTGAACGCGCAGCCGCTGGCGTACATGACGCTCACCCTGGGCGCCGACTTCACCAAGCCGGGCACCCCGATCGGCGCGACCACCGTGCCCGACGGCGTGCAGAAGACCGAGGCGGACAGCACGGCATGCGTCGGATGACCAGGGCGACCGGCCGGCCGACCGCATGGAGGACCTGAGCGACCGTGGACACGCAAGGCCCCGAATTCGTGGATCCGGCGGACCAATGGGTGCTCGACCCGGCCACCGGCACCTACCAGTTGCGGCTGGACCCGCCGCCGCAACCGCGACCGCAGCCTCAGTCGGAACCCCGGTCACAACCGGAGCAGCACCCGTACCAGACCCCGGCCGACCCGCCGGACCCGCCGGCGCCCGCCCGCGCGGAGCACATCGCGGCCCCCCGGCCCGCTCCGGGACCCGGCAGCCGGCGGGCGCGTACGGACCAGGGGCGTCGTAGGGCCGCGGGAGCCGGGCAGTCCGGCCGCCGACGGGCGAAGCCCCGCAGGTCCGGCAGGCGGCCCGCGGTGCTGTGGACAGCGGTCGGCGCCGGTGTGGCGGTGGTGGCCGGCGGTATCGGCCTGCTGTCCGCCGGCGGCTCGGAGCCCGGCATCCGCACGGTGGACGTCGGTGACGCTGGGGCGGCCGCGCTGTCGGCCAGCGGTCCGATGAACGTCCTGCTCATCGGGACCGGCGACGGCGGCACCGGGCAGACCGGCGCGGCGTCCGCGATCCTCGTCCACCTGGCGGCGAACCACGAGAACGCCACCGCGCTGGCCGTCCCGGAGAACCTGGTGACGAGCATCCCCGGCTGCCCCACCGGTAAGGGTCCCTCGGGGGTGGCCGGTTCGCCGCAGGGGAAGACCTCCCCGACGGTCCGGGACAGCCTCGGCGGCGGGCGCGACCCTGGATGCGTGATGCGGCTGGTCGCCCAGGTGACGGGACTGAAGGTCGACCACTTCCTGCTGGCCGACCAGGCCGCACTGAAGACCGTGGCGACGGCGGTCGGCGGCCTCGACGGCTGCCTCACCCAGGTGACCCGCGCCGGACAGAGCCCGCCCGAACCCAACCGGGTCGACGCGCGGGAGCAGCTCCTGGCCGGACTGGTGCGCGCGGTGGCGCCGGGCGGCTCCCGCGACTCCGGCGGCTCGACCGGCCCGGCGGCCGGTAAGGACCGGACCGCGACCCTCGTGCGGACCGCCTCCACCGCGCTCACCATGGACACCCCGCTCGGCAGCGTCGCCGCGCTGAGCGGCCTGGGCGCGCTGTTCGGCACGGTCGACCCGGCGCACTTCACCTTCACCACGCTGCCGGTACTGGCCAACCCGGCGGACCCGGCGCACGGCACGGTGGTCCTGGACCGGGCCAGGGCCGCCCAGCTCCTGTCGCTGATCAGGAACGACGTCTCGCTGTCGCAGGGTCCCGTCCAGCCGGACCCCAAGCTCGTCGGTCCCAAGGCCACCCCGCACAACACCCGGGTGCTGGTCTACAACGGCACGGGCGTCTTCGGCGCCTCCCAGGACGTCCTCAACTGGCTGCAGAACGACGAGGGCGTCAACCGCTCCACCAACGGCGGTGACGCGCCGTCCCACGCCGCGAGGACCACCTTGAAGTACGCCCCCAACCAGGCCGACCAGGCCCGTTCGCTGGCCGCCATGATGGGCCTGCCGGCCTCGGCGCTGATCCCCGGCACCGTGAACGCCGCGCCGCGCGCCAATATGACGCTCACCCTCGGCGCCGACTACACCGCGCCCGGCACCCCGATCGGCCCGCCGACCACTCCGCCGAAGGGGCTCGACATGCTCACCGCGGCGGCCGGCGGCTGCGGCGCGTAGTCCGCGCCACCGCCTTTCGGCGGCGTGCGCGGGATCAGGAGGCGGCCGGGGTCCGGTCCGCCTCGGGCGCGCCCCGGCGGTCCATGACCGCCGGACGGCGGCTGGCGATGACCTTGCGGGCGAGCGAGCGCGGGCTGGTGACGAAGCCGTAGCCCCAGCACATGTGCATGGTGGCCAGGGCGAGCGGGATACGGGCCCGGGCGCCGAAGGGCAGGCCGCGCCCGGCCGGGAGGGACCCGGCGGTGATGCCGACGACGTAGGCGGCCGGGACGAGCAGCGCCCACGGGGTGAGGGCCGCGCCGAGGACGAGGCCGGCCGCGTTCGCGACCAGGGCGACCGGGGCGGCCAGGTAGCGGAGGTTGACCGAGCCGCGGTGGTAGCGGGTGACGACACGGCGCCAGCGGCCGTACTCCTTGTACTGCTTGGCGAGGGTGCGGACGCTCGGCCGGGGGCGGTAGGAGACCCGCAACTCGGGTGAGAACCAGATGAGATGACCGGCTTCGCGGATGCGGTAGTTCAGCTCCCAGTCCTGGGCGCGGATGAACTCCACGTTGTAGCCGCCCTGCTGCTCCAGCACCTCCCGGCGGAAGACACCGAGGTAGACGGTGTCGGCCGCGGCGGCCGCGCCGCCGGTGTGGAAGGCCGCGTTGCCGACGCCGATCTTGGCGGTCATCGCGGCGGCGACCGCGTGCTCCCAGTTGTTCTCGCCCTCGGCGTGCATGATGCCGCCGACATTGGCCGCGCCCGTCTCGTCCAGCAGGCGGACGGCGGTGGCGATGTAGTCCGCCGAGAGCATGCCGTGCCCGTCCACCCGGACCACGACCGGGTGCCGGGACGCCTCGATGGCCGCGTTCAGCGCGGCCGGGGTGCGGCCGGTGGGGTTGGGCACGGTGTGGACCCGGGAGTCCTCGGCGACCAGCTCGGCCGCGATCGCGTCGGTGCGGTCCTTGGACGGGCCCAGCGCGATGACGACTTCCAGCTCGCCCGGATAGTCCTGCTCCAGGATGTGCCGGACGGAGTTGCGCAGATGGCGCTCCTCGTTGAGCACCGGCATGATCACGGAGACTGCCGGGGACGCGGAGTTCGCAGCGGGGTTCATGGGGCCTTCGTAACGGCGTTCGGGGCGGGGTTCGTCGCGGGGTGCATCGCGGCAAACGTTACCGCTTACGGGGGACCCCAGCGCGTGGGGCCAGGACCTACAGTCTTATTTGTCCCTAGCCTGAACGGGTCTTCGTCCCGCTGGCTGGAGGTCTCCCCCTTGCCGCCCACCCGCCGCCGCCCGCCGCCGCCCGGCAATCGTCCGCCGGGCGGCCGGCGTCCCCGCCCCCGTCCGCCGATCCGCTGGAGCACGCGGATCGCCGGCGGTGTGGCGCTGCTGGTGATCACCGTCAGCGGGATCGGCCACGCGGTCGTCGACGGGGTCAACGGCGCGATCGGCCGGGTGGACGCCTTCGGCGGGATGCAGGGCCGTCCGGACGGTACGAAGGGCACCAACTTCCTGCTGGTCGGCACCGACGGCCGCGACGGCCTGGACCCGGCCGACCGGCGGCGCTATCACCTGGGCGGCGCGCCCTGCCACTGCACGGACACCATCATGCTCGTGCACCTCTCGGAGGACCGGCAGCGGGCCGGCATCGTCAGCATCCCGCGCGACAGCTACGTACGGCTGCCCCGCGACCCGGTCACGGCCCGCTCCGCCTCCCCCGCAGCCCTGGACGGCAAGGCCGCCGCCGACCCGCCCCCTGCCGCCACCACCCGCCCGGCGAAGATCAACGAGGCCTATGCGGAGGGCGGCGCCAAGCTCACCGTGCGTACCGTGGAGCAACTGACCGGTGTGCACATCGACCACTATCTGGAAGTGGACTTCGCCAGCTTCATGAAGACCGTGGACGTCATCGGCGGCGTCAAGGTCTGCACGACGGTTCCGCTGAAGGACTCCTTCACCGGCCTCGACCTGCCGCCCGGCACCACGACGCTGGACGGCGGCCGGGCGCTGCAGTACGTGCGCTCCCGGCACATCGACGGCTCGGCGGACCTGGGCCGGATGCAGCGCCAGCAGCGCTTCCTGGCCCAGGTCATCCACAAGATCACCAGCGGGGACACCCTGGCCAACCCGGTCGAGCTGAGCCGGGTCGCGAGCACCGCCCTCGGCTCGGTCCGGGCCGACCAGCAACTGGGGGCCGGGGACCTGATCGCGCTGGCCAAGGGCCTGAAGGGACTGTCGGCCAGCTCCTCGGAGTTCGTCTCGGTGCCGCTGAGCGATCTCGACTACGAGGTCCCCGGTATCGGCTCCACGGTGAAGTGGGACGAGACGAAGGCGGGCGAGCTGTGGGCCGCGATCCGCGCCGACCGCCCGCTGGCCCCGGCGCGCGTGCGGAACGGGCACAAGGTCACCAAGGTCGAGGTCGATCCGGCGCAGATCCGCGTGAAGGTGTCCAACGGCACCGACACCGACGGACTGGGCGCCCAGGCGCAGCAGGCGCTGCGCGCCACCGGCTTCGTCACCCCCGGCCTGCCGACCACGGCCGCGCACGCCGTGCGGCGGACGGTGATCGACTACGACCCCCGCTGGGACCGCTCGGTGCGGTCGGTGGCGGCCGCCCTGCCGGGCGCGGAGCTGGTGCCGGTGGCCGGGCAGGGCTCGGTGATGGCGGTCACACTCGGCGCGGACTTCGCCGAGGTCAGGCCGGTGACGGTGGCGGCGGACAGCGTGGTGGAGAACGCCGTGACCGGGGACGAGGTGGTCTGCTCGTAGAGCGGGGCGCGGCGACGCTACTGGTCCAGGCCCTCCGCCGTCCGCTCCCGGCGCAGTTCGAGGATGGCGCGGCGCCGGGCCAGCCGGTGGGTGCGGCGGATCTGGGCCTCCTGCCGGCGGCGGTGGTCCCGGTCGGTCTCGGGGACCACCTGGGGCACCGGGCGCGGATTGCCCTCGGCGTCCACGGCGACGAAGACCAGATACGCGCTGGCGACGTGGTTGGCCGGACCCGACTCGTTCCAGCGCTCGGCGATGACACGCACGCCGACCTCCATGGATGTCTTCCCGGTCCAGTTGATCTGGGCCTTCACATGGAGCAGGTCGCCGACCCTCACCGGTTCGAGGAAGGCCATCTCGTCCATCGCGCCGGTCACCGCCGGGCCCTCGGAGTGGCGGCCGGCCACCGCGCCCGCCGCGTCGTCCACCAGTTTCATCACCACCCCGCCGTGCACGGTGCCCAGCAGGTTGGTGTCCTGCGCGCTCATGATGTGGGAGAGGGTGATCCGGGAGGCGGAAGTGGGCTTGCCCGGGATCACCGGGACGGCCGGGGTGGGCAGCGGCGCGGGGGTCTGCGGGCCGCCCTCCCCTCGGGCGGAGGACTCGATCATGTCCTCCAGCTTATGTGCGTCACGGAACCGCTGCGGTGGACCTGCCAATGCATCGGATGTGCTACAGATCCGCCGCCGATTGCGGGTCACCCGGGACCGGCGGGCACACTGGCGGGCATGAACGGTTGGAGCGATGACACCGAGCGGCGACGGCTCACCGAGCCCCCGCTGCCCCCAGAACTGTCGCCGCGCCGCGCCGCTGCCGCCGGCGGGGTCCCGCCGCAGGCCGGCCGCCGCCAGCAGCCCGGTGGAGGTCCCGGGGGGAGCCCCGGTGGCAGCCCCGGTGGCGCGTTCGGCCCGCCCGACAGCGGCCGGGTGAGCGGTACCGGCGGCGGCCCGGGCGGCCGGCGCTGGAGCACCCGTAAGAAGATCGGCTACACCGCGCTGGGTCTGGTCGTGGTGCTGCTGGTGGTGTCCGTCTCCACGTACTTCTGGGCGGACTCCAAGGTGCGCCGCGAGGTGGACCTCAGCAAGGTGGAGGACCGGCCGCCGACCGGCAAGGGCACCAATTACCTGATCGTCGGCTCGGACAGCCGGGCGGGTCTGACCCCGGCCGAGGAGAAGCAGCTGCACACCGGCGCCGACAGCGGTCAGCGCACCGACTCGATGATGATCCTGCACACCGGCTCCAACGGCACCACGATGATGAGCCTGCCGCGTGACTCGTACGTCACCATCCCGGCCTTCACCGGGCAGCAGACGCACAAGCGGTACGCGGCCTCCACCCACAAGCTCAACCGCGCGTACTCCGACGGCGGGCCCGAGCTGCTGACCCGCACCATCGAGTACAACACCGGCATCCACATCGACCACTACGCCGAGATCGGCTTCGCCGGCTTCGTGAACCTGGTCGACGCGCTCGGCGGTGTGAACATGTGCCTGGACAAGCCGCTGCACGACAAGGCGTCGGGCGCGGACTTCTCGGCCGGCTGCCAGAAGCTCGACGGCAAGCAGTCGCTGGCCTTCGTGCGGCAGCGGCACCAGGAGGCCGACCAGGACCTGGGCCGGATGCGGAACCAGCAGAAGTTCCTGTCCACCCTGGCCCACCAGGCCGCCTCGCCGGCCACCGTCCTGAACCCGTTCAAGCTGTACCCGGTGATCGGCTCGGGCCTGGACACGCTGATCGTCGACAAGAAGATGAGTCTGCCGGACCTGGCGTCGATGTTCTGGGCGATGAAGGGCGTCACCGGTGGCGGCGGTCAGTCGATCACGGTGCCGATAGCCAACGCCAACTACAGCACCCCGAACGACGGCGACGCCGTCAAGTGGGACATGACGAAGGCCAAGACGCTGTTCGACGAGCTGAAGAACGACCAGAAGGTGACCGTCGGCACCCCGAAGTAGCCCGCCCCGAAGGGCATGTGTCCGGGAACGTGCGAACGGCCCCGGTCCCGCGACGAATTCGTCGCGGGACCGGGGCCGCCGGGTTTTCCGGGCTTGCGGTTTCCCGGTCCTCCGGTCTCCCGGTCCGCGTCAGTGACGCGCGGCCGGCTTGCGGCGCCGCAGGGCGAAGACCGAGCCGCCGCCGACGACGACCAGCGCCGCCGCGATACCCGCGATCATCGGGGTACTGCTGCTGCTACCGGTCTCGGCCAGGTTGGTGCTGCCACCGGCGGCCGGGGACGGCGCGTTGGTGTCGGCCACCACCGGAGCGGCGGCCGAGGTGGTCGCGGCCACCGTCGGGGTGCCGGTCGGGGTGCCGGCCGCCGGAGTGGTCGGCGTCCCGGTGGGTGCCGTGGTGGCGGGCGAGGTGGTCGGAGCCGCCGGGGTGGTGGGCGGCGGCGGGGGCGGAGTGGTCTCGCAGGGGGTGCCGTTCTTGACGTCCGCGGTGCCCGAGACGACGTCGCCGTTGGTCTTGACGACGCTGATGGTGTAGGTCGCGCTGGGCTGCCAGTCGACGGGGAAGGACACGTCGACGCCGGACGCGGATCCGACCACGTTCTCCTTCTGGCCGACCACGGTGTCGCCCTGCTTGACGGTGATCGTCACAGAGGTGCCGGAGCCGTCCTTGTCGTGGACGGTGATGACACCGTGGCCGGAGTCGCAGGTGGCGTCTCCGGTGAACTCGGTGATGCTGCAAGCGAACGCGCTGCCTGCAACGCCCAGCGCCAGAGCGGCTGCGGCGGAGGCGACGCCAATGGATCGCACTGCTATGGCGGTGCGGCGGTTAATAGACACGTCTTCCCTTCACGGGACTCGGATCACAAGCAGAGAAAGGCCGTTCAGCAGACGCATTGGGCCCCCCGTCCCGCTGATGGCCCTCACAGCTCTACAAGCCCCCTCGCACGCTTGTCAATTGATCGCAAACCCTCCGCTAAACCACCCGAACTACCCAAAGGACTCCTCGTGGGGCGCACTTCGAGCTGCGGTTATTACAGAGTTGAGACGCGGGAGGTTACGCGTGGAGGTCGCGCGCGACAACGATCCCCAGCACTTGGTTGGCGCCTTCACGCACTCGTTCTCACACCCGGGTGATCATCGGCGATGCGTCGCGGCGGGCCGGCCGCCGGGAATGCGCGAAGGTTATCCGCATCGATCCCGGCCGCATCGGTACGGCCGGGTTGTGGCTAGGCTGCCCGCCGTGACCCACCTGACAGAACCCGACATCCGCGACGGATCGGCACCCGCCGCCCAGGAGCACGGGACACCGCGCAGCGCCTACGTCCTCGCCGTGCTCGTCGGAGCCGCCGCGGTCGCCGCGATGTGCTGGAGCGGGCTCAACCACGATGTGCGCTACTGCCTCGGCGGCATGCGGGCGGCAGGACGCGGCGGCATCCCGGCGTCCGGGACGTTCATCCACCGGCCGCTGGCGTACCGCTGGCTGCTGTCGGGCCTCGATCACCTCACCACCGGTCCGGTCGCCCTGCGCGAGGCGTGGATACGGCTGGTGGTCATCGTCCTGACCGCCGCCGTCATCTGGTGGCTGCGCGGCGGACTCGCCCGCTACCTGGCCCGGCGCGAGGCCGGCGCGGTCGCGGCGGGCATCGGGCTCACCCTGCTCTTCGCCCCGGCCTGGGACTTCCTGCAACCGGAGTGGTTCGCGGTCTGGCTCGCCGTCGCGGGGCTGGCCGCCGGGACGGCACTGCGCCGGCTGCGGTACGCGGTCCCGGCGGCGGGTGTGCTGATAGCCCTGGCGGTGCTGGTCAAGTACACGACCGCGCCCACCGCGCTGCTGCCGCTGGGCGCGCTGATCGCGATGGACCGGCGCCGCGGCTGGTGGACCGCCGTCGCGGCCGCCGTCGCCACCCCGGCCGGCTTCGTCCTGGCCATCGCCGTCCAGCCGCGCGAGTGGCGGTGGTTCAACGAACTGTCCGCCCTCAACCCCAGCGGGCCGCTGCAGAACGGCTTCCACACCGCCGACCTGGCCCATCTCGTCGACACGGTGGGCACCGAGGCGCTGATGAACCCGCTGGTGGCGCTGCTGCCGGCCGCCGTCGTCCTGCTCGCCCGCGGCGCGGCGACCCGCCGGGAGCGCTGGGCATGGCCGCTGGTGACCGCCACCGGGGTGGCCGGAGTGCTGGTCGCGCTGATCGTGCAGGGCCAGTGGTTCCAGTACCACCTCGCCGCGCTGCCGGTGCTGGCCGCCGCCCTGTGGGGGCTGGTGCTGGCCCGCTCCCCGCACCGCTGGCTGGTCGCCGCCGCCCTGCTGCTCGGGGTGGCCGTGCCGCTGCTCGCCGGGCAGTCCCTGGCGTGGCGCAGCGCTCACGCGCCCCTCGCCTTCGCCCTGGTGTCGGTGGTGGCCGCCGCCGCGCTCTGCGTGGCCTTCCGCCCGGCCGAGGCACCGCCGCGGTATGCCGCCGCGGTCGCGACCGTCCTGGCGCTGTCGATCCCGGTCTGGCCGACGACCCCTTACTCGTACGACACCCGGCACTCCACCTTCACCGCCCTGGAACGGGTGCGGGACCGGCAGGACCTCGGGCGCTGGCTCGACGGGGTGCGGGAGCGGATCGGGCCGGACACCCCGGTCACCTATCTGGCGTTCGGGGACGTCGGCTACCAGCTGGGCAATCCGACCCACTGCCGCTACCCCACCCCGGACTTCCTCCAGCGCACCCTCTACGACCGGGACATCACCAGCCAGGCCAGCTACCGGGAGAATCTGCGCTGTGTGGCCGATCCGACCGCGCGCTTCGCGGTGCTGGACACCTGGTGGTTCCCGCTGAGCAAGGTGGCGCCGGAGGTGTCGGCGGCGATCCGGGCCCGGTACGACTGCGCTTCGCCGGTGGCCACCGACCCGGCCTTCCACCTGGTCGTCTGCCCGCGGCGGTGAGGGCGCCCTCCCGGGCGTTCCCACGCCCGGGAGGGCGCCGCGGCGGGTGGCGCTACGGCAGGTTGCGCGCCATGACGATCCGCTGCACCTGGTTGGTGCCTTCGTAGATCTGGGTGATCTTGGCGTCGCGCATCATCCGCTCCACCGGGTAGTCGCGTGTATAGCCGTAGCCGCCGAGGAGCTGGACCGCGTCGGTGGTGATCTCCATCGCCACATCGGAGGCGAAGCACTTGGCGGCGGCGCCGAAGAAGGTCAGGTCGGCGTCGACCCGTTCGGACTTGGCCGCGGCGGCGTAGGTGAGCTGCCGGGCGGCTTCGAGCTTCATCGCCATGTCGGCCAGCATGAACTGGATGCCCTGGAACTCCGCGATGGCCTTGCCGAACTGCTTGCGCTCGTTGACATAGCCCTTGGCGTAGTCCAGCGCGCCCTGGGCGATGCCGAGGGCTTGGGCGGCGATGGTGATGCGGGTGTGGTCGAGGGTCTTCATCGCGGTGGCGAAGCCGGTGCCCTCGGCGCCGATCAGCCGGTCGGCGGGGATGCGGACGTTGTCGAAGTAGACCTCGCGGGTCGGGGAGCCCTTGATGCCGAGCTTCTTCTCGGGGGCGCCGAAGGAGACGCCCTCGTCGCTCTTCTCCACCACGAAGGCGGAGATGCCCTTGGTGCGCAGCTCCGGGTCGGTGACGGCCAGCACCGTGTAGAAGCGCGACTGGCCGGCGTTGGTGATCCAGCGCTTGACGCCGTTGAGCACGTAGTCGTCGCCGTCACGGACCGCGCGGGTCTTCATGCCGGCCGCGTCCGAGCCGGCGTCCGGCTCGGACAGGCAGTAGGAGAACATGCCCTCGCCGCGGGCCAGCGCCCCCAGGTACTTGGCCTTCAGCTCCTCGGAACCGGCCAGTTGCACCGGCAGCGAGCCGAGCTTGTTGACCGCCGGGATGAGCGAGGAGGAGGCGCAGACCCGCGCGATCTCCTCGATCACGATGACGGTGGACAGCGCGTCGGCGCCGGAGCCGTCGTACGCCTCGGGGACGTGGACGGCGTGCAGGTCGTTGGCCTCCAGCGCCTCCAGCGCCTCCTGCGGGAAGCGGGCCTGCTCGTCCACCTCGGCGGCGTAGGGCGCGATCTTCGCCTCGGCGAGCGAGCGGACGGAGGCCCGCAGCGTGTCCTGCTCCTCGGAGGTCCGGAAGAAATCGAAGTCGGAGGATCCTGCCACAGTGTCTCACTCCCCGAGTGCTAACTACCGTTAAGTAACCGTACGATCCTAGGACGGTGACGGGCCGGCGGCATATGGTCTGCGCCGCCCCGGACGGGTGACGTTCACGACACCTTGTCGCCGAGGGTGTCCAGGCTGTGGGTGGCGACGAAGTCGGTCATCGTGTCGTTGCGCATCGCCTCCCAGAGTTCGGAGCAGGCGTTGTCGTCCAGCAGCACCACGGACTGCTTCTGGATCATGTCGAAACCGGCCACCGGGGCGTTCATGAACGCCATGTCGGACGAGCGGACGCCGCGCAGATTCCACACCAGGTCGCGCAGGTCGCCGTTGGACAGCTGGTCGTCGACGCTGACCACCGAGGTCACCTGGTCCAGGGTGTGCTTGAGCTTGAGCGGATTGCTGAAGGTGCCGCTCGACAGCATCTTGGACAGCACCGCCCGCAGGAAGTTCTGCTGCCGGTGGGTACGGTCCAGGTCACCGTTCGGCAGGCCGTAGCGCTCGCGCACGTAGTCGAGTGCCTCGGAGCCGTCCATGTGGTGGGTGCCGGCGCTCCAGACGGCGCCGGGGCCGCCGCCGTGCAGCCGGGATACGGTCTTGTCCACGGTGATGTCCACGCCGCCCTCGGCGTCGGTGAGCTGCTTGAAGCCGCTCCAGTCGATGACCGCGAGATGGTCGATCTTCACCTTGGTCATCCGCTGCACGGTGTCGATGAGCAGCGGCGGGCCGCCCCAGGAGAAGGCGGCGTTGAGCTTGGCCTTGCCGTGGCCGGGGATGTCCACCCAGGAGTCGCGGGGCAGCGAGACGACATAGGCGTGCTTGTGGTCGGCCGGCAGGTGGACCAGCATCATCGTGTCGCTGCGCTGGGCGCCCGGCTTCCACTCCGGGGCCTTCGCGTCCTTGCCGGTGGTCGGCAGGTCGGAGCGCGCGTCCAGGCCGACCAGCAGGAAGGTCTCGCTGCCGTCCTTGGAGGGCGGCGGCAGGGCGGAGGCGGGCACATTGGTCGGGAAGACGCCCGCGATGCGGTCGACGCGGCCGGTGTAGTGCTGGAAGGCCCAGTAGGAGGTGCCGGCCGCCAGCAGGACGCCGACACACAGCAGGACGAGGGCGCCGTACAGGACCCTGCGGGTGCGGCGGCGGCGCCGCACCTGGCGGGCCGGGTCGTCGGCGGTGCCGGGGCCCTCCGCCTTCCCGATGCCCGGCAGGGGCTCTTCCCCGGCCGTACCGTCCCTCGGGTCATCCCCCGCGCCGTCCCGGAGGCCGCTCCCCTTGCCGTCCTCCATGCCGTCTCCCGCGCCCTCGCCCGGGCCCCGCTCCGTACCGGCACCGTCTCTGGCACCGTCGACACTCTCGGCCACAACCCACCCCTTAGATGTATGCACGCATTGTGGACCGACTGGCCACCTGGGATACCTCATTCGGTTCACCCTGTGCGGACTATGCTTCGCCGCATGCCTCTGAAGCTCACCGTCATCGGCACCGGCTATCTCGGCGCCACCCACGCTGCCGCCATGGCCGAGTTGGGATTCGAGGTGCTCGGGCTCGACATCGACCCGGCCAAGATCGAGATGCTCTCCCGCGGCAAGGTGCCGATGTACGAGCCGGGTCTGGAGGACCTGCTCGCCCGGCACGTTACCGGCATGGACGGCTCCAGCGGGAGGCTGCGTTTCACCACTTCCTGGGAAGAGGTCGCCGACTTCGGCGATGTGCACTTCGTGTGCGTCAACACCCCCCAGAAGCACGGCGAGTACGCCTGCGACATGAGCTACGTGGAGAGCGCCTTCTCGCTGCTCGCCCCGCATCTGCGCCGCCCGGCGCTGGTGGTCGGCAAGTCGACGGTGCCGGTCGGCAGCGCGACCCGGCTGGCCGCGCTGCTGCGCGAACTCGCCCCGGCCGGACCGGACGCCGAGCTGGCCTGGAACCCCGAGTTCCTGCGCGAGGGCTTCGCCGTGAACGACACCCTGCACCCGGACCGGATCGTGGTCGGTGTGAACAGCGAGCACGCCGAGGAGCTGCTGCGCCAGGTGTACGCGGGCCCGCTCGCCGAGGGCACGCCCTTCGTGGTGGCCGATTATCCGACCGCCGAGCTGGTCAAGACCGCGGCGAACGCGTTCCTCGCCACCAAGATCTCCTTCATCAACGCGATGGCCGAGGTCAGCGAGGCAGCCGGCGGCGATGTCGCCAAGCTCGCGGAGGCGATCGGCCACGACGACCGGATCGGCCACAAATTCCTGCGGGCCGGCATCGGTTTCGGCGGCGGCTGCCTGCCCAAGGACATCCGCGCCTTCATGGCCCGGGCCGGTGAACTGGGCGCCGACCAGGCGCTGACCTTCCTGCGCGAGGTCGACTCGATCAATATGCGCCGCCGCACCCACATGGTGGAGATGGCCCGCGAGGCGGTCGGCGGCGGCTTCCTGGGCCGCCGGATCGCGGTGCTCGGCGCCAGCTTCAAGCCGGACTCCGACGACGTACGCGACTCCCCCGCGCTCAACGTGGCCGGTCAGATCCACCTGCAAGGCGGCCAGGTCACGGTCTACGACCCCAAGGGCATGGAGAACGCCAAGCGGCTCTTCCCCACCCTCGGCTACGCCCCCACGGCGATCGACGCGGTGCGCGGCGCCGAAGTCGTCCTGCACCTCACCGAATGGCGGGAGTTCCGCGAACTGGACCCCGTCGCGCTGGCCGAGGTCGCCGGACACCGCCGCATCCTGGACGGCCGCAACGCGCTCGATCCCGCGCTGTGGCGCAAGGCCGGGTGGACGTACCGCGCGATGGGCCGCCCGTCGGCCTGAGGCCGGAGCCCGGTGCCGGCCGCTCGAAGCAGGTCGTTCGCCAACCGCTCGCCCGAAGGCCGGCCGTTCGAAGGCCGCTCGCTCGAAAGCCGGCCCGTCAGCGGGTCTTGTCGGCGCCGGCCTTGCGGCGCTTGGCCCGGTGGGCCGTGCTCGCCTGCGGACGCGCCTCGGCCAGGAACGATTCCGCCTGCTCCACGGCGTCGCGGGCCGGGATGGCCCGGAAGACCCAGGTGCGGTAGGACCAGAAGCGGAACAGCGTCGCCACCCCGATACCGGCGAACTTGAAGACATTGCTCTGCAGTTGGCTGTCCCAGCCGAAGCCGTAGGTCGCCAGGTACAGAACGCCGTTCTCGATCACCAGGCCGATCGCGCTGAAGAACAGGAACAGGCTGAGTTCCTTGGTCCGCCCGGCCTTGTCACGGTCGCGATAAGTGAAGTACCGGAACCCCACGTAGTTGAAGACGATGGACACCATCGTGGCGAGAATGCTGGCCCGCACGGTCTGCAACTGGGTGCCGTGCCGGACGAGGTTGAAGACGCCGATGTTGACCAGGACGCCCACCGCGCCGACTGCTCCGAACTTCGCGATCTCGCGGTAGACCCGCCTCAGCCTGACTCGCATCGCGCGCAGTCCGCTCATAAATCGCTCGGCCCTGTTCTGTGGGGGGTCGGGTGCTTGGTGAGATCGGGGTGATGAAGTGAGGAATCCCCCACATGCTAGCCGCCCGGTGCGTCAATACCCCGACCGAGGGCGTTATTCGTCTGCTCGTACGCCGGATACCCTGGTAGAGCCAGTTTGCCGGGGTGCGGTTCCTCTTCGGACGGAGCCGGGCCCCGTGTACCACGCGCATCTCCGGCAGGAAAAAACGTGACCTTCCCCGTAGTCGGCATGGTGGGGGGCGGCCAGCTCGCCCGTATGACCCATGAAGCGGGCATCCCGCTCGGTATCCGGTTCAAGATTCTCAGCGACACCCCGCAGGACTCGGCGGCGCAGGTGGTGGCCGATGTGACGGTCGGCGACTACCGCGACCTGGCCACCCTGCGGGCCTTCGCGGCCGGCTGCGATGTGATCACCTTCGACCACGAGCATGTGCCGACCGAGCACCTGCGCGCGCTGGAGGCCGAGGGGGTCGTCCTGCGCCCCGGCGCCGACGCGCTGGTGCACGCCCAGGACAAGGGGGTGATGCGGACCCGGCTCGCCGCGATCGGGGTGCCCTGCCCGCGCAACCGGATCGTCACCGACGCGGCCGATGTGACGCGGTTCGCGGACGAGACCGGCGGCTTCCCGGTCGTGCTCAAGACCGTACGCGGCGGCTACGACGGCAAGGGCGTGTGGATCGTACGGTCCGAGGCGGACGCCGGGCAGCCGTTCCGGGCCGGTGTGCCGGTGCTGGCCGAGGAGAAGGTGGACTTCGTCCGGGAGCTGGCCGCCAATGTGGTGCGCTCGCCGCACGGCCAGGCGGTGGCTTATCCGGTGGTGGAATCCGTGCAGGTGAACGGCGTGTGCGACACCGTGATCGCGCCCGCGCCGGGCCTGTCCGAGGAGATGTCGGCGCGGGCGCAGGGGCTGGCCCTGACCATCGCCCGCGAGCTGGGCGTGATCGGGCACCTGGCGGTCGAGCTGTTCGAGACCACCGACGGACGCGTGCTGGTCAACGAACTGGCCATGCGCCCGCACAACAGCGGTCACTGGACGATGGACGGGGCCGGCACCTCGCAGTTCGCCAACCATCTGCGGGCGGTGCTCGACCTGCCGCTCGGCGACCCGCGGCCCCGCGCGCCCTGGACGGTGATGGCCAATGTCCTCGGCGGCGACTACCCCGACATGTACCCCGCCTATCTGCACTGCATGGCCCGCGACCCGGGACTGAAGATCCACATGTACGGCAAGGACGTGAAGCCGGGCCGCAAGGTCGGGCACGTCAACACCTACGGCGACGACCTGGCCGAGGTGCGCGAGCGCGCCCGGCACGCGGCCGACTATCTGCGAGGAACGATCGATGAGTGACGCACCCGGGACCGACCCCGTCATCGGCATCGTGATGGGCTCCGACTCGGACTGGCCGGTGATGGAGGGCGCGGCGCAGGCCCTGGACGAGTTCTCGGTGCCCTACGAGGTGGATGTCGTCTCCGCGCACCGTATGCCGCGCGAGATGATCGCCTACGGCGAGCAGGCGGCCGAACGCGGCCTCCGGGCGATCATCGCCGGCGCGGGCGGCGCCGCGCACCTGCCGGGGATGCTGGCCGCGGTGACCCCGCTGCCGGTGATCGGCGTGCCGGTGCCGCTGAAGTATCTGGACGGCATGGACTCGCTGCTGTCGATCGTGCAGATGCCGCCCGGGGTGCCGGTGGCCACCGTCTCGGTCGGCGGCGGACGCAACGCGGGGCTGCTGGCGGTACGGATGCTGGCCGCGCACGATCCGGCGCTGCTGGCGCGGATGCGGGAGTTCCAGGTGTCGCTGAACGAGCAGGCGACGGAGAAGGGCA
Organism: Streptomyces polygonati; assembly: GCF_042650325.1. Classification (NCBI taxonomy): domain Bacteria; kingdom Bacillati; phylum Actinomycetota; class Actinomycetes; order Kitasatosporales; family Streptomycetaceae; genus Streptomyces; species Streptomyces polygonati. Next base: position 502,393 of record NZ_JBHSBB010000013.1, on the reverse strand, counting down.
AGCGGCTGCGGGCGAAGGTGTCGGGGGCGGCGGGGTTCGGCTTCGGGCACTGACGCGATCCGGGGCTGGCGCGCGTCCGCGCTGGTCGAGCGTTGCCGGGGTAGTTTTCCACAGGGCTTCCGGCGGTGGGTCGGCGCGGCTCAATAGAGTGTTCGGCATGGACCTTCTGAGCCGTGCCCGTCACCTGCTTGCCGCTCACCCCGTCGTGGACGGTCACAACGACCTGCCGTGGGGCCTGCGCGAGCAGGTGGCGTACGACCTCGACCGCCTCGACATCGCGGCCGATCAGACCGGTCGTACGCACACCGACATCCCGCGGCTGCGGGCCGGCGGCGTCGGGGCGCAGTTCTGGTCGGTGTTCGTGCCGGTGGAGCTGACCGGCGGCGCCGCCGTCACCGCCACGCTGGAGCAGATCGACGTGGTCCGGCGGATGACCGAGCGATATCCGGCGGATCTGCTGCTCGCGCTCACCGCCGACGACATGGAGGCCGCCCGTACGCAGGGCCGTATCGCCTCCCTGATGGGCGCGGAGGGCGGGCACTCCATCGACTGCTCGCTGGCCGTCCTGCGCCAGTTGTACGGACTGGGCGTGCGCTACATGACGCTCACCCACAACGCGAACACGCCGTGGGCGGACTCCGCGACCGACGAGCCCGCGGCCCACGGCCTCACCGCCTTCGGCGAGGAGGTCGTCCGCGAGATGAACCGGCTCGGCATGCTGGTGGACCTCTCCCATGTCTCCCCCGACACCATGCGGCACGCGCTGCGCGTCGCCGAGGCCCCGGTGCTGTTCTCCCACTCCTCGGCCCGGGCGGTCTGCGACCACGTCCGCAACATCCCGGACGACGTCCTGGCCCTCCTGCCGGCCAACGGCGGCGTCGCCATGGCCACTTTCGTGCCCAAGTTCATCCTCCCCGCGGCGATCGACTGGACGCTGGAGGCCGACGCCAATATGCGGGCCCACGGACTGCACCCCCTGGACACCACCCCCGAGGCGATGACCGTGCAGCACGCCTTTGAGGCCACCCACCCCCGGCCTCCGGCCACCGTCTCGACCGTCGCCGACCACCTGGACCACATGCGGGAGGTGGCCGGAATCGAGCACCTCGGCCTGGGCGGCGACTTCGACGGCACCGCCTTCACCCCGACCGGGCTCAGCGATGTCGCCGGCTACCCCAATCTGATCGCCGAGCTCCTGGACCGGGGCTGGTCGGACGCCGACCTCGCCCGGCTCACCTGGCGGAACGCCGTCCGGGTGCTGCGCGACGCCGAGTCGGCGGCGGTCACCCTGCGGGCGAAGCGGGGTCCGTCGACGGCGGGCATAGACAGCCTCGACGGCTGAGGGGCAGGTCAGTCGGGGGCCGGTCGGGGCGGGGCGGCTGGCACTCAGCCCCGGGCTACTCAGCCTCGGCCCCGGACTCCGCGTCGGCTCAGGCGATGATCTGCTCGGGCGGACGGCGCGGCACGATCTCCTGCGCGAGGAAGAGCGCGAAGACCGGCGGGCGCTGCTGCAGCAACTCCAGCCGGCCGCCGTCCGCCTCGGCGAGGTCGCGGGCCACCGCGAGGCCCAGTCCGGTGGAGTTGCGTCCGCTGACCGCGCGTTCGAAGACCCGGGCGCCGAGGTCGGGCGGCACACCGGGGCCGTCGTCGGAGACCTCGACCACGGCCTGGTTGCCGGTGACGCGGGTGTGCAGGGCGACGGTGCCGGCGCCGTGCATCAGGGAGTTCTCGATGAGGGTGGCCAGCACCTGGGCCACCGCGCCGGGGGTGCCGACCGCGCGCAGCGAGCGGGTGCCGGAGAAGACCAGGCTGCGGCCCTCGGACTGGTAGGCGGGGCGCCACTCCTCGACCTGCTGGCGGATCACCTCGTCGAGGTCGAAGTCCACGGCGGAGCCGGACCGGGGATCGCGGGAGTTGGTCAGCAGCCGCTGCACCACGTCGGTGAGCCGCTCGACCTGGCCCAGCGCGATAGTGGCCTCCTCCTTGACCGCCTCCTTGTCCTGGGCGGTGGCCACGATCTCCTCCAGCCGCATGGACAGCGCGGTCAGCGGGGTGCGCAACTGGTGCGAGGCGTCGGCGGCGAGGCGGCGCTCGGCGGTGAGCATCCGCCCGATCCGCTCGGCGCTGGCGTCCAGCACATCCGCGATCCGGTCCAGCTCGGGGACTCCGTAGCGGCGGTGCCGGGGCCGGGGGTCGCCGGAGCCGAGCCGCTCGGCGGTCTCGGCGAGGTCGGTGAGCGGGCTGGCTAGCCGCCGGGCCTGCCGGACGGCGAGGGCCACCGCGGCGAGCACCGCCAGCAGCGCCACCGCCAGGATCACCAGCAGGGTGCGGCCGATCTGCTGGCTGACCTTGGAGCGGGCCTCCTCGACGGTGACGGTCTCCCCCGAGTCACCGCTCTGGGTGGAGGAGATGGCCGCGCCGTGCGGCCGGTCGCCGAGCCGTACCTCCGGGTGGCCGGGCACCCGGACCACCGCGAAGCGGCCGTTGGAGATCAGCGGGTCCAGATGCCTGGCGTCCAGCGCCTCCTTGGCGTTGATGCGGTTCTCCACCACGCCGACCAGCCGCACCGCCTCGGACTGCACACCGTCCTGGGCACTGCTCTGGATGGTCCTGGTCTCCACGATGACCAGGGAGATGCCGAAGACCGCGATCACGACGAGCACCACGGCCAGCGTGGAGGAGATCAGGCGGCGGCGCATGAGAGGCGGCGGTTCAGTTCTTCTCGAACCGGAAGCCCACTCCGCGGACGGTGGAGATGAACCGGGGGTTGGCCGCGTCGTCGCCCAGCTTCTTGCGCAGCCAGGAGATGTGCATGTCGAGGGTCTTCGTGGACGACCACCAGGTGGTGTCCCATACCTCGCGCATCAGCTGTTCGCGGGTGACCACCCGCCCCGCGTCCCGGACCAGCACCCGCAGCAGGTCGAACTCCTTGGCGGTGAGCTGGAGTTCGTCGTCCCCCATCCAGGCGCGGTGGGACTCGACGTCGATCCGCACCCCGTGGGTGGAGGGCTGGGCCGGCTCGGTGGTGCCGCGGCGGAGCAGGGCGCGGACCCGGGCGAGCAGTTCGGCGAGGCGGAAGGGCTTGGTGACGTAGTCGTCGGCGCCGGCGTCCAGGCCGACGACGGTGTCGACCTCGTCGGCGCGGGCGGTGAGCACCAGTACGGGGAAGGTGTGGCCCTCGACGCGGATCCGGCGGCACACGTCGAGACCGTCCATGTCGGGCAGACCGAGGTCGAGTACGACCAGGTCCACGGCGCCGAGCAGCGCCGTCTCCAGTGCGGTGGGTCCGTCCTCGCGCACCTCGACCTCGTAGCCCTCACGGCGCAGCGCGCGCGCCAGTGGCTCCGAGATGGATGCGTCGTCCTCAGCGAGAAGTACGCGGGTCATGGGCTTGATGGTAGTCCGCACGGGACGGTCCCGACTCGGTGGTACGCACGGGGCTGTGGACAAGCCGTTACGCGCTGCGCTGGGAGGTGCCCTGAGCAGGCGCTTTGCCGGGCGGTCGGCGGGCGGGGCCGCTGCCGGGCCGGATCAGCGCGCGCCCGGCGGCGTGCGCCGTCTCACCGGGCCGTCCCGCTAGGAGGGTGCGGCGAGCTCCGCCCACACCGTCTTGCCCGGCTGGCCGTCGTGGCGGATCACGCCCCAGTCCAGGCACAGTCGCTGCACGATGAACATACCGTGGCCGCCGGGGCGCCCCGCGCGGTGGGGAGTGCGGGGGGCCGGGTCGCCGGGGCCGCCGTCCACGACCTCCATGCGCAGCGCCTTGGGGCTGTGCCACAGCCGCAGTTCGTCGGGGCCACCGGCATGCAGGCAGGCGTTGGTGACGAGTTCGGAGACCACCAGCAGGACATCCTCGGCGGCCGCCCGGCGATCGGCGGTGGCGGCCGGCAGCCAGCCCCAGTCGTGCAGCGCCTGCCGGGTGAAGTCCCGGGCTCGCGGCACGACGCCGCTCTCCCCCGACAGCGTCAGTCGCCTCATCGGCTCCGGCGGTCGGGTGTGCACGTCGGGCTCGCCTTCGGAGCCTCCCGCGTCCGGGCCGCGATCGTCCGCGGCGTAGGGCCGGGTGGTGCTCATCTGGGCCTCACCTCACGGATGTCCAACTGCGGTCCGACAGTCTTCTGCCCGGTCGATCTCCGGGAACACGTCCGGAACGGCGCCAATGCTCGTACGCTCCGGCGAAGGTCACTCACGCCTTGCCCCCCGTCCACACTCCACTAATCCTGAAGCGCCTGGTCGAGCGTGTCATGCAGGGTGAAGACGGCTTCGGCCCCGGTGATCTCGAAGACCCGGGCGACCGTCGGCCGCATCGCCGCCAGATGGACGGCGCCGCCGATGGCCTCGACCCGCAACCGGGCGCCGAGCAGCACATTCAACCCGGTGGAGTCGCAGAAGGCCAGATTCGCGCAGTCGATCACCAGCCGGGTCACGCCGGCGTCCACCGCCGCGCCGAGCGGCTCGGCGAGGACATCCGCAGTGTGGTGGTCCAGCTCTCCCGACGGCGTGAAAACCGCGGTGTGGCCTACCTGCCTGACCTCGACACGCAGCCTGCCCAGGTCGGCGGTGCCGACCGCCTCGCGGTCCATGTGAACTCCTTATTGCATCCCTGGTGACGCGTTCCGACCCTACGCGTTCGGGGCCACTGACGGTAGTCGGCACGTTTCCCGCACTTTTCGCCCACCCGCCGCGGACCTGCTGATGTCCCCCGCCAGGACTTGCGGCACGCCCCGGATGAGGGGTACAGGTGGATATACGGCATTGGCACGGCCATGCGCCGGCAGCCGACGCCGAAGCAAGGAGAGGGAGGAGCACATGACACCCCGGCTCGGCCTGGATCACCCGCAGGAACAGCTCGAGGGTCTTGAGGGGCTCCCGGAGATTCCCCCCTACGACGAGATCGGACCGGTCGACGCGCGCGCCCTGTCCAAGACGCTCTTCTCCCGCCTCCGGACGCTGGAGGAGGGCACCCACGACTACGCGTACGTCCGCAACACGCTGGTGGAGCTGAATCTGGCGCTGGTGAAGTTCGCGGCCTCCCGGTTCCGCACCCGCAGCGAACCGATGGAGGACATCATCCAGGTCGGCACGATCGGCCTGATCAAGGCCATCGACCGGTTCGAGCTCAGCCGCGAGGTGGAGTTCCCGACGTTCGCGATGCCGACGATCGTCGGTGAGATCAAGCGGTTCTTCCGGGACACCAGCTGGTCGGTACGGGTGCCGCGCCGGCTCCAGGAGCTGCGCCTGGACCTGGCCAAGGCCGGCGACGAGCTGGCCCAGCAGCTGGACCGCACGCCCACCGTGCGGGAGCTGGCCGAGAAGCTGGACCTGCCCGAGGACGAGGTGATCGAGGGCATGGCGGCGAGCAACGCGTACACCGCCAGCTCGCTGGACGCCCAGCCCGCCGAGGACGACCCGGAAGGCGCGCTGGCCGACCGGATCGGCTACGAGGACCACGACCTGGAGGGCGTGGAGTACCTGGAGTCGCTGAAGCCGCTGATCGCGAGCCTGTCGTCGCGGGACCGCGAGATCCTCTCGCTGCGCTTCGTCGGCAATCTCACGCAGTCGGAGATCGGCGAGGAGCTGGGGATCTCGCAGATGCACGTGTCCCGGCTGCTCACCCGCACGCTCTCGCGGCTGCGCCGGGGGCTGATGGTCGAGGAGTAGCCCCCGGGGCAGTAGCCCCCGGGACGGCCGGGCGCCGGGTCAGCGCGGACCCACCGGTTCTCCCGCCCGCCACACCGCCGCCGTCAGGGGCACGCCCGGGCGGTAGGCGAGGTGGAAGTGGCTGGGTGCTTCCAGCAGCTGCAGGTCGGCGCGTGCGCCCGGGGCGACGATACCGATGTCGGTACGGCGCAGGGCGCGCGCGCCGCCGTACGTAGCGGCGCGGACCGCCTCGTCGGGTGTCATGCCCATGTCCCGGACGGCCACCGCCACGCAGAACGGCATCGAGGTCGTGAAGGACGAGCCCGGGTTGCAGTCGGTGGACAGCGCGACGGTGGCGCCGGCGTCCAGCAGCCGGCGGGCGTCCGGGTACACCGCGCGGGTGGAGAACTCCGCGCCGGGCAGCAGGGTGGCGACCGTGGTGGCGGCGCCGCCGGCCAGGGCGTCGACATCCGCGTCCGTGAGATGGGTGCAGTGGTCGGCGGAGGCGGCGCCGAGTTCCACCGCGAGGCGGACACCGGGGCCGGGGCCGAGCTGGTTGGCGTGGACGCGAGGGATCAGGCCGCGGGCCCGGCCGGCGGTGAGGATCGCGCGGGCCTGGTCGCCGTCGAAGGCGCCCCGCTCGCAGAACACGTCGATCCAGCGGGCGTGGGGCGCGCACGCGTCGAGCATCGCGCCGGTCACCAGGTCCACGTACCCGGCCGGGTCACCGGTGAATTCCGGAGCCACCACGTGCGCGCCGAGGTAGGTCACCTCGTCGGTGTGCGCCGCGGCGATCCGCAGGGACCGGGCCTCGTCATGCACGGTGAGGCCGTAGCCGGACTTGGTCTCCATCGTCGTGGTGCCCTGGGCGAGGGCTTCGCCGAGGTGGCGCGCGACGTTCGCCGACAGCTCGGCGTCGGAGGCGGCGCGGGTGGCGGCGACGGTGGTGCGGATTCCGCCCGCGCGGTAGGGACGGCCGGACATCCGGGCGGCGAACTCGGCGCTGCGGTCGCCGGCGAAGACCAGGTGGGAGTGCGAGTCGACGAAGCCCGGGAGCAGCGCCCGGCCGTCCGCGTCGACCCGATTGTCAGTGGCGGGTGCTTTGCTGTTCGCACCGGTCCAGACGACGCGGTCGCCCTCGATGACGACGGCCGCGTCCTGGATCAGACCGAGGGGATCGCCGGGAGTGGTGAGGGAGGGATCGTTGGTGACCAGGCTGCCGATGTTGGTGATGACCGTGCTGGTCGTCATCGCCTTCGCTTTCCATGTCCTTGTCCGGCGGGGAGCCGGGGTGGGGGCCCGGGCCGGGGCCGGGGCGGGGTTCGAGGACGAATCCGGGGGCGGGTCCGGGGGGGCCGTCAGCTCCGGGCGGCGGCGACCGCTTCGGCGAGGGCCGCGGGCACGTCCTCGACGAGTTGGTGCACACCGTCACGGACGATGTGCCGCCCGCCGACCACGGTGTGCCGTACGTCCGCTCCGGTCGCCGCGAATACGGCGGTCTCGGCGCCGAGCCGGGGCGGTGGTCCCGCGGTGCGCACCGAGTCGAGCGCGACGGTGGTGAAGTCGGCGAGCGCGCCGGTCTCCAGCCGGCCGGCCTCGGGCCAGCCCAGACTGGCGTGTCCGTTCTCGGAGGCCGCCCGCAGCAGCTGAGCGGCGGTCCAGTGGCCGCGGGTGCGGCTGCGCAGCCGCTCGTTCAGCTCCATCCCGCGCGCCTCCTCGAACAGGTCGATGACCGCGTGGCTGTCGCTGCCCAGGCTCAACTGGCAGCCGGCGCGGCGTAGTTGGGGCGCCGGACCGATGCCGTCGGCCAGGTCCCTCTCGGTGGTGGGGCACATGCAGACGGTGCTGCCCGCGCCGCCGAGCAGGGAGATGTCCTCACCGGTGAGATGGGTGGCATGCACAGCGGTGGTGTGCCGACCCCAGAAGCCGGAGTCGGCCAGCAGGCGGGCGGGGGTGCGACCGTGCACGGCCATGCACGCGGCGTTCTCGGCGGGCTGTTCGGACAGGTGGATGTGCACCGGCACACCGCGGGTGCGGTCGGCGAACTCCCCGTAGCCGTCCCGGTCGGAGAAGGCCCGCACCGAGTGCAGCGCGGCACCGATCCTGGCGTGGCCGCCGCCCTTGAGCTGGGACCAGCGGTCGTACCACCGGTCGGCGGTGCCGTCCCCGAAGCGGGTCTGGGCGCCTTCCAGCGGGCGGTAGCCGCCGCGGATCAGGCCGCCGTGCAGATAGGCGGCGTCGAGCAGGGTGATCCGGATGCCGGCCTCGCCGGCGGCGGCGATCAGTGCCTCGCCCATGGCGTTGGGATTGTCGTACGGGGCGCCGCCGTACTGATGGTGCAGATAGTGGAATTCGCCGACGCAGGTGATGCCGGTCAGCGCCATCTCGGCGTAGACGGCGCGGGCGAGCCGGAAATAGGAGTCGGGGGTGAGGTGGAAGGCGACCGAGTACATGATGTCGCGCCAGGTCCAGAAGGTGCCGCTGCCGACCTGGACGGTGCCGCGCAGGGCGCGGTGGAAGGCGTGGCTGTGGGTGTTGGCCAGGCCCGGCAGGGTCAGGCCGCGCAGCACGGTCGCGCCGGGCGGGGGCGTCGCGACACCGGTACGCACTTCGGTGATGAGACCCTCGGCGCTGGTCAGGGCGACGCCCGGTTCGACAGTGGGTTCGAGCCAGGCGTGCTCCAGCCAATAGGTCACCTGCACGCGAGACCCTCCAGTACGTCGGCCAGTGCGGTTACCCCTGCGACGCAGTCGTCCTCGCCCGCGGCTTCCGCCGGGGAGTGCGAGACGCCGGTGGGGTTCCGTACGAACAGCATGGCGGTCGGCACGGCCTGGGAGAGGATTCCGGCGTCGTGTCCCGCGCCGGTCGGCAGGACGGGTACGGGGGAGGTGGCGCCGGACGGGGGCGCGGAGGCGGTCGCGGCCGTGGTCGAGGGCGCCCCGGAGAGGCTCTCCGCCGGGGCGAGCAGTGCGGTGAGCCGGTCGCGGAGGTCGTGCGCGAAGTCGACCACCGGTGTGAAGGACTCGCGGACCACCTGGATGTCCACACCGTCGCGGGCGCCGCGCTCCCGGGCGGCCGCCTCGATGGCGGCGACGAGTTCGGCGAGGGTGTCCTCGTCGGCGGCGCGGGAGTCGAGCCAGCCGCGGACCAGGGAGGCGATGGCGTTGACACCGTTGGGTTCGACCGCGACCTTGCCGAAGGTGGCGAGCGCCCCGGCCAGCCGGGCCCTGTCACGGGCGGCGAGCACCGTCTCGGCGTAGGTGAGCATGGGGTCGTGCCGGTCTTCGAGCCGGGTGGTGCCGGCGTGGTTGGCCTCCCCCCGGAAGTCGAAGCGCCAGCGGCCGTGCGGCCAGATGGCGGAGGCCACCCCGACCGGGGCGCCCCGGAGGTCCAGGGCGCGCCCCTGTTCGACGTGCAGTTCCACGAACGCGTCGACCCGGGCGAGTCGTTCGGGGTCGGGACCGATGGCGGCCGGGTCGTAGCCGGCCTGTTCCATGGCGGCGGCCATGGTGACGCCGTCGGCGTCGCGCAACTCCCTGGCCTGCTCCGGGGTCAGCCGGCCCGCGGTGAGCCGCGAGCCGACGCAGGCGACACCGAAGCGGGCGCCCTCCTCGTCGCCGAAGTTGACGACGGCGAGCGGCTTGCGGGGCGTGGCGCCGCGGTCGCGGAGTTCGTCCAGGGCCGCGAAGGCCGAGACGACGCCGAGCGGACCGTCGTAGGCGCCGCCATCCGGCACGGAGTCGAGGTGCGAGCCGGTGACGACCGCCTGGCCGGCCAAGGGGTCGCCGAGCCAGGCCCATTGGTTGCCGTTGCGGTCCTGCTCGTAGGTCAGCCCGCGCGCCGCGGCCTGGTCGCGGAACCAGGCCCGGCAGTCGGCGTCCGCGGAGTTCCAGGCGTAGCGGCGGTATCCGCCGGAGGCGGCGCTGCGCCCGAGCGGGAGGAGGTCGCGCCACATTTGGTGGAACCCGGCGGGTGTGCTTCCCGCCGAGGGTTCCGTCCCCAAGCCCCCGTCCTCGGACGCCGGGCGGGCCGGCTCGCCACCGTCACGCGTCAACGGTGCCCTCCCGCATCGGGATGCGCACCCCGCGGTCGGCGACCACGGACTCCGCGCTGTCGTAGCCCGCGTCCACATGCCGGATGATGCCCATGCCGGGGTCGTTGGTGAGCACCCGGCGGATCTTCTCCCCGGCCAGGGCGGTGCCGTCGGCGACGGTGACCTGCCCCGCGTGCAGGGAGCGGCCGATGCCCACGCCGCCGCCGTGGTGGATGGAGACCCAGGAGGCGCCGGAGGCGACATTGACCATGGCGTTGAGCAGCGGCCAGTCGGCGATGGCGTCGGAGCCGTCGAGCATCGCCTCGGTCTCGCGGTAGGGGGAGGCGACCGAGCCGCAGTCGAGGTGGTCGCGGCCGATGACGATGGGCGCCTTGAGGGTGCCGTCGGCGACCATCTCGTTGAACCGCTCGCCGGCCCGGTCGCGTTCGCCGTAGCCGAGCCAGCAGATACGGGCCGGCAGGCCCTGGAAGTGGACGCGTTCACCGGCCAGCTTGATCCAGCGGGCCAGCGACTCGTTCTCCGGGAAGAGGTCCAGGATGGCCCGGTCGGTGGCGGCGATGTCGGCGGGGTCACCGGACAGCGCGGCCCAGCGGAAGGGGCCCTTGCCCTCGCAGAACAGCGGGCGGATGTAGGCGGGTACGAAGCCGGGGAAGGCGAAGGCCCGCTCGTAGCCGGCGAGTTGCGCCTCACCGCGGATGGAGTTGCCGTAGTCGAAGACCTCGGCGCCGGCGTCCTGGAAGCCGACCATCGCCTCGACGTGCCGGGCCATGGACTCGCGGGCGCGCTGGGTGAATTCGGCCGGCTTCTCGGCGGCGTAGGCGGCCATGTCCGCGAAGTCGACGCCGATGGGGAGGTAGGCGAGCGGGTCGTGCGCGGAGGTCTGGTCGGTGACGATGTCGATGGGGGCCTGCATGGCGAGCAGTCGCGGCAGCAGTTCGGCCGCGTTGCCGAGGACGCCGATGGACAGCGGACGGCGGGCGTCCCGCGCTTCCGTGGCGAGCCCCAGGGCGTGGTCGAGGGAGTCGGCCCTGGTGTCGAGGTAGCCGTGCTCGATCCGGCGGTCGATGGCGCGGGGGTCGCAGTCGACGCAGATCACGACGCCGCCGTTCATGGTCACCGCGAGCGGCTGCGCGCCGCCCATGCCGCCGAGCCCGGCGGTCAGGGTGATGGTGCCGGCCAGCGAGCCGCCGAAGTGCTTGGCCGCGACCGCGGAGAAGGTCTCGTAGGTGCCCTGGAGGATGCCCTGCGTGCCGATGTAGATCCATGACCCGGCGGTCATCTGCCCGTACATCGTCAGCCCGAGCGCTTCGAGCCGCCGGAACTCCTCCCAGGTGGCCCAGTCCCCCACCAGGTTGGAGTTGGCGATCAGCACCCGCGGCGCCCACTCATGCGTCTGCATCACCCCGACCGGACGCCCGGACTGCACCAGCATCGTCTCGTCCTGCTTCAGCCCGCGCAGCGTCCGCACCATCGCGTCGAACGAGTTCCAGTCCCGCGCGGCCTTCCCGGTGCCCCCGTACACCACCAGCTTGTCGGGGTGCTCGGCGACCTCCGGGTCCAGATTGTTCTGCAGCATCCGCAGCGCGGCCTCCTGCGGCCACCCCAATGCGCTCAGCTCCGTACCGCGCGGTGCGCGTACCGGCCTCGGTCCCGTCATCGGTCCGGCCTCCTCGTCGTCGCGATCCCCAGTGGTGCGATTCATTCACATCCTGGCCAGGTGAATAGCCCTAGTCAACAAGGGGCCCTCCGGGGGTTGACCGGGGGAGGTGGCTCCTCCGGCCGGGTTGCCCTCCGTGCGAGGTCCCGCCGGGCCCCTCGGCGGGGAGGCGGCTCCCCGGTTGACCACCGGGGGCGGGCGGGGCGGCGCAATGGCCGGCTCCTCCGGGCGGGGCAGCAAGCCAGGGCCCCGCGGCGCACCTTGCCCCGGCAGCCCCCCGGCCGACCGGCCACGACGGGCGTTCCCCGGCCGACCCCAGCCCGGGCGGGCGGCCCGCCGGACGCGGCCGCGGACACAGGCCCGCCCGGCACCCCGGCGGGGAGAGGCAGGTTCCCGGTCTGGCCGCGGGGTTCGATCCCGTCGGCCGTCGGGCGGGGAGGCGGAAGTGGGCTCCGGGACGGCGTACGCCCGTTCGAGGATCCGCGTTTTGATGCCCTGCGGGGCAGGCGGGGGTCGCGCGGGGCGACCGGCAGTGTTGTGCGGCCGCCGCCCACAGGGGCAGGTGGCGGAGGTGGGGTGGGAGGTGGTGGGATGGTTGGCGTGATGGATGACCTGGGGGGACGGCGGGCGCGGGCGCTGCGTGCGGCGGTGGAGGAGGGGCTGGTGAGGGAGGGGGAAGAGGTTGTCGGGCTGCTGGACGTCGTGGGGATCGAACGCTCGGCGGCAGCGCTGCAAGCCGCCTTCGCCATCCCCGGGGTGGACGTCACCCACACCTTCGCCGTCAAGGCCGCCTCGCTCGTACCGGTCCTGGCACTGCTCGGGGAGTGCGGACTCGGCGCCGAGGTGGCCAGCCCCGGTGAACTCGCCGTGGCCCGCGCGGCCGGCATCCCGGCCGAGCGGACCGTGCTGGACTCGCCCGCCAAGACGGTCAGCGAACTGCGCGAGGCGCTGACACTGGGCGTCGCGGTGAACGCCGACAACCCGCAGGAGCTGGAGCGGATCGACGCCCTGCGCGCCGCCGCCCCCACCTCCTCACCGCTCGGGCTGCGGGTCAACCCGCAGATCGGCGGCGGCAGCATCGGGGCGATGAGCACCGCGACCGCCACCTCCAAATTCGGCGTCGCGCTGCGCGACCCGGGCGCCGAGGAGTGGGTGCTGCGCGCCTACGCCGAACGTCCCTGGCTCAACCGCCTGCACACCCACACCGGTTCGCAGGGCGTACCACTGGAACTGATGGCCGCCGGGGTCCGGGCCGCCTACGACATCGCCGAGCGCGTCAATCAGGCCGCGGGCCGGCCGCAGATCACCGTCCTCGACATCGGCGGCGGCCTGCCGGTGAACTTCCGCTCCGACGCGACCGCTCCGTCCTTCGCCGACTACGCCGACCTGCTCCGCGCCGAGGTCCCCGGCCTCTTCGACGGCCGCTACGGGCTGGTCACCGAGTTCGGCCGCTCGTTGCTGGCCAAGAACGGCGCGGTGCTGGCCCGTGTCGAGTACGTCAAGTCGGCCGGCGGCAGGCCCATCGCGGTCACCCACGCCGGGGCCCAGGTCGCCACCCGGACCGTCTTCGCGCCGGAGGCCTGGCCGATCCGGGTGCTCGCCCTGGACGGCGAGGGCCGCGAGAAGACCGGCGAGCCGGTGGACCAGGACGTGGCCGGGCCCTGCTGCTTCGCCGGTGATCTGGTGGCCCGGGGCCGCGCGCTGCCGCTGCTCGCCGCCGGCGACCATGTGGCCCTGCTCGACACCGGCGCCTACTACTTCTCCAACCACTTCGCCTACAACTCGCTGCCCCGCCCGGCGGTCCACGGCTTCACGGTCAGCGCGGCCGGCGCCGTGGCCTTCACCCCGGTCAGGACCGCCCAGACCCGGGCGGAGCTCCTCGCGGAGAGCGGCGGCGGCCTCCCGCCCCTGCGGCGCGCCTCGGCCGTGTCCGGCCCATAGCCTCCCCGGACTCCGGCCGAGCCCGTTCCGTCCTCGGACCTCAAGGCAGTGTGAAGACGACGGCGACAACGCGTCACCCGCTGCTGCGCCGATCAGCCGAGATGCGCCCAGACCACCGTCGCGCGGCGGGGAGGCGAACCGCTCCCAGGCCCCGCCCCGCCCGCAGCCGATCCCGCGCAGCCAACCCCCGCCGAAACGGACCGGCCGCCCGCCGGCCCCGGCGAAGCGGCCCCGGTTCAGCGGCGGCGCCGGCCCCCGCCCGGGGCCGCGTCGCCCGCGGCTATGCCGGTGAGTTGGTAGGCGGCCGGGTCGCCGTCGGGGCGGACCCAGAGGAGGGCGTCGTGGGAGCGTTCCAGGCGGGCCAGGCGGCGGGTCTTGGCCCACAGGCCCGCGCCCGCGCCGGCCATCAGCATGCCTCCCGCGCAGGGGAGCAGCGCCGAGGAGCCGGCGGCGATCAGGAAGGCGGCCAGCAGCGACCAGCGGCGGCGCCGGACCCAGGTGCGGGCGGTCACCCGGCGGTCCTGGAGGAAGACCGACTTGGCGGCGCGGGAAGCGCCCGCCGCCCGCCGTCCGTAGCGGCCGCCCCTGATCAGGAACGCGGCCACCGCCGCCACGATGAACAACGCCGCCCCGGCCATGACCCCGATCCGGCGACCGGTCGGGCTGAAGGTCACCGCCGTGCCCGCGGCCGCCGCGATCACCCCCAGCCACCACAGCCAGCACGCCGCCGCCCGCACCGTCACCGCTACCCGTACCAATGTGTAGGCCCCGCGCACCACGTCCTGCTCCCTCCTCGTCTCCGCTAAGTGCTGGGGAGGGTACTTTGCGATTCTCAGATTTTCGTTAAGACGTAAGAACTTGGCCGACCTGCTCAGTCGACGAACACGCCCCGGGCCGCCGCGTGCGCGTCGAACTCCTCCAGCCGGGCCTGGGCGTCCGGAAGCGCGTCGCACATCGACTCCAGGAGCACCCGGCCCAGCAGCATCGGCGCACAGGCGGTGTCGAAGGCGAGACCGGTGCCGACGGCGGCCGGCAGCAGGAGGTCGCTGTGGGCCGCGACCGGGGCGAAGGCGCTGTCGGCGACCGCCACCACCGTCAGGCCGGCCTGCCGTGCGTGGGCCAACGCCTCCACCACCTCGCGCGGGTGCCGGGGCAGCGCGAAGCAGAGCAGGGCGGTGGCGCCCGCGCGGACGGCCGTGTCGATCCGGTCGGCGAGCATCGTGCCGCCCTCGTCGAGCAGCCGGACATCGGGGTGGACCTTCGCCGCGAAGTAGGCGAAGCCCCGGGCCTGGGCGCCGGCCGCGCGCAGGCCGAGCACCGGCAGCGGGCGGGACGCGGCGAGCACCGCTCCCGCCCTGGCCACCGGCTCGGGGTCGGCGAGCAGCGCGGCCAGATGCCGCAGGTTCTCGATCTCGGCGTGCACGGCCTGCTGATACTCGTTGAACGCGGCGGCGGCCGGCAGCAGTTGGGCCGGAGCGACCTCGCGCAGGTGCCGGCGCAGCGCGGGATAGCCGTCGAAGCCGAGCGCGACCGCGAACCGTGTCACGGACGGCTGGCTGACGCCCGCGAGTTCGGCCACCTCCACGCTGGACAGGAAGGGGGCCTCGTCGGCCGTACGGACCAGGCAGTGCGCGATCCGCCGCTGGGTCGGTGTCAGCCGGTGCGACTCGAACAGCTTCAGCAGCCGCGCCGAGGCATGGGCCGGGCCACCACCCGAAGCGTCCCGCGCGGCGGCAGCGCCGACCGCGCCGCCCGCACCCGGGCCGCCCACATGGTCAGCGCCGACCGCGCCGGCCGGACCGCCCGCACCGCCCCCGCCGTCCGGATCAGCCGTCACCACCCTGCCGTCACCCGCATCGCTCATCGCAGTCCCGTCCCCGGCCCGTGGTCCACCGGCCGTTATTCACTGGGATATGACTCTGCATGAAGCTATGCAGTCAGGCAAGCCCGGCGTCCGCACCGCCTCAGCTCTGGCCAGCGCACGACCAGAACGCCTCGCCGGCCTCCGCGTGCACCCCGTACACCGCCACCGCCTCGAACAGCAGCGGCAGCGTCCCGCAGACGCATATGCACAGCGCCAGCGTCCCCTGCCACGAGGCCGTGCCCCGCCGGCCGGTCCGGGCCGCCGCGCGGAAGAACAGTCCGCAGGCCGCCGCGCCCGCCAGCCCGCAGAGCAGCGCGGCCCATGCCAGCGCGAACAGCGACCAGGGCAGGGGTAGTTGACGGCACAGCGCGCCGGCCCGCTTGCCGTGCCGGTCGTCCAGCACGGCCGTGCCGATCAGCAGCAGGACGCCCAGCACCACCAGCCCCGGCGCGACGAGCACCCTTCGCCGCCACCGCTGCGACGGCCCCGGCAGCGCCGCCGGCCCCCCGGCTGCCTCCGGCCCGCCGCCGCGCGCCACGCCGGTCACTTCCCCCACCATCACAGCCCCCCGTGGCCGTCTCCGCGCCCGCGACCAGCGATTCTCCGCCGTTCTCCGCACTGCCCCGCCAGCGTAACGGAAGGGCCGGACAGGTGATCGACACCTGTCCGGCCCCTGTGGACAACCTCAGCGCCACCCCGGACGAAAGCTCAGCGCCGCCCGAGGGCGAACCGCCGGGCACCGTCCGCACAAGCTCCGTTCAGCGCGGCCCGGGGACGTGACCCGTCAGCTCCGCACCCCTCAGTTCCGCCGCCCGGACTCGTCCAGTTCCTCCGTGCCCCGCCCGTCCTCGTCCAGCGGACGGGCGCCGCCCGGAGCGGGGAAGCCGCCCGGGAGCGTCGCGCCACCGGCGGCCGGCGCCAGGGCGCGGTCCGCGTGCCCCGGCCACCAAGCGGCGTGGCCGATGAGCGCGGTGAGGCTCGGTGTGAAGAACATCGCCATCACGAACGCGGCGACCACGATGCCGAAGGCGATCGCGAAGCCCATCTCGGTCAGGAAGGTGTTCCCGGACAGCATCAGGGTGGCGAAGGTCGCCGCCAGGATGAAGCCGGCCGAGGCGATCGTCGGCCCCGCGTGCCGCAGCGCCTGCGCCGCGGCCTCACGTGGGTCGCGGCCCTCGCGGGCCTCCTCCCGCAGCCGGGCGATCATCAGGATGTTGTAGTCCGTTCCGATCGCCACCACGAACAGATACATGATGATCGGCAGCAGGAAGATCAGCCCGTCGCCGCGGCCGAAGATCAGTACCGTGGCCCCGAGGGTCGCGCCGAAGCCGAGGGCCACCGACGCGATCAGGTACCAGGGCGCGACCACGCTGCGCAGCAGCAGCCCCAGGATGATCATGATCAGGATCGCGGCCACCGGGAAGACCGTGCGGTAGTCGTGGTCGACCGCCGCGTTGATGTCCCGGTAGATCGAGGACGTGCCGCCGACCACCGCTTCCGTTCCGGGTGGCGCGTTGTCGGCCGCCACCGTGCGGACCTTGCCGACCGCCGAGATGGCCTGGTCACTGGCGCCCGAGTACTTGAGCGTCAGGGAGAACAGCGCGGTGGTCCGGTCCTTGCTGAGGCCGGTCTTCTGGTCGAAGGAGGCGTCCGCCACCCCGTCCGCCCGGCCCAGCTTGTCCTTGAACGCGGTGAAGTCGACACCGGTCAGCGGTTTGCCGTTACTGCTGGTGAGGAAGACCGAGGTCGGGTCGGCGGCGCCGGCCGAGTACACCTTGCTCATGGTGTCCTGGACGACCATCGACTCCTTGGTCTTCGGGATGGAACCCGAGGCGAGGTCGTAGTTCGCCTTGTAGCCGAGCGTGCCGAGCGCCAGCAGCACCATCACGAGGCCGGAGACGATCGCCACCATGCCGGACTTGCGCCCGACCAGGCGCCCGATGGCGGCGAAGGTCGCGTCGGACGGCTCCTGGTTCCACTTCTTGCCGGGCCAGAACAGCGCCCGGGGCGGGATGACCGAGCAGATCGCCGGGAAGAGCGTCAGGCCCGCGATCAGCGTGACCGCCACCAGGATGGCCAGCGCCGGGCCGAGCTGGGTCAGGAAGCCCAGGGTGGACAGCGTCAGCGCCAGGAAGGAGATGATCACCGCGCCGGCCGCCGAGGCGATCGCCTCGCCGACCCTGGCGACGCTGTTGACCATCGCCTCCTTCGGATCGTCACCGGCCCGCAGCCGTTCCCGGTAGCGGAACATCAGGAACAGGAAGTAGTCGGTGCCGACCCCGAGCACCACCACGATCAGCAGTGCCGAGACCGAACTGTTGGCCTGCAGTCCGAAGATCTTGGTCGCGTCCGCGATCAGCGCGTTGGAGGTGCTGAAGACCAGGGCGATCAGCACGAACAGCGGCATGATCGCGATGATCGGCGAGCGGAAGATGATCAGCAGGGTGGCGATGATGATCAGTACCGAGCCCAGCAGGGCCACGATGTCCGAGGTGTTGCCGGCGTCCTTCTGGTCGAGCGCCTGCCCGGCCTGACCGCCGACCTGCACCTTCAGATGGGTGCCCTGGGCGAGATCCTTGGCGTCCGTACGCAGCGCCTGGGCCGCGTCGGCCTGCTTGGGCTGGCCGGCGCTCTTCTTGTCCATCTGGACCAGCGCCGTCTGGTACTTGCCGTCCTTGGACGGGGTGCCGGCGATGACCTTCTGGACCTGGTCGATCTTCTTGGCGCCCAGACCATCGGTGATCTTGGTGATGTCCGCCTTGTCGGCAGCGGTCAGCGGGGCGTTGTCGGTCCGCTGGTAGAGCACGATCGCGGACGGGGTGAAGGACGAGGGGAACGCCTTCTCCTGGAGGTCCATCGCCTTGATCGACTGGTAGCTGCTGGGGAGGAAGCTGCTCTCGTCGCTGTTCGACGGCAGACTCGGCGCGGTGGCGATGATGGCGACGGCCGCGATGACCCACGCGACAATCGTCCAGACGGGATGACGGACGACGGTGCGTCCGATGCGGTGGAACATGCGGTGCTGCCTCCATGGCAGGACGTATCACCGCCACCCTTTGGAGCGGGGCCCGGGTATCGGCGACCCGGACGGCGTTGCGCGCTGTCCGGTGGTGATTGGTGTGGTTGTCGATGTGGTGGGTGAGCCCGATCTTACTTGCCGCCCGGCAAGTGACAACCACGGCCCCCCTGCCACCATCCTCCCGGTCACAGCGGGGGCAGCAACCGTTTTTGCGGCTTCCCCATCGCGTTGCGCGGCAGCTCGGCCAGGAAGCGCACGGCCCGGGGGCGCTTGTGCGCCGACAGTCGCGCCGCCACGAAATCGGTCAGCTCCGCCTCGGTCACACCGGAGGCCACCACATAGGCCACGATCTGCTGCCCGAGGTCGGCGTGCGGGGCGCCGACCACGGCGGCCTCCCGGACCGCCGGGTGGGCCAGCAGCGCGTTCTCCACCTCACCGGCGCCGATCCGGTAACCCCCGGACTTGATCAGGTCGGTGGAGGCCCGGCCGACGATCCGGTGGACACCGTCCGGCTCGATCGCCGCGATGTCGCCGGTACGGAACCAGCCGTCGGCGGTGTACGAGGCGGCCGTCGCGTCCGGCCGGCCGAGATAGCCGTCGAACAGGGTGGGGCCCTTGAGCTGGAGTTCGCCGATGCCGTCCGCGGCGTCGGCCACGCGGGTGACGATGCCCGGCAGCGGCGTGCCGACCACGCCGGGTCGCCGCTCCCCGGCGGCCCGGGTGCTCAGGGTGATCAACGTCTCCGTCATGCCGTAGCGCTCGACCGGCTCGTGCCCGGTCAGCCGGCGCAGCTCCTCGAACACGGGGGCGGGCAGCGGCGCGCTGCCGGACACCAGCAGCCGGGCCCCGGACAGTGCCCTGGCGGCCTCCTCGTCGCGGACCACCCGCTGCCACACGGTGGGCACCCCGAAGTAGAGGGTGCCGCCGGCCGCCGCGTATCCGGCCGGGGTCGGCCGGCCGGTGTGCACCAGCCGGCTGCCGGCGCGCAGCGCGCCCAGCACGCCCAGCACCAGGCCGTGCACATGGAACAGCGGCAGGCCGTGGACGAGGGTGTCGTCGGCGGTCCACTGCCAGGCGGCGGCCAGCGCGTCCAGGTCGGCGGCGATGGCGGCGCGCGAGATCAGCACCCCCTTCGGCGGACCTGTCGTGCCCGAGGTGTAGAGGACCAGCGCGGTGTCCCCGGCCGGCGGCCCGGTGTGGTCGGCGCGCTCGGCGAAGTCCACGGTCAGCGGCTCGGCGCCCGAGTCCCGCAGGATGTGCTCGCGTTCACCGGAGCCCGCGTCCGGCGCGATCGGTACGACCGGGACGCCCGCCAGCAGGCCGCCGACGACCGCGGCGACGGTCTCCAACGAGGCGGTCGCCTCCACCGCGAACGCCTTCGTCCCCGCGGCCCGCCGCGCCACCGCGCCGGCGGCGCCCAGCAGCTCCTCGTACGAGCAGGCCCTGCCGTCCACGGTCAGCGCGTCCGGCCGGTCCCGTTCCCCGTACAGGGCGGTGAGCAAGGGCACAGCGGGCATGGCGGTCCTCCTCGGGGACGGCAGACCCCCGGGGAAGAAGGGGGCTAACCCCAGTGTGGCCCACCCCCGTTGCTCCCTACGGTGAGTCCATGGACGCCCGCGACCCTGAACTCAGCAAAGAACTCTCCGCCACCTTGCAGGCCCGCAAGGACCTCGGGGCGGAGTACGAGTCGGAGCTGGTCGACTCGTTCCTGGACAAGGTGGCCGCGCGGGTCGACAGCCATGTCGAGCAGCGCGTGCGCCGCGAACTCGCCCAGCAGCAGACCTCGATCGCCCGGG
This sequence comes from Streptomyces polygonati, assembly GCF_042650325.1. Taxonomy (NCBI): domain Bacteria; kingdom Bacillati; phylum Actinomycetota; class Actinomycetes; order Kitasatosporales; family Streptomycetaceae; genus Streptomyces; species Streptomyces polygonati. The sequence continues at coordinate 482,422 of NZ_JBHSBB010000013.1, read as the reverse complement.
CCGACCGGCGTCCCGTCGGGCCGCCGCGGCAGGGCGCGCGGTTCGCCCGCTACGGGTTCGCCGGGTTCACCATGATCGCCGCGATCCCGCTGTCCGCGATCGCGGCGACCCAGGCGCACGCGGCGGGCCTGTTCATCACCTGGGCGGGGATCGTCGGTGTCAACGTCGCGCAGGCCCTGAGCAGCGTCCACGGCCCCCGCGGCAAGCAGGAGAAGGACGACTGGACGTAGGAGACAGGCCGAGGGGCCCGAGGGGCCGCAGGAAGACCGAAGAGTAAGGGCGGGAACCGCCGCACCCCCTGGGTTACAAGGCCCAGAGGGGCGGGACGACGGCGGTTCCCGCCGGGACGCGAGCCGGGTCAGGGCCGGGCATGCGCGTCCAGGGTCACCATGGAGTCCGGGAGCCGCTCCGAAAACCTTGGCGCCACATTCGGTGGATCGTCCCGGCGGGTGGAGTACCCGCCGCTTCGACAAGACCAAATGTGCCGGACGGTTGTTAAGCCCGTGCTGCGCGTACGTGTCGCGGGTGTACCAGTTCCGGGAATCCCGGACCGGCTTTCGGCCGCCGGGCGGTACGGGTCCGGGCGGCCCCTCGCCGGTCAGGCGCCGCCGTGGCCGGCCAGGAAGGCCAGCAGGTCCTGCCGGCTGACCACACCGGTCGGCTTGCCGTCCACCAGGACGATCGCCGCGTCGGCACTCTCCAGCACCGTCATCAGGTCCGCGACCGGCTCGCCCGAGCCGACCTGCGGCAGCGGCGCGGACAGGTGCTTGTCCAGCGGGTCGTCCAGCTGGGCGCGCTGGGTGAACAGCGCGTGCAGCAGCTCGCGCTCCACCACCGAGCCGATCACCTCGGCGGCCATCACATCGGGGTGGCCGGCGCCGGGCTTGACCACGGGCATCTGCGAGACGCCGTACTCGCGCAGCACCTCGATGGCCTGCCCGACCGTCTCGTCCGGGTGCATATGGACCAGATTCGGCAGGCCGCCCTCCTTGCGGGCGATGACGTCGGCGATCCTGGCCCGGCCCTCGCTCTCGTCGAGGAAGCCGTGCGAGCTCATCCACACGTCGCTGAAGATCTTCGACAGATAGCCGCGGCCGCTGTCCGGCAGCAGGACGACCACCACGTCGTCCGGGCCGAGCCGCTCGGCGACCCGCAGCGCCGCGACGACCGCCATGCCGCAGGAGCCGCCGACCAGCAGCGCCTCCTCGCGGGCGAGGCGGCGGGTCATCCGGAAGGAGTCCTTGTCGGAGACGGCGACGATCTCGTCGGCCACGTCGCGGTCGTAGGCGGTCGGCCAGAAGTCCTCGCCGACGCCCTCCACCAGATAGGGCCGGCCGGAGCCGCCGCTGTACACCGAGCCCTCGGGGTCGGCGCCGATCACCTGGACGCGGCCCTCGCTGACCTCTTTCAGATAGCGGCCGGTGCCGGAGATGGTGCCGCCGGTGCCGACGCCCGCCACGAAGTGGGTGATCCGGCCGTCGGTCTGCGTCCACAGCTCGGGGCCGGTGGAGTGATAGTGCGACAGAGGGTTCTGCGGGTTGCTGTACTGGTCCGGCTTCCAGGCGTTGGGCGTCTCGCGCACCAGCCGGTCGGACACGTTGTAGTACGAGTCGGGGTGCTCGGGGTCCACGGCGGTCGGGCAGACCACGACCTCGGCGCCGTACGCGCGCAGGACGTTGATCTTGTCGGTGGAGACCTTGTCCGGGCAGACGAAGACGCAGTGGTAGCCCTTGCGCTGGGCGACCATGGCCAGGCCGACCCCGGTGTTGCCGGAGGTGGGCTCGACGATGGTGCCGCCCGGCTTGAGATCGCCGCTGCGCTCGGCGGCCTCGATCATGCGCAGTGCGATACGGTCCTTGACCGACCCGCCCGGGTTGAAGTATTCGACCTTGGCCAGCACGGTTGCCTGAATGCCTTCGGTCACACTGTTGAGCTTCACCAGCGGGGTGTTGCCGACGAGGCTGATCATCGAGTCGTGAAACTGCACCGTTAGTCTCCGGGTTCTCCGAGATGGGTACGGCCAGCCTAGGCCGGAAACCCGAGGTCGACCGCCAACGTTGGCGTTGGTAGCGGTGCCCTGCGGGGCACCGTGTTCATGTACGGGGCAAGCGCTGGGGCAGTGGAGGTGGCCGGCTCGATGTCGAGGGCGAGAGTGGCACGGCGGATCGCGACCGCGGCGGCGTTCGGCGGCGGTGGCATCAGCCTGCTGGGCGGGGCGGCCGTCGGGATCCTGCTGACGGAGGTACGGCTGGCCAAGCGGGTGGTGGGCGGCTCGGACGACGAGCCGCCGAAGGCCGACGGCCGCTACGGCTCGGCCTTCGCGCAGCCGACCGGCCGGGCGCCGCTGCGGTTGAGCTTCCTGGGTGATTCCACGGCGGCCGGCCAGGGTGTGCACCGGGCCCGGGAGACGCCGGGGGCGCTGCTCGCCTCGGGGCTCGCGGCGGTGGCCGAGCGGCCGGTGCAGCTGGTGAACGTGGCGCAGCCGGGCGCCCAGTCCGACGATCTGGCCCGCCAGGTGTCGCTGCTGGTCCACGAGGAGACGGCGCCGCCCGATGTGGTGGTGATCATGATCGGCGCGAACGACGTGACCCGGCGGATGCCGCTGTCCACGTCGGTGCGGCTGCTGTCGGACGCGGTACGGCGGCTGCGGGCGGCCGGTACGGAGGTGGTGGTCGGCACCTGTCCCGATCTGGGCTCCGTCGAGCCGGTCTACCAGCCGCTGCGGTGGCTAGCCCGGCGGGCCAGCAGGCAGCTGGCGGCGGCGCAGACCATCGCGGTGGTGGAGCTGGGCGGGCGGACGGTGTCGCTGGGCGATCTGCTGGGGCCGGAGTTCGAGGCGCGGCCGCGCGAGCTGTTCGGGCCCGACAATTACCACCCCTCCGCGGAGGGGTACGCGACCGCGGCGATGGCGATGCTGCCGACGGTGTGCGCGGTGCTGGGGCTGTGGCCCGAGGCCGACGAGCATCCGGATGTGCGCCGCGGCGAGGCGTTCCTGCCGGTGGCTCAGGCGGCCGTCGCGGCGGCCTCCGAGGGCGGTACGGAGGTCACCGCCGCCCAGTCCGCGACGGGCCCGCGCGGCCGCTTCGCCCTCCTCAAACGCCGCCGCCGTCGCCCCCTCCCGGGCGCCCCCGCCCACCCCGAGCCAGCGGAGGGCGCCGCACCCTGACCACCCCGGGCCCGCAGCCCGGCAACGACCGCAACGCGTTCCCCCCACCGCGGCCCGCCCCCACACCGCGGCCGCCCGCCCGCGCAGTTCCCCACGCCCCTACCGGGGCACCCCACCGCCGGGGCCGGAAACGCGCGACGGCGCCATACGCCCCGTAGGGGCGCGGGGAACTGCGCGACCAGCCCCCACCGGCCCGCCGCCCGGCAACCAACCGCAACCCATTCCCCCCGTCGCCGCCCGCGTCCACCCCGCGGAGCGCCCCGCAGGGGTGACTCAAGGGGCTACGGGCGGGTAACTTCCTGGAGTCCGGAGGAAAAAAGACCACGCCGCTCGTCGAGGAGTGCCGCGATGCCCGAAGCCGTCATCGTCTCTGCCGCCCGTTCGCCCATCGGGCGTGCCTTCAAGGGGTCGCTCAAGGAACTGCGACCGGACGATCTGGCCGCGACGATCATCCAGACCGCGCTGGCCAAAGTCCCTCAGCTGGACCCGCGGGAGATCGACGACCTGATGCTGGGGTGCGGTCTGCCGGGCGGGGAGCAGGGGTTCAACATGGGGCGGATCGTCGCCGTGCGGATGGGCATGGACCACCTGCCGGGCTGCACGGTCACCCGCTACTGCTCCTCCTCCCTGCAGACCACCCGGATGGCGCTGCACGCCATCAAGGCGGGCGAGGGCGATGTGTTCATCTCGGCCGGGGTCGAGATGGTCTCGCGGTTCGTGAAGGGCAGCTCCGACAGCCTGCCGGAGACGACCAACCCGGTCTTCGCGCAGGCGCAGGCCCGTACCCAGCAGCGGGCCGAGCAGGGCGGCGGGGAATGGCACGACCCGCGGGCGGACGACCTCGTCCCGGACGCGTACATCGCGATGGGCCAGACCGCGGAGAACCTCGCGGCGCTCAAGGGGATCACCCGGCAGGAGCAGGACGAGTTCGGGGTGCGCTCGCAGAATCTGGCCGAGGAGGCGCTGAAGAACGGCTTCTGGGAGCGGGAGATCACCCCGGTCACACTGCCGGACGGCACCGTCGTGGCGAAGGACGACGGCCCGCGCGCGGGGGTGACCCTGGAGGGCGTGGCGGGCCTGAAGCCGGCCTTCCGCCCGGACGGCACGGTGACCGCGGGCAACTGCTGTCCGCTGAACGACGGCGCCGCCGCGCTGGTGATCATGTCCGACACCAAGGCCGCCGAGCTGGGCATCACCCCGCTGGCCCGGATCATCTCCACCGGCGTCTCCGCGCTGTCCCCGGAGATCATGGGCTACGGACCCGTCGAGGCGTCCCGGCAGGCGCTGCGGCGGGCCGGGATGTCCATCGGCGACATCGACCTGGTCGAGATCAACGAGGCGTTCGCCGCGCAGGTCATCCCCTCCTACCGCGGCCTGGGCATCGACCTGGACCGGCTGAACGTCAACGGCGGCGCGATCGCGGTCGGCCACCCCTTCGGGATGACCGGCGCCCGGATCGCCGGCACGCTGATCAACAGCCTGCAGTTCCACGACAAGCAGTTCGGCCTGGAGACGATGTGCGTGGGCGGCGGCCAGGGCATGGCGATGGTCGTGGAGCGCCTCTCCTGACCCCCCACACCCGTGCGCCCCGGCTGACACCCTTCCCCCACCCTTTGTCACCCATCGTGTTCAACCGGCTCCATTGCGCACTCTCTGTGATATAAGTCGCAACCAAAACGCCCCCGGGATGTGATTTTTCCCCGGGGGCGCTTCGTTCTCGCAGGTCAGCCTGCTGAGTCGAGCCAGGACCGGCGTCGCGAACCCGCCCAATTCAGCACGTTCCGCTCTGTAAAGGCCCGGGATTTAGCGGCAGAGTGAGGTGGGGAAAGTTTCGTCCACCATCCACGTGGGCACTGCTCGTGTCGCGTCAGTCGGGAGAACGTCAGTGAGCGCCAACTTCACCGTCCTGCTGGTCGCCGCGGGCCTCGCCGCGGCCGCGGGTTCCGCCGCCGTACTCTCCGCCCGCGGCCTGCGCCGCGAGCTGACCGCGCTGCGCCGCGAGCTGGCCGGGCTCCGGCCGCCCGGGCCGCGCGCCTCCTCGGCGGACATCCGCACGGCGGTCGCCGACGCCCTCGCCGACGAGCGGGAACGCGAGCTGGCCGAGGCCCGCGCCTTCTGGGCGGAGCAGGAGTCCCGGGAGACGGCGGGCGAGGGCATCTTCTTCCGCGGCGGCCTCTACGGCGCCGCCGACGCCGAGGGCGTCTACGAGGGTGCGTACGAGGCCGCCGCGGACTACGAGGTCCCGCCGGTGCTGCCCCTGCTGCCGCGGCAGTCCGACTTCGCCGGCCTGGAGTCGGAGGCGCCCGAGGCGGCGATGCCCGCGCCCGGCACCATCCCGCACCCTTCGGGTCCCGACTTCGCGCCCTCCCCGGTGGTCGCCTCCCGCGACCAGACCGCCGAGCGGCTCGCCGATCTCGCCGACGCCCGTATCCCGCTGTCGGACGTACGGCCCGGGCCGCTGGGGACGCTCGACGTGTATGTGTTCGCCGACGGCACCACCTTGTGCATGACCCCCGGGCACCGCGAGACCGCCCTCACGCTCTCCGAGGCGCTGGACCGCGGCGAGCTCCCGGTGCTGCGCGGCGGCTCGGCGATAGCGGGCGCCTACGCGCTCACCTTCGCCTACGGCGAGGAGAGCGTCTATGTCCTGGCCGACCGGGTGGTCGCCTCGCTCTGAGGCCGGACCCCCGGGACCGCGCCGTTCAGCCGATGGCCCTGGCCGCGGCCGCCGACCGTTCGCCCGCCTCCCGCAGCACGCCCTCGACCCGCTCGGGGTCCCGTTCGCGGCCCACCGCCGCCGCCAACTCGTGGCCGGCCACGGCCAGTTGATCGCCGACCACGAAGATGCCGTCGTCCGGCAGCCGGTGCGGCTCCCGGCCGGGGAACTCCAGCAGCTGCGCCTGCCACGCCAGCCAGCGGGCCAGCTCCAGGCCCTCGGCCGCGGCGCCCGCCTGGAGCCGGCGTTGCGGAAGGGCCCGCAGGCGTCCGGCGAGGCGTTCCACAGCGGCGAACAGCGCGGTGCGATCGGACATGAGGAAGACCCTACCGGGACCGGGTGACCCTCTTCGCACCCATATCCGCACGTCCGAGATGGTTGCCAACGCACCACGGGTGGGGCACGGTGGGGTTACCGGACCACATACCGGAGGCGCCGATGTACCAACAGCACTTCTCCGAAGAAACCCACCGGAATCTGCTCTCCCATATCCCGCAGTCCACCGGCCGTGAGGTCGGCGACTGGCTCCGGGCCCTCGCCGACGGGCCCTCCTTCCTCCGCTTCGACGAGAAGGTCAGCTGGCTGCGCAGCGAGCACGACCTCTCCTACGGCCACGCGAAGGCCATCGCCCACGAGTACGACCTGCGCCGGGCCGCCCGCAATCTGCGGTAGGCCGGCCCGCCCGCTCCCGGGCCGCACCTCGTAGGCCGCACCTCGTAGGCCGCGAACACTTCGTACGACAACGGCGGGCCGACCGGAAAGCAGTGCTTCCGGGGCGGCCCGCCGGGCATGAGCGGGTGAGGCGGAGGACGCGGCGACCGGACGGCGGTCAGTCGCGGAGGATGGCGATCAGCCGCAGCAGTTCCAGATAGATCCACACCAGCGACAGCGTCAGGCCGAACGCCGCCAGCCACGACTCCTGCTGCGGGGCGCCGTAGCGGATGCCGTCCTCGATCTGCTTGAAGTCCAGGGACAGGAAGAAGGCGCCCAGGCCGATGCCGAGCAGGCAGAAGACGATGCCGAGGCCGCCGGTGGTCAGGCCGAGGCCGTTCGAACTGCCGAAGGCGTAGAAGAGCAGGTTGGCGAAGAGGGCCAGCACGAAGCCGACCGCGATGGCCAGGCCGATCCGCTGATAGCGGGCGGTGACCCGGATCAGCCGGGTCCGGTAGGCGATGAGCATGCCGGCGAAGACCGCCATGGTGCCGAGCACCGCCTGCACCGGGGCGCCCTGCCAGGCCTCGTTGTACATCCGGCTGATCACGCCGAGGAAGACGCCCTCGAAGACCGCGTAGCCCAGGATCAACGCCGGTACCGGCCGGCGCTTGAAGTTCTGGACCATCGCCAGCACGAAGGCGATCAGCGCCGAGCCGACGGCCAGTCCGTACTGGTGCGGCAGCACGGTCCAGCCGAGCACCGCGCCGACCACGACCAGGCCGAGCGTCATCGCGGTGCGGGCGACGACGTCGTCGATCGTCATCCGGCCGGTCTGCGCGGGTCCGGCGGCCGGGCCGGCGTACATCCGCTCCATCTCGTCCGGCGTGAGCGGCCGGCCCTGGGGCTGCGGCTGTTCGTAAGGATTGCGCGCGTACGGGTTGGCACCCGGTGCGCCAAAAGGATTGCCCTGCTGGGCGCCCGGCGCACCTTGCGCGCCGAAGCCGGCGTATTCGTTCCCGCGGGTGAAGCCCCGCCGGGAGAAGACCGGGTTGCTGCTCCTCATGTCACTCCTCCATCGGCCGCGTGCTGCGGCACTGCCGTCAAGGGTAATAGCTTGGCAAAAAAGTGGGATACGCCTGGAGGAGGATCTTCCCCTGACCTGGGCTCCCACTCCGGACGGAGGCCGCGGGAGAGTCCCGGCGTATGTGCGGCGGGTCGCTTGCCGACTCCCCTTCGTGGCGCGGTCCGTTGACGGGCGGCAGCGTACGGGCCGCCGACGACGGCGCGGTGAACGGCCGCTCGACGGCGGTGGCGCCCGGGACGACGCGGACGGCGTGTCGCGGGGAGGGAGCGCCCCGGCGCGGGACCGCCCCCGGGGGATACGCGGTGGACGCGGCGGCTCCGGCGCGGTATCACTGTGCTGTGGAAACGAACGTGCGTTCGAACATCAGGGAGCAGGCCATGCCACGCCCCGACCACACCCGCGCCCTGCACGCGGCGCTGCTCACCGCCGCGCGCGGTCTGCCGGTGATTCCCCTTTCCCGCACCAAGCTGCCCGCCGTTCGTTCCCCGCACCGCGACGAGCCGCGCCCGAGCGTCTGCCGCGGCGAGTGCGGCCGGCCGGGACACGGGGTGCACGACGCCAGCACCGACCCGGCCCGGATCCGCGCGCTGTTCGCCGTCGCCCCCTGGGCCACCGGTTACGGGATCGCCTGCGGGCAGGCACCCCACTACCTGATCGGGCTGGACCTGGACGTGAAGCACGGCCGCGACGGGGTGAGCGCGCTGGAGGCGCTGGAGGCGGCGCACGGCTTCAGCCTGCCGCAGACCGTCACCGTCCTCACCCCCAGCGGGGGCCGCCACCTGTGGCTGACCGCGCCCGGCCCGGTCCCCAACTCGGCCGGCCGGCTCGGCCCGGGCATCGATGTGCGCGGCGCGGGCGGTTATGTCGTCGGTCCCGGTTCGCGCACGGTGGCCGGCCGGTATCTGCTGCTGCCCGGGAGCCGTCAGCACCCGCTGGGCGAGGCCCCCGCCGCGCTGCTGCGGCTGGCCGTCCCGCCGCCGCCCGCGCCGCCGCGCCCGGCGGCGGCCGCCGAGCCCCGGCACCCGGCCGAGAAGCGCGCCGCCGCGCTCGTGCGGTTCGTACTGGACTCGCAGGAGGGCGAGCGCAACGGGCGGCTGTTCTGGGCCGCCTGCCGGGCCTACGACGCGGGCCTCGGCGAGGCGCTGGCGCCGGCCCTGGTGACGGCGGCGGTGCACACCGGGCTCAGCGAGCGGGAGGCGGCCGCCACGGTCGCCTCCGCGGGGCGGCTGCGGGCGTCGGCCGAGCCCTGCTGACCGGGCGCCGGCCGGCCCGGGTATCCGAGGAGGGGTGCGGCGCCGTGACCCGGGCCGGCCGGCTTCGTTCACGGCTGCCGTGAAGACCTGCGCCGACGCCTCGTCCGCGAAGCTCTCGTTCGTCAACCACCATGCGGGGTGCGGTGCCCGGAGCCGGACTTGAACCGGCACGCCCCCGAGGGGCAGCGAGGTTTAAGCTCGCCGTGTCTGCGTTCCACCATCCGGGCCGGCGGGGCGCAGAGAAAAGCGTATCCGGGTTGAGAGACGCCAACAGGACGGCCAACTGGCCATGTTGTCTGATTTTAGGGGTTACTGACGGGACGTTAGCTCGTCCCAGAAGACCTCTATGCACCACAGGCGCCGTTCCCGCCGGCGCCGGACCTCACGCAGAAGTGACGTGAAATCGCTCTCCGCAGTCGACATCCGGCGGAGAATATGTCATGTCCGGCAGATGAGGGGCGACGCCCGGGGCCCGTCGGGGTCGGCCGGACACGCGCAGGACGCGTTTCCGGCCGACCGTCCTCACGACAGCCAGGCAGTACGGGTGGGCGGCAGATCGGAGAGACCGTCGGCGGCGGTGCGTACGGCCAGCACCTGGTTGACGCCGATGCGGTTGCGTTCGAAGGACACCGCGGACGCCGCCATGTACAGCCGCCAGACCCGGGCCCGCCCCGGGGACGTCACGGCGACCGCCTTGTCCCAGCCGGCCTCCAGATTCCGCACCCAGGCCCGCAGCGTGCGCGCGTAGTGCTCGCGCAGCGCCTCCATGTCCCGCGCCTCGAACCCGGCCTGTTCCAGCCAGGAGACGGTCGAGCCGACCGGGGCGAGCTCACCGTCGGGGAAGACATAGCGGTCGATGAACTCGTCGATCCGGTAGGTCTCCTCGTCGGCCAGCGGACGGCGGGCGATCTGGTGGTTGAGCAGCCGGCCGCCGGGCCGGAGCAGCCCGTAGAGGGTGCGGGCGTACTCCAGATAGCGCTCGCTGCCGACGTGCTCGGCCATGCCGATGGACGAGATCGCGTCGTAGGGCCCGTCCGCCACGTCGCGGTAGTCCTGCACCCGGATCTCGATCCGGTCGGTCAGCCCGGCCTCGGCGACCCGCTTGCGGGCGTACGCCGCCTGCTCGGTGGACAGTGTGATGCCGGTGGCCCGCACGCCGTAGTGCTTGACGGCGTGCAGCACCATCGAGCCCCAGCCGCAGCCGACGTCCAGCAGCCGCTGCCCCTCGCGCAGCTGCAGCTTGCGGCAGACCAGGTCGAGTTTGGCGTACTGGGCCTGCTCCAGGGTGGTGTCGGGCTCGGGGAAGACCGCGCAGGAGTAGACCATGGACGGCCCGAGGACCGTCTCGTAGAAGTCGTTGCCGACGTCGTAGTGATGGGCGATGGCATCCTTGTCGCGGCGCTTGGTGTGCGCGATGCCGCTGCGCCTGCGGACCTCCTCCGGCGGCGGCGAGGGCGGCAGCCCGGGCCCGGCCAGCGTCAGCGCGCTGCGGATCAGCCGGTAGGTCGCCGGGTCGCGCAGTATGCCGCGGGCCCGGCGCAGCGTCTCGGCGGTGGTGGCCGGCACCGCGGTGGCGGACGGATCCCGCTCGCCGCGGTCCCAGAAGAGTCCGGACAGGTGGTCCAGCGCCGTGTAGAGATCGCCCTCTATGTCCAGGTCGCCCGCCACCCAGGCCCGGACCAGACCGAGTTCGCCCGGCCGCCAGAGCAGCCGGCGCAGTGCCCGGCGCCGGCGGATCACGAGTACGGGCGGGCCGGACGGCCCGGCCTCGCTGCCGTCCCAGGCACGCACGCGCAGCGGGAACGACGTCGAGAGGGCATGTTCGGCGAGGTCGAGGATGCGATGAGCCGCGTCAGCCATGCATACGAGCCTACGACCGAAAACGCCGGCTGACTCCCCCGGACGCGTAAATCTACGTTGCGGATACACACACTTTACGCCGGAAGGGCGCCCGCACCACGGATGGCGGGCGCCCTTCGGCTGTGACAGTGCGGGCAATGGTCCTTTTCGCGGCGGACCGTCCTGGATCGTGCCAGGTCAGGAGGCCGCGGCGGTCTCCGTTGCCTTCTCGGCCGAGGGGGCCGGGACGCTCGGGCGGACCTCGGCGACCGGGGCCGGCTTCGGCCGGGCGGCCGCGTAGAACTCCTCGCGGGGGTTCTCGATGGCGCCGAGCGAGACGACCTCGCGCTTGAGGAACATGCCCAGCGTCCAGTCGGCGAAGACCCGGATCTTGCGGTTCCAGGTCGGCACGGCCAGGCCGTGGTAGCCGCGGTGCATGTACCAGGCCAGCCGGCCCTTGAACCTGATCTTGGTCTTGCCGACCACGATCATCGCGACGCCCTTGTGCAGACCGAGGCCGGCCACCGCGCCCTTGTTGGCGTGCTTGTAGTCGGCCTGCGGGAAGCCGCGCATCCCGGAGATCACGTTGTCGCCGAGCACCTTGGCCTGACGCAGCGCGTGCTGGGCGTTCGGCGGGCACCAGGCGCCCTCGCCGGCCGCCAGGTCGGGCACCTGGGCGTTGTCGCCGGCCGCCCAGATGTAGTCGGTGCCGCGCACCTGGAGGGTGGGGGCGGTGTCCACGTGGCCGCGCGGGCCGAGCGGCAGGCCGAACTTCGCCAGCGCCGGGTTGGGCTTCACACCGGCCGTCCACACGATGGTGGAGGCGTCCACCTCGAGACCGTTGGCGAGGACGACGTGCTTGTCCACGCAGGAGGTCATCGAGGTGCTCAGGAAGACCTCGACACCGCGCTCGCGCAGGTGCTCCAGGCCCCACTGGCCGAGCTGCGGGCCCACCTCGGGGAGGATCTTGTCGGCCGCGTCGACGAGGATGAAGCGCATGTCCTCGCGCTTGACGTTCGGGTAGTACGCGGCGGCGTCGCGGGCCATGTCCTCGACCTCGCCGATGGTCTCCGCGCCGGCGAAACCGCCGCCGACGAAGACGAAGGTCAGCGCCTTGCGGCGGACATCCTCGTCGGTGGTGGAATCGGCCTTGTCGAGCTGCTCCAGTACGTGGTTGCGCAGGCCGATGGCCTCCTCGACGCCCTTCATACCGATGCCGTTCTCGGCCAGGCCGGGGATCGGGAAGGTGCGGGAGACGGCGCCGAGCGCGATCACCAGGTGGTCGAAGGGAAGCTCGTAGGACTCGCCCACGAGCGGCTCGACCGACGCGACCTTGCGGTCCTGGTCGATGGTGGTGACCCGGCCGGTGAGCACCTCGGCCCCGGGAAGCACGCGTCGCAGCGGGACGACGACATGCCGCGGGGAGATGCTGCCTGCTGCGGTTTCGGGGAGGAAGGGCTGGTACGTCATGTACGAGCGCGGGTCGACGACCGTGACGGTCGCCTCGCCGTACCGCATCTTCTTCAGAATGCGGCGCGCCGCGTACAGGCCGACGTAACCGCCGCCTACTACGAGGATCCGTGGACGCTCCGTGGTGCTCATGCTTCGAGTATCCAGCACGGAGGGGGGCACCCCTCGTGAGCCCCTTCACAAGGTACTGGACACCCTGTGCTACCCTGCCCGGCTTCACGACCTGGGGGTACGTCCTTCCTGTGCGCCGGACCGGGTCCCGGGTGGGTGCGGCTGGCCCTGAGCAGCGTCGATCGATCACCGGGTGCTTCGGACGGGACGGGCGTCACACCGCCGCAACACGACCTGGCCGTGGATTTCAGGGGGTTGGCAGGGGTAAGGCCTGCGAAAATCGGGCCCCTGGGCGGGAACTTCATGTGAAGAGTTTCACAAAGCTTCTGGAGCGGGCGCGCCGGGGCGGTCGGCGGGGCCTCAGCCGGCCGTCGGGCCGGCCTCCCCGATCACGCCCCACGCGAGGCCGTCGAGGATGTCGTGCTCGCTCACGACCACCTCTTTCGCGCCCGTCCGCTCCATGATCCGCAGCAGGATGAGGGCGCCCGCGGCGATCACGTCGACGCGGCCCTCGTGCATCACGGGGATCGCGGCGCGCTCGGCGTGGGTGGCGGCCAGCAGCCGGTCGGTGATGTCGCGGACGGTCTCCAGCGGGACGCGCGAGTGGTGGATGGCCGCGGAGTCGTAGCGGGGCAGGCCCAGCGCGATGCCGGCCACGGTGGTGACGGAGCCGGCCAGGCCGACGAGGGTGCGGGCCCGGTCCAGCGGGACCGCGCCGGCCGCTTCGTCGAGGGCGGCGTCGACGTCGGCCCTTATGGCGGCGACCTGTTCGGGGGTGGGCGGGTCGGCCAGCCGTCCGTCGCGCAGCAGGTGACGCTCGGTCAGCCGGACGCAGCCGATGTCCACCGACCGGGCGGCGGTCACCGCCCGGTCGCCGAGGACGAACTCGGTGGAGCCGCCGCCGATGTCCACCACCAGATACGGGGACACCAGACCGTCGGCGGCGGTGAGTTCGCGGGTGGCGCCGGTGAAGGAGAAGGCGGCCTCCTGGTCGCCGGTGATCACCTCGGGCGCGACCCCCAGGATGTCGACCACCCCGCGGACGAACTCGTCCCGGTTCTCGGCGTCGCGCGTCGCGGACGTGGCCGCGAACACCACCCGGTCGGCGGGCACGCCGTGCTCCCGGATCACCTCGGCGTACTCCCGGCACGCGGCGAACGTCCGCTCCAGCGCCTCGGGGGCGAGCCGGCCGGTGCGGTCGACTCCCTGGCCGAGCCGCACGATGCGCATCCGGCGGTCCAGATCGGTCAGGGTGCCGGCGGCCGGATCGAGATCGGCGACCAGCAGACGGATCGAGTTGGTGCCGCAGTCGATGGCAGCCGCACGCCCCTTTTCTCGCTCGCTCGCCTCCGGGCGCTCAGACCCGCTGTCGACGCTCCTCGACACTGCGTTCCCTCGTTCCTCGGTCACTTGGTCTCTTCGCTTTCGACACCGGCGCGCCCTTTGGCTCGCTCACTCGGTTGTCCGGCGCCCTCGAAGGCGTCGCTCGGCCCGACCGGAACGCAGGGGCCCTTGGCCCACCAGTCGGGGAGCAGGGCGAGGGTCTCGTCGCCCAGCGGATTGACGCCGGGGCCGGCCGCCAAGGCGTGGGCGGCCAGGACGTGCAGGCATTTGACGCGGTCGGGCATGCCGCCGGCGCTGGGGAAGCCGGGCAGCACCTCGATGGCGTCGCGGCGGGCGATGTAGTCCTCGTGGGCGGCGCGGTAGGCCGCGGCCAGCTCCTCGTCCTCGGCGAGCCGGGCATTCATCGTCTTCATCACGCCCTCCGCCTCCAGGGTGCCGATCGCGGAGGCCGCCTTCGGACAGGTGAGGTAGTAGGTGGTCGGGAAGGGCGTGCCGTCCGCCAGCCGGGGCTGGGTCTCCACCACATCCGGGTTGCCGCAGGGGCAGCGGTGGGCGATCGCGCGCAGACACCGCGGCGGGCGGCCGAGCTGGGCCCGGACGGCGGCGATGTCCGCGTCGGTGGCCGGGGCGGGGTAGTCAGGGGTGGTGTTCATATGCCGTTCTGCAGGACGGGGACATTCGGGGACCGTGCGGGGCGTACGAGGGACGTGCCGTACGTGGTGCGGGCGGGCGGAGTCATGGGCGGCGGCTCGCTCAGTGGCGGGCGGCCGGCGCCGGCGCCGCTTCCGGGGCCGCGTCGGCCCGGTCGACGCCGTCCCACAGATTGTCGTACCACGGGCGGTGCGCCGCGGCCTGATCGGTGGAGCCGTGCCGGGCCGCCGGGTCGGCGGTGGGGACGGGGACCGGACCGGCGACCTCGAAGCCGGTCTCGCCGGGCAGCACGTAGTGCAGGCGCTCGCGGGCCTGGGCGCGGACATAGTCCGGGTCCTCCCAGCGCGCCTTCTCCTCGCGCAGTTGCTCGACCTTCGCCTTGGTCCGCTGCGCGGCGCGCCGCTGGTCGGCGATGTCGGAGCGCTGCCCGATGTACTGCCGCATCGGGTAGGCGAGCGCCACCACCAGGGCGCAGAGCACCAGCGCGAGCAGCGCGGCGCGGCCGGTCAGCTTGTTGCCGCGCACCGGCCGCCGGGACGCGGCGCGGTAGACCCGGGCCTGCGCCTCCTGGCCGATCGCCTTCAGCCGGACCGCGGTCGAGAACCGATCCGCCCCCACGCCGTGACTCCCCTCGCCGCCTTGCCTGTCGTCCTGATGCCGTTACGTCCCCGCCCACGGTACGGGACCGGGTGCGGGGACGTAGGGAGGCGGGGGACGTAAAGCTCGGTGCGTGGGGCTCAGTGCGTGGAGGTCAGTGCGTGGAGCTCAGTGCTTGAAGCGGGGGAAGGCGGAGCGGCCGGCGTACACCGCGGCGTCGTCCAGGATCTCCTCGATACGCAGCAGCTGGTTGTACTTCGCGACGCGCTCGGAGCGGGCCGGGGCGCCGGTCTTGATCTGGCCGCAGTTGGTGGCGACCGCGAGGTCGGCGATGGTGACGTCCTCGGTCTCGCCGGAGCGGTGCGACATCATGCACTTGTAGCCGTTGCGCTGGGCGAGTTCGACCGCGTCCAGCGTCTCGGTCAGGGAGCCGATCTGGTTGACCTTGACCAGCAGCGCGTTGGCGGTGGCGTTGTCGATGCCGCGCTGGAGCCGCTCCGGGTTGGTGACGAAGAGGTCGTCGCCGACGATCTGCACCTTGCCGCCGAGCTTGTCGGTGAGGACCTTCCAGCCGGCCCAGTCGTCCTCGAACAGCGGGTCCTCGATGGAGACCAGCGGGTAGGACGCGACCAGGTCCTCGTAGTACTCGGTCATCTGGGCGGCCGAGCGCGACTCGCCCTCGAACGCGTACTTGCCGTCCTCGTAGAACTCCGAGGCGGCCACGTCGAGCGCGAGCGCGATGTCCTGGCCGGGGGCGTAACCGGCCTGCTTGATGGCCTCGATGATGAGGTCCAGCGCGGCGCGGTTGGACTCCAGGTTCGGCGCGAAGCCGCCCTCGTCGCCCAGACCGGTGGACAGGCCGCGGGACTTCAGCACGGCCTTGAGGGTGTGGTAGACCTCGGTGCCCCAGCGCAGCGCCTCGGAGAACGACTCGGCGCCGATCGGCGCGATCATGAACTCCTGGATGTCGACGTTGGAGTCCGCGTGCGAGCCGCCGTTGAGGATGTTCATCATCGGGACCGGCAGGACGTGCGCGTTCGGGCCGCCGAGGTAGCGGAAGAGCGGCAGGTCGGACGCCTCGGAGGCGGCGTGCGCCACCGCCAGCGAGACACCGAGGATGGCGTTGGCGCCGAGCGAGGACTTGTCCGGGGTGGCGTCCAGGTCGAACATCGCCTGGTCGATCAGCCGCTGCTCGGTGGCGTCGTAGCCGACCAGCTCCGGGCCGATCTGCTCGATGACGGCGAGCACGGCCTTCTCCACGCCCTTGCCCCCGTAGCGGTTCTTGTCGCCGTCGCGGAGTTCGAGGGCCTCGAAGGCGCCGGTGGAGGCGCCGGACGGGACTGCGGCACGGCCCGTGCTGCCGTCGTCGAGGCCGACCTCCACCTCGACAGTGGGGTTGCCTCGCGAGTCGAGGATTTCCCGGGCTACGACGACGTCGATGGACGGCACGTTGTCTCCTTCTGAGATGTCTTCTCGTCTTTATCGGGACGAGCCTAACCGGCTTCCGGGCCGGGGTCGGTGCTAGGCCCGGCCGCTGAGACGGAATACCCCGGCCGGGCACACGGGGGGGAGTGTGTGCCCGGCCGGGGCGGTCAGGGGGTGGGTCAGCTCAGGTGCAGGTGCTGGCCCGGGTAGATGAGGTTCGCGTCGCGCACGATGTCGTGGTTGAGGGCGAAGAGCTTGTGCCAGCCGCCCTGCACGTGGTGCGCCTGGGCGATCTTGGAGAGGGTGTCGCCGTGGACGACGGTGTACTCGCCGTCGCCGTTGCGGACCACCGTGTGGGTGGTGCTGTGGCGCGCGTGGTGCGCAGGGGCCGGCGCCGGCTTCGGGGTGCTCGGGGCCGGGGCGGTGGTGCTGGAGCTGCCGGACGACGAGGACGAAGAGGATGAAGAGGACGAGGACGACGGCGACGACGAGGCACCGGTGTTGAGGACCGGCGCCGGGCCGCCCGCGGTCAGGCCGCCGGCCGGGGCGCAGGTCCAGGCACCCGGGCCCTGGAGGGCGAGCAGCTTCTCGGCGGTGGCGATCTGCTGGTCCTTGGTGGCGAGGTCGGCGCGCGGCGCGTACTGCAGGCCGCCGGCCGCTTCCCAGCTGGACTGCGAGAACTGCAGGCCGCCGTAGTAGCCGTTGCCGGTGTTGATGGACCAGTTGCCGCCGGACTCGCACTGGGCGACGGCGTCCCAGGTGGACACCGATGCGGCCGAGGAGGAGGTCGCGCCGATCAGCGGAACGGCCAGCGCGGTGCCGGCGACTCCGGCGAATGTGGCGAAACGGACGAGCTTGGAGGCACGAC
This sequence comes from Streptomyces polygonati, assembly GCF_042650325.1. Lineage (NCBI taxonomy): Bacteria > Bacillati > Actinomycetota > Actinomycetes > Kitasatosporales > Streptomycetaceae > Streptomyces > Streptomyces polygonati. Next base: position 465,244 of record NZ_JBHSBB010000013.1, on the reverse strand, counting down.
GGTGCTTACCCATGATGTTTTGTGTCCTCACCGACGCCTACGAGGTCAGCTGTCGGGTGCGGGCGTGAGTTGCCCGGCCGGGACCGCGTGTTGCTGGTGCGGCGCCTCGGCTTAACCCCTAGCCGGTCTCCGGCCTTGAGTACGTGACGCAGCGGGGTGAGCTGTCCGGTGCTGCGTGCGGCGTACGGCCGGGGTCCGGCGGAAGACCATGGGTCCCCCGCTCCTGCCTGCGGCGCTTTCGCGTCGACTGTTCCCGTCGGGCGGCGGCAGGACTCGGCGTTCCTGCCCGGCGGGGCCCGCTGTGGCGAGCGTCAAAACGTTAAGCACAAGGCGGCAGATAGGACAAACATCCCGGTTCCGGCCGCCAACTGCGTCCACTCACTCCGCCGGTTGGCAGAACCGCAGGTCAAAGCGGTGAATTTCAGCGCTCTGCAAGCGAGCGGTCACAGGAGCCGGAGAGAGCCTTGTCACATCTTCGGACGAGCGCCGCGAGCGGTACGTCCGCTTTGTCGGTCGGTCGTCAGCAACCCTTTTTTCAGCCGAGGTTGATGATCTGTCCGGGTTTGATGAGGTTCGGGTTGTCGCCGATCGCCTGGTGGTTGATGTCGTAGAGGTGACGCCAGCCGCCCTCGGCGTGGGTGGCGGTCGCGATGCCCGAGAGCGAGTCGCCGAAGCCGACGGTGTAGTGACCCGTGGGCGAAGTGCCCGGAACATCATTCTTGTTGGCGGTATCGGGTGAGGTGGGGTTCGCCGGGGCGCCGCCGTCCGTCACCGAGAGGACCACGGTGCGGGTCGCCTGGTCGTGCGCGGCCAGTTCCTCGTCGGTCGGGCTGTACGGCTTCGCGTGCCGCCCCGGACCGCCGCTCGGTACGCCACTGGTGGGGCCGGCGGGGCCGCTGGGGTCCGTCGGGGCCAGCGTGGTGGCACCGCCCGGGTCGGGCATGCCCAGCGGCGGTGTGGTGGCCGTGGGCGGCGCGGGGGTCACCGGTGTGATCGGTACGACCGGCGGGGCGGTGGGGTCGGTGCCGGGGACTCCGGGCGGGCCGGCCGTCGGCGTGCCGGGAGTGGCCGGCGGCGAGGCGACCGGCGGAGCTGGCGTGACCGGAGGCGCGGTCGGGTCCGTGGTCGGAGCGGTGGGGTCGGTGGTGGGCGCCGTGGGGCCGGAGGTGGGCGCGGTCGGCGCGGGCGCGGGCGTGTGCTCGCCCGGCTGGGCCGGGGTGGGCACGGCGGTGTCACCGGGGTCGTCGGTCGGTGTGCTGTCCGGGAGCAGTCCCGTACCCGTCTCGCAGCCGGGCCAGGCGCCCGGGCCGAGTTCGGTCAGCATCTTCTCGGCCACGGCTATCTGGTCCGCCTCGGAGGCGAGATCGGGCCGCTCGGCGAACGCCTTGCCGCCGTACTGGTCCCAGGTGTCCTGGGTGATGGCCAGGCCCCCGTAGAAGCCGTTGCCGGTGTCGGCGTTCCACATGCCGCCGGTCTCGCAGAAGGCCACCCGGTCCCAGGTGGTCCGGTCCGCGGCGTGCGCGGTGACCGCGCCGAAGAACGGGAGGGCGATGCCGGCGCCGGTCGCGGCGGCGGTCGCCATGGTCACCCGCGCCGTGGAGGGCGGTCGGGGACGTCGGTGCCGGCCGTTGGCTGACGAGAGCATTGCGGTCGCCTTTCTTTCTGGCCTCACGTGCCCTCGCGCGCCGCTTTTCGGTCCTGTTGACCTGCGGACCCGGCCGATCGGGCCGGGATGCCGTCCGCAGCGGTGCGCGCGGTGGGGATGGGCGCGTCGCGCGAGCCGTGCGTGCCTCGCGTTGACCGCAGAACGTAGCGGGGTTGACGGCTCGATCACAAGCCGATGTAGCGATCATCACGTCGGGGTCACGGTGATGACGGACCGTCACCTCACTGGTGGTTACCCAGTGGTGTCTCTGCGGTGAATTCCACCGGGAGCGAGCGCAGTCCCCGCATGATCAGACCGCCGCGCCAGCGCAGTTCGCCCGGGGCGGCGCCCAGCCGCAGATCGGGCAGCCGGGTGAGGAGCGCGGCCAGCGCGGTTCTGGCCTCCAGCCGGGCGAGCGGGGCGCCGAGGCAGTAGTGGATGCCGTGGCCGTATCCGAGGTGCGGATTGTCGCGGCGGGCGAGGTCCAGGGTGTCGGGTCCGCCGAAACGGGCCGGGTCCCGGTCGGCGGCGGCCAGCACCACCAGGACCGGGTCGCCGGCCGCGATCGCCCGGCCGCCGATGGTCAGCGGCGCAGTGGCGTACCGCCAGGTGGCCAGTTCCACCGGGCCGTCGTAGCGCAGCAGTTCCTCGACGGCGCTCTCCAGCAGGGCGCTCTCGCCGCGGGCCAGCGACTCCTGGAGCCGCCGCCGTTCGGCGGGGTGGCCGAGCAGGGTGTGCACGCCGTTGCCGATCAGATTCACCGTGGTCTCGAAGCCGGCGAAGAGAAGGATGAAGGCCATCGCCGCGGCTTCGTTGGCGGTCAGTTGCTCCCCGTGGTCGCTGGCGCGGATCAGACCGGAGATCAGGTCCTCGCCGGGGCCGCCGCCCGGACTGCCGCCGAGGCCGGCGCGCTTACGGTCGATCAGCTCGACCAGATACGCCCGTATCCGCTTCACCGACCGCGCGACACCACCCCTCGGTCCGCCCCCGTGCCTGATCATCATCCCGGCCCAGTCCCGGAAGTCGTCCTGGTCCTCGGCGGGCACGCCCAGCAGGTCGCAGATCGCGTAGATCGGCAGCGGGAACGCGAACTCGTGGATCAGGTCCGCCTGCCCGCGCGCGGCGAATCCGTCGATGAAACGGTCCGTCAGCTCCCTCACCCGCGGCTCGAACTCCGCCACCCGGCGCGGGGTGAAGGCCTTCGACACCAGCCGCCGCAGCCGCGTGTGGTCCGGTGGATCGATATTGAGCAGATGCGTCATCAGATCGGCGCCCCGCTCCCCGGGGATCCCCGTCTTCCCCCGCGCCCGCGAGTCCTCGGCGTGATGCACCGGGTTCTTGCTGAGCCGCCCCTCGGCCAGCGCCTCCCGCGCCTCCCCGTACCGCGTCACCAGCCACGCCCCGACCCCGCTGGGCAGCTCCGTCCACCGCACCGGGGCGTGCTCCCGCAGCCAGGCGTAGGCCGGATACGGATCGGTGGCGAACTCCCACGTGAAGAGCTCGGGCACCGGGCCTTCTTCTTCGCGGGCGTCGCGCTCGTCACGGCTGCCAGGCTTCAGGGGCTGTGTCACCCCGCGACGCTATCCGCCCCGCCCACGTTGCCACCGGGCGGCCCGTTCACTCTTTCGGCGGACGGATCTTCGTTTTCGCTGGGTAGGCTGGCTGTAAGTGCCAGAATCCGTCGTTATGGGAGCGCCGATGAGCACCACAGCCGGGGACGACGGTCAGGACCCGGGCCCCGTGTGGCCGACCCCTCCGCCCGGTGGGTGGACCGCGGATGACTTGGAGCACATTCCGGGCCTCCCTCCGCACACTGAACTGATCGACGGGGGCCTGTTCTTCGTGAGTCCGCAGACCTATTTCCATATGGCCGTGCTGCGCCTTCTGGAGAGCGCTTTGCTGGACCAGGCACCCCCCGAGTTCGATGTGGTGCGGGAGATGACCACCACGCTGGGCGAGCAGGACCGTCCGGAGCCCGACCTGATGGTGGTGCCCTACACCGCCTTCACCCAGATGCGTCAGACCTCCTTCGATCCGGCCGAGGTGGTGCTGGCCGTGGAGATCGTGTCGAAGGAATCCGCGACGCGTGACCGCAGGATCAAACCGCACAAGTACGCCGCTGCGGGGATCCAGCACTTCTGGCGGGTGGAGGAGAACGCGGGACTGCCGGTGGTGTACGTGTACGAACTCGATGCCAGCACCGGCAGCTACGCGGTCAACGGTATCCACCACGGTCAGCTGAAGGTGCCGGTCCCGTTCCTCATCGACATCGACCTCACCAAGCTGCGTCGGCGCCGGGACCCGGCGGGAGCCCCGGTCCAGCCGCGTGAGGACACCGACCCCCAGATCTGACCGGCCCCCCTCCCCGCGCCGCTACTCGTCCTCGTCCTCTACCTCGTCCCCCGCGGGAGCCCCTCCACGGCGGGCCGCCTCCGCGGTGCGGATGGTGGTGCGGTAGTGGCGGGCGGCGTGGCGGAGGGCGGCTTCCGGGTCGATGCCGGCGGCCTGGGCGGCGGCGGCCTGGGCGAGCAGATGGTTGCCGAGGTGGGCCTCGGTCGGAGGGCGGGTGCTGTCGGGGGCGGGCGGGGTGGGGGGCAGCGGGAGGCCGGCGGCCCGGGCGCGGGCGGTGAGTTTGGCGGCCAGGGCGAGGGCCGGGGAGGCGAGCGGGACACCGTCGGTGACCGATTCACGGGCCTTCTCGACTCCCTTGAGCCGTATCCAGTTCGCCTGGACCTGCTCCGGGGTCTCGGCCACCTCGTCGCCGTAGATGTGCGGATGGCGGTGGACGAGCTTGGCGACCAGCCCGGCGGCCACGTCATCGATCCCGAAGGGCTCCTCCGGATGGCCGCCGGCGATCGCCGCGTGGAAGACCACCTGGAGCAGTACGTCCCCCAGCTCCTCGCGGATCGCCTCCCGGTCGCCCTCCTCGATCGCCTCGACCAGCTCGTACATCTCCTCGATGCCGTAGGTGGCCAGCTCCTCGTGGGTGCGCAGGCTGCTCCAGGGGCACTCGGCCCTGATCCGGTCCATCACCTGGACGAGGTCCAGCAACCGGGCACCCGGCAGGTCGTAGGAGCCGGGCAGCAGCTCCAGATCGGGCATCGCGACCCGCCCCGAGCCGCCGAGCCGGGCCAGCTCGTCGGTCACGGCCGGCGCGGCGCCGCCGGACGGCGGGAGATAGACGACCGTACGGCCGCCGGCGGTCGCGTCCACCAGCTCCTGGCCCCGGGGGTCGGCGATCTCCACCGCCACCCCGGCCTCGCGCAGATAGGGCAGCTGCGGATGCTCCGGGTCGGGGCACAGCACGCGGTCGGCGTCGTGCAGGGTCCGCCAGGCCGGCCAGGACAGCTGGCCGGGAGCGACCCGGTGACTGCTGGTGAGCAGCACCAGACGGCCGGGCGCGCCCGCACCGCCCGAGCCGCCGTTCACATCTGCCTCGTCTTGATCCTTCACACCTCGAACGTACCTCGCGCCACCGACAACGCGGTCACGCGCCCGGGCGGCCCGCGGTCAGGCGCCGCCGTTGTCGGTGGTGAGGGAGGCGGCGATCGGCGTCTTGTCGACCACCCACGGGTCGCTCTGCGCTCCGATCGAGCCCTTCTTGGCGTCCCACGTGCCATAGCGCGGATTGACCCGCACGCCGATCGACGTCGCGGTCTTCGCCAGCGCCTGCGCCAGCGCGGTGTTGCCGCCGTCGCTGCCCGGCTGGAGGCCGAGTCTCTGGATGAGCTTGCCGGAGGCCACGTCCCGGTAGAAGAAGTGGGTGACGTCGGACTTCGCGACGCCGTAGTTGACCAGCAGCGTGCTGTCGAGCTTCGACTCGCTGCCGCCGAACTGCGCGAGCGCCGCCTGGTGGTCCTGCTCCACCTCGCTGTCGCTGACCGTCACATGGGACGCGGTCAGTGCCTGGCCGAGCACCTCGTCCTCCACCAGCCGGCCGAGCATCTGCGTGGACAGATCGCCCGCCGAGTCGAGCAGTTGGGCGCCCTGCGGGGAGCCGGAGACGGCGGTACGCAGCTCGTTGACCTCGGACTGGAGGGCGGAGACGGTGATCCGGTGGTCCCCGACCACCGCCGCGGCGCCCGCGTCGGCAGGTCCCGAGCCGCACGCGGTGAGGGCCGGCGAGGCGAGCAGGAGCCCGGCGGCGGCGATCGAAACGGCGGTGCGGCGGCGGACCATGGTGCCTCCCGGCGGGGCGTGCGCCCCGCGAAGCTGACGTGATGGCGATGATCGATCGAGCACGAGGATATTGAGCCGGGGCCGCGGATATCCAGCACTCTGCCGAACGTGATCTCCGCGAGCGGCAGTCTGTGGGTGCGCTGTGGACGCTATCAGCCACGTGGGCGCGATTTTTGGCCTCGCTGAGGCCAGGCGAGGCCACGCCAGGCGGGGGCGACCGCACCCCCCAGGGGCCCCACTCCGCCCCGGCCCCGGCTCCTGCCTCGGCCCCGCCTCAGCCTCAGCCTCGGCCTCAGCCGATGTCGGCGACCGGTGCGTCCCAGGCGTCGCGGTCGACGGTCAGCTTCACGCCGCCGTAGGTCTCCGTGGAGTCGACCTGGTACTGGTGGCCGCGCCGGTGCCCGGTCCACAGCCCGGACGCGAAGGGAAAGCCGGTGGTCGTGGTGTCGCCGCCGTCGTAGCGCGCGTACCACAGGGCGTCCGGCAGGTCCGTCCGGTTCGGCTCGGCCTGGGCGACGGCGGCGGCGCTGGAGGAGGTGAAGCCGTAGAAGCCCGCCCAGAAGGCGCGGGCGTGCAGCGCCTTGTCCCAGGACTGGATGTAGGTGAGGACGGAGTCGACGCACGCCGTGTCGCTGGTGTCGTACGCCTCCATGTCGAGGTAGATCGCGCCGGACGAGCGCATGCCCAGCGCCTTGGCCCGGGCGACGGCGTCGGCGCCGTCCGCGGCGCCGAGCGAGGCCGCGTTGGCGGCGGTGATCCGCTCGGGGTTGCCGCTGGTCTGGCAGGGCGGCTGGGCGCCGACGTAGAGCGGGATCAGCTTCCAGCCCGCGCCGCTGACCGTCTCCACCCAGGAGGAGGTCAGCTGGGGCTGGGCGCAGCCGCGGTTCTTGCCGCCGATGTAGACGGCGGCGGCGCCGTAGGGGCCACTGGACCGCCAGGCGCTCATCGTGCTCGCGCTGGGCGCGGTGCAGGTGTCGAAGGCCAGGCCGGTGAAGACGACCGCGGAGCTGGGGTGCGGAACGCCCGGCAGGCCGCTGACGGTGATGGGGCCGGCGTGCTTGGCGCCCGCGGGCGTGGCGGTGGACTTCGCCGGAGTGGACGTCGCGGTGACCGCCGCACCGGCGCTCTTCTGCTTCAAGGTGGCCTTGCCGGAAGCCGCAGCCGGGGAAGTCGGCGTCCCGGTGGCGGCCTTGGCGGCGCCGCCCGCGCCCGCCGCACCCGCCCCGGCCGACGGGCTGCCACTCGGCGCCGCGGCGACCGTGCCGGTGCTCGCCTTCCCCCCGGTGGTGGCCGCCTCGGCGAAGGCCGCGCCGCCCCCGATGACGGCCACCGCCACGGCTATGGCGGTGTAGCGGGGCCACTTGGACCTGGGCAGGCGGCGATGCGACATGTGACGTCCTCGGCTTGCTCGACGCGGCGGGGTGCGGCCGGCTCACGACGGAGCCGCCCGGGCTCGCCGGCCCACGGTGGGGATCACAGCCGAGCGGGCCAAGTATGCAGGTGGCCAAGGGAGTTGACAATCATGCCACCCGCCCCGGCCGCAGCCGCGGCTCAGCGGACCCCGGGCCCGGCCGCACACCGCCGGCGTACCCGCCGCGGCGGCGGCCCCGCGCCGGGCACCTCCCGCGCGGGGCCGGGGGTCAGCCCCCGCACTGGGCGAGCATCGCCTGCTTGTCAGCGGTGGTCACCGGCAGCTCGTACTTGAGGGAGACCTCCGCGATCCGTACGGCGTAGGAGCAGCGGATCTGCTTGTTCGGCGGCAGCCAGCTGGCCGCACCCGAGTCGCTCTTGGAGCCGTTGGAAGGACCGTCCACCGGAAGGAGGTTGAGCGGGTCGTTGGCGATGTCCTCGCGCTTGCCCTTGGTCCAGTGGGCGGCGCCCATCTGCCAGTCGTAGGACAGCGGCATGACGTGGTCGATCTGGACGGCGGTGGCCTTGGCCTTGACCCAGTGGATGGCCTTGCCCGTGTAGGGGTCGTCCAGGGTCATGGACATCACCACACACTTCGAACCGGACCGGAACGTGAGGTTCAGACCGTCCCGTTTGAGCAGGTCGTTGCGGGTGTCGCAGCCGTTGTGCGAGAACGGCACGCCGCCGGGGGCCGAGTCCATCCAGGCGGCGCCGAACGCGTCCCTGCTGTAACCGGTCTTGGGACCGCGTCCCTTGGTGGCCACCTTCTTGATCAGCGTGACCGCCTTGGCCCGGTCGGCCGCCGAAGTGATCGCCGCCAGCCCCGCCTTGGTGCCGTCGGGGTTGTCCAGCGGGCTGACCGCCCGGCCGTTGCTGACCACGGGGCCGCTCCCCGCCGCGGTGTCGCCGCCGGCGGCGGTGCGGCCGCCGCCATTGGGTCCGTCGGCGCCGATCGTGGTCTCTTTACAGCCGGCGACGGCGAGCAGTGCGGCCAGGGCCGCAGTGCAGGCGAGGCTCCGGGATATGCGTCGGTCCATCTACCACCTCGGGGAGGGTGTCGTCGTTGTGGGTGGCATGACCGCCCATCTGCTGTGCCGTTCATCTGGGTATCTGCCCCGATGACGCCGAAATAGCACGGAGTTGGCGGGCCGGCGGCGGTGGGCGGTGGTGGGCCGCGCCGAGCGCGCCGGCGCCGGCGCCGCCCGTCGGTACCTTCGAACAGCGGTGGCACGCCGAGGGGTTGGTACGGCCGGTGCCGCGCCGGGCGGCGACACCGGTCCGCGGCGGCGCGGGGCCGGTCACGCGGGGGTCTGCCGGGGACTCCGGCCTCAGGGCGGCGGCAGCGCGGAGCGCGGCGCCCGCGCCGTCCGCCGCCCGTGTAACCGAGATCTCACGGCGGGCAGCATACGGGTCGGCCCGCCGCGCCGCGGCCGGGATGACACGCTCGGTCCGTCCCATGGGTCCCGCCCGCACGAGCCGTCCCGTATCTTTTCCGGCAGACCCCGACCCCGTTTCGGAGGAGGACGACCGATGGACAGGGCCGAGGCTGTCATTCCGGCGCAGGACGGCGCCAAGGACACCGCGGCGGTCGCGTCCGCCGCCCCGGCCGGGGCGGGCGCCGACGAGACCGGCGCCGGGCACGGACCATGGCTGCGGACGGCAGGCGGGCGGCTCGACCCGTATCTGCTGACCGCCGTGTTCTTCGTGGCGTATCTGCTGCTGTCCGTGACGCGCTACCGGCAGATGCTCACCATGTCCTGGGACCTCGGCATCTTCGAGCAGGTGGTCAAGTCCTACGCGCATCTGCACGCGCCGGTCGCGGATCTGAAGGGGCCCGGGTTCAACATCCTGGGCGACCACTTCAGCCCGGTCACCGCACTGATCGCGCCGTTCTACCGGGTCTTCCCCACGCCGGTGACGCTGCTGGTGGCGCAGGCGCTGCTGTTCGCGGTGTCGGTGATCCCGGTTACCCGCGTGGCCGCGTATCTGCTCGGCAGGGGCCGGGGGCTGGCGATCGGCGCCGCCTATGGGCTGTCGTGGGGGGTGCAGAAGGCGGTCGAGTTCGACTTCCACGAGATCGCGTTCGCGATGCCGCTGCTCGCCTTCTCGCTGGAGGCGGTACTGCGCAAGCGGTGGGCGGCGGCGATGTGGTGGGCGGTGCCGCTGGTCTTCGTCAAGGAGGACATGGGGATCACGGCCGCCGCGATCGGCGTGATCGTCTGGTGGCGCACCCGGCAGGAGCCCGAACCCGAGCCCGAGCCGGTGGGCGGGTCGGCCGGGGACGGGGCGGAAGGGCGGGACCGCGACGGGGACAGTGACCTCGGCCACAAGGACGCCGACCAAGGGGGCCAGGAAAGCCCCGGGGACACCAGCGACACCAGCGACCTCAAGGAGCGGCTGTCCGCGGCGGTGCGCTACGGCCCGTGGGCAATAGCGCTGGCGGGCTTCGGGGTGGCGGCGTCGGTGCTGGCCTTCGGGGTGATCATCCCGGCGTTCAACTCCACCGGCGGCTACGACTACTGGAACAAGCTCAACGGCAACGGCGCCCCGATGCCCGGGCACATCCCCTTCGCCACCGCCGTGCACACCCTGCTGTGGATCCTGCTGCCGACCAGCGGTCTGCTGGCGCTGCGCTCGCCGCTGGTCCTGGCCGCGCTGCCGACCATCGGCTGGCGGTTCGTCTCGCACGACGACCACTACTGGGGCACCGACTGGCACTACAGCGCGGTGCTGATGCCGGTGGTGTTCCTGGCGCTGGTGGACGCGGCCGAGCGGTCGAGGGCCAGCCACCGGCCCTGGCTGCGCTCCTACGCCTCGGGCGCGCCGGCCGCGGTGGCCGGCGCGGCGCTCGCGCTCACCCTCACGCTGCCGCTGGCCTCGCTCGACCAGGGCTCCACCTACAAGGTCGACGCGCACACCAAGGCGGTCGAGAAGCTGCTGGACGAGATCCCGGACGGGGCCAGTGTCGAGGCCAACGTCGGGCCGATCAGCCGGCTGGTGCACCGGACCACGGTGTACTGGGTCGGTGACACGCCGGGCGTGACGCCCGACTACATCGCGCTCGACAACACCTCGGGCTGGGTGCCGGACCCGGTGACGTACGCCGGGCAGCTGCACCCGGGCGTCACCTATCAGGTGATGGCCCAGTCCGAGGGGTATGTGATCCTCCACCGCGGCTGAGCACCGCGGCGGCACCCGGCGGTCGTCCGTGCCACTCGCGGCGGTTTCCGGGCCTGGGACGGATGAGGGCCGAAACTATGATCAGCTCGTCGGGTAGTCGACGTAGGCGAAGCGGCGGGAGTCCGGGGCCCAGCTGTTGACGTTGAGGCTGCCCTGGCCGCCGGGGAAGGCCAGGATGTCGCGCCGGCCGGCACCGTCCGGGTCCATCAGGCGCAGGACGACATCGCGGTCGGCCGGGTGACCCTCGGTGCCGGGCGGGAAGCTGATGTAGAGCACATGGCGGCCGTCGGGCGACAGGTGCGGGAACCAGTTGACGCGTTCGTCCGAGGTGAGCCGGGTGAGTCCGGAGCCGTCGGGGCGCATCCGGAAGATCTGGGCGTGGCCGGGGGCGGTGGCGCCGTGCTCGGAGTTGAAGTAGATCCACTCGCCGTCCGGGCTGAACTCCGGCCCGTCGGCCGGGGCCGGGCTGTCGGTCAGCCGGGTGTCGGGGCCGCCGCCGGCCGGCAGGGTGAAGATGTTCCGGTAGCCCCATTCGTCACCGCCGTAGGGCTCGACCCCGACGTAGGCGAGGGTGCGGCCGTCCGGCGAGACACCGTGCAGGAAGTGCCGGAAGGGGCCGGGCCGCCGCTCGTTGGTCACCCGGCGGGCCGGCCCGCCGGCCAGCGGCACCGCGTGGATGTGCCCGTCGCCCGCCGACAGGTAGAGCGTGCCGCCGTCCGGCGAGAGCACATGGTCGTTGTTGGCGTCGGTGATCCCGCCGGTGTCGATCACCTCGGGCCGGGGACCGGCGCCGGCCCGCGAGCCAGCGGCGGAGCCGGGGCCGTCGTCAGGCGCCTCGGCGGCGATCCGCAGCAGCAGCCCGTCCTGGTTGAAGACCAGCCAGCGCCCGTCCGGCGTCCAGTTGGGCGCTTCCAGGGCGCTGTCCGTCGTCTCGTACACCAGCCGGGGCGCGCCCCCGTCGATGTCGGCGACCAGCAGCCGGGCGCGCTGGCCCGGGGCGAGCGGTCGGATGTTCGTACCAGCGGCGGTGAGGGTCACAACCGCCCACCCTAACGCGAGGCGTGCCCCGCTCCTCAAGGACCGGGAGCGGGGCACGCGTTCAGCGGGCAGGCCTTCGGCGGGGGCAGTCGTTCAGCGGAAGGCCACCGCCCTCAGCAGGACAGGTTGCTGCCCGCCGGGACGCCCAAGATCGAGGTGAAGCTCTGGTAGGCGTTGACCCGGCTCTGCACCTGGGCCGGATTCCCGCCGTTGCACTCGATGCTGCCGTTGATGCTGCGGATCGTCTCGCCGAAGCCGGCGCCGTTGACCATGGCGTTGTGCGGGGTCATGGTGCCGGGTCCGGACTGGGTGTCCCAGTACCACAGGCCGGTCTTCCAGGCGACCGCCGGATCGGTCTGGACGAGGTTGGGGTTGTGCAGCAGGTCGATGCCCAGCGCGTCGCCGGCCGCCTTGTAGTTGAAGTTCCAGCTGAGCTGGATCGGCCCGCGCCCGTAGTACGCGGACTGGCCAGCCGGGCAGCCGTACGACTGGCTGGTGTCGCAGTAGTGCGGGTAGTTGGCGGTGTTCTGCTCGACGATGTAGACGAGGCCGCCGGTCTCGTGGCTGACGTTGGCGAGGAAGGCCGCGGCCTCCTGCTTCTTGACGGTGTCGCTGCCGGTGGTGGCGAAGCCGGGGTACGCGCTCAGCGCCGCGGTCAGCCCGTTGTAGGTGTAGAAGGAGTTCCGGCTCGGGAACATCTGGTTGAACTGCGCCTCGCTGACCACGAACGATCCGTTGCCGGGCGGCGTCGTACCACCGCTGCCGCCGCCGGTGGTGCCGCCGGTGCAGGAGTACGGGTCCCAGTACCAGGTGCTGATCGTCGGGTCGTAGCCCGGGTTGTCGTGCTCGGCGATGTAGTAGTTGCCGTCGGTGTAGCGGACGATGTCGCCGGTGACGTAGGCGTGACCCGCGGCCCAGGCCGGGTACGAACAGCTGCCGGTGCCGCCGGTCGTACCGCCGGTGCCGCCCGAGGAGCCGCCGCAGCCGCCCTGGTCGGCCCAGACGTCGGCGACGCCGGGGGTCTCGCCCTGGGTCCACCACTTGGCCGACCAGTTGTGGCTGTTGTAGGAGGCTGCCATGCCTCCGGTGTAGACCGCGGAGGAGCTCCACGGCGAAGCGCAGGTCGCGGCGGAAGCGGTGGAGGCCATCGGTACCAGGATCGCGAGCCCGATGACGGCCGCGAGAGCGGCGAGGAAGGCGATGATCCGTTGTCTCGACACGTGACCACTCCTTGTGGGGGATTCGAGTGGGGTCGAGTCAGCACTCAAACGGATTGGTCTGGACCTGTCAATAGGCCCAGCCCCATCCGGCGCCCCCGCGCCCGGTCCGTCAGCCCAGCACGGTCGTCAGCAACTCCGCCGTCCACTGGAGCAGTTCGCGCCCCACCACCGGCTTCGCGCCGATCTTCGCGGCCCCGGGGCGCGGCACGAGCACCTGCTTCGCGGCGGCCTTGATCAGGGAGCGCGGGTAGATGCGATTGAGCCGCAGTTCCTGCGACTCGCGCAGCTCCACCGGCCCGAAGCGGACGTTGGGGCCCTGAAGCGTGATGTCACTGACGCCGACCTTGCGGGCGAGCATCCGCAGGCCCGCCACCAGCAGCAGATTCTCCACCGGCTCGGGCAGCTTGCCGTAGCGGTCGGTGAGTTCCTCGCGGACCGCGGTGATGTCCTGCTCGGTGCTCGCCGCGGCGATGGCGCGGTAGGCCTGGAGGCGCAGCCGCTCGCCGGGCGCGTAGTCGTGCGGGACGTGCGCGTCCACCGGAAGCTCGATCTTGACCTCCAGCAGCGTCTCCTCGGGCTCGCCGCCCGTGTCGAGCGCCGAGCGGTAGTCGGCCACCGCCTCGCCGACCATCCGTACGTAGAGGTCGAAGCCGACGCCCGCGATGTGGCCGGACTGCTCGCCGCCCAGCAGATTGCCGGCGCCGCGGATCTCCAGGTCCTTCATGGCGACGTACATGCCCGCGCCCATCTCGGTGTGCTGGGCGATGGTGGCCAGCCGCTCGTGCGCGGTCTCGGTGAGCGGCTTCTCCGGCGGGTAGAGGAAGTACGCGTAGCCGCGCTCCCGCGAGCGGCCGACCCGCCCGCGCAGCTGGTGGAGCTGCGACAGGCCGAAGGTGTCACCCCGCTCCACGATCAGCGTGTTGGCGTTGGGGATGTCGATGCCCGACTCGACGATCGTGGTGGACACCAGCACGTCGAACTTCTTCTCCCAGAAGTCCACCACCACCTGTTCGAGCTGGGACTCCCCCATCTGCCCGTGGGCGGTGGCGATCCGCGCCTCCGGCACGATCTCGCGCAGCCGGGCCGCCGCCCGGTCGATGGACTCCACCCGGTTGTGGATGTAGAAGACCTGGCCCTCGCGCAGCAGCTCGCGGCGGACCGCCGCACCGATCTGCCGTTCCTCGTACGGTCCGACGAAGGTGAGCACCGGGTGCCGCTCCTCCGGCGGGGTGGTGATGGTGGACATCTCGCGGATGCCGGTGACCGCCATCTCCAGGGTGCGCGGGATCGGGGTGGCGGACATGGTGAGCACGTCCACATTGGCCCGCAGCTTCTTCAGCTGCTCCTTGTGCTCGACGCCGAAGCGCTGCTCCTCGTCGACGATGACCAGGCCCAGGTCCTTGAACTTGGTCTCCGAGGAGAACAGGCGGTGGGTGCCGATCACCAGATCGACCGAGCCGTCGCGCAGCCCCTCCAGTACCGCCTTGGCCTCGGTGTCGCTCTGGAACCGCGACAGCGCGCGCACGTTCACCGGGAACTGCGCGTACCGCTCGGAGAAGGTGCCGAAGTGCTGCTGCACCAGCAGCGTGGTGGGGACGAGCACGGCGACCTGCTTGCCGTCCTGCACGGCCTTGAACGCGGCCCGCACCGCGATCTCCGTCTTGCCGTAGCCGACGTCGCCGCAGATCAGCCGGTCCATGGGCACCGACTTCTCCATGTCCTCCTTGACCTCGGCGATGGTGGTGAGCTGGTCCGGGGTCTCCGCGTAAGGGAAGGCGTCCTCCAGCTCGCGCTGCCAGGGGGTGTCGGCGCCGAAGGTGTAGCCGGGGGCGGCCATCCGCGCCGAGTAGAGCCGGATCAGGTCGGCGGCGATCTCCTTGACCGCCTTCTTGGCCCGGGCCTTGGTCTTGGTCCAGTCCGCGCCGCCCAGCCGGTGCAGCGAGGGGGCCTCGCCGCCGACGTACTTGGTGATCTGCTCCAGCTGGTCGGTGGGCACGAACAGCCGGTCGCCGGGCTGGCCGCGCTTGGCCGCCGCGTACTCGACCACCAGATACTCGCGGGTGGCGCCCTGCACGGTGCGCTGCACCATCTCCACGTAGCGGCCCACGCCGTGCTGCTCGTGCACGATGTAGTCGCCGCCGACCAGGGTGAGCGGGTCGATGGTCTTGCGGCGGCGGGACGGCATCCGTCCCATGTCCTTGGTGGACGACTTCTGCCCGGACAGGTCGGTCTCGGTGAGCACCGCGAGCTTCAGGGCGGGGTCGATGAAGCCGTGCTCGATGGAACCGGTCGCGACATGGACCACGGAGGGCGCCAGCGCGGCCAGCGGGCCCGACGGGCCTCCGGCGCCGTCGGCCTCCGCGGCGGACCGGGCGGCGATGCCCTCGCCGCGCAGCACCTCCACCATCCGGGCGGCCGGGCCGTGGCCCTCGGTGACGAAGACGGTGCGCCAGCCCTCGGCCAGCCAGCCCTTGGTGTCGGCCAGCGCCCTGGCGGTGTCGCCGCGGTACAGCTCGGGGGCGCGCATGCCCAGCCGCAGGGTGTCGCCGAACTCGCGCTCCAGGCTGGTGTCACCGCTGGCGCGGCGGCCGGCCGCCAGCTCGTCGGTCTCGTCGGCGGCGAAAGGGCTCACCGACCACCAGGGGATGCCCAGCTCGCGGGCCCGGTCCCGTACGTCGGCGATCGCCCACAGCGAGGCCGCGCCCAGGTCGACCGGGGCCTCGCCGCCGCCCGCGGAGGCCGCCCAGGACGCCTCCAGGAACTCCTGGGAGGTGGCCACCAGGTCGGCGGCCCGCGTCCTGACCCGCTCCGGGTCGCAGACGACCGCCATCGAGCCGGCCGGCAGGACGTCCAGCAGCAGTTCCATGTCGTCGACCAGGACGGGGGCCAGTGACTCCATGCCCTCGACCGCGATGCCCTCGGCGATCTTGAGGAGCATCTCGTCCAGCTCCGGGTGCTCGGCGGCCAGCGCGGCGGCCCGGGCCCTGACCTGCGCGGTCAGCAGCAGCTCGCGGCAGGGCGGCGCCCACAGGCCGTGCTCGGCGACCTCCAGGGAGCGCTGGTCGGCGACCTTGAAGTAACGGATCTCCTCGACGTCGTCGCCCCAGAACTCCACCCGCAGCGGGTGCTCCTCGGTCGGCGGGAAGACGTCCAGGATGCCGCCGCGCACCGCGAACTCGCCGCGCTTCTCGACCAGCTCGACCCGGGCGTACGCGGCTGCCGCCAGCCCGTCGACCACGGTGCCCAGGTCCGCGCTCTGCCCGCTGCGCAGGAACACCGGCTCCAGGTCGCCCAGGCCCTTGACCTGCGGCTGGAGCACGGAGCGGATCGGTGCGACCACGACCTGTACGGGTCCGGCGGCCGGGTCGTCGGCGCTGGGGTGGGCGAGCCGGCGCAGCACCGCCAGGCGGCGGCCCACGGTGTCGCTGCGCGGCGAGAGCCGCTCGTGCGGCAGCGTCTCCCACGCCGGGTACTCCACCACGGCGTCGGCCGACAGCAGCGAGCGCAGCGCGGAGGCCAGGTCCTCGGCCTCCCGCCCGGTGGCCGTGACCGCGAGTACGGTGCGCCGGGCGCGGGCCGCCAGCGCGGCGATCGCCATCGGGCGGGCGGCGGGCGGACCGACCAGGTCCACCAGCGGGCGCGCGCCGGACGCGGCGGCGGCCACCGCCTCCGCGAGGGCGGCGTCCTCGACGACGACGTCGACCAGACCGTTCAGACTCATCAGGATTCCGTCCCGGGGGGCAGGCAGCGAAGAAGCACGCTGCCGTACGGGCAACGCGAACCGCCCGACACGTGTCACGGGCCGGGGGTAGCTTCCAGCGTACGACCTACCGCCCACCCCCACCCACCGCCTCCGGCGGGGGGCCCAAGTCCCACGCCGCCCCACCCGCCACGAACCCCGGCAACGACCGCAACGGGCCCGGCCCGCTGCCGACTGCCACGCCACCGTGGCTGGTCGCGCAGTTCCCCGCGCCCATGCGGGGCCCACCCCCCGCCGGGCGGCAAGCTCGCCACCACCCGCCCAGGGCCGGCGCCCCTTGCCCGGGGCCCGCACCACCGAGGGCACACGACGCGCCCCGAAAGGGGCGCGAGGAACTGCGCGACCGGCCCCCACCGGCCCAAGGCCCGGCAACGACCGCAACGGGTCCGGACCGGTCCCGGCTGCCAAGCCCGCCGTGGCTGAGCGCGCAGTTCCCCGCGCCCCTGCGGGGCGCACCCCCGCCGAGCGCCCACACCGGCAAGGGCGAGACGTGCCCCGAAAGGGGCGCGGGGAACTGCGCGGCCAGGAGGAGACGGTGCGAGGACCGGCGAGGACGGTCAGGGGCTGCCCCCCGCCGGATTCGCGGCTGCCCCCGGAGCGCGGCTTCCCGCGCTCCGGGGGCAGCCGGGCCCCAGCCCCAGCCCGGCAAGGGTCACGCTCGGGCTCAGTCCGTCGCGATCGCGCTGAGGACGTTCATCCGCGCCGCCCGGAAGGCCGGCAGCAGGGCCGCCAGGAGACCGACCACCGCGGAGCCGATGAAGACGGAGATGATCGTCGGCCACGGCACCTTCAGGATGCCCAGGCCCTGGGAGGCCAGCACCTGCTGGGCGCTGGACCCCCAGCCGAGGCCGAGGCCCAGGCCGACCAGTGCGCCGAAGAGGGCGATGACCACCGATTCCAGCCGGATCATCCGGCGCAGCTGGCGCCGCGACATCCCGATCGCCCGCATCAGCCCGATCTCACGGGTCCGCTCGACGACCGAGAGCGCGAGGGTGTTGACCACGCCCAGGACGGCCACGATGATCGCCAGGCCGAGCAGGCCGTAGATCATGTAGAGCAGCTGGTTGACCTGGCTCTGGATCAGCTTCTTGTAGTCGGCCTGGTCGCGGACCTGCACCTGCGGGTAGTCCTTGACCGCGGCCTTGAGCGAGGCGTAGGCGGCGTCCTGCTTCCCGTCCACGGCCTTGGCGAACATCATGAAGTCGCCGGGCATCCGGCCCGCCGGCAGCAGCCGCCGCGCGGTGTCGATGTCGGTGAACATCGTGCCGTGCTCGATGGCCGTGTCGTCGCTGGTGACGGCGGCCACCTTGAGCTTCGCGGTGGAGCCGCCGACCAGGGCGACGGTCAGCTCGTCGCCGAGCTTGACCCCGTTGTCCTTGGCGAAGCCCTCCGGCACGGACATCGCGTCCTTGCCGTAGGCGTCCGCCAGCTTGCCGCTCACCGTGTCGAGCCGCAGGTCCTGCGCGTAGCTGGCGTCCGCCGCGGTGATGTCCGCCTTGACCGCCTTGCCGGACGGAAGCGTCAGCTTGGCGTTGACCAAGGTGTAGTCGGTGAAGTGCTGGATGCCGCGGGCGGATTTCACCGCCTTCTCCACCGCGGGGGTGAAGGTCTGGCCCCCGTTGGAGCCGATCTGGAGGATGAAGTCGGCGCCGACCGACTTGTCGAGCTGGTCGTTGGCGGAGGCGACCATCGAGGAGCCCACCACGGACATGCCGGAGACCAGCGCCAGGCCGATCATCAGCGCCGAGGCGGTGGCGCCGGTACGGCGCGGGTTGCGCAGCGCGTTGCGTTCGGCGAGGCGCCCCACCGGGCCGAAGAACCGCAGCACCACCGCGCTGACGGCGCGCACGATGAAGCCGGCCAGCAGCGGCCCGACGACCACGAAGCCGATCAGCGTCAGCAGCACGCCGAGTCCGAGCAGTCCGCCGCCGGCCGAGGCCTTGGCCGCCTGGGACGCGGCGATGAGGGCGAAGCCGCCGGCCGCGCAGATCAGCACGCCGATCGCGGCACGGATTCGCCCGGCCCTGGCGTCGGCGGGGGTGCCGGCGTCGCGCAGCGCGGCCATCGGGGAGATCTTCCCGGCCCGGCGGGACGGGATGTAGGCGGCCAGCACCGTGACGACGACGCCGAGGACCAGGCCGACGATCGGTGTGGTGGCCTTGATCGTCAGCTCGGACGTGTCGAGCTTCATGCCGACCTTGCCCATGACGTTCATCAGCCCGATGGCCAGTCCGACGCCGCCGCCGACGCCGAGCACCGAGCCGGTGACGCCGAGCAGGAACGCCTCGATCAGTACCGACCGGTTGACCTGCTTGCGGCTGGAGCCCAGCGCCCGCATCAGGCCGATCTCCCGGGTGCGCTGGGCGACCAGCATCGAGAAGGTGTTGACGATCAGGAAGACGCCGACCAGCACCGAGATACCGGCGAATCCGAGCATCGCGTACTTCATGAAGTCCAGGAAGCCGCCGATGTCGTTCTTGTCCTTCTGCTTGGTCTCGGCCGCGGTGTCGACGGTGTAGCCGTGGCCGATGGCCGCCGTGACGTTCTGCTTGAGCCGGTCGTCGCTCGTGCCCGGGGCAGCGGTGAGCCCGAAGCCGGTGTAGGCGTGCGGGTCACCGAGCAGCTTGGCCTGCGCGGTGGCGGTGTCGACGTAGAGCACCGCCGCGCCGGGGTTGGTGGTCTTGAAGGTCGCTATGCCGCTGATGGTGACGTCGAAGTCGCCGGGCGCCGCGATGACGCGCAGTGAGTCGCCGATCGCCAGGTGGTGCTTCTTCGCGGTGTCCGCGTCCAGCACCGCGTCGGTGGCGGCGCTCGGCACGTGGCCCGAGGTGATCGTGACGGCCTTGGTCTCGGTCGGGTCCCAGTTGCTGACGATGGTCGGGGCGCCGCTGCTGGGGCTGATGCTGTCGTTGCGGGCGTCGGCGACCGTGACGTCCTGGCTGGTGACGTCGGGGTAGGAGGCGGCGACGCCCGGCACCTTCAGCAGCTTGCCCTGGAGCGCGGCCGGCACCGCGTCCGGCTTGCCGGTGGCCTGCGCGTCGTCGACCTTCTTGGCGCTGATGGTGACGTCGGAGGCGGTGGAGCCGAAGAGCTTGTCGAAGGTCGAGGTCATGGTGTCGGTGAAGACGAGCGTCCCGCACACGAACGCCACCGACAGCATCACGGCGACCACCGAGAGCGTCATACGGCCCTTGTGCGCGTAGAAGTTGCGCACCGAGGTCTTCAGGACGATCACGACGTGCTCCCGTGGGCGTCGGAGGAGCCGGTGACCGGGGCGGACGGCAGGGAGAGGGTCCGGGCCGAGGTCAGGGAGGGAGCCGGGGGCGAAGTGCGGGCCGAAGTGCGGGCCG
The DNA here is from genome assembly GCF_042650325.1 of Streptomyces polygonati. Lineage (NCBI taxonomy): Bacteria > Bacillati > Actinomycetota > Actinomycetes > Kitasatosporales > Streptomycetaceae > Streptomyces > Streptomyces polygonati. Next base: position 445,462 of record NZ_JBHSBB010000013.1, on the reverse strand, counting down.
GCGTCCGGGAGTCGTCGCCGGTGAAGCGCAGCATGCGCTCCAGCACCGACTCGGCGGTCGGGCTGGTCATCTCGTCGACGATCACGCCGTCCGCCAGGTACAGCACGCGGTCGGCGTACGAGGCCGCCACCGGGTCGTGGGTGACCATGACGATGGTCTGGCCGAGTTCGTCCACCGAGCGGCGCAGGAAGCCGAGGATCTCGGCGCCGGCCCGGGAGTCGAGGTTTCCGGTCGGCTCGTCGCCGAAGATGATCTCGGGGCGGGCGGCGAGCGCGCGGGCCACCGCGACCCGCTGCTGCTGGCCGCCGGACAGCTGCGTCGGGCGGTGCTTGAGCCGGTCGGCCAGGCCGACGGTCTCCACCACCCGGTTCAGCCAGTCGCCGTCCACCGTGCGGCCGGCGATGTCCATCGGCAGGGTGATGTTCTCCACCGCGTTCAGCGTCGGCAGCAGGTTGAAGGACTGGAAGATGAAGCCGATCTTGTCCCGGCGCAGCCGGGTGAGCTTCTTCTCCTTCAGCCGGGTGATCTCGGTGCCGCCGACCCAGATGCTGCCCTCGGTGACCGTGTCGAGCCCGGCCAGGCAGTGCATCAAGGTGGACTTGCCGGAGCCCGAGGGGCCCATGATCGCGGTGAAGCGGCCCCGCGCGATGTCCACGTCGACCGAGTCCAGGGCGAGGACCCGCGTCTCGCCGGAGCCGTACGCCTTGGTCACCGCGCGGGCGGCTGCGGCCACGGCCGAACGCTCTCCGTTGCCCCCGGACTTGGGAATCGTCACTGCCGTCGTCACTTTCACTCCTGATGTCGGTCTGCGGTGGGTGCGGTCTGCGGTGCGGTGTGCGGTGTGCGGTCTGCCGCTGGTACGTCTCAGCCTGCTGGAGCGTGCGCGGCGGCACGATGGGGCAGGTCTCCGTTCCGGTGGTGGGGGTAGCCCCACCCCGCCGCGGGGGTGGGGCTCTCCACCCCTGGTAAGACCGTAGGGACCGGCGGCGGCCGGATCGTCATCCGGCGGTACGAACCGTCGGGCGCCCGAAGTAGGTAGCTCCCCCTAAGGGACCGCTACCTGCGGCGTACCCGGGTGTCGGGGTCCGCGACGGGTACGTGCGAAGGTGTCGTGTACACGGAAGTGCCGCCGGGCGCGCGGGAGTTGGGCGGCGGCGCGGGAGCCGGACCCGGGCGCCGGGTCCGGGCGGCCTCCGGGGCGGGTCAGTTCAGGCTGAGCCGTACCGGGCGCGTCCCGCCGAGCAGGGCGGCCAGCGCGCGGTCCACGTCGGGGCCCGCGTACCAGTCGCCGGTGTGGTCGACGGCGTAGACCCGGCCCTCGGCGTCGATGGCCAGCAACGCGCCGGTGTCCGGCTCCTCGCCGAGCGGGCTGATCTCCGTCTCCAGGGCCCGGCCGAGGTCGCCGAGGGTGCGGGCCAGGTGGAGGCCGCGCAGCGGGTCGACCAGCACGGCGCCGGGCGCGATCTGCCGCCCGGGTCCGGACACCGCCGGGATGCGCAGGCCGCCGAACTCCGCCCACGCCTCGATCGCGGCCGGGAACACCGCGTGGCGGTGGCCGCCGGGCGAGGTGTGGGCCCGCAGCAGATCGGCCCACTCCTCGGCCTGCTTGATGTCCCAGCGGCCCGGCTCCCAGCCCGCGGCCCGCAGTGCGGCGTCCACGCCGACCGGGAAGCGGGTGCTGGCCGGCATGAAGTCGCTCACGCCTCTTCCGCCGCGGGATCGAAGGGGCGCACCCCGAAGTGCGCCAGCAGGGGCGCGCAGGAGCGGCAGGGCGGGGCGTAGGCGCCGTGCGCGGGGTCGCCGTCCTCCCGGATCCGGCGGGCGGTGAGTTTGGCGCCGCGCAGCGACTTGCGGGCCTCGTTCTGGGTGAGCGGGCGGCGGGAGGCGCGCTTGCCGCGGCTGGCCTCGACAGCCGTGAGGTGGCGGGAGATCAGTACGGCCTCCGGGCAGCGGCCGGTGAAGCGTTCGCGCTGCCCGACCGGCAGCGCGTCCAGGAAGTCCCTTACCACGGGGTGGAGTTCGGCCGGCTGTTCGCCCTTGGACCCGGTGCAGGTCAGCACCTCGTCCCGGACGGACAGCGCGGCGGCCACCGCGGGCAGGATGCCGTCCCTGCGGTGCCGCAGCACCGGTGGGCCGCCGGGATCGTACGGCGCGCTCCAGTGCGGCCTCGGGTCGGTGGCCCCCGCCGCCGGCAGGTGGATTGTCATATTGTGCGTACATCCCTCCGTGCGCCCGCCCTGGGGCGGGCGGTCCCCCGTATGGTGATCAGAGTGCCAAACCGGCGGTCGGATGGGGAAGCGGATCGCCGTCCGTCACCCGCTCCGTGTGGGCCATGTCACCGCCCCATAACGGTGGGTCGGTGGCACGTACACAGGGCGTACACAGGTACGACAGATGCCATGGACGATACGGCCCCGGTGGCGGGAGGATCATCAGTCGGCCCGCCCAGCGGGTCCCCCCACCGCCGAAACAGGGAATGTGACCCTCATGCGCAAGACCCGATGTGCCGCCGCCACCGCCGCCGTACTGCCCGTCCTGCTGCTGGCCGCGGCCTGCTCCGGCAACTCGTCCGACGCCGACGGGAACGCCAAGACCGGCACGGCGAAGCCGTCGGCCTCGACCACGCCCCCGGGCAAGGTGCCGCTGACCAAGGCCCAGCTCACCAGCGCGCTGATCACCACCGCCGATGTGCCGGGCTGGACGGTCCAGGTCTCGCAGACGACCGCCACGGACTCCCAGGACGATTCGACGCTCACCGCGGACAAGCCCCAGTGCCAGCCGCTGGCCGACATCACCAGCAGCAAGCCGAAGATCCCCCGGATGGCCTTCGTCGGCGCGGCCTTCGCCAAGACCACCGGCCAGACCAACCCGGACCAGATCGACCAGATGCTGGTCGCCAGCCAGGCGCCCGGTGACGCGCAGAAGGTCATCGACTCGGTGAAGGCCGCACTGGGCACCTGTACGTCCTTCAGCGCGGTCGACAACACCGGGACGAAGACGCCGTTCGCCATCACCAAGGGCCCGGCGGTGGCCACCGGTGACGCGTCGGCGTCCTATGTGATGACCGACACGGCCGACAAGAAGACCGGCGCCGCGCTGGTGACCGTGGTGAAGACCGGCGACACGATCACCGCCTACCTGTCGGTGAAGGCGGCCGGCGGGCCCGGCCAACTGCCCCTCGACGTGGCCCGCAAGCAGAGCGACAAGCTGAAGGCGGCGCAGGCGAAGTAGCCGTGCGGCGGCCAGGCGCGGGGGGGCCGCCGGGCGCGGTGCGCGAAGGCGGCTGGCGGGTCGGGTGGTTCGGGCGCCCGTAGCGGCGTCGTGCTTGTCCCCGCGGTCCCCCGGGCCGCCGCACCGCCGACCGGCGAAGTGCGCCCCGCAAGGGCGCGGGGAACGGCGCGACCGGCCCACCACCGGCCCGGCCCGGGCGGGGGCCGCGCCGGACCAGGAGCGCTTCCCGCCCGCCTCCGCGTGGCAGCCGGTCGGCCACGCGATCTGCGGCGTCGCGTGCCGCCAGACCCGGTGCCGTAAGGTCGCGCGGCAGCGGGCCGTCGTCGCCCGCGGGTCCGGGCGGGCGACGGGACGGCCGCCGGGGGCCACGAGACCTGGGGAACACCGCGATGCCGCTACGTATACGCACCCGCCGACCCGCCCGCGGCCCCGCCGGCGTCCGGGCGGCCGTGCTCGCCGTCGCCCTGCTGCCGGCGCTGGCCCTCACAGCCGGCTGCGGCTCGGGCGGGGGCGCGAAGCGGCCGGAACCCACGATCGCGTCCGACGCGGGACCCGCCGCCCTGCTCGTCAAAGCGCTGCTCACCTCCTCCGACATCCCGCACGTCACGGTGGTGCCGGCCGCCGCTGGCGCCCAACTGCTGGGCGGGCCGCAGCAGGTCGACCAGCCGGGGTGCGGGCCGATCGCCGATCAGTGGGCGGGCCGCCCCGCGCACCCGCGGCAGGTCTACGTCGGCGCGACGGTCACCGACACCGCCGCCGCGGACAAGAACGCCAAGACCATCAGCCTGGAGGTGATCGCCTCCTACCGGCCGGGCGAGGCCGCCTCGGTGCTGGACGGGCTGACCACCGCGCTGCGGACCTGCCGCGGCTACCGGCTCACCCGGGGCGGTGTCACCACGTCGTTCCAGGTGCGCCCGGTGCCGGACGGCGGCGTCCGGCTGGGCGACCAGCAGGTCGCCTACACGCTGGCCGACACCGCCGCCGGCGCCCGGGGGACGGTGCTGGTCACGGTGGTCCGCAGCGGGGACACCACCGCGGCGTACGAGACGCTGCGCGTGGACCACAAGGCGGCCGCACTGCGGGCCGCGATCCCGCTGGAGCAGACCGCCAAACTGCGCGCGGCGGCCGGGGGCTGAGTCGCCCGCACTTTCGGATATCCGAGTTTTCCACCGGGCGTGGGCGGTAGTCGGACCGGTTGTCCACAGGTGCGCGAGCGAGGCCGACGCGACCTGCGCCGAAACCCCTAGGCTGTCCGTCAGCGGTTGAAAAGCAGGCAGGAGCAGGGGGAAACGGCCATGACGACAGATCGGCAGGGGTTGGGAGCGCCTCCCGGACCGGTCGCCGCGGGGCGGTCGGCGCCGCCCAACGCGGCCTACGCCGGACAGGTCGTGCACTTCCCCGATCCGGTGCGGGCGGCCCGGTATCCGCAGGGCGTGTGGGTGGACGACGAGGGGTATCCCGACTTCTCGCCCTACGCCCGGGCCGCCGCCGAGATCGCGCAGCCGCCGGAGGGCTTCGGCGTGGACGAACTGCGGCTGACCGACTACGTCTCGGCCAACGCCGCGCTGCACGCCGCCGGCCACGAGCTGTGGGGCAGCCTGTCGCCGGTGGCCACCCCGCACGGCTGGACCTGGCACCATGTGCGCGGCAGCCGCCGCCTGGAGCTGATCCCGGTCGAGGTCAAGGCGCTGCTGCGGCACCACGGCGGACTGGCCACCTCCGTCGCCGACCACGGCAAGCGCGGCACCCGCCCGCTGCAGGACCCCCGCCCGGTGCACTTCGCGCTGCCCAAGGACCCGGTGGCGGTCGGCGAGGAGCAGGTGCGCGACGTCGAGGAGGAGTTGGGCTACCGGCTGCCGGGCGCCTACCGCGCCTTCCTCAAGGCGGCCGGCGGCTGCGCGCCCCGGGGCGTGGCCCTCGACGCCGGGCTGGGACTCCTGGTCGACCAGCCGTTCTTCACCGTCCGCGAGGACGCCGCGGTGAACGACCTGGTGTACGTGAACAAATGCCTGCGGGACCATCTCACCAAGGACTATCTGGCCATCGGCTATGTGCAGGGGGGCATCCTCGCGGTGAAGACGCGCGGCGGGCGGACCGGTTCGATCTGGTTCTGCGGCTATGACGACGTGCGGGACGGCGAGCGCTGGAGCGGTCCGGCGGACCGGGTGGCGGAGCTGCTCCAGCCGTGCGGGGACACGCTGGACGCCTTTCTGCTGCGGCTGGCCGGCAATCCGGCGGAGCTGGAGACGGTGGCGAATCTGATGGTGGACGGCGGTTTCGCCGCCGCCGTGGCTGTGGAGGGGTGAGGCGCACATGGTCACTTTCGCGCAGGCCCAGGAGCGCGCGGAGCGCTGGGTCAACGGCGGTGTGTCCGCGTACGAGACCCGCGAGATCCGGGTCCGTGAGTTCGACCTCGGCTTCGTGGTCTGGTCCGAGGCGCGGCCGGACGGCCCGACCTCCGACGAGGGCGCGGTCCGGGTCGTCATCGCCCGGGACAGCGGTGAGGCGACCCTCTGGCCCGGCCTGCCCATCGGTGAGCTGATCCGACGCTACGAGGAGGAGTACGGCCCGGTCCCGAGCGACGCGGTGCCGGAGCCGCCCCGGCGGGTGGACCTGGAGGCGACCTCCTTCCTGCTCACTCCCCCGCAGCGGCTCCAGGACCAGACCGACCCGCGGGGTGTCCCGGACCCCTACTCCGCTTCCGCCGCCGGTTCTTCCGGTACTTCCCGCACCGGGGCCTCGCGGCACACGGCGTCGGCGTCGGCGGGTGCGCCCGGCCGGGAGGCGGCGGCGCCGGCCTCGACCGCACCGGGCGGCGTCGACTTCCGGCGGCGGCCCGCGGGCCGGGGCTACGACATCGCGGCACCGTCGGCCTCCCCCGCGCCGGTGTCCTCCTCCCCTGTCCCCCCGCCGGTCCCCTCCCCCGCACCCGCACCAGCACCCGCACCCGTTCCTCCGCCTTCTCCGGCTGCCGCCCCCGCTTCCGCCCCGGCTTCCAAGGGCATCGACTTCCGCCGCCCGCCGGCCGGTTCGCCGCCCGCGCAGCCGGAGGCGGGCCACGGCGGCTGGGCCGGGAAGACGGTGCGTGACACCGGGGAAGGGCAGTCCGTCGCGATACCGGCCACCGTGTTCGCGCCGCCGATCAGCGGGGACGACCGGGCGGAGGAGGATCTGCCGCCCGGCTCCGAGGCCAGGACGCAGCTGATGCCCACCCTGAGTCCGCCGCCGGTGAGCAGGCCGGCCCCGCGGCAGGAGTCCCGGCCCCCGGCCGCCGCTCCGCCGCGCCCCGGGATGCCGCACACCGCGGGGGGCTCGTCCTACCCGCCACCGGTCGGGCCGCCCGTACCGCTGCCGCCGCCCGGGCTCGGGGCCGCGGACATCGCCGACCTGGAGACGGCCAAGGCGTCGCGGAGCAGTCTGCTGCCGCCTGCCGGACCGGCCGGCCGGAGCCCGGACGCACCGCCCCCGCCGCGGACACCCGGGAAGCCCGATCCGCAGCACGCGGCCACCCTCTTCGCCGGACCCCCGCCGCCACCGCTGCCACCCCCGGCAGCGGGGCCACCACTCCCTCCCCCGGCGCCGGGGCCCGACCCCCACTACGCCGCCACCGTGCTCGCCCGCCCGGCGAGCCCCTCGCCCCCACCCCCGCCCGGAGCCGGCAGCCCGCCGCCGCCCGCCTACGCGGGTCCGCCGCCGCCACCGGCAGGAGCCGACCCCCACTACGCCGCCACGGTGCTGGCCGGATCGGCGACCCCGCCGCCACCGGCGCCGCCCGCCTACGGCTATCCGCCGCAGCCCGCCTCGTCGGTGCCCACCGTGGGGCCGGGGTACATGGCGGTGCTGCGCTACCGCGCGCCGGACGGCAGCGAACAGCAGGTGATCCGGCGGTCGGCGCCGGGGACGCCGCATCCCGAATGGCAGATCCTGCACGAGCTGCGGTCGCTGGGCGTGCGCCCCGAGCAGGTGCTGGAGCTGCACACCGAGCTGGAGTCGTGCGAGCTGCCGGGCGGCTACTGCGCCCGGATGATCCGCGAGAGCTGGCCCAAGGTGCGGATCAGCCACACCGCGCCCTACGGCCGGGACCACGCCGAGCGCCGCCGGGGCGTGCGGCATCTGCTGACCCATCAGGGCGAGCTGCACCAGGTCGCGGGGGCGCCCGCGCGCCCGCAGCCGCAGCGGGTGCCGATGCCGGACCCGCACCGGGTGCAGCGGGTGCAGCCGGTCGGTCTCGAGGTGATCGGGCAGGAGTTGGCGGACGCGTTCGGCCCGAAGGGCGTCTTCCGCTTCGAGCAGCGCGCGGTCTCGCGCCAGGGCGTGCCGGACATCGTGGCCCAGACCCTGGTGTGGGCGGGGCTGCCGATCGACTTCGGGCCGTTCTTCTGGGCGCAGGTCCAGCCGGGCCAGCCGGTGCCGACCCTCGCCGAACTCGCCAAGCAGCGCGGGGTGCGGCCGGCCGCGGACGCCGGCTCGTATCTGGTGATGGGCAATGACTTCGGCAAGCAGCTGTGCGTGCAGTACGGCACCGCGCATATCGTCGCGGTGCCGCTGGAGGCCGCGGCGGGCGGGCCGCCGGTGCCGCCGCAGTTCGTCAACTCCAGCCTGCCGGAGTTCGCCCGCAGCCTCGCGCTGCTCGGCCGGATGTGGCGGCTGCGGCTGGGACTGACCCCGGAGCAGGCCGGCCGCTGGACGGTCGACTTCCAGGCGCGGCTGGCCGCCCAGGACCCGGCGGCGATCGCCTCGCCGGACAACTGGTGGTCGGTGCTGGTCGAGCAGATGTGGGACGGGCTGCTGTAGCCGTCCCGGTGACCGTCCGGCGACCATTTGGTGCGGGCCGGGTGGAAGGTGTGCCTTCCACCCGGCCCGTCCGTGTTTCCGGGGTAGGAGACACCTCGGAGTGTCGACACTCGTACAATTCGGACCTAAGCGAAAAATGGGCACCACGGATCAGCCCGACGGCGAGGGCGAGAGGCAGTGGCCATGAGTAGTGATACGACCGCATCGACAGCGGCGCGGGGGCGCTTCGACAGCGTGCGGACCCGCGGTTACCGGCCCGACCAGGTGGACCGCTTCCTGGACGAGCTGTCGGAGGACCGGGACGCGGCGTGGGAGCGGGCGGCCCGGCTGACCGTGCTGGCCAATGAGATGGACGCGGAGTACATCGAGCTGCGGCAGCAGGTCGACGCGCTGACCTCGGCCGCCTTCGACGTACTCGGCACCGGCGCCCAGGAGTTGCTGCGGCTGGTCGAGGAGGAGGCGGCGGCGGTACGGGACCGCGCCGAGGCCGAGGCGCAGTACGCGCGGGACGCGGCGGACACCGCTCGCCGCACCCTTCAGGACGAGGCCAGGGCGGCGGCGTCCGCGCGGCTGGTGGCCGCCGAGGACCAGGCGCAGCGGGTGCTGGACGAGGCGGGCGCCCGGGCGGCCGAGATCCTGGGCCGGGCCCGCGCCGAGGCGGACGCGGTGCGCGGCGAGGCCGGCGCCGCGCTGGACGCGATCCGGGAGGACGCCGATCGCGGGCGCGGCGAGGCGGAGCGCTCGCGGCGCGAGCGGCTGGCCACGCTGGAGCACGAGTTGGCCGAGCGGGACGCCGGGGTGAACAGCCGGCTCGCCGATCTGCTCGCCGACGCGGAGCACCGGCTCGCCGAGGCGCACCGGGAGCGGACCGACGCGGAGGAGTCGCTGCGGGCCGAGCAGGCGGCGGCCGAGGCCCGGGCCGGCGAACTCATCGCGCAGGCGCGGGCGCAGGAGGACCGGGTGCGGCGCGAGGCCGAGCGCATGCTGCGCGAGCACGAGCAGCACCGCGACGACATCCGGGCACACCTGGCCCACATCCGGGCCACCCTCGCGGCGCTGACCGGCCGCGGCCTGCCCGAGGACCAGGAGCCGCCGGCCCCGGCCGAGCCCGCCTGAGCGGCACCCGCCCGACCCCCGCTTGCCCGGCCCTCACCCGGTCCCGCCCACGGCCGCCCGGGCCCGGCCGTCCTCACACCGCCGGCGCCGGCACCATCACCGAGACGCGGAAGCCGCCGTCCGGGGTCGGCCCCGCCGCGAAGCCGCCGCCGTGCGAGGTGACGCGCTCCCGCATGCCGAGCAGGCCGTGGCCGCCGCTGGGGAGCGGGGTGGTGGGGGTGCCGTCGGAGGGGCCGTTGGTGATCAGGACGGCGATCTCGGCCTCGCGGTAGGCCAGCCGGACATGCGCCTTGGCGCCGCCCGCGTGTTTGTGGACATTGGTCAGGGCCTCCTGGACGACCCGGTAGACCGTCGCCTCGACCCGGGGCCCGCACGGTCTGGACTCCCCCTCGACGGTCAGCTCGACCCCCATCCCCGCCGTCTGCGACTCCTCCACCAGGGCGGCCAGCTCCGCCAGACACGGCCCCCCGACCGTATCGGCGTCCGCACACGTATCGCCCGCGCCAGCCCCCTCGGTCCTCTCGCCGGCGGCGCCCATGAAGACCGCGTCGCCGCTGCCGGCGCTGCCGCCGCTGGCGACCGGCACCGGCGCCGGCCGCGCCACCACCTCGGAAGCCGTCCGCAGGACCCCCAGCATCTGCCGCAGCTCGGTGAGCGCCTGCCGCCCCATGTCCCCCAGCAGTTCCGCGCTCGCCGACGCCTGCTGCGGGTCCTTCAGGGCCACCGCCTTGAGCGCCGCCGCGTGCACCACCATCAGGCTGACCCGGTGGGCCACCACGTCGTGCATCTCCCGGGCGATCCGGGTGCGCTCGTCGGAGCGGGCCCGCTCGGCCCGCTCCAGCGCCTTCTCGGCCAGCAGTTCCAGCTCGCGTTCCAGCCCGTCCGCCCGCTCCCGCAGGCTCTCCACCAGCCGGCGCCGTGCCCGGGCGTACAGCCCGAGCAGCACCGGCGGCGCGGTCAGCCCGAGCGCCATCAGGGCCGAGACGATCAAGGTGAGCGGCACCGACATCGAGTCGCCGTCGGTGGAGCCGCGCAGGCTGTCCTCGAAGTTGAGGAAGGCGACGAGCATGGTGCCCAGGCCGTTCATCGCGGCCAGCGCCGCGGTGATCCGGCGCGGCACCTCCGAGGCGGCCAGCGTGTAGAGGCCGACCAGTGAGAGCAGGAAGCCCATCTGGGCCGGCGACACCGCGACGCCGACAAGCACCACCGCCACCGGCCAGCGCCGCCGCAGCAGCAGCACCGAACCGACCACGATGCCCAGCAGCGCCCCCGCGCCGGGCATGATCCCGGTCTTCTGCGCGAAGGTCCCGCCCTCGAAGGCGCATTCCAGCGCCGATACCGCCGCCAGCGAAGCGTCGAGCAGGAAGCCGCGCCGCCTCGTCCACCACCACCATCCGGTCCGGGGCGGTCCCGCGGCCCCGTCGTCGTGTACGTGCGCCCCCGTCGTACTCATGGCCTCCAGCCTAGGCCGTACCCCGCGGAAGGCACCGGCCCCTTCTCCGTCCGTCAGGTGGGCGGGCCGTCTCGCCGTGAGAAGGGCCACCTATCCTGGAGCGGTCGGACAGCGCGGTCCGCGAGTACGCCGCAAACGTCTCGGGTACGTACGTCGGGTATGTACGCAGGGGCGCGTACGGCGAATTCCCCGTCCATCACCCTGCACAAGGAGCCGCACCTGTGAGCAGCGCCGACACCGCCCCGGACAGCAGCACCACCTTGCGAGCCGATATCCGACGCCTGGGTGAGCTGCTGGGCGGCACCCTGGTGAGGCAGGAGGGTCAGGAACTCCTCGACCTCGTGGAGAAGGTACGCGCCCTGACGCGCAGCGACGGCGAGGCCGCCGCCGCCCTGCTCGGCCGTACCGACCTGGAGACCGCGGCCAAGCTGGTCCGCGCGTTCTCCACCTACTTCCATCTGGCGAACGTCACCGAGCAGGTGCACCGGGGCCGCGAGCTGCGGGAGCGGCGCGCCCTGGAAGGCGGTCTGCTCGCCCAGACCGCCGACCTGCTCAAGGACGGGGACCCCGAACACGTCCGCGAGACCGTCCGGAACCTCAACGTCCGGCCGGTCTTCACCGCGCACCCCACCGAGGCGGCCCGCCGCTCGGTGCTGAACAAGCTGCGCCGGATCGCCGAACTGCTGGAGGCCGGCCACAACAGCGGCGGCAACGGCGACAAGCGCCGGGCCGATCTGCGGCTCGCGGAGAACATCGACCTGCTGTGGCAGACCGACGAGCTGCGGGTGGTCCGCCCGGAGCCCGCCGACGAGGCGCGCAACGCCATCTACTACCTGGACGAGCTGCACGCGGGCGCGGTCGGCGACGTACTGGAGGACCTGGCGGCCGAGCTGGAGCGGGTCGGTGTGCCGCTGCCGGCGCAGACCAGGCCGCTGACCTTCGGCACCTGGATCGGCGGCGACCGGGACGGCAATCCCAATGTCACCCCGCAGGTCACCTGGGACGTCCTGATCCTCCAGCACGAGCACGGCATCACCGACGCGCTGGCGCTGGTGGACCTGCTGCGCGGCGCGCTGTCCAACTCGATCCGCAACTCCGGCGCGAGCCAGGAGCTGCTGGACTCGCTGTCCAACGACCTGGTGGCGCTGCCGGAGATCAGCCCGCGCTACAAGCGGCTGAACGCCGAGGAGCCCTACCGGCTCAAGGCCACCTGTATCCGGCAGAAGCTGATCAACACCCGGGAGCGCCTGGCCAACGGCACTCCGCACGTCCCCGGCCGCGACTACCTGGGCACCGCCGGGCTGCTGGGCGATCTCCAGCTGATCCAGGACTCGCTGCGCGCCCACCGCGGCGGGCTGATCGCCGACGGGCGGATGGACCGGACGATCCGCACCCTGTCCGCGTTCGGCCTGCAACTGGCCACGATGGACGTCCGCGAGCACGCCGAGGCGCACCACCACGCGCTGGGGCAGCTGTTCGACCGGCTGGGCGAGGAGTCCTGGCGGTACGCCGACATGCCCCGCGACTACCGGCGCAAGCTGCTGGCCAAGGAGCTGCGTTCGCGCCGCCCGCTGGCCCCGACCCCGGCGCCGCTGGACGAGGCGGGCGCCAAGACGCTCGGGGTGTTCCACACCGTCCGGGAGGCCTTCGAGCGGTTCGGGCCCGAGGTGATGGAGTCGTACATCATCTCGATGTGCCTGGGCTCGGACGACGTCTTCGCGGCGGCGGTGCTCGCCCGTGAGGCCGGGCTGATCGATCTGCACGCCGGCGTCGCCAAGATCGGCATCGTGCCGCTGCTGGAGACGACCGACGAGCTGAAGATCGCGGACAAGCTGCTGGACGAGATGCTGTCCGACCCCTCCTACCGGCGGCTGGTGTCGCTGCGCGGGGATGTCCAGGAGGTCATGCTCGGCTACAGCGACTCCTCCAAGTTCGGCGGCATCACCACCTCGCAGTGGGAGATCCACCGGGCGCAGCGCCGGCTGCGTGACGTGGCGCACCGGCACGGGGTGCGGCTGCGGCTGTTCCACGGCCGCGGCGGCACGGTCGGGCGCGGCGGCGGCCCCTCGCACACCGCGATCCTGGCGCAGCCGTGGGGCACCCTGGAAGGTGAGATCAAGGTGACCGAGCAGGGCGAGGTCATCTCCGACAAGTATCTGATCCCCTCGCTGGCCCGGGAGAATCTGGAGCTGACGGTCGCCGCCACGCTCCAGGCGTCCGCGCTGCACACCGCGCCGCGGCAGTCCGACGAGATGCTCGCCCGCTGGGACTCGGCGATGGACCTGGTCTCGGAGGCGGCGCACTCGGCCTACCGGACCCTGGTCGAGGACCCGGACCTGCCGGCCTACTTCTTCGCCTCGACCCCGGTCGACCAGCTCGCCGAGCTGCACCTGGGCTCGCGGCCGTCGCGCCGCCCGGACTCCGGCGCGGGCCTGGACGGACTGCGGGCGATCCCGTGGGTGTTCGGCTGGACGCAGTCGCGGCAGATCGTGCCCGGCTGGTTCGGCGTCGGCTCGGGTCTGAAGGCCGCCCGCGAGGCGGGTCTGGACGCGGTCATCGACGAGGCGTTCGGGCAGTGGCACTTCTTCCGCAACTTCCTGTCCAACGTCGAGATGACGCTGGCCAAGACGGATCTGCGGATCGCCCGGCACTACGTGGAGACACTGGTGCCCGACGAGCTGAAGCATGTCTACGCGGCGATCGAGGCCGAGCACGAGCTGACGGTGCGCGAGGTGCTGCGGATCACCGGGGAGAGTGAACTTCTGGCGGCCAGCCCGGCGCTGGCGCGCACCTTCCGGATCCGCGACCAGTACATGGACCCGATCTCGTACCTCCAGGTGACGCTGCTGGCCCGGCAGCGGGCGGCGGCGGCCCGCGGCGAGGAGCCGGACCCGCTGCTGTCCCGGGCGCTGCTGCTGACCGTCAACGGTGTGGCGGCGGGCCTGCGCAACACCGGCTGATACCAGCTGGCACCCGCTGGCACCGGTCAGCGCTGCCGGACCGTACGACCGTACGAATATATGAGCGCAGACGACCGGCCCCGCGTCGAAAGGCGCGGGGCCGGTCAGTTCTCGCGGTGGCCGATCAGGCGGGGCCTGGGTTCGAGGCCGGACAGGCCGTTCCAGGACAGGTTCACCAGGTGGGCGGCGACCTCCGCCTTGGCCGGGCGCTGGGCGTCCAGCCACCACTGGCCGGTCAGGGCGACCATGCCGACCAGCGCCTGGGCGTAGAGCGAGGCCAGTTTGGGGTCGAAGCCGCGCTGTTCGAACTCACGGCCGAGGATGTCCTCGACCTGGGTGGCGATGTCGCTGATCAGCGAGGCGAAGGTGCCGGTGGACTGGGCGACCGGCGAGTCACGGACCAGGATGCGGAAGCCGTCGGTGGACTGCTCGATGTAGTCGAGCAGCGCGAACGCGGCCTGTTCCAGGAGTTCGCGCGGGTGGCCGCCGGTGAGCGCCCCCGTCACCATGTCGAGCAGGCGTTGCATCTCGCGGTCCACGACGACCGCGTAGAGGCCTTCCTTGCCGCCGAAGTGCTCATAGACCACCGGTTTGGACACGCCCGCCTGGTGAGCGATCTCCTCGACGGACGTGCCCTCGAAACCGCGCTCGGCGAACAGGGCGCGGCCGATGGCCAGCAGTTGCTCGCGCCGCTCCTTGCCGGTCATGCGGACCCGCCGGGCGCGCGGCGCGGCCGGGCCCGGCCGACCGGCCGGCGTCGGGACGTCCTCCCGGGCGTCCCCGCCGCCTGTGCCGTCGCTGGGGCCGCCTCGGTCGCTCATCCGACCATCATGCCGCCTGCTTGACGGGCTCCTCGACGGTGTCGGTGCGCCGGGCGGCGATCCGCTCCTCGGTGGGCCAGCGGACATCGGTGGCCCAGCCGGCCATCTCGAACCAGCGGATCACCCGGGCGCTGGAGTCGACCTGGCCGCGCAGCACGCCGTGCCGGGCGGACGTGGGGTCGGCGTGGTGGAGGTTGTGCCACGACTCGCCGCAGGACAGCACGGCCAGCCACCAGACGTTGCCGGAGCGGTCCCGGGACTTGAACGGGCGCTTGCCGACCGCGTGGCAGATGGAGTTGATGGACCAGGTCACGTGGTGCAGCAAAGCCACCCGAACGAGGGACCCCCAGAAGAACGCGGTGAACGCGCCGTACCACGACATGGTGGCCAGGCCGCCGATCAGCGCGGGCAGCAGCAGCGAGATCGCGGTGTAGAGCCAGAAGTCCCGCGAGATGCGGCGGATGTCGTTGTCCTTGATCAGGTCGGGCGCGTACTTCTGCTGCGAGGTCTGCTCCTCGTCGAACAGCCAGCCCATGTGGGCCCACCACAGGCCCTTCATCAGCGCGGGCAGCGTCTCGCCGTAGCGCCACGGGCTGTGCGGGTCGCCCTCGGCGTCGCTGAACTTGTGGTGCCTGCGGTGATCGGCGACCCAGCGCACGATCGGGCCCTCGACCGCCATCGAACCGGCCACCGCCAGCACCACCCGCAGCGGGCGGTTGGCCTTGAAGGAGCCGTGCGTGAAGTAGCGGTGGAAGCCGATGGTGATGCCGTGGCAGCCCAGGAAATACATGCCGACCATCAGCCCGACATTGAGCCAGCTGAGTCCGTGTCCCCAGGCCAGGGGCACCGCGGCGGCCAGCGCCACGAAGGGGACGCAGATGAACAGCAGCAGCGCGATCTGTTCGATCGAGCGTTTCTTCTCACCCCCGAGGGTGGCCAGGGGTACCGGCTCCTGTCCTGAGGGCCCGGGTTCCCGGGACTCGGTGATCACGTCGGTCTGAGTGGTCATGGCTGTCCCTTGAGTCGGCGACATCTGGGGGGTGTCTGGTGGCGGTCGAGGTGGTCGGCGGCCGGTCGTGTCGGTTACGCCCGTAACCTACGGCTCCGTAAGTATTGCAGCGGCGCGCGCCGGGGCAACAGGACCACTTGGCCCTATCGGTCCTTTGATGTCTTTTCCCACGCCTTCCCGCCGGGCGGCTCTCCACTCCGGAGCGCCGCCGCATCAGGCCGGATCACCGTCGCGGGCACGGGGGGTCGTACGGCATGATGGTGGCCAGCAGACCGGCAGGCCCGACGTCAGGTCGGGAGAGTCGAGTTGATCCGCCGTGGTGTAATCGGCAGCACTGGGGCTTTTGGTGCCTTAAGTCCGGGTTCGAGTCCTGGCGGCGGAGCGGATCGTTTTCCTGGTCGGACCCGTCGGTATCCTGCGGGTGTCCAACACCCGAAGCCGAGGAGTCTCCCGCGTGAGCCCCAACCGCCCGGCTGCCGTCGTCATCCTCGCCGCCGGTGAGGGCACCCGTATGAAGTCGGCGACCCCCAAGGTGCTGCACACGCTGTGCGGCCGCTCCCTGGTCGGCCATGTCGTCGCCGCCTCCCGCGCGCTGGAGCCCGAGCACCTGGTCGTGGTCGTCGGCCACGCCCGTGAGCAGGTCACCGAGCATCTGTCCGGGCTCGATCCGCGGGCGCTGACCGCGGTCCAGCACGAGCAGCACGGCACCGGGCACGCGGTCCGCACCGGCCTGGACGAGCTGACCCGGCGCGGCGTCGCGCTGGACGGCACGGTGGTCGTCACCTACGGCGACACGCCGCTGCTCACCGTCGGGACGCTCACCACCCTGGTGGCCGCGCACGAGGGCGACGGCAACGCGGTGACGGTACTGACCGCGCAGGTGCCCGACCCGACCGGCTACGGGCGGATCGTGCGCGGCGCCGGCGGGGACGTCACCGCGATCGTGGAGCAGAAGGACGCGACCGACACGCAGCGCGCCATCGCCGAGATCAACTCCGGGGTGTACGCCTACGACGCCCGGCTGCTGGCCGAGGCGCTGGGCAAGGTCACCACCGACAACTCGCAGGGCGAGGAGTATCTGACCGACACCCTGGCCATCCTGCGCGAGGCGGGCCACCGGGTGGGCGCCTTCGTGGCCGCCGACCACCGCGAGATCGCCGGGGTCAACAACCGGGTGCAGCTCGCCGAGGCCCGCCGGGTGCTCAACGACCGGCTGCTGGAGCGGGCCATGCTGGACGGCGCCACCATCGTGGACCCGGCCTCGACCTGGGTGGACGTCACCGTCACCTTCGCGCCCGACGCGCTCGTCCACCCCAACACCCAGCTGCTGGGCGCCACCAGCCTCGCCGAGGGTGCCGAGGTCGGTCCCAACTGCACGCTCACCGACACCGCGGTCGGCGCCGGCGCCAGGATCTCCAACACCGTCGCCGACCACGCCGAGGTCGGCGCGGGGGCGAGCGTCGGACCGTACGCGTATCTGCGGCCGGGCACCCGGCTGGGCCCGAAGGCCAAGGCCGGTACGTATGTCGAGATGAAGAACGCCACGATCGGCGAGGGCACCAAGGTGCCGCACCTGAGCTATGTGGGTGACGCCACGATCGGCGAGCACACCAACATCGGCGCCGCCAGCGTCTTCGTGAACTACGACGGCGAGGCCAAGCACCACACCACGGTCGGGAGTTACTGCAAGACCGGGTCGGACAACATGTTCGTCGCACCGGTGGTGATCGGGGACGGCGCCTACACCGCCGCCGGCTCGGTGATCACCAAGGACGTACCCGCCGGATCGCTGGCCGTCGCACGCGGCCAGCAGCGCAACATCGACGGCTGGGTCGCCCGTAAACGCCCTGGCAGTGCCGCTGCGCAGGCGGCCGAACGCGCAGAGCGGCAAGGCGACCCACTGGGCGAGTGAGGGTCGTCTCATCAGGCCCTTCCGAGGTGCACAGGTGTCCCGGATGGGGCGTACCGTGTGCGGTGCACACAATTCCGCCGGCCCGCCCGTCTTCGGGCGACGCTGTGTCGAACACCAGTCGAACTCCGAGGAGACGGTGCAGTGACCGGGATCAAGACGACCGGTGAGAAGAAGCTGATGCTCTTCTCCGGCCGCGCCCACCCCGATCTGGCGGAGGCGGTGGCATACCAGTTGGGGGTCGAACTGGTGCCCACCAGGGCCTTCGACTTCGCCAACGGCGAGATCTACGTGCGCTTCGAGGAGTCGGCCCGTGGCGCCGACTGCTTCCTGATCCAGAGCCACACCAGCCCGATCAATCAGTGGATCATGGAACAGCTGATCATGATCGACGCGCTGAAGCGGGCCTCGGCCGCGAGCATCACGGTCATCGTGCCGTTCTACGGCTACGCCCGGCAGGACAAGAAGCACCGCGGCCGCGAACCGATCTCGGCCCGGCTGATGGCGGACCTGTTCAAGACCGCGGGCGCCGACCGGATCCTGACCGTCGATCTGCACACCGACCAGATCCAGGGCTTCTTCGACGGCCCGGTGGACCACCTGTTCGCGCTGCCGGTGCTGGCCGACTACGTGGGCGGCAAGGTGGACCGCTCCAAGCTGACCATCGTCTCCCCCGACGCCGGCCGGGTCCGGGTCGCCGACCGCTGGTGCGACCGGCTGGGCGCGCCGCTGGCCATCGTGCACAAGCGGCGCGACCCCGATGTCGCCAACCAGGTGAAGGTCCACGAGGTGGTCGGTGACGTCAAGGGCCGGGTCTGCGTCCTGGTCGACGACATGATCGACACGGCCGGCACGATCTGCGCCGCCGCCGACGCGCTGTTCGCCAACGGGGCCGAGGACGTCATCGTCACCGCCACCCACGGCGTGCTGTCCGGCCCGGCCGCCGACCGGCTGAAGAACTCCCGGGTCAGCGAGTTCATCCTCACCGACACGCTGCCCACCCCGAGCCAGATCAGGCTCGACAAGGTGACGGTGCTGTCGATGGCGCCGACCATCGCCAACGCGGTGCGCGAGGTCTTCGAGGACGGTTCGGTGACCAGCCTCTTCGAGGACGCCAGCAGCCCGCACTGACCACCGGGGCCCGGTCCCGCTACCGGCCTCGCTGATCGATTTCGTCCGGGGCCTTCCCGCCGGTTACGCTGTCCGCGTTGCTCGGCGAGGGAGGCCCCGGACCCGTTTCCGGACCGTTCTCCGTTATCGGCGCGCTCCTCGTAAGTGGAACGGCCCGTCGTGGGTCGGGCGACGGCAGCTGCTTTCCCACCGTCTTTCCGTACGAGGAGTCCGATCACCATGGCCGAGGTCAAGATCGCCGCAGAGCTGCGCACCGAGTTCGGCAAGGGCGCCGCCCGCCGGGTGCGCCGCGCCAATCTGGTTCCCGCCGTCATCTACGGTCACGGCGCCGAGCCCAAGCACGTCTCCGTCCCCGGCCACGAGCTGCTGCTCGCGCTGCGCACCGCCAACGTGCTGATCTCCCTGGACATCGACGGCGCCGCCGAGCTGGTCATCCCCAAGGCCGTGCAGCGCGACCCGCTGAAGGGCTTCCTGGAGCACGTCGACCTGCTGTCCGTGAAGCGCGGCGAGAAGGTCACCGTCGACATCCCGGTCAACGTCGAGGGCGAGCCGGCCCCGGGCGGCAACCTGCTGGAGCACCTGCTCAACACGCTGCCGGTCGAGACCGAGGCCACGCACATCCCCGAGGGCGTCACCGTCTCCGTCGAGGGCCTGGAGGCCGGCGCGGCCATCCTCGCCAAGGACATCGAGCTGCCCAAGGGCACCACGCTGGCCATCGAGGGCGACATCGTCGTCATCCAGGTCGTCTCCGCGCAGGCCGAGGCCGAGGCCGAGGGCACCGAGGAAGCGGGCGAGGGCGGCGAGGCCGGCGAGCAGGGCGAGACCGCCGGCGCCGAGGCCTGATCCGAGGCCGGAATCCCGGAGCGAAGCACCCGGCCGCCGTCGTACCCTCCGGGGTGCGGCGGCGGCTGCTTCACGCGCGGGGCCTCCTTCCCTCCCGGACCTCGCGCGGGCCTGCTGTCCGGTGCGCCCTGCCCCGATACGACGACACGGAGACGTGGATGAGCGACAACGCAGATCCCTGGCTGATCGCCGGCCTGGGCAATCCCGGTCCCGAGTACGCGGGGAACCGGCACAACATCGGCTTCATGGTGGCCGATCTGCTCGCCGAGCGGATCGGGGGGAAGTTCAAACGGGCGCAGAAGGCGCAGGCGCAGGTGGTCGAGGGCCGGATCGGCCCGATCGGCGCGGGCAGCCCCCGGGTGGTGCTGGCCAAGCCGATGACCTTCATGAATCTGTCCGGCGGGCCGGTGACCTCACTGAAGGAGTTCTACAAGGTCCCCACCGGGCGGATCATCGCCGTGCATGACGAACTGGACATCGACTATCCGACGCTGCGGCTCAAGCTGGGCGGCGGTGACAACGGGCACAACGGGCTGAAGTCCATCACCAAGGCGCTGGGCCCGGACTATCTGCGGGTACGCGCCGGGATCGGCCGCCCGCCGGGCCGGATGGACGTGGCGGCCTTCGTGCTCAAGGACTTCTCGTCGTCCGAACGCAAGGAGCTGGACTGGTTCGTGGACCGGGCCGCCGACGCGGTGGAGGCGCTGATCACCGAGGGCCTGGAGCGGGCGCAGAGCACGTACAACAACTGACGGCGGCAACCGGCGCCGTGGGGTGGGCGGTTGGCGGTGTGCTGCGCGGTGAGGCGCCGAGTTGACCGGATGCCACGCCATGGCCAAAGATCACCGGCATGGCGAATGACGACTCCGAAGGGGTCTCGGGGCTGGCAGTCTTCGCCCGGATGGTGGCGGCGGGGGCGCTGGCGCTGCTGATCCTGGTCGCCGCCGGCTGGGACTCCTGGCAGACCGCGCAATACGTGGTGCTGACCAAGGGGCGCGAGCAGGGCACGGTGACGCTGACCGCGTGCGGCACGTCCGACGAGTGCACCGGACCGTTCGCCCCGAAGGGCTCGGCGCTGGCCCGGCCCCAGGTCACCGTGAGCCTGCCGGTACGCCACCATGTGGGCGACCAGGTGGACGTGGTGATCAAACCCGACACCACCACCGCCATCCGCTCCGGCCCCGGCGGCCTGCTCTTCGCCTGGGTCCCCTTCGGCGGCGCGCTGCTGCTGGCGGCCCTGCTGGTGGCCGGCGGCCTGCGGAACGCCCGCATCGCCCTGATCCTGGCGGGCCTCGGCGGCGCGCTGCTGGGCGCGGCGTTCCTGACCTTGTGAGGCCCCTGGGCGGCCGGCTCAGGCCCCGTCCGGTGCCGGCCCCGCCGGTCCCGCGGTTCGGGCGACCGCGAAGATCCGGCGGAAGGGGAAGACCGTTCCGTACCGGCCGGGCGGATATGCCGTACGGAGCAGGTCGCGGTACTCCGCCACGAACGCGGTGACGGCCTCGTCGTCCTCGCCCAGCGCGGTCAGCACCGGCCGCAGGGTGCTTCCCTTGGTCCATTCCAGCACCGGGTCCTCGCCCTGCAGCAGTTGGGCGTAGGTGGTCTCCCAGACGTCCACGCCTTCGCAGCCGAGTCCGATGAGCCGTTCCAGGTAGTCGGTGGGCGTCAGCACCCGCATGGAGCGGAGGTCGGGCGAGCCGAGCCGGTCCCGCCAGCGCGGGGTCGCGCACAGGTCGGCGAGCAGGGTGTGGCTGGGGGCACCGAAGTTGCCGGGCACCTGGAAGGCGAAGGTGCCGCCGGGGGTGAGGTGCTCCAGCCAGTCGGGGAAGCGGTCGGCGTGCCCGGGGACCCACTGGAGGGCAGCGTTGGAGACGATCAGGTCGTAGTCCTCGTCGGGCGTCCACACGGTGGCGTCGGCCGGCCGGAAGTCCACGCTGCCGCCGCCGCTGGTGGGTCCCGCGTGCC
The DNA here is from genome assembly GCF_042650325.1 of Streptomyces polygonati. Lineage (NCBI taxonomy): Bacteria > Bacillati > Actinomycetota > Actinomycetes > Kitasatosporales > Streptomycetaceae > Streptomyces > Streptomyces polygonati. The sequence goes on along the minus strand of NZ_JBHSBB010000013.1, from coordinate 424,233 downwards.
GCGCGGCCTCGTCCAGCATCGGCCGGGAGTTGTCGAAGCCGGTGATCCGGGCGCCGGGCCAGCGGTCGGCGAGCCGGAAGGTGACGGTGCCCGGGCCGCAGCCGATGTCGGCGATCCGGGGCGCGCCGCCGCCGGGCGGTTCGGTGATCCGCGCCACGAGGTCGTCGAACGGCCTGGTGCGGTGGTCGGCGTGCCGGAGGTACTGGCGGGGGTCCCACGTCGGAGACTCTTGCACGGTGCGAACTCCCTGGGCTGGTGCGGAGCCGTCACGAAGGGCATCCGGCGACACGTCGCCGGAGGCGCTCCCGGCCTCGTTGCCCAGACTCCACCCCTCACTATCTTGATGTCAAGAGACTTCATATCGACAGACCTACTACACTGATCGCCATGGAGGACGAGGTCGACCGGCTGGTCGCTGCATGGCGCCGAGAGCGCCCCGACCTCGACGTGGAACCGCTGGAGGTGCTCAGCCGGGTCAGCCGGCTCGCCCGGCACCTGGACCGGGCCCGGCGGCTGGCGTTCGCCGAGCACAGCCTGGAGCCGTGGGAGTTCGACGTGCTGACCTCGCTGCGGCGCACCGGTCCGCCGTATCAGCTCTCGCCGGGGCAGCTGCTCACCCAGACGCTGGTCACCTCCGGCACCATGACCAACCGGATCGACCGGCTCGCCCAGCGCGGGCTGGTGGAGCGGCTGCCGGACCCGAGTGACCGGCGCGGGGTGCTGGTCCGGCTCACCACGGAGGGCCAGGACCGCGCGGACCGGGCACTGGCCGGACTGCTCACCCAGGAGCGGGCGATCCTGGGCGAGCTGAGCGACCGGCAGCGCAACGAACTGGCGTCGCTGCTACGACAGCTGACCGCGCCTTTCGACAACGTCCCCGGCTGACGGCACGAGTTCCACCGGGCCGACCCCGGCCCTGCGGGCCAGCGCGACCGCGGCCAGCGTGGAGTGGACGCCCAACTTCCCCAGCACGTTCTGCATATGGGTGCGGACGGTGTGCGGCGACAGGAACAGCCGCTCGGCCACCGCCTTGCGGCCCAGGCCCGCGACCATACAGCGCAGCACCTCCTGCTCGCGCGGCGTGAGCGACTCCACCAGCTGCTCGCTCTCGGTACGGTGCCGCCGGGCCGCGGTCAGCTCGCGCAGCACCCCGGTCAGCAGCGCGGGCGGCAGATGCGTCTCGTCGCGCAGCACGCCGCGGACCACGGCCAGCAGCCGGGACAGCGAGCAGTCCTTGGCGACCCAGCCGGAGGCACCCGCCTGGAGCGCCCTGGCGGCCCGCACCGGGTCGTCCCGCTCGGCCAGCACGACGGTACGGGTCCCCGGGTAGTCGGCGCGCACCCGCTCCACCAGGGCGAGTCCGTCCAGCACCGGGTCACGCGGTTCGGCCGGCGGCCTGCGCTCGGCCGCCACCGACTGCGGCGACAGCGGTGGCACCGCGGCCAGCGTCACCGGCGGGCGCGGGCCCGAGCCGAGGTCGGCGTCGACGAGCAGTACGTCGTACCGCCGGTTGTCCACCGATGCCCGGTCCAGGCAGCGCTGGGCGGCGGGGCCGCTCCCCGCGGCCGAGACGTCGACATCGGGTTCCGCCGCGAGCGCGGCGGCAAGCGACTCAGCGAAGATGCGATGGTCATCGACGACGAGAACGCGGATTCGTCCCACGGACACCACTCCCGTAAAAGGGCACTCCCCCAGTGGCGGCGGGGCGGCTTTCGCGTGGGATCCGGCACCCGGCCCGGGACCGCCGCCCCTCGCCCGGGTGCCGGACCCCTTGCGTCTCGCCCCCTGATGGACACCGGCCCCCACCGGCGTCGTGGGAAAAGCGTAGGCGTTCAACCGTCGATTGGTACCTCCTTGACGGAAGTTACCGGCCGGACGCCCACGCAATTGCCTTCGGCGGTGCACGGGTGGGGCGGGGGTGACGCGATAGGGCGTCCACCGCCGCCCGGCAACGGTCCCGAGCCCCTGCCGGCCGCCGGCCGGCCCCCGCCCGGTGCAACCTGAGCGCGCAGTTCCCTACCGCCGGCAACGGTGGCGAGCCCCTTCCCGCCGTCGCCCGACCTCAGCCCGGCGAAACCTGAGCGCGCAGTTCCCCGCGCCCCTGACGGGGCACACCTCACCCCGCAGGGCAACGCACCCCCACCCAGGGGCGCGGGGAACTGCGCGAACAACCACGACGCGGCCGCACCCGGCGACGGCGCACGCCGCGGCGGCGTGGGCCGGGCGTCAGGAGAGGCGGTGGGCGCCCCGCCCAGGGGTCGTGGGGAAGTGGCGGGACCGGGGAAGCGCCTGGGTGATCGCGGAAGCGATCTTCGCCTCGGCGGACTCCTCCAGGAGAACGATCGCGGAGCCTCCGAAGCCGCCCCCCGTCATGCGCGCGCCGAGCGCCCCCTCCGCGAGCGCCGTGTCGACCACGAGGTCGAGCTCCGCGCAGGAGATGCGGAAGTCGTCGCGCAGGGAGACGTGCCCGGCGGTGAGGACGGGCCCGATGTCGCGGGTGCGGCCCGCGTCCAGGAGGGCGATGACCTCCTCGACCCGGCGGTTCTCGGTGACGATGTGGCGGGTCAGCCGGCGCAGCCGCTCGTCCGGGAGCACGGCCAGGGCCGCGTCCAGGTCGTCGTAGGCCACATCGCGCAGCGCCGGCAGGCCGAGCGCGGCGGCCGCCGCCTCGCAGCCGGCCCGGAGTTCGCCGTAGGCGCCGTCCGCGTGGGCGTGCTCGACCCGGGTGTCCACCACGAGCAGCCGCATCCCCTCGGCGGCCAGGTCGAAGGGGACCTGCCGCTGGGCCAGCGCCCGTACGTCCAGGTGCAGCGCGTGGCCCTCGGTGCAGCACGCGGACGCGGTCTGGTCCATCACGCCGACCGGGGCGCCCACGTAGACGTTCTCCGAGCGCTGGCAGAGCAGCGCGAGCTCCTGCCGGGGCAGCTCGACGCCGTGCAGTTCGGTCAGGGCCAGCGCGGTGACCACCTGGAGCGCCGCCGAGGAGGAGAGCCCGGCGCCGACCGGCACCGTACTGGCGTAGTGGATGTCGGCGCCGCCGATGTCGTGCCCGGCCTCGCGCAGCGCCCACAGCACGGCCGCCGGGTAGCGGGCCCAGCCCTCGGTGGCGCCGGGCGCGAGCGCGTCCACCGCCAGTTCCACCACCCCGCCGTCCATGTCCGCCGAGTGCACCCGCAGCAGCCCGTCGTCGCGGCGGGCGACCGCCGCCCGGGTGGTGTGCGGCAGCGCGAACGGCATCACATAGCCGTCGTTGTAGTCGGTGTGCTCACCGATCAGATTGACCCGGCCGGGCGCCGCCCAGACGCCTTCCGGGGCGCGCCCGAAGACCTCGGTGAAGGCGTCGGTCAAGGCCTCGCCGGCAGCGGCTTGTGTCATGGCGTCTCCCGCGTAAGCGACTGTGCGAAGGTCCAGGCGTCGCCGACCATCTCGGCGAGGTCGGTGCGGCGCGGCCGCCAGCCCAGCACGTCCCTGGCGCGGTCGGCGGACGCGACCAGCACCGCCGGGTCGCCGGCCCGGCGCGGCCGCACCACGGTCGGGACGGGGTGCCCGGTGACCTGCCGGACCGCCTCGATCACCTCGCGGACCGAGAAACCGGCGCCGTTGCCGAGGTTGCAGATCAGATGCCCGCCCGCCGGGGCCTTGTCCAGCGCCAGCAGATGCGCCTCGGCGAGGTCCGCCACATGGATGTAGTCGCGCAGGCAGGTGCCGTCCGGCGTCGGGTAGTCCTCGCCGAAGACGGAGATCTCCGCGCGCCGGCCCTGCGCCACCTGGAGCACCAGCGGGATCAGGTGCGACTCGGGCTCGTGCCGCTCGCCGTGGGACCCGTAAGCACCCGCCACGTTGAAGTAGCGCAGCGACACCGCGGACAGCCCGTGGGCCGCGCACTGCGCGCCGATCATGTGATCGACGGCGAGCTTGCTCGCACCGTACGGATTGGTGGGGGCGGTCGCCGCGCTCTCGGTGACCGGGACCTCACTGGGCTCGCCGTAGGTCGCCGCGGTGGAGGAGAAGACCAGCGTGCGCACCCCCGACTCCCGCATCGCGGTGAGCAGTTCGAGGGTGCCCGCCACATTGTTGCGCCAGTACTTCTCCGGGTCCGCCACCGACTCCGCGACCTGGGAGGACGCGGCGAAGTGCAGCACCGCGTCGAAGGAGCCGTCGAGCACCTTGGCGGCGTCCTGGACGCGCCCCTCGACGAACCGCGCGCCCGCCGGGACGCCTTCCCGGAAGCCTGTGGACAGATCGTCCAGCACCACCACCTCGTGCCCGGCCTCCAGCAGACGCGCGGCCACCGCGCCGCCCACATACCCGGCCCCGCCGGTCACCAGCAGCTTCTTGCGCGGAGTACTCACGGGGTCGCCACCTCTCGCAGTCGCGTCGCGGCGGACTCCGGCGGCACGTCGTTGACGAAAGCGCCCATGCCCGATTCGGAGCCCGCGAGGAACTTCAGCTTGCCCGACGTCCGCCGAATGGTGAAAAGCTCCAGATGGAGGCCGAACTCCCGCCGGTCCGGGGCGGTGAACGGCGCCTGGTGCCAGCCCGAGATGTACGGCGTGGGCGGCTGGTCGTCGCCGAAGATCCGGTCGAAGCGGCGCAGCAGCTCCAGATAGACCGCCGGGAAGGCGGCGCGGGCCTCCTCGTCCAGCCCGAGCAGGTCCGGCACCCGGCGGTTGGGGTAGAGGTGCACTTCGTACGGCCAGTGTGCGGCGTACGGCGTGAAGGCCGTCCAGTGCTCGCCGGTCAGTACGATCCGGCTGCCGTCGGCGATCTCGTCGGCCAGTACGTCGTCGAACAGATTGCGTCCGCCGGTGCGTTCGCGGTGCTCGGCCAGCGAGCGCAGCATCAGCGCGGTGCGCGGGGTGGTGAACGGATAGCCGTAGATCTGGCCGTGCGGGTGGCCGAGGGTGACGCCGATCTCCTCCCCGCGGTTCTCGAACGGATAGACCTGGACGACGCCGGGCAGCTGCGACAGGTCCTGGGTGCGGTCGGTCCAGGCGTCGAGCACCAGACGGGCGCGGGCCGGGGTCAGGTCGCGGAAGGACGCGTCGTGGTCGGAGGTGAAGCAGACCACCTCGCAGCGGCCCTTGTCGCCGGCCAGCGAAGGGAAGCGGTTCTCGAAGACCACCACCTCGTAGTCGGCGGCCGGGATCTCACTGAGCAGCCCCTCTCGCGACGGGCACAGCGGACACTGGTCCGCGGGCGGGTGGTAGGTGCGTCCCTGCCGGTGCGAGGCGACCGCCACCGCGTCGCCCAGCAGCCTGTCCGCACGGACCTCGGAGGTCGTGGCGACAGGCTCCAGCGGGCGCAGGTCGACGGCGTCGCGCACCACCGAATCGGCGGAGTCGTAGTAGATCAGCTCGCGGCCGTCCGCGAGCAGGGTCGTCGTTTTCTTCACCCTGCGGCACCTCACACCACAATCTCCCAACAGAACCGCACACAATGAACCACAACAGAACAGCTCAGTCAATGCGCGGAGCCTGCCGAACTTCACAATGATCGGAGCAGGCCATCACGGTGTCACGGTGCAGGTAACCAAACAAAGCCGAACAGATGTCGGCAGGTGGGACAGGGGGAGGGCCCGGCGGCGGCCGGCAGCGGGGGCGGGGCCCGCCGGGCCGGGCGGGCGGGAATCCCGGCCGGGCCCGTACGCGGGACAGCCGGCGACCCGGCCGGACCGGGCCGGGCACCGTCCGCGCGGTCGCGGCGGCCCGGCGGCAGGGCCTCGGCGGGCACGCGGATGGCGGGTGGGCGGACGGGGCCGGGAAGCGGACGCATGCAGTGACGATTCTGCTCAGACGGACCCGGCCGTCTCCTCCGCCGCCCGGTCCAGCAGCCCGGTGCGCGCGGCGAGCGCCGCCGCCTCCAGCCGCGACCCCACGCCCAGCTTCATCAGCACCCGTTGCACATGGGTGCGCGCGGTGCTCGGCGCGATCCGCATCCCCGCCGCGATCAGCCGGGTGTCCTCGCCCTCGGCGACCCGCACCAGCACCTCGACCTCGCGCGGGGTGAGCATCTCCAGCAGCCGCGCGCCCTCGTCGTCGGGCTGCCGCGCCGGGTTGAGCAGTTCGGCGAAGGCACCTTGCAGCAGCGGCTGGGCGATCGCCACCTCGCCGGCCCGCGCCTTGGCCATCGCCCGCTCGACGCCCTCGATCCGCTCGTCGTGGCGTACGTAGCCGGAGGCGCCCGCCGCGAAGGCCGCCGCGATGCCGCGCGGATCGGGCACCGGGCCCAGCACCACCACGGCCACCACCGGCCGTTCGCGTTTTATCCGCGCCACCGCGTCGAACGCGCCCGGCTCCGCGGGCGCCGCCGTACCGAACAGGCACACCTCCGGCGACCTGCTCAGCACGAGTTCGGCCGCGCCGGCCGCCGGGGCCGCCGCGGCCAGCACCCGGTGTCCGCGCAGCTTGAGCGCCGAGGCGAGCGCCTCGGCGAGCAGCCGGTGGTCGTCGACCACGACGAGCCGTACGCCCATGTCGGGTATCCCCAATCCCCCCAGGGGCCAGGACCGCCGCCGGTCCCCGTGCCCGTGCATACCGCCAACAGGAAGGTCCCGACCCCGCCCCGTTCTGCGGGGACCTGTCCTATTGGCCGCGAAGCTACACGCTCACCGGACCGCGTGCGCCCTCATCGGGACAGAAGCTTCCGGCAATTGCGTTCGGCCCGTCAGCAGGTCGGGGACGGGCCGCGGCGGCCGGCGGGGATCCGGAACCGGCGGCCGACCGGGTGGCCGGGCCGGCGGCCCGCCCGGTGGAGACGATCACGCGTCCTCGGCCAGCTCCAGCCAGCGCATCTCCAGCTCGTCGCGCTCCTCGCGCAGCGACCGCAGCTCGGCGTCGAGCTCGGCGACCTTCTCGAAGTTCGTCGCCTGCTCGGCGATCTGGCTGTGCAGCCTGCTCTCGCGGTCGCCCATCTTGCTCAGCTGCCGCTCGATGCGCTGCAGTTCCTTCTTGGCGGCGCGGGTGTCGCCGGCCGGCTTCTCCTTGACCGGCGGCGGCGGGGGCGCGGCGGCCTCCACCATCCGGCGGCGGCGCTCCAGATACTCCTCGACCCCGCGCGGCAGCATCCGCAGCGAGGCGTCGCCGAGCAGCGCGAACACCTGGTCGGTGGTGCGCTCCAGGAAGAAGCGGTCGTGGCTGATCACCAGCATCGAGCCGGGCCAGCCGTCGAGCAGGTCCTCCAGCTGGGTCAGGGTCTCGATGTCCAGGTCGTTGGTCGGCTCGTCCAGGAACAGCACGTTCGGCTCGTCCATCAGCAGCCGCAGCAGCTGGAGCCGGCGCCGCTCACCACCGGACAGGTCGCCGACCGGCGTCCACTGCTTCTCCTTGGTGAAGCCGAACTTCTCGCAGAGCTGACCGGCCGTCATCTCCCGGCCCTTGCCGAGGTCCACCCGCTGGCGAACCGACTCCACCGCCTGGAGCACGCGCTGGGTCGGCTCCAACTCGCTGACCTCCTGGGAGAGATACGCGAGCTTCACGGTCCTGCCCACCACGACCCGGCCGCGGGCCGGCTGCTGATCGCCGTCGGTCTTCCAGGCGTTGGCCAGCGCCCGCAGGAACGACGTCTTGCCCGAGCCGTTCACCCCGACCAGACCGATCCGGTCGCCGGGACCGAGCTGCCAGGTGATGTGCTGGAGCAACTCCCGCGGCCCCGCCGCGACCGTCACGTCCTCCAGCTCGAACACGGTCTTGCCCAGGCGGGAGTTGGCGAACTTCATCAGTTCGGCGGTGTCCCGCGGCGGCGGTACGTCCTCGATCAGCGCGTTGGCCGCCTCGATCCGGTAGCGCGGCTTCGACGTACGCGCCGGCGCGCCGCGCCGCAGCCAGGCCAGCTCCTTGCGCATCAGGTTCTGCCGCTTGCCCTCCTCGGTGGCCGCGATCCGCTCCCGCTCGGCGCGGGCGAAGACGTAGTCGCTGTAGCCGCCCTCGTACTCGTAGACGGTGCCGCGCTGCACGTCCCACATCTGGGTGCACACCTGGTCCAGGAACCAGCGGTCGTGGGTGACGCACACCAGCGCGGAGCGGCGCGTGCGCAGATGCCCGGCGAGCCAGGCGATGCCCTCCACGTCGAGGTGGTTGGTCGGCTCGTCCAGCACCAGCAGGTCCTGCTCGTCGATCAGCAGCTTCGCCAGCGCGATACGGCGGCGCTCGCCGCCGGACAGCGGGCCGATCACGGTGTCCAGTCCCAGGGCGAAGCCCGGCATGTCCAGCGCGCCGAACAGCCCGGTCAGCACGTCCCGGATCCTGGCGTCCCCGGCCCAGTCGTGGTCGGGCCGGTCGCCGATGATCTCGTGCCGGATGGTGGCCGCCGGGTCCAGCGCGTCGTGCTGCGTCAGCACGCCCAGCCGCAGACCGCTCTGGTGCGTGACCCGGCCGGTGTCCGGCTCCTCCAGCTTGGCCAGCATCCGGATCAGTGTCGTCTTCCCGTCACCGTTCCGCCCGACGACGCCGATCCGGTCGCCCTCGGAGACCCCGAGGCTCAGCGCCTCCAGCAGGGTGCGCGTGCCGTATGTCTTGCCGACGGCTTCGACGTTGACGAGGTTCACGGCCACGTGCGTGTTTCTCCAGGGTCAGCTAGGGGGTGCGGCCCTCCAGCCTAGTCGGCCCTCCGGCGGTCCTCGGCGCCGCGGCCGTACGGGCCCCGGGGGCGGGGCTCACGGCAGGACGGTCGCTCCCGGGGCCGGGGAGGCGGCGACCCTGGCCGCGGGGCCCAGTTCCGCCGCGATCCGGGTGGCCGCGGCGGCGTCCGGGGCAAGGAAGGCGCAGGTGGGCCCGGAGCCGGAGACCAGGGCGGCCAGCGCGCCGGCCGCGGTGCCGGCCGCGAGGGTGTCGCGCAGCTCGGGTCGCAGGGACAGGGCGGCGGGCTGCAGATCGTTGGCCAGCGCGGCGCCCAGCGCCACCGCGGCGCCCTCTCGCAGGGCCGCCAGCAGCGCGGGGTCGGCGGCCGGCGCCGGTACCTCGGCGACGGTGTCCCCGGCCCCCTCCTCCCGGCGCAGCCGGTCGCACTCCCGGTAGACGGCCGGCGTGGACAGGCCGCCCGGCGCCGCCGCGAACACCCAGTGGAAGGTCCCGCCCACCGCGAGCGGCGTCAGCAGCTCGCCCCGCCCCACGCCGAGCGCGGCCCCGCCGACGAAGGAGAACGGCACGTCGCTGCCCAGCTCGGCGCACAGCGACAGCAGCTCGTCGTGCGGCGTCCCGAGCCCCCACAGCGTGTCGCACGCCAGCAGCGCGCCCGCCGCGTCCGCGCTGCCGCCGGCCATGCCGCCGGCCACCGGGATGTCCTTGTCGATGTGCAGCCGCACCCGGGGCTCGACGCCGTGCAGCTTGGCCAGCGCGATCGCCGCCCTGGCGGCCAGATTGGTCGCGTCGAGCGGCACCGAGGCCACATCCCGCCCGGCCGCGGTGATCAGCAGCTCGTCGGCGGGCTCGGCGGTGACCAGGTCGTGGAGCCCGACGGCGAGGAAGACGTTGGCCAGGTCGTGGAACCCGTCCGGCCGGCGCCCGCCCACGGCGAGCTGGACATTGACCTTGGCGGGCACGCGTACGGTGACGGCGGTCACGAGCGGGGGCTCCTCGGAAGTGGGTGCGGGGGGTGGGTCCGGCCCGGCGGCTCGACGGGGCCGGACGGGGGCTGGACGGGGCTGGACGGGGCTGGACGGGGCTGGACGGGGCTGGACGGATCGAAACTACCTGGCCCGTACGGCCGGCCGTGCCGGGGGACGGGACCGTGTCATGGGCCGGGCCCGGTGCCCTGCCGCTACGGGCCGGGCTTGTGCTCGGCGATCGCCGCGAACTCCTCCACGGTCAGCGCCTCGCCGCGTGCCTGCGGCGACACCCCGGCGGCGAGCAGTGCGGCCTCCGCGGCGGCGGCGGACCCGGCCCAGCCCGCCAGCGCGGCCCGCAGCGTCTTGCGGCGCTGGGCGAAGGCCGCGTCCACGGCGGCGAACACCTCGCCGCGCGACGCCGAGGTGCGCGGCGGGTCGCGGCGTATCAGCGAGACCAGCCCGGAGTCCACATTGGGCGCGGGCCAGAAGACATTGCGGCCGATGGACCCGGCCCGCTTCACCTCCGCGTACCAGTTCGCCTTCACCGACGGCACTCCGTAGACCTTGCTGCCGGGCCCGGCGGCGAGCCGGTCGGCGACCTCGGCCTGCACCATCACCAGGGTCCGCTCGATGCCCGGAAAGGTCGCGAGCATGTGCAGCAGCACCGGCACGGCCACGTTGTACGGCAGGTTCGCCACCAGCGCGGTCGGCGGCGGCCCGGGCAGCTCCGTGACCCGCATCGCGTCGTCGTGCACCAGCGCGAAGCGCCCGGCCCGCTCCGGCAGCCGGGCCGCCACGGTCGCGGGCAGCGCCCCGGCCAGGACGTCGTCGATCTCGATCGCGGTGACCCGGTCCGCCACCTCCAGCAGCGCCAGGGTGAGCGATCCGAGCCCCGGCCCGACCTCGACCACCGTGTCCCGCGGTCCCACCCCGGCGGCGCGCACGATCCGCCGTACGGTGTTCGCGTCGATGACGAAGTTCTGGCCGCGCTGCTTGGTCGGCCGCACGCCCAGCGCGGCGGCCAGCTCGCGGATGTCGGCCGGTCCCAGCAGGGCGCCGGGGTCTGTCGTACTCACACCCGCAAGGCTATCGGCCGGAGCGGCCCGCCCTTCCCGGCCGTCGCGGGACCGCCGGCACCTCCGGCTCGGCGCGTCCGGGGATCAGTAACCGAAGGCCCGCGCCGTATTGGCCGCGACCGCCGCCGCCAGCGTGTCCTCGTCGTCGCCGCGGGCCGCCGCCATCGCGCGCAGGGTGAGCGGGATGAGATAGGGCGCGTTGGGGCGGCCCCGGTGCGGGACGGGGGTCAGGAAGGGCGCGTCGGTCTCCACCAGCAGCCGGTCCAGCGGGGTGACGGCCACCGCGTCCCGCAGGTTCTGCGCGTTCTTGTAGGTGACGGTGCCGGCGAAGGAGAGGTAGTAGCCGCGCTCGGCGCACAGCCTGGCCATCGCGGCGTCGCCGGAGTAGCAGTGGAAGACCACGGTCTGCGGGGCGCCCTCCTCCAGCAGGATGCGCAGCACGTCGTCGTGCGCCTCGCGGTCGTGGATGACCAGCGCCTTCCCCTCCCGGTTGGCGATGGCGATGTGCCGGCGGAAGGAGTGCTGCTGGGCGGCCACCCCGTCGGCCCCGGTGCGGAAGTAGTCGAGGCCGGTCTCGCCGACGCCGCGCACCTGGGGCAGTGCGGCGAGTTCGGCGACGGCGTCGATCTGGGCGTCCAGCTCGGCCATCCCGCCCGCCGGGCGATCGCCCTGCCGGGACCAGCCGTCGGGGTCGCCGTTGACGATCCGGGGTGCCTCATTGGGGTGCAGAGCCACGGTGGCCCAGATGTTGTCGTGCCGGGCGGCCGTCTCGGCGGCCCAGCGGGAGCCCTTCAGATCGCAGCCGACCTGGATGAGGGTGTCGACGCCGACTGCGGCGGCCCGGGCGAGCGCGTCGGCGACCGTACCGGACTGCATGTCCAGGTGGGTGTGCGAGTCGGCGACCGCGACCCGCAGCGGTTCGGGCGCCGGCGGGGGCGTGTTCCGGTCGGCGTTCTTGCCGGACCCGCGGCCGGCGCTGCTGGCGGCGCTCCCGGCGCCGTCGCCTCCCGCGCGGGGCTCGGCGTTCTCGTCGGCGGCGCGGTCCTGGTCCTTCTTCGTCGGCATGGTCCGATCCTAGGGACGGGGACTGGTCCCTGGACCTCCGGACCCTTCCTTACGGGTCTGTCACCGCTGTCGTTACGCCGTTTCGGCCCCTCCTTGCCCGAGGTGGAGGAAGGCCAGGACCGAGCGGTGCCAGGGCCGCCGGGCGGCGGGCCGTTCCCCGCGGTGGCCGGCCCGCCGGGCTATCCCGGACACCTGGCCGGCCCGCATGATGCGCACCAGGTGGCCGTCGCAGTTCTGGCAGGTGGGGCGGGTCAGGGGCGACGGCACCTTGCGGCCGTCCACCAGGTACCTGACGAAGGGGTGCCCATGGGTGTCGGTGTGGTGCTCGATCTCGTAACTCTGCTCCCAGCCGTGACCGCAGTTGAGGCACGCGAAGGCGTACGCCTCGATGACGTTGGGTTCCCCTGTGCTCATGGCAGCTCCTGCGTGCCCTCCGGACGCCTTGCCCGGAGCGGGACTTCGCACCTTCAGCGAACGCCACCCGGCCCGGCCGCGCAGGAGGGGCGCCCGACTCTTGGGCAGGATTTGGGGCGTATGGGGAAGTTGGCCGCAATTGCTTTGCCAGGCCCCGGGTTTACCCTGGTCACCCAGCAGAATCGTATCGTCACACTGGGTCGTCGGCCGTCCGGTCACCAGCCGTACGCGTGGCTCTGCCGTCCCCCGCGCCGTGCTTGGCCGCGACCACCGCGTCGAACACCTCGCGCTTGGGCAGCCCGACCTCCACCGCGACCGCCGCGATGGCCTCCTTGCGCCGCTCCCCGGCCGCCTCGCGCACCGCCACCCGCGCCACCAGTTCGGCGGGCGTCAGCTCGGACGGGCCCGGTTCGGGGGCGCCCTGGACGACCACGGTGATCTCGCCGCGCACCCCTTCGGCGGCCCAGGCGGCCAGCTCCTTCAGCGGGCCGCGCCTGACCTCCTCGTACGTCTTGGTCAGCTCCCGGCAGACCGCGGCGCGCCGCTGCCCGCCGAAGACCTCGGCCATCGCGCCCAGCGTGTCGTCGATCCGGTGCGGCGCCTCGAAGTACACCAGCGTCCGCCGGTCCGCGGCCACCTCGCGCAGCCGGGCCAGCCGCTCCCCCGCCTTGCGCGGCAGGAAGCCCTCGAAGCAGAAACGGTCCACCGGCAGCCCCGACACCGCCAGCGCGGTGAGCACCGCGGACGGACCCGGTACGGCCGTCACCGTGATGCCGCGCTCCACGGCGGCGGCCACCAGCCGGTATCCGGGGTCGGACACCGAGGGCATCCCCGCGTCGGTCACCAGCACCACCCGGGCGCCGCCCACCAGCGCCTCGACCAGTTCCGGGGTGCGCCCGGCCTCGTTCCCCTCGAAGTAGGACACCACCCGCGCCGTGACCTCGATCCCGAGCGCCTGGGCCAGCCGCCGGAAGCGCCGGGTGTCCTCGGCGGCCACCAGGTCCGCGCCGGCCAGCTCCACCCCCAGCCGCGGCGGGGCGTCCGAGGGATCGCCGATCGGGGTTCCGGCCAGTACGAGGACGCCTGCGGCTGAGCTGGTCACCCGGCCAGTTTCCCACCCGCGGGCGCGCTCCCCCGCCTGCTCCCCGTGCCACCGGTCCTCCACCGGGCGGCCCACCCGCCCTCCCACCCGCAGAAACGGGACAAAAGCGGGCGGGGATCGACATGCACATCGCATTCTCAGGCCCTTTCCCTACGATGGCCCGGTGACGAGTGAGACCGCGACCCAGGATCGTGCCGACGAGGACGTTCCGGCAGAGGAAGAGCCGAGCGCTTGGGCACGGCGGCTACGCCGGTTCGGCTATGCCGAGCGGGAGGTCACCGACACCCGGGAGCGCCTGGTCCCGCCCTTCCCCGAGCCGGGAACCCGCCTGTGGGAGGTCTTCGGCCTGGGCCCGGCCGCCGCGCACCGGCTGGCGAAGTGGTCCGGCTGGATCGGGCCGGTCCTCGTCGCGACCTTCGCCGGCCTCATCCGCTTCTGGCACCTGGGCAACCCGCACGAGGTGGTCTTCGACGAGACGTACTACGCCAAGGACGCCTGGTCGCTGCTGAAGCTCGGCTACGAGGGCACCTGGCCCGACGGCAAGATCTCCAACCCCGACATCCTGGCCCACCCGCAGGTCATCCCGCTGTCCGACGCCCCCGGCTATGTCGTGCACCCGCCGATGGGCAAGTGGATGATCGCGGCCGGCGAGTGGCTCTTCGGCCTGAACCCGTTCGGCTGGCGCTTCATGATGGCGCTGCTCGGCACCCTGTCGGTGCTGATGCTGTGCCGGATAGGGCGGCGGCTGTTCCGCTCCAACGCGCTGGGCTGCCTGGCCGGGCTGCTGATGTCGGTCGACGGCCTGCACTACGTGATGAGCCGGATCGCGCTGCTCGACCTCGTCATCATGTTCTTCGCGCTGGCCGCGTTCGGCTGCCTGCTGGTGGACCGCGACTGGTCCAGGGCCCGGCTGGCCCGCGCGCTCCCGGTGGACGCGGACGGCTTCGCCGGGCCCGATCCGCACACCGGCGGCCGGGTCGGCATGGGCTGGCGGCCCTGGCGGATCGGGGCCGGCTTCTTCCTCGGGCTGGCGGCGGCGAGCAAGTGGAACGGCCTGTACTTCCTGGCCTTCTTCATGATCCTCACCGTGCTGTGGGACGTCGGCGCCCGACGCCTGGCCGGCGCCCGCCGCCCCCGGCTCGCCGTGCTGCGCAAGGACCTGGTCTGGTCGGTGCTGTCGGTCATCGGCGTGGCCCTGGTGACCTATCTCATCACCTGGTCCGGCTGGTTCGCCTCCAAGAACGCCTACAACCGGCACTGGGCGGACGGCCGCGGCGGCACCTGGTCCTGGATCCCGGCGCCGATCCGCAGCCTGTGGCACTACGAGTACCAGGTCTACCAATTCAACGTGGGCCTCCACACGCCCCACCCGTACCAGTCCAACCCGTGGAGCTGGCTGGTCCTGGGCCGCCCGGTCTCGTACTACTTCCAGTCCCCCAAGCTCGGCCAGGACGGCTGCCACGCCACCGCCGGCTGCTCCCGCGAGATCCTCGCCCTCGGCACCCCGCTCCTGTGGTGGTCCGCCTGCTTCGCCCTGGTCTACCTGCTCTACCGCTGGGCCCTGCGCCGCGACTGGCGCGCCGGCGCCATCCTCTGCGCCGCGGGCGCCGGTTACCTCCCCTGGTTCCACTACCAGGACCGCACCATCTTCTACTTCTACGCCGTCGCCTTCGTCCCCTACCTGGCTCTGGCGGTGACGATGATGATCGGCGCCTTCCTGGGCCCGCCCTCGGCCACCGAAAGCCGCCGCATGTGGGGCGCGGTGGGCGCGGGCACCCTCGTGCTGCTCATCATCTGGAACTTCATCTACTTCTTCCCGATCTACACCGGTATGACGATCCCCTATTCGTCCTGGCAGGCCCGGATGTGGTTCGACTCCTGGATCTGACCTGGTCAGCAGCAGGACGAGGGGCCCCGCGCCGAGAGATCGGGGGCCGGGCCTCTCGGTCGTTGCCGGTCGTCGTTGGTCGCCCTGGGCCGTCCTCGCACGGCCCACAGACGGCCCCAGCCCGCAACGCTCGGACGTGGGAACGGCGCAGGATATAGGTTGGCCTTCCTGGTTTTAGGAGGGAACTTGATGGCGGGGCGCCTGAGGCGGATTTACCGACGAGTCAGCGAAGACAGCGCAGTTCTACCTGCCTTGATCGCAGCGATCGGCACGGCACTCGTGACATCAATCATGCCCGAGTTCCTCGACATGATCCCCGGAGGCAATGGGACGAAAATCGGGATCACCGCCTTCGGAACCATGATGCTTGCGGGAAGCTGGCTCTCCATCTACGGCAAGACAGGCGTTGGAGTGGCAGTATTTCTAAAGCCAAACCCAAATTCCGCATGGCTGGACACCAGACTGCTCGAATACTCACGCGAAGCCAGAAGCCAACACGTTAGTTCCTTCTATGTCAACGTGGACGAGCTAAGCCCCGGGGCAAGTACAGATAGAGTTGGAATCACTCAGCGAGTGATCGAAGCCCGACTCCGCGAAGAGAACCCAAAGAGATCCACTGGAATCTCCTTCTACCTGACGTGCGGACTTGCAAATTCGTACAACCTAGGTAGCCAACTATTCAACAGCACCCAGGGATCTCAGTTGCGCGTGCGCGACTTCAGAGAGATTTCCGTTTTCAATATCCCACCTTCCGGCACCGCAGCTCCATTGCCCCCGCTGCGGCTACTTGGCGCACCTAACGGACCGCAGACTCTACAAGGCAATTATTCGCTCACTTCACTAATTCAAATCACCACTCAACAACTGAACGGCCCCGCGTCAGCAGATAATAGGCATGCACTTATCATCCATATCGCCAGCGGTTCGCCCAATATGGTCACCGACGCCATGGACGCGGCTCGTCACGGCTCACACGCAAGATACCAAGTAGCAGCGAACGACACATGCGAGACGGCGCTTATCTTTGCTCGCCATGTCGCGTCGTTCCCAGATGACAGCAAGGCTTACAACGCTGTACTCAAGGAAGTGGTGCAAAGGTGGAGTGCACACCTCGCCGCACACAGTGGCGCTAACGGATTGCCCGCAGAGGGTCGACTCTTTATTTCTGCACCCACTTCGCTTGCGTTTGCCTTGGGGGCACTCATTCCAGCCGCAGGGCCGACCAAGGTGATCGACTACCTCTAGAAAAACTTGCACTTAGACCAACCAGGAGAATATGTGCCATACGCTATCATTGATGGCGATGACGTGGGGGTGAAGATCGAGGCGCACATCCTAGCCAACGATGTGGAGTCCTTCAAAAAAACGTCCGCGCTAATTACGCAGTCGATAGAGTCTTTGGTGAGCGAATTGGAGATTACACCGGGAATCGATGTCATCTCTCATGGAGGCGACAGCATCCTGGCTCGGGTCGAATCATCACAGACAGCGACCATCTCAGAAATTTTGTCAGCGAAGCAGAAACCTGGCCAATTCACTTTTTCGGTCGGCATCGGTGAAGATCTGCGCCAGAGTTTTATAGCGCTACGGATGGCGAAATCGTCCGGTAAAAGGAAAGTGGTCGTATATTAGATGCCGCTGCGGTGCGATCAAGACACTGGAAAAAGGCGACAGCTAGACGAATGCAATTCACTCAAAGGAGCAATCCTCCGAATGGGCCCCAAGACGAGACAGGTGTATGAGACGATCCGATCATGGATCGTTGACGGCGAACTCCACGAAGGGGACAGACTCCCCTCCGAACGAGCTCTAGTCGCACAGTTGGAAGTCGGCCGCACCGCGCTCCGACAAGTGCTCGCCAGGCTCGTTACAGAAGGCGTGCTAGAGGTACACGGACGGAGTTCGTATCGCGTGCCTGGAGGTGCGCTGACCGAGACGCCCGGGGGGCTGGAGCGTTGGCAGCTTCACGGCAAGCGGGAGCTGTACGACAACCGGTGGGTGAAGCTGGAGCTGTGGGATGTGGAGCCGCCCGGGGTGGAGCGGTTTGAGCATCACGTGGTGACGTTGCAGCGGGTGTCGATCGCGGCCGTGCTGGACGATCAGGACCGGGTGTTGATGCTGTGGCGGTACCGGTTCGTGGCGGATCAGTTCGGGTGGGAGTTGCCCGGCGGGATCGTGGACGCCGGCGAGGACGGGTTGGCCACCGCGCTGCGGGAGGTCGAGGAGGAGACCGGGTGGCGGCCGGCTGGGCTTGAGCACGTCGTGACGTTCCAACCGATGATCGGCATGGTGGACTCGCCGCATGAGATCTTCTTCGGGCGCGGAGTTGAGAAGGTGGGCGAGCCGACCGACCTGGAGGAAGCTGGGCACGTGCAGTGGGTGCCGTTGGCGGACATCCCCGGGCTGATGGCCAAGGGTGGCCTCATGGGTTCCGGCACGCTGGTGGCGTTGCTGCACATCCTCGCCAACCGGGCCAGGTACACCGCTACAGGAGCGAGCTGAGTATGTCGATTGGCCGCAGTTGACGTACCGAGCCGGTGCGGTTGGCCAGCGGTCGGGCCTGCCGCAGGTGGTCGCTGGCCTGGTCGTACTCGCCGCGTGGCAGGTGCGCGTGCGCCAGGTCGTACCGCACGCCGGCCTGCGCCCGTACGAACGTCGGGTCCAGGGACTCAAGTCCCGCGTACAGCCGTCCCACCGCTTCGTCATCGCCGAGCATCGCCAAACCCGTTGCCCTGCCACCGCGCCAGGTGCGCGCCGTTGAGGAAGATGCTCAGCATGTCCGGGTCGCGGTCCGCCGGCCCGTCCGGAGTGGCCGCGGTCGCCGCGTCCAGTGCCCGCCGGCAGTCGTCCGGCAGCCCGGCCTGCGCGCACAACTCCGCCTCGGCCGCCCACAACCACGCCGTCAGCCGGGCCG
Source organism: Streptomyces polygonati (assembly GCF_042650325.1). Taxonomy (NCBI): domain Bacteria; kingdom Bacillati; phylum Actinomycetota; class Actinomycetes; order Kitasatosporales; family Streptomycetaceae; genus Streptomyces; species Streptomyces polygonati. The sequence continues at coordinate 406,230 of NZ_JBHSBB010000013.1, read as the reverse complement.
CGACCGCACGCCGCGCGTCCCGCACCAACTCGGCGCCCAGCGCAAGCCGTCCGGCCTCGCCCAGCACGTACGCCTGTCAGCCATAGCGTGCGCCAGGTACATGGGCGCGTTGGCATCCTGCGCCGCCCGCTTGGCCAGCTCGTAGTGTCGCCATGCCCGTTCGACCGCTCCCGTGTCGAGTGCCTGCCACGCGGCCAGCGTGGAGGCGCCAGCGCGACCGGCTGCCGCGTACCGGGCAGCACCGCGAAGTTGAGGCGTCTTCCAGTGCCGCCAGGTGGCCCGTCACCTGGTCGACCAGACCCGCAGCGCCCATTTGCCGGTCGAACGTCCGCAGCGGTTCCGTCTGTTCGTCGAAGGTCTTCACCATCGAGTCGCTGGCGCTGCTGGCCTTGTCGATCCGGGCCAGCAGATCGGCATAGCCGTCCGCGGCTGGCGGTGCCTCGCGGTGGTCGGCGCCCCGTAGTTCTGCGTCCGTCACTCCGAGCAGGCCACGCAGGATGGCCGCGTAACGGTCGGAAATTGGGCGTCGGCCGTTCTCCCACTCCGAGACGTAGACGCGCAGGCTCGGCCGCGACGCCACATCCGCAAGGTGGCATCGCGCGTACAACTCGATCTCGGCAATGAGCCGTTCCTGAGACCATCCGCGCGCCCGTCGCGCATCCCTTAAGCCTTCGCATGACGGTTGGCACCACCAAGCATGCCTCACATCGCCGCAGCTCAACAGGGTTTAACCCCCAGCCTTAACCGCCTCGATCATGAGGGGTTGTTGGCTACCGGTTCGCCCTTCCGCGCGGTGTTCTGGAGATGCGCCGGAGACGGCGGGGCCGCACATCGGGTCCCACTGCTTGACTCTGCTGCGCACCAGATGTCAGTCTTCTGGTGCGCACCAGTTGGGCGGCGTGCACCTCCGCCCGAAGGGCACGGTGACACGTGCCTGAAGGAAGCGACCGCACGTTGACAACTGAATGGGGATCACGCCGCCTCTTCTCGGCCAAGTAGGCGGCCACGCGGGTCCGACACCCGCGTGAGGTACAGCGCCACCCGACGTCGCACGCCGGGGGCGGTCGCCCGATCTCGCCAAAGACACGCGGCCACCCCGGTTCCCTCGCTGTTCCCGAAGGAACAAGAGTACCCCTAGCATGACGCAACAGACTTGCGGTGCGCTGCTGCCCACTGCGCTCGAACTGGCATCGGCCGGCGTGCCGGTGCTGCCGCTCCGGCAGGGCAAGGTGCCGTTCGGCAACTGCCGGGCCTGCGCCGGCGGCGCCTGCGGCGGACGCCCGAATATGAAGACCGCCGGGCCCTGCCGCTGCCCGTCCGTCTGCCACGCATGGGCAGCCGCCACCACCGACCCCGACGTGATCGCCTCCCCGGAGTGGGCACTGGCATGGCGTGAGGCTGTGGCCCTTGCGTACCACCCAGGCGGCGTGGGTCTGACCGTGGTCGACCTCGACAACCACGCCGGCGTCGCGTGGGCGCACCGGCACCTGCCCGCCACACGAACCGTACGGACGACGCGCGGCGAGCACTGGGTCTACCGCGGCGTCATGCGGTCGTCCAACGCCGTGCGACCGGGCGTCGACATCAAGTCCGACATGGCGTACGCCCGATGGCTCGGCCCCGGCACCCGGCACATGTCGGACCTGCCGCCAGCCGTCCGCGCGCTGGTGGTGAGGGAAGACACCACCCCCGCCCGCGCAGGGGTGGTGTCTTCCACTCCCGAGCCACGTGGGACCAGGCCGTCGCCACCGGCTGCCACCACACCGCAGCGTATGTCCGCACTGGCCTTGACCGTGGCCTCGCCCGCGTCTGCGCGCACCGCGAAACCGGCGCGGCGTCACAGGCGTTCGGCACGGCGCCCTTCTTCGCCGCGCAGCACGCGCAGTGCCCCGGCCCGTGCGGGCTGGACGCCATCGGCGACGAGATCGTGGCCGCCGCCGTGTCCGTGGGCGTCCCCGAGCCGTACGCCCGTCGCGCGGTCACCAACGGCCTCCGCACGGCCCCCGAGCAAACACCATGAACAAAGGTCATCTACTACCCCCACAAAAAGCCCGCAGAGCGCCGTACAGCGCCCGCCATGGCGGACCGCAGGCGCGCCGAAAGTCGCCGCCCAAAGGGCGTCGCTTCTGCCTGTCCGCTCTGACCCCGCGCGACCGCCCACGCCCGCCAGGGAGGTGGCACGTCATGACCGCAACGCCCGACAGCGACATGTGGGCCGCGTTCCCCGCCGAGGACGCCGCCCCGACCGTGCTGCCGTGGGACGACCCGGTACCGCTCAAGCAGCGCCGCGAGCTGCCCCCGTTCCCGGTGGACGCCTTTCCCAAGTGGCTGCGGGACTTCACCACCGCCCTCGCAGAGGAGACACAGACGCCGGTGGACCTGGGTGGGTGCGTCGCCCTCGCCGTGCTGGCCACCGCCGCCGGCGGACGCGCCGTCGTCCACGTGCGGGGCCGGTGGCGCGAGCCCACCAACCCGTTCACGGTGTGCGCGCTGCCCCCGGGAAACCGCAAGTCCGCGGTGTTCACCGCCATGACCGATCCGCTCTACGACGCTGAGAAGCTGCTCAAGGAACGCGCCCTGCCCGCCATCATCGAGGCCGGGCTGACCCCAAACTCGCCCGGGAGGCGGCCGACAAAGCACCGCACAAGGCGTCCGCCGCCACCGGGGACGGGCGGGACGCGCTGATCTCCGAAGCGGTCGGCATGGCGCAGCAGGCCGAAGCGCTCACCGTTCCGCCCGAGCCGCAGTTGCTCGCCGACGACGCCACACCGGAGACCATCACGTCTCTCATGGCAGAGCAGGGAGGGCGCATCGCGGTCATGACATGGGCCCGTTCCTCAAGGGCCACGCGGGGAACCGGTTGCGGGTGGACCGGCAGACGCGCAAGGAGTACGTCGACCACCCCGCCCTCACCATGGGACTGTCCGTCCAACCCGCCGTCCTCGACGGCATGGCGCGGATCAAGGGAGCCAAGGCCGTGGGCTACTGGGCAGGTTCCTGTACTCCCTGCCCGAATCCCTGCTCGGCCGCCGCAAGACGCTCCCCGACCCCGTACCGGAAGCCGTCGCCGAGACATACGGGCGCAACGTCGTCGCGCTCACCCTCGCCCTCGCGGACTGGACCGACCCCGCCGTCATCCAACTCTCGCCCGAGGCGGACACCGCCTTACAACGCTTCCAGGAACGCCTGGAACCCAAGCTCGCCGCACGCGGCGGATCCATGGGCCACGTCTCCGACTGGGCATCCGAGCTTCCCGGCGTCGCCGTTCGCATCGCCGGACTGCTGCACCTGGCCGAACACCTCGACTGCGGCCACGCCCGCCCCGTCACCGCCGAGACCATGCGCGCCGCGCTCACCCTCGCCGACGACTTCGCTGGCCACGCCCTCGCCGTCTTCGACCGCATGGGCGCCAACGACACCGCCGAACGCGCCCGCGCCGTCCTCAACGTGCTCAAGACGAACCAGTGGGCGGAGGTCAGCAAGCGCGACGTGTTCGCCAAGGTCGGCCGCGCCGAGTTCCCCACCGTCGCAGAACTCGACAGCGCGCTGAACCTCCTGGAGGACCACGGGTACGTGCGCGCCCTGCCCACGGCGCGCACCGGCGCCCACGGCCGGCCGCCCTCGCCCCGCTACCTCATCCACCCCGACCTGAGGCCCCCGACGCCTGACCCGCTCCGCAGAAACCGCCCAATCCGCAGAAACCCTCTGGCCTACTGCTGACCTGCGCAGACGCCTGCACTCCCCCGTCGCCGCAGAAACCCGTGCTACCTCCGCACAAATACCGCCCCGCCCGTCCGGCACTCGGCCGACCGCCATTTGTGCGGAACCTCTGCGGGTTTCTGCGGCCCCACTCCATGAGGAGACCCCCGTACCAGTTCAGCACACGGACCCGCGGGCAACGCTCCGCTCGGGTCTGCCCGATCCCTACCTGACTCCGGATGACCTGTCCGCCCTGCTCTCCGTCCCCGTCGAAACGCTCTACCAGTGGCACAAGAAGCGAACCGGTCCGCCCGGCTTCCGAGTCGGCAAGCACCTCCGCTACGACCCCCGCGCCGCTCACGCCCGGATCAGCGAGCAGAGCACAGCCGCCTGATCGCTCTCTGACTTCCCTCCCCGCGGCCGGTGGCGGACCAACTGCCGCTGGCCGCTTCTCCCTGTCCGAAAAGCACCGCATGGCAGGCCACATCCAAGACCGCTGGTACAAGGCCATTCCAGGGCCGCACGGGAAACCCTTCAAGGTGAAAAGCGAGCGCTATGGCACCGGACTTCGGTACCGCGCCCGGTAGATCGGCCCGGACGGAACCGAGAAGTCCAAGAGCTTTCCTGACCGGCAAAAGCGCCTCGCCGAAGCATGGCTCGCCAAGGTCCGGGCTGACATGGAAGGCGGTCAGTACATCGACCCGAAGACCGCGCGCACGACGTTTCAGCAGTACACGGAGCGTTGGGCGACGAAGGCCGCGAGGGATATCACCGGGCGTGACGCCATCGAGCGGCACCTACGACTGCACGCCTATCCGCTGATCGGCTCCCGACCCATGGTGGCATTCCAGCCTGCGCGCGTAAATGACTTCCTGGAGGAGTTGAAGGGCTCCGCGCCCAGCGAGTCATACCGGCGCCTCATCTTCGGAACCGCGGTGTTCGGCGCGGCCGTCGATGATCTGCTGATCGCCCGCAACCCCTGCGAGGCCAAGTCAGTCACGGCCCCGCAGTCCAGTCCGGCGAGAGTTGAGCCGTGGTCGGCGGAGCAGGTGTTCGCCGTCCGTACCGCTCTACCCGCGCGGTTCCACGCGGTTCCACGCCATGGTGGACGTGGACGGCGGATGCGGACTGCGACAGGGCGAGATCTTCGGTCTGTCCGTGGATGAGGTGGACTTCGAGAACGAGTGGGTGGCAGTGTGCCACCAGGTGAAGCGCATACGCGGGACGCTGGTCTTCGCCCCGCCGAAGCGCGGCAAGCTGCGTGACGTACCGCTCCCGGGCTCCGTCGCGACCTCCCTCCGCGCCCACGCGAAGCGATTTCCCTCCGTCCGCATCAGGCTCCCGTGGAAGACGCCCACCGGTCCGGCGGTGACGAAAGAGCTGTACTTCACGGACAACACCAACGACGTGGGACGAGCGAGCTACTTCGATGACTTCATGTGGAAGCCCGCCCTTGCTGCCGCCGGGCTGATCGAGCAGCCGCCCCGCGGCCAGCGCTACCCAGCCGCCCGCGAGCACGGCATGCACGCCCTGCGTCACTTCTACGCCTCGGTCCTCCTGGACGCCGGCGAGACCATCAAGGCCCTGAGCACCTACCTCGGCCACAGCAACCCCGGCTTCACCCTGCGCGTTTACACCCACCTGCTCCCCAGCAGCGAGGGTCGCACTCGCAAGGCCGTGGACACCGTGTTCCAGGGCTAGTCCGGGGCTGCGACTAACGACTCGACTGTGCTGTCCGCAACACGGGCCTTTCCCACCAACGCGCTACCGGCCAGGGAGGTGCTAGACCTTTCTGCCAGCGCGTGGGACTGTACGTCCGGAAAATCGCTTTCCTACCGTCGCCGTCCGACCAATAGGGACCATCCCTCACGACCATAGGACTCGGAACGGGCGGCACTCTTAGTCTCTCCGTCACGTGTTTCACTGGACGCTCAAATGCCCAGCGAGAAGCCGCTGATATTATTTCTCGATTGACCTCGACGGTTTCCTCTCGACTCAATCTAGAGTCGACCATCGGAGTCAAGTCCTCGCGGAACATGACCAGTAGCTTACTCGGAGAGAGCGGAAAGATCACAGCGCCCGCAGCTTGATATCCGACCCACTCCTCACGTGAAGCCCCGGGTCCCCCGATCGGAACAACGGGCTCATCGCAGGTGACAAGGTTCGGGATCGAATCATAGACCTGCCAATTCCGCCCTACGAGATGTTCGCCGATGACCAAGGCCATCTCACCCGACGAAGCAACAATGGCCACATCTTGAGGCGAGACGAAGATCTCCCCATCACGCAATTGCCTAGACGCTTCTACAGCCTCCTCTACTGCCGAATCGGTGACGGCAAGTTTTCGCTCCTTGAGCAAATGACGTGCGCCCTCGGGGGTCAGATCTCCGTATTGAAGAACCATGAGATCATTCGCCATCTCTCGCTGTCGAACACGAAACCTGTGGCCACGGGTGACCTGAAAGGCCAGAAACCATGCCAGCTCAACGCGTTCTCGCATGGAGATGGAAGCCAAGCCAGACGAGATGATTTTATCAATCACGGCTTTAGCCCACTGCTCCACCTCACCCAACATGACCTCAAAAAGCAGGGGCGGAACTGTCTCGGGATCCACGTCTGGAGACGCAAGGAGGTAGTAATCTGTTTCCCGGGCAGCATTCTCCGGCGAGTTGAGGTAACTACGTCCTTCATCTACCCACGTCACGCGGATATTTCTACCCTCCTGCCAGCGACGCAGGTATGAGGCTGGGATCAGATGGTGCTTCTTAGGAGCGGACTTCAAGGCTGCTTTCCGAGCCTGCTCCAAGAGAGAGCGCAACAGCCGATCACTGCCAGCAGCGTCCCCACGACTGGCCTTCGGCACCCTACGCTTGGTCATTCACCAGACGCTAGCGCGCGCCCGTCCAACGCGGCCAGTGACTTGTTAACCCGCACGCCATCGTCGTAAGACGGCCAGTGCCACCAACGACATCCCTGCCACACCGGATACGTCTCACCCGGCCACCGCAACCCCCCACCCGCCCACGAGCACAGCCCACAGACGGCCCACGACGCTTGAACGGCCGCTAGCCGAGGCTAACGCCCAGGTCAGGGGTGCTCCCGGCCAGCGCGCCGGAACTTCATCTACTTCTTCCCGATCTACACGGGAATGACGATCCCCTATTCGTCCTGGCAGGCCCGGATGTGGTTCGACTCCTGGATCTGAGCAGGCCGGGGGTCCCCTTCCCCGGGACCGGGCGGCGGGCGGGCCGATAAGCTCACCGCCCATGACCCAACTGGACCAGCAGGGGCGCCCGGAGCCCCCCTTCGCCGCCGACGAGACAGCGACGCTGCTGGGCTTCCTGGACTACCAGCGCGCGACCCTGGCGTGGAAGTGCGCCGGGCTGGACGCGGCCGGCCTCAGCGCGACGGCCGGCGTCTCGTCGATGACGCTCGGCGGGATGCTCAAGCACCTGGCCTTCGTCGAGGACATATGGTGCTCGGTGCGCCTGCGCGGCCGGGCCCCGCACCCGCCGTGGGACACCGTCGACTGGGACGCCGACCCCGACTGGGACTGGCACTCGGCCGCCGAGGACACCCCCGAGCGGCTCCACGCGCTCTGGCAGGACGCGGTGGCCCGCTCCCGCTCCCTGGTCGCGGAGTTCCTGGCGGCCGGCGGCCTCGACGGTCTGGCCGCCGGATACCCGGCCTCCCGCGGCGCGCCGCCCAGCCTGCGCTGGATCCTCTTCCACCTGATCGAGGAGTACGCCCGGCACAACGGCCACGCCGACCTGCTGCGCGAGTCGGTGGACGGCCTCACCGGGGAGTAGGCGGCGCTCGGCGGCGAGCGTGCTCCGGGGCGCTGACGGAGATTCGGCCGTAAGCGTTCCACTTAAGGCCGAGTCCGTACAAAGCCGTGCCCCGTTCGAGACCTCGGCTGACAGGGCCGTCCCGTAGAGTCCCGGAAGCGCGTTCATTGAACGTGTTCAAGGGGAGGGGAGCGGGTTCAGTGCCCATGGCACGGGGAGTCAAGATCGCGATCGTCTCGACGGTGGTCGCCGGCATGTTCGGCGTCGCCGGGTACGGCGCGTACAACATCTATACGGGGCTGGACAGCGGCAGCGGGGGCGGCGGCGGGAATGCCACCCGCGCCGAGGCGGCGCCGGTCAACACCGCGCCGCCGAGTCCGCAGGAGGTCTCCGCCACCGCGGACGACTTCCTGACCGCCTGGTCGTCGGGGGACACCGCGGGGGCGGCGAAGCTGACCGACTCGGTGATGACGGCGACGGCCGCGCTCACCGCCTACAAGACCGCGGCCCATGTGACCTCGGTGAACATCGTGCCGCGACCGGCGGTCGGCACCCGGGTGCCCTTCACCGTGACGGCGACCGTGGACTACCCGGGCATCGGACCCCGGCCGTGGACGTACAGCTCGTCGCTCGCCGTCGGCCGCAACCCGCTGGGCAAGCCCGCGGTGACATGGGCGCCCTCGGTGCTGCACCCGGATCTGGTGGCGGGCGACACACTGGTCACCGGCCCGGCCGAAGCGCCCGACGTGGACGTCGTGGACCGCGACGGCAAAGTGCTGGACGCGGTGAAGTACCCGTCGCTCACCCAGATCCTCAAGCAGCTGACGTCCCGTTACGCCGGGTCGCTGCACGCCGGGACACCCGGCATCGAGACGTACATCAAGGGCCCGGACGGCGCCGAGGGCAAGACCCTGGACATCCTGCGCAAGGGCACCGCCGCCAAGCTGAGGACGACGCTGGACGCCGGTATGCAGGCCGCCGCCGAGAAGGCGGTGCAGAAGGCCACCGGCGCCGCCGGGGTCACCGCCCTCGACACCGAGACCGGCGGCATCCTCGCGGTCGCCTTCAACCCGCCGACCGGCACCGACCACGCGCTCCAGGACCCGCAGGCGCCCGGCTCCACCTTCAAGATCGTCACCTCCACCGCGCTGCTCAACGCGGGCCTCACCCCGAGCAGCCCGTCCCCCTGCCACAGCGGTGACAACGTCGACAACGGCAAGCCGTACACCAACGTCAGCCGGGACAACCCCGCCGCGACCCTGCAATGGGACTTCGAGCAGTCCTGCAACACCGGCTTCATCCGGCAGGTGAAATACATCGGGCCGACGTCCCTGACTACCACCGGGGCGAACTACTTCGGACTCGGCCCCGCCTGGTACGTGGGCACCTCCACCGACGACGCCAGCATCCCCGGCGGCACCGGCGACGAGCTGACCTCCGAGATGATCGGCCAGGGCCAGGTCCTGATGACGCCGCTCAACATGGCGTCGGTCGCGGCGACCGTGCGCGAAGGCGTCTTCCACCAGCCGACGATCCTCCAGGACTCGAGCCTCATCGAGCAGCGGACGCACATCAGCACCACCCCGCTGCCGCCCGGCGTCAAGCAGTCCCTCCAGCAGATGATGCACGGCACGGTCACCGAGGGCACCGCCCAGCCGGCGATGAGCGGCCTGTCCGGCAAGCTCGGCGCCAAGACGGGCTCCGCGGAGGCCGGCAACGTCCAGCCCAACGGCTGGTTCACCGCCTACCGCGACCATGTCTCGGCGGCCGGGATCGTTCTGGAGGGCGGTCACGGGGTCGATTCGGCCGGGCCGATCGTGGCGGCCGTGCTGGCCGCGTCGTAAGGCTTACGGACGCGGGGATCGTACGGACGCGGGGGGGTCGTACGGCCGCGACCGGCCGCAGGCCCCGCCACCGGAGCGCCCGGCGCTACTCCGCCTCCAGCGCTTCCATGAAGCCGCCGTTGCTGGGCAGGATGCCGCCCTCGACCGGCAGGGTCACCCCGGTGATCCAGGACGCGTCCGAAGAGGCCAGGAAGGTGACGGCCGCCGCGATGTCGGAGGGCTCCCCGATCCGGCCCAACGGGTAGGCGTGGGCGACGCGTTCGAGGACGGCCTCGCGGCCGGCCCACGACGGGGTGCGGATCGTGCCGGGCGCCACCAGATTGACGCGGACTCCCGTCGGGGCGGCCTGGACGGCGAGGGTGCGGGTCAGCGAGACCAGGCCCGCCTTGGCCGCGCTGTAGGCGTGGTTGCCGAAGGAGGAAAGGCCGTTGACGGAGCCGATGTTGACGATCGCGCCGCGCCGGGAGGGGGCGGCGGCCAGGAAGGGGAGCGCGGCGCGGGAGCAGCGCATCGCGCCGGTCAGGCAGATGTCCAGGTCGAGCCGCCAGTCCTCGTCGGACTCCTGGGTGAAGTCCATCCGGTGCGGGCTGCACGAATAGGCGTTGTTGACCAGGACGTCCAGGCCGCCGAAGGCGGCGGCCGCGTGGGCGATCGCCGCGTCGACCGCCGCGGTGTCGGCCACGTCGCAGGCGTAGCCCTCGGCCCGGCCGCCGTCGGCGCGGACGGCGGCGGCGGTCTTCTCGGCGGCCTCGCCGTCGATGTCGGCGAGCAGCACCGCCGCGCCTTCCGAGGCGAATCTGCGGGCGGTCGCCTCGCCGATCCCTCGGGCCGCGCCGGTCACCACTACGCCGTAGGTGTCGAACCGTCCGCTCATCGGGTCAGCGTAGGCACTCCCGGACCGCCCTGACCAGTGCCTGGGCGCGGGGATCGGCGGTGACGTTCTGCTGCAGGCCGTTGGTGACGTAGCCGAAGCCGATGCCGGCCGCCGGGTCGGCGAAGGCCAGCGAACCGCCCCGCCCCGGGTGGCCGAACGCGCCCGCCCCGAGCAGCGGGGAGGCCGGGCCGTGCAGCATGTACCCCAGGCCGAAGCGGGTGTTGATCACCAGCACCCGGTCCGGGCCCTCGGATTCCACCGTACGGGCCGCGGTGAGCGTGGCCGGTACGAACAGCCGCCGTCCGCCGTCCACTTCGCCGATCAGCGCGGCGTAGAAGCGGGCCAGTGAGCGGGCGGTTGCCATCGCGTTGGAGGCGGCCAACTCCCCGGCCCGGTAGGCGGGATCGTTCTCGTCGGGCATCGGTGTGATCGCGGCGAAGGCGCGGCGGGTGAGCGAGCCGGGGTCGGCGTAGGCGTCGTGCACCGACCGCTTGGGACGGGCCCGCAGACCACCGGAGGCCAGCGGCGCGGGAGTGGTGATGTCGCCGATCCGGCCCACCCGGGCCGCCTGCTCGGCAGGCAGCCCGATCCACAGGTCGAGGCCGAGCGGGCGGGCGATCTCCTCGGCGACGAAACGCCCGACGCTGCGCCCTGAGGCCCGGAGCACCAGCTCGCCGAGCAGCCAGCTGTACGTCTGCGCGTGGTAGCCGTGGGCCTCGCCCGGCGGGAAGAGCGGCGCCTGGGCGGCCACCGCGGCCGGCCCGGACACCCCGTCCAGTGCCTGCTCGGGGGTGAGCGGGACATCGAGCGCCGGCACGCCCGCCCGGTGCGCAAGCAGCTGCCGTACGGTCACCCGCTCCTTGCCGCGGGCCTTGAACTCGGTCCAGTAGGCGCCGACCGGCGCGTCCAGGTCCAGCTGGCCGCGCTGGTGGAGCAGCAGCAGGCAGGCCGCGGCCACGCCCTTGCCGGCCGAGCGGACGGTGTGCACGGAGTCCTCGGCCCAGGGCGCCGCGCCGCTGCTGTCGCCGCCGCCGTCGCCCCCGTCGCCGCCATCGAAGTCGGCCGTTCCCGCCCACAGGTCCACGGTCTTGTGCCCGCGGTGGTAGACCGCGACGGCCGCCCCCCGGTCGCCCCGGCGGGAGAAGTTGGACGCGAAGGCGGCGCGGACCGGCTCCCAGCCGTCCTGCGCGGTCCCGTGGACCCGTACGTCCCCGTTGTCGTCCATCTGTGGTGCCTCCTGCCGCGCGGACTCTCCCGCGTCCATGGTGCACGACGCGACGGGCGGCCCGCGCCCGCCCCCGTTCCGGCGGCGGGAGGGGGTCCGGCGGGAAAACGCGGCGCGAACCCGCGACGGGACCGCGGACCAGGTCTGGTCGACCTGGGCGCGGCCCCGTCACGGGCCCGGTGGGGGGATCCGCTGTCAGTGCCTGCCGGAGCTACGTACCGGACCGCGCTGAACTGCCGGCCGGTCCGGGCCGGAGCTGCCCGGCGGACGCTACGACAGCGGCGGGTACGCGTTCTGGATCAGCTGGTGGAACTGAGCCGAGAACCAGGTGCCCGCGAGGGGCGAGTTGGCCAGCGCGCCGGTCGGGTTGTTGCCGTTGCGCGCGTTGCCGGTGTAGGTCGGGTCGCACATCCGGTCGAAGCCCTTGCCCTGGTCGTTGGCGATCGCGGTGCTCGAACCGTCGGACTCCCCCGGCGGCTTGATCCAGGCGTAGGCGTCGATGCCCGGCTGGGGAGCCGCGGTGGGCCGCTCACCGATGCCGGCTCCGGACTGGTTGCACCAGTTGCCGGCGTGGATGCGGCGGTCGATCCGGCCGCCGTTGACGTAGGTGTCCACATCCGTCTTGGCACCCGCGGCGGTGGGACGCGCGCTGCCGCCCCAGCCGTTGCGCGAGGTGTCGATCAGCATGCCGATGCCGGAGTTGAAGCCGATCGAGACCAACTCGCTGCGCAGTGCCTGCGCGTAGGAGAGCTCGTCCACGTAGTTGTTCCAGTCGACCCACTTGGACTGCCGCACCGTGGTGCCGTTCACGCTGTCGGTGACCTTGAAGAACGGCTCGGTCAGGGCGCTGTAGTTGGCCGTGTTGGTGATGAACCCCTGCACGTTGTTCACCGTCGCGCCGCTGGTCGTGGCCGCCTTGAGGAACTCCTGCGCGACGGGGACGAAGTTGGAGTCCCAGCCGAGCCAGGCGTGGTGCCCGGCGTCGATGTAGTTGTACGTGTTCGGCAGCGCGCCCAGCTTGTTCAGCGCGTAGCCGACGCCCTTCTCGTAGTTGCCGTTCGCCTTCATCGTCGTGCAGGCGTCCGTCGAACCCGCGGTACCGCCCGCGTTGGTGGTGAGGTTCGGCAGCGAGTCCGGCTCGATGATATTGACGATCCGCAGCCCGGCGTACTTCGTGTCGGACATGATCGACGCGATCGGGTCGATGTACTCGGTCTCGTAGCGGCCGAGGTCCGTCGGGCCCAGTTCGCCGTTGGAGGCCAGCGCGGCGCAGTCGCGGCCGGGCAGATCGTAGATGACGAACTCCACGGTCAGCGGCTGCCCGGCCGCCTGCTGGACCGCGGCGTCGAGGTGGGCCTTGAGACCCATGCCGCCGTTCACGCCCTGGATGGCGGCGATCCGGTCCAGCCACACGGCGGTGGACTGGTGGGATATCGACGAACCACCGTCGGCCGCGGCCTTGGCGGACCACTCCGGGTTCACATAGCCCTTGGCTCCCGCGTACGGGTTGTCGACCCGCTGTCCGGGCGGCGGGGTGGTCGTGGGAGGCGGCGTCGTCGTGGGCGGCGGCGTCGTCGTGGGCGGCGGGGTGGTCGTGGGCGGGGGGGTGGTCGTGGGAGGCGGTGTCGTCGTGGGCGGCGGGGTGGTGCCGGTGCCGCCGCCGGAGCAGGTGACGCCGTTCAGGGTGAAGGACGTCGGCGAGGCGTTCGTACCGCTGTACGAGGCGTTGAAGCCGAAGTTGGTGGAACCGCCGGTCGCCAGGGCCCCGTTGTAGGACAGGCTGGCCGCGGTGACGGCCTTGCCGGACTGGCTGATCTGGGCGTTCCAGCCCTGTGTTACCTGCTGGTTGCCGGCGAAGGACCAGCCGACGTTCCAACTCGTCACCGGGTTGCCGGTGTTGGTGACCGTCACCGAGGCGGTGAAGCCGGCGTTCCACTGGGTCTGGACGGCGTACTGCACCGTGCAGCCGGCCGTCGCCGCCGAGGCGGAGGTGGTACTCATCGCGGCCACCACACCGCCGGAGGCGACCACGAGGGCGCCTGCGGCCAGTACGGCGGTTCTGCGTCGGATATTCGTGACTGCCATGTGCGGACGACCTCCATGGGGGGGATGGACCCCGGCCGGCGGCGCCGGTTGAGCTCCGATGGCGCCGGACGTGGTCGTGGGAGGTGGTGCGATGGTTCACGGGCGGGTTACACACTCTTAATGTGGGAGCGCTCCCATAGTGGGCAGGCGTCCAGATCCTGTCAATGCTTGAAGCAGGACAACGGCTGAAGGAGCCACATCCGGTGGGTAGTTGGCGGCCGTTGACGACCCGCCCCCGGCGCCCGGTGCGGCCCCCGCGGGGTCAGGCGGTGGCGCGCGCCGCCGCCCGGCCCGCCGTGCGGCCGGAGAACAGGCAGCCGCCCAGGAACGTGCCTTCGAGGGACCGGTAGCCGTGCATCCCGCCGCCGCCGAAACCGGCCGCCTCCCCGGCCGCGTACAGGCCCGGCAGCGGCTCGCCGCGCGCATCGCCCCGGCCCGGGGCGAGTACGCGCCCGTCGAGGTCGGTCTCCAGCCCGCCCAGCGACTTGCGGGTCAGGACGTGCAGCCGGACCGCGATCAGCGGACCCGCCTTCGGGTCCAGCAGGCGGTGCGGGGACGCGGTACGGACCAGCTTGTCCCCGAGGTAGTTGCGGGCGCCCCGGATCGCGGTGATCTGGAGGTCCTTGCTGTACGCGTTGGCGACCTCCCGGTCGCGCGCCTCGATCTCGCGCCGCAACTCGGCCTCGTCGATGAGCCCTTCACCCGTTACCGCGTTCATTCCCTTGACGAGCGCGCCGAGTTCGCGCTCGACCACGAAGTCCACGCCGTGCTCCTTGAACGCCTCGACCGGCCCGGGGGCGCCCGGCAGCGCCCGCTTCAGCACCTCGCGGACGCTCCTGCCGGTGAGATCGGGGTTCTGCTCGGAGCCCGACAGCGCGAACTCCTTCTCGATGATCCTCTGGGTGAGGACGAACCATGTGTACTCGTGGCCGGTGCGCATGATGTGTTCGAGGGTGCCGAGCGTGTCGAAGCCCGGGAAGTAGGGCACCGGCAGCCGGCGGCCCGTCGCGTCCAGCCAGAGCGAGGACGGACCGGGCAGGATGCGGATGCCGTGGCGGGCCCAGACCGGGTTCCAGTTCTCGATGCCCTCGGTGTAGTGCCACATCCGGTCGCCGTTGATCCCGGAGGCGCCGGCCGACTCGGCTATGCCCAGCATCAGGCCGTCCACATGCGCGGGGACGCCCGACAGCAGCCGGGCCGGCGGCGTGCCAAGGCGCGGCGGCCAGGCGGCGCGCACCAGCTCGTGGTTGCCGCCGATGCCTCCGCTGGTGACGATCACCGCCTGCGCCCTGAGGGCGAACTCCCCCGCCGTCTCCCGGGAACTGGCCTGCCCGCGCTCGATACCGGAGGGCACCAGCACCTCACCGCTCACTCCGTCGATCGCGCCGGCCGTCTTCGTCAGCCCGGTCACCCGGTGCCGGAAGCGCAGCTCGACCCGGCCCGCCGCGACCGCGTCCCGGACCCGCCGTGCGAACGGGGCGACGACGCCGGGACCGGTCCCCCAGGTGATGTGGAAGCGCGGCACGCTGTTGCCCGGACCTGTCGCCAGCAGGCCGCCGCGCTCCGCCCAGCCGACCACGGGGAAGAGCTTCACGTCCCGCTCGCGCAGCCAGGCCCGCTTCTCGCCGGCGGCGAAGTGGACGTAAGCCTCGGCCCAGCGGCGCGGCCAGTGGTCCTCGGGGCGGTCGAAGCCGGCGGTGCCCAGCCAGTCCTGGAGGGCCAGTTCCGTACTGTCCTTGATCCGCATCCGGCGCTGCTCGGGCGAGTCCACCAGGAACAGTCCGCCGAACGACCAGAACGCCTGCCCGCCGAGCGAGACCTCCGGCTCCTGGTCGACCAGGATCACCTTCCGCCCGGCCTCGGCCAGCTCGGCGGTGGCGACCAGCCCGGCCAGTCCCGCGCCCACCACCACGACGTCCGCGTCCTGCGCTGCCATCGGCTCGCCCCTCCCGGTGCCTGCCTACCCGTCGGTAGCACGTTAGCGGAGCGGGCGCGGCGGGTCAGGGGGTTCGTCGGGGTGGGTTCTGCGGTTCTTCGGGTGGGCGGGCTTTCAGGTGGGCGGGCTTTCAGGTGGGCGGGCTTTCAGGTGGGCCGGTTTTCGGGTGGGCCGGTTTTCGGGTGGGCCGGTTTTCGGGTGGGCGGTCGGGGCGCGGGGCACGGCCGGGGGGTCGGGCGGCGGGGAGCCCCGGCCGGGGCGCGGCCGGGAGTGAGGGTCGGGGACATCAGCGGCGGGGCGCACGGGCAGCGGACCGGTGCGCCGCGGGGGCGCAAAGGCGGGCAAAAGTTGCTGTGCGGGCGGGTGGCCCGAACCATGGGGGAGATGAGCGATGCCGCGTATCTCCGGTTCCCGCACCTGCACGGCGACCTGCTCTGCTTCGCCGCCGAGGACGACATCTGGGTGGCCCCGCTCGGGGCGCCCGGCGGGTCACCCGGACGGGCCTGGCGGGTGACGGCGGACCGTACCCGGGTGGGGATGCCGCGCTTCTCACCCGACGGTACGACCATCGCATTCACCACCTGGCGCAGCCTGGACCCCGAGGTGTACCTCGTTCCGGTGGACGGCGGCACCCCGCGCCGCCTCACCTACTGGGGCAGCTCCGACACCCGGGTGTGTTCGTGGTCGCCGGACGGTGATGTGCTGGCCGTATCGTCACACGGTCAACCGTTCGCATATCACACCTGGGCGCACAGCGTGCCCCGGCACACCGAGTGCGGGCCCGGCGGGCCCCTCCCCTGGGGTCCCGTCTCCGACATCGCCGTGCACGACTGCGACGACGGCGAACGCCGCACCCTGCTGCTCACCGGCACCCCGCCGCACGAACCGCACGCCTGGAAGCGCTACCGGGGCGGCGCCACCGGCCGGCTGTGGCTGCACGGCGAGCGCCTGGTCCCCGATCTGGCCGGCCATCTCGCCTCCCCGATGTTCGTCGCCGACCGGATCGCCTTCCTCTCCGACCACGAGGGCGTCGGCAACCTCTACTCCTGCCTCCACGACGGCACGGACCTGCGGCGGCACACCGACCACGCCGACTTCTACGCCCGCAGCGCCGCCACCGACGGCCGGCGGGTGGTCTACCAGTGCGCGGGCGAACTGTGGCTGGTCGAGAGCCTGGCGCCGGACGCCCGTCCACGCCGCCTGGACCTCCGGCTCGGCGGTCCCCGCAGCGGCCGCCGCCCCTACCAGGTGCCCGCCGCCGCGAACCTGGACAGCCTGGCCATCGACCGCACCGGCCGGGCGAGCGCGGTATGCGTCCGCGGCAGCCTCTACTGGCTCACCCACCGCGACGGCCCCGCCCGCACCATCTCCGACGTACCCGGCTCCCGGGTGCGGCTGCCGGTGATGCTGGGCGACACGGGCCTGGTCGCCTACGTCACGGACGCGGGCGGCGAGGACGGGATAGAGCTGGCGCAACTGCCGGGGCGGGCGTCCCGGGCACTGACCCGCGAGCCGGCCTCACTCGACGAGGTGACGGCCGACCTGGCCACGACTCCGGCCGGTGTGGGGGCGTCCTCCCGGGACGCCGCGCGCACCGGCTCACGTAACGGCTCGCGTACCGGCTCCACCCGGTGGGGCGACGGGCAGCAGGAGGACACCGGCAACGGCACGCCTCCCACCGCCGACTCCCCCGCCCTGCTCGCCGTCGGCCGCCTTGGCCGGGTGCAGGAACTGGTCTCCTCCCCCGACGGGGCCACCCTCGCCGTGGCCTCGAACGACGGCCGCCTGCTGCTCGTCACCACCGGTGCGGGTGACGGGTCGGCATCGGAAGGATCGTCGTACGAAAGCTTGTCGGACAACGGGGCGTCCTCCAACGGATCGTCGTACAGCAGCTCTTCGTACGACCGGTCGTCGTACAACGGGTCGTCGAACGGGTCCTCCGACAACGGGTCTTCCGGCAGTGGGTCGTCCGGCAGTGGGTCGTCCGACCGGAACCCGGCGGAAGGTACGGCCGGGGGCGACGGCGGCAGCAGCGCGGATGGCGACGCCCGACGTGGCAGTGACCGGGCCGGTGAGGCGACGGCGACGACACCGGCCGCCGGTCCTACCAGCGGATCATCGCCCGACGAGGTGGTGGAACTGATCCGTTCCACCAACGGCCCGGTCCGCGACCTGGCCTTCTCCCCCGACTCGGCCTGGCTCACCTGGTCGCACCCGGGCGTCGGCCGCTCGCTGCGCTCCATCAAGATCGCCCGACTCGCCGACCATACGATCATCGACGTCACCAACGGCCGCTTTGAGGATGAACAGCCTGTCTTCACCCGCGACGGCTGCTATCTCGCGTTCCTGTCCTGGCGCGGCTTCGATCCGGTGTACGACGTTCACACCGGCGACTTGTCGTTCCCGCTGGGTTCGCGCCCCTACCTCGTACCGCTGAACTCCGCGACGGCCTCCCCCTTCGCGCTCCGTGTGGAAGGCAGCCCGGTCGGTACCGGCCTGGACCCGATCGAGAGCGGCGGCGACGGCCCGGTGGTCGTGGAGGCGGAAGGACTGCCCGACCGGGTCACGCCCTTCCCCGTCCCCGCGTCGAAGTACTCGTCGCTGGAACCGGTGCAGGGCGGCCTGGTCTGGCTGCGCTGGCCGATCTCCGGCGCCCTCGGCGAGACCTTCGTCAACCCGAGCGACCCGTCCTCCCGCCCCACCCTGGAGTTCTTCAGCCTCGCCAAGTCCAAGCGGACCGAACTCGTTCGCCATATGGACTGGTTCGCCGTCAGCGGCGACGGCCGGCGGCTGGCCGTCTTCGACGAGGGCGAACTCGGCGTGATCCCCGCCACCGAGCGCGGCGACGACGACTCCACCGTCTATGTCGACATGCGCCGCATCCTGCACGAGGTCGAGCCGGCCGCCGAGTGGCGCCAGTCCTACGCCGAGGCCGGCCGCCTGATCCGCGACTACTTCTGGGCGCCCGACATGTGCGGCGTGGACTGGCCCGCCATCCTCGACCAGTACCGGCCGCTGGTCGAACACGTGGCCACCCCCGACGAGTTCGCCGACCTGCTGCGCGAAGTCCTGGGCGAGCTCGGCACCTCGCACGCCTATGTCCAGCCCGCCCGCCGCAACGAGGGCCCGCCCCACTACCAGCGCCCCATCGGCCTGCTCGGCGCGGACTTCCAGCACCACAAGGACGGCACGTGGACGGTCGCGCGCATCCTGCCCGGCGAATCCTCGGACTCCAAGGCCCGCTCGCCGCTGGCCGGCACGGGCATCCGCGAGGGCGCGGTCCTCACCCACGTCGACGGCCGGCCGGTCGACCCGCACACGGGCCCGTACCCGCTGCTGGCCGGAGCGGGCGGCACCACCGTCGAGCTGACCTTCATCCCGCCGGACGGCCGCGGCCCGGCCCGCCGGGTGGCCGTCGTCCCGCTGGTGAACGAGCGCACCCTGCGGTATCAGCACTGGGTCTCGCGCCGCCGCGCCGTCGTGCGCCAGCTCAGCGGCGGGCGCTGCGGCTATCTGCACATCCCGGACCTGGGCGGCTCCGGCTGGGCGCAGTTCAACCGCGACCTGCGCAAGGAGGTCGCCTACGAGGCCCTGCTCGTCGACGTCCGCGGCAACGCCGGCGGCAACATCAGCGAGCTGGTCATCGAAAAGCTCACCCGCACGGTCCTCGGCTGGGACCTCACCCGCAACGCGCAGCCGGTCTCCTACGCCGGCAGCGCCCCGCGCGGCCCCATCGTCGCCATCGCCGACGAAGCCACCTCCTCCGACGGCGACATGATCACCGCCGCCTTCCAACTCCTCGACATCGGGCCGGTGGTGGGCCAGCGCACCTGGGGAGGCGTGGTCGGCATCACCGGCCGCCACCGCCTCGGCGACAGGACCGTCATCACCGTCCCGATGAACGCCGCCTGGTTCGAGGCCTACGGGTGGTCCGTCGAGAACCACGGAGTCGCCCCGGACATCGAGAGCCTGCGGACCCCTCTGGACTGGGCCGAGGGCCGTCAGGGCCAACTCGAAGTGGCGGTCCGCACGGCCCTGTCCCTGCTGGACGACCATCCCGCCGCCGTTCCCCCCGACCTCTCCGACCGCCCCAACCGGGCCCGCCCCCAACTCCCCCCGCGCTGAGGGCCTCAGCCGCGCGGTACGAAGAAGGGGCACCCCAGCTGGGGTGCCCCTTCCCGGGTCACGGTGTTCGCCCGGCATCCGCGTCAACGACACATCACAGCGGCGACCGTTCAGGACGGCGTCAGACCAGGTCGCCCTGCTCGTCCGACTCGGCGCCCATCCGCTCGCGCGGGTCGTCCTGGACCCCGGTACGACGCTGCTGCCCGTCCTGCCGCTGCCCGCGCTCCATCTGCCCGGGGTTGTCCACGCCGGCCGCCTTGTTGCGCCTGTTGCCGGCCGGAGTCCTGCGCTTGTCGGCGGACTCGTCGGCCTGGTCCTTGAACTGGTCGAAAGCACCCATGGTGACTCCTCCTGGAGTTTCTTTGGGGGGTTGGGGCCTCGACAAGATTTACATGATGGGATGACCCTCGCATCTTGGGAGAATAACCCCAGGTCAGCGAGTGATTACTGTGACTGTGTGTGATGGTCGGACGATCTGGCCGTCTCATCGGCGGCCCCTCCGCTGCCCACCAGACCCCGTCGCACTCCCGCACGCCGGGCCAGCGCCGGTTGCGCGCGGCGCATTTCGCGCTGGCCCAGCGCCCCGCCGATGACGGACGGCAGAAGGCCGCGCACCGGCTGCATTCCGCGCAGCCACCACTGCGCGTACACATGAGGTGATCGTCTTACGATGCCGGCCGCAATCCGCTCCACGGCCGGCCCCAGCGGATAGGTCCGGCCGGCGGGCCCAGGCAACTTGGCGCGCATCTCGCGCAGCGCCTCGTCCTCGTCCGCGCCACGCACCATGTCCGTGTCGGTCCAGCTGAGATAGCCGACGCCGACTTTGACGCCCAGATAGCCGACTTCGGCGCGCAGGCTGTGCGCGAACGCCTCCACCCCCGACTTGCTGGCGCAATAGGCGGCCATCATGGGCGAGGGGGTGAGCGCGGCGAGCGATGCGATCTGCAGAAGATAGCCCCGCGAGGCGATCAGCGCGGGCAGAAAGGCCCGGGCGGTGGCGATACTGCCCAGCAGGTTGACCTGTATCACCCGGTCGAAGGCGTCGGGGTCGGAGTCGAGGAACGGACCTCCCATGGCGACACCGGCGTTGGCGACCACCACGTCGACCCGCCCGAAGTGCGCGACGACCTCCTCGGCGACCGCCGCCATCCTCACCCGATCGGTGACGTCCGCGGTCCAGTGGGCGGCGTCCCGGCCAAGTGCCTCGGCCACGTTCTTCAGCTCATCGGGTTCGAGTCCCACCAAAGCCAGGCGGGCGCCCCGCGCGGCCAGTTCGCCGGCCAGCGCGGCGCCCACCCCCCGGGCCGCGCCGGTGACCACCACGACCTGGCCGTCCAAAGATGATCCACTCATGCGTTTGTCTCCTCCGCGGCGGTCGTGGGCGCGTGCACGGACGCGGCTCGCACCGGACCGCCCGTAGCCTCCTCCGACAAACCGGCCGTCAGATGAGCAGCGACCAGTTCCCGTATCACCCGCTCGACAGCCGGCGGGTCTTCTATGGGTGTCATATGACCCAGACCCGGGAGTTCGGTGAGCCCGGCGGGTCGCGGCAGCGCGGCGGCCATCCCGCGCGCGTGCACCCGGGGGGTGAGCTTGTCGGCGGTGCCGACCAGGATCGCGGTCGGCGCGGTGACCTCCGCCAGCTCCGCGTCCAGGTCGAGCACGGCGAGCACCTGCCCCCACGCCGAACGGTGCCGCGCCCGGCAGGCATGCACGATCCGCGCGGTGAAGTCGACCTGCTCGGGCGTCGCGTCCGGGTTCAGCACCCCGTACTTCAGCGCCGCCTTCGACAGCGGCGTCACCCGTCCGAGTGGCATGCGCGAAATGAGCAACTGCCGGTGAAAGAACCGCCGCAGCCACCGCGAACTCACCCGTGGGGGCAGTACTTCGGTGGACCTCAGCAGCCGGCTGCTGCCGGTGCTGGCGAGCAGGACGGCGGCCGTACGCTCGCGCACGGCGCGCCGTCCGGACGCCGCCATGATCGTCATACCGCCCATCGAGTGCCCGGCCAATACCGCACGTTCGCCTTTCGGGACGACCGCCTCCAGTACGGCTTGCAGATCATCGGCCAGGACCCTGGTCCCGTAACCCCTGGGGTCGACCGGCGCGGCGCTGCGACCGTGCCCGCGCTGGTCGTAGGCGACAACCCGGTGATCATCCGCCAACAGCCGCACGACCGGCGCCCAGAAAAGGGTCGAGCAGGTCCAGCCGTGCGACAGGATGACGGTGGGACCATCGGCCGGTCCGTACTCCTCGACATGGATCCGGGTCCCGTCAGCGGAGACCGCGGTCAGTTCACGACGGGCCGGCACCGCCTCGTACGGCTGACTCATGACATCGCCTCCACGGCGGGCGCGGCAGCGTCGACCGGCGCCAGCACCTCGTACTCCGACAAATCCAACTGCCGCGTCGCCCGGCGGAACTCCGCGGTGGTGCCCGGCCAGGCCGTCGTGTTCCGCCCGCTGGCGTCCAGATACCAGCTCCGGCAGCCGCCGGTGTTCCAGACGGTCCGGGCGGCCCGCCGCTGAATCTCCATGTTCCACGCCTTCACCGCGGCCGGCTTGGCGTCGAGCGCCGCGCCACCCGAACGCAACAGCGTACGCAGATAATCAGCGACGTAGTTGAGTGATGATTCGATCATCAGGATCATCGAGCTGTTCCCGAGGCCGGTGTTGGGTCCGACGATGAACAGGAAATTGGGAAACCCGTCGACCGTGCAACCGCGCAGCGCCGCCATGCCGTTCTTCCAGTGCTCGCTGAGCGTGTGTCCGTCCGCACCGATGACCCGATCACCGATCGGCATATCTGTCACATGAAAGCCGGTTCCGAAGATGATCGCATCGACTTCCCGCTCGCTGCCGTCCGCCGTCACCACCGACGACCCCCGCACCTCCACCAGTCCGGACGTGATGACCTCGGTGTTCGGCCGGGCGAGCGCCGGATAATAGTCGTTGGACAGCAGGATGCGCTTGCAGCCGATCGTGTAGTCGGGAGTGAGCCGGGCCCGCAGCGCCGGGTCCTTCACCGACCGCCGCAGATGGCCGCGGGCGATCCCCTCCGCCGCCTTCATCAGCTTCGGCCGCTTCACGAAGGCGCCGACCTGGAACTCCCGGATCAGCCACAACAGCCCGCGCCGCACCTTCGCCGACCCCGGCACCGCGCCGTGCAGCCGCCGCTCGACCGCGCCGATCGGCCGGTCCATCCGCGGCATCACCCAGGGCGGGGTCCGCTGGATGACGATCAGCCGCCCGACCTCCGGCTGGATCGCCGGCACGATCTGGATCGCCGAGGCACCCGTGCCGACCATCGCCACCCGTTTGCCCGCCAGGTCGTAGTCGTGCTCCCAGCGCGAGGAGTGGAAGACCCGCCCCGGGAAGTCCTCGATCCCCGGGATGTCCGGGATCTTCGGGTCGGACAGCGCCCCCGTTGCCGAGACCACCACATCGGCGGTCAACTCGCCGGCGGCCGTCACCAGGTGCCAGCGCTGGGCATCTCCGTCCCAGCGGGCCTGCCGCACCTCCGCGCCGAACCGCAGATGCGGCCGCAGCCCAAAGGTGTCAGTCACCCTTTCGAGGTAGGCGCGTATGTGTTCCTGCCCGGAGAAGGTGCGCGGCCAGTCGGGCTCGGGGGCGAAGGAGAACGAGTAGAGGTGGGAGGGGACGTCGCAGGCGCAGCCCGGGTAGCTGTTGTCGCGCCAGGTGCCGCCCACCGCGTCCGCCCGCTCCAGGATCACGAAGTCGGTGACGCCTTCCCTCCGGAGCCGCACCCCGGCCCCCAGCCCGCCGAAGCCGGATCCGATCACCGCCACCCGCACGTGTTCGAGGTCGCCGTGCATGGCACCGCCCTTCGTTGCGTCCCTGCGTCCGTGTGACCTGTTGCTTCCACCGCGTCCGGACCATCCGCTCATCGGATCAGCCATCGGCCCGAGCCAGCCGTCCGTCCGATCAACCGCGCCAGTAATCACTGGCGCAGTCATACAGGAGGACTGTAGGCCGCGAGGGTTACCGGCGGTAGAGGGGCGACCGAAGTTATTACCGTTCAGTAGGAGCAACTCGGCGCAACCTGCTCGCCCGACCAGCCGATGAGCCGATGAGCCGACCGACCGATCAGCCGACCGGGAGCGCGTGCGACGAAGAGGAACCGTTTCCGCACCCCATAGGCTGGTCAGGTGGACGACAACGGCACGGACGCACGGGCCGACGGCAGCGGCGGCAACCCCGCCGCCATCCCCACCGCCACGTCGGATCAGTCGGACAATCGGCCCACAGAAGCCCTCGCCGATCACCCCCGCACCGCCGCACCGCGCGAATACCGCGTGCAAGAGCTCGCCGAAGTCGCCGGCATCCCGGTCCGCACCCTCCGCTTCTACCGCGAGCGCCGCCTGCTGCCACCCCCGCGCCGGGCCGGTCGTATCGCCTGGTATTCCGAGGATCACCTCGCCCGACTGCGCACCATCGCGGCCTTGCTGGAGCGCGGCCACACCCTGGGCGGCATCGCCGAACTCATCGGGGCCTGGGAGACCGGCCGTACCCTCGACGGCGTGGCCGAGCTCCTCGGCCTGGAGGGCGCCCTCGCCACCCCCTGGTCCGACGAGACCCCGGTAAGGCTCACGCCCCAGGAGCTCGCCACTTACTTCGGCGCGCACGTCAGCCCGGACAACCTCGCCGCCGCCCTGAAGATCGGCTATATCGCGGTCGACGGTGAGAACGTCGTGCACATCAGCCGCCGCCTGCTGGACGCCTCGGCCGCCCTGGTGCGCGAGGGGGTCCCGCTGGCCGCCGTGCTGGCGGCCGGCCGCGACGTACGCGACCACGTGGACGCGCTCGCGGAGCTGTTCACGCAGGTCATCAAGGAGCACGTACTCGGCCCGCTGGACCGTATGCCGCCCGGGGAGGCCCACCGCATCTCCGAGTCGCTGCAGAGGCTGCGCCCGCTGGCCAAGAACATCGTCGACGCCGAGATGTCGCTGGCGATGGACCGCCGGGTGCGGGCCGAGATCGCCACCTGGATGCGCGAGCGCGCGCAGCCGACCGGGACCGATGCCCCCGAGGGCGCGGTCGGAAGCCGCGAGCCGGGCGCCGGACACGGCGTGTCGCGCCGCGACGACGGCCTCGGACCCGGCGAGAAGGAGGACAAGAGGGACGAGGCGGCCAGCGGCGAGCGCGGCGACGCCCAGGAATAGCCCCCACCCCGCGCATTCCACCGCCCGACCTGCAAGAGTGGGAGGGGGCGGCACCACGACAGCGCAACGCCGTCCTTCATCGACCCGGAGGTTCCCGTGCAAGAGCCCAACGACGCCGGCGCCGAACACGCCATCCTCGGCCGGATCAGCAAGATGGTCGCCGACGAGAAGATTCTGCGGGACCTGCTGACCGACGGTGGTATAGACGGTGAGACCGAGAAGGAGCGCCTGGCCGCCATCGAACGCGAACTCGATCAGTGCTGGGACCTGCTGCGTCAGCGTCGCGCCCTGACCGAGGCGGGCGAGGACCCGGGCAGCGCCCGCGTACGCCCCGCGTCGACCGTCGAGAACTACCGCTCGTGAGCGGGGACGGAGGCCAGGGCGCTCCCGAGGCCCCCGGCAGCACCCGCAGCACGATCGGCGAGGTCACCGTCACCGACGCCCCGCAGGAGCAGCGCTACGAAGGCACGATCGGCGACCACCTCGCCGGATTCGCCGCCTATCTGCGCACTCCCGAGGTGATCGCCTTCATCCACACCGAGGTGGAGGACGCCTACGAAGGC
This sequence comes from Streptomyces polygonati, assembly GCF_042650325.1. Taxonomy (NCBI): domain Bacteria; kingdom Bacillati; phylum Actinomycetota; class Actinomycetes; order Kitasatosporales; family Streptomycetaceae; genus Streptomyces; species Streptomyces polygonati. The sequence goes on along the minus strand of NZ_JBHSBB010000013.1, from coordinate 380,909 downwards.
CACGGCGTCGGCTCCAGCCTCGCCCGCGGCGCCCTGGACGACGCCCGCGCCCAGGGCCTGCGCGTGGTCGCGGTCTGCCCGTTCTTCACGGGCTGGATCGAGCGGCACCCCGACTATCAGGACCTCACCTACGAGCCCACCAGCCGGGTGAAGGACTAGACGACACGTAGGAGACAAGGTCGCGCGGGAGGGCGCGAGTGGCCGTCGGCGCGCCAAGCCTTCACCCCGCACCTCCATGTCGGATTTCCGCTAGCACACCCCCCTGACGACGCGCGATGCTGGTGGGGTGCCTACGGACTTCGACGCCTGCGTCCGCGCCGTCCAGTCGAAGGACGCCCGTTTCGACGGGTGGTTCTTCACGGCGGTGCTGACCACCCGCATCTACTGCCGCCCCAGCTGCCCGGTCGTGCCGCCGAAGGCCGAGAACATGACCTTCTACCCCAGCGCCGCGGCGGCCCAGCAGGCCGGCTTTCGCGCCTGCAAGCGCTGTCGCCCGGACGCGAGCCCCGGCTCACCGCAATGGAACGAACGCGCCGACCTGGTGGCCCGCGCCATGCGGCTGATCGCCGACGGCGTGGTGGACCGCGACGGCGTTCCGGGCCTGGCCACCCGCCTCGGCTACAGCGAGCGCCAGATCGAGCGCCAGCTGCTGGCCGAACTCGGCGCGGGGCCGCTCGCGCTCGCCCGCTCGCAGCGCGCGCAGACCGCCCGGCTGCTGATCGAGACCACCACGATGCCCATGGGCGATGTCGCCTTCGCGGCCGGCTTCGCCAGCATCCGCACCTTCAACGACACCGTGCGCGCGGTATTCGCGCTGTCCCCGGGCGAGTTGCGCGCCCGCCTCGCCAAGGGCCGCCCCTCCGCCACCGCCGGCATGATCGCGCTGCGGCTGCCGTTCCGCCGACCGCTCACGCCTGACAACCTGTTCGGCCACCTCGCCGCCACCGCGGTCCCGGGGGTGGAGGAATGGCGAGCCGGCGCGTACCGCCGCACGCTGCGGCTGCCGAACGGCCCCGGCATCGTGGCTCTGCGGCCCCAACCCAAGCACATCGCCTGCCAGTTGTGGCTCACCGACTGGCGAGACCTGGCGCAGGCGATCAGCCGCTGCCGCCGGATGCTGGACCTGGACGCGGACCCGTCGGCCATCGACGCCTCGCTGTCGGCCGACCCGCTGCTGGCGCCGCTGGTCGCCAAGGCGCCGGGACGGCGGGTGCCGCGGGTCACGGACGGCCCGGAATTCGCGGTTCGGGCCGTGCTCGGCCAGCAGATCTCCGTCGCCGCGGCCCGCACGCACGCCGCCCGGCTGGTGGCCGCCTACGGCGAACCGATCGCGGACCCGGCGGGCGGCCTCACCCACTTGTTCCCCTCGCCCGCCGCCCTCGCCGACCACGACCCGGCCGAGTTGGCGATGCCGCAGACCCGCAAGGCGACCCTGTCCGCGCTCCTACGGGCCCTGGTGGACGACGAGTTGGACCTCGATGTCGGCAGCGACTGGCAGCGCGCCCGGGCTCGGCTCTCCGCCCTGCCCGGTTTCGGCCCATGGACGGTGGAGACGATCGCGATGCGCGCGCTCGGCGACCCGGACGCCTTCCTGGCCACCGATCTCGGAGTACGGTACGCCGCCCGCGATCTCGGCCTCCCCACCACGCCCGCCGCGCTGCTCCGGCACTCCGCCGCCTGGCAGCCGTGGCGCGCCTACGCCACGCAGTACCTGTGGGCGACGAGCGACCATCCGATCAACATCCTGCCGCCGTCCGGGCCGGAAGCTCCCCCGGCGGCCAAATCCCCTACGAAGAAAGGTGCTTCCCGATGACGACGACCGTCCAGACATCACTGGACAGTCCCTGCGGCCCCCTCACCCTCGTGGCCAGGGACGGCGCCCTCGCCGGCCTCTACATGACCGACCACCGCCACCGCCCGGACCTGGAGACCTTCGGGCCGTATGTCGCACCCGGCGAACTCCCGCTGTTCGCCGACGTGTCGGAACAACTGGCGGCCTACTTCGCCGGCGACCGCACCACCTTCGACCTCCGACTCACCTTCGCCGGGACGCCGTTCCAGCAGCGCGTCTGGTCGGCGCTGTCGGACATCCCCTACGGCGAGACCGTCTCGTACGGCGAACTCGCCCAGATCCTCGGGCAGCCCGGCGCGTCGCGTGCGGTCGGCCTGGCCAACGGCAAGAACCCGATCAGCATCATCGTGCCGTGCCACCGGGTGATCGGGGCGAACGGCAGTCTGACGGGTTACGGCGGCGGCCTCCACCGGAAGGAATGGCTGCTGGGCTTCGAACGGGGAAGCACACAGCCCACGTTGGTGTGAGCGGGCTCACAGGAGGGGCGCCGACCCGGCTGCCCGCTCGGTGCCGGCCGGAGTCAGGGCGTGGCCGGCACCGCCGTCTCGGCTCGTGGCCGGTCCGGCAGGCTCCCGCCGTCCGCGCCCCGCCGCCTTCGCCACCAGCCGTAGCCGGCCAGCGCGCCCACTCCCAGCAACGACGCGCCGCCCACCGCCTCGCCGATCCTCAGCCCGGGCGGAGTGAAGGAGCAGGAGACGCTGTTCGTACGTCCGTCCAGCGGCACCGCGAGCAGTCCGAGGTACGACGACGCCGGGCGCGACGTACCGCCGTCCGTCGAGCAGCTCCAGCCGGCGATGTCCGGCGCGGCCACCACCGCGTAGCCCCGTGCGCCGGAGGGGAGTTGGGCCCGTATGCCGTCGGAGGTGACATCCACCCGGGTGGCGGCGGTCGCGGCGAGGCGCTGCTCGGCCGCCGTCAGACGTGCCTGGTCGAGGCAGCCGACACCGTCCCTCTCAAGGATGCCGGGGCCCAGCGCGGGGCGCAGCGCCAGGGTGAAGTTCCCACCGCCCGGGGTGACCCCGACCCGCTGAACGGGCGCGCGGTGACCGCTCGTACGGCCGGAGTACGCGACGGGCGCACCTCCCGGGGCCTGTACGGACCCGGTGAAGTCCGGTGCCCAGACGTACAGTTGGCTCCCCGCAGGGCAGGACGAGGCCAGCTGGTAGGTGCGCCGCGGGCCGCCCTGGACGCGGTAGCGGCCGTCCGCCCCGGGACGCACCGCGTGCCCGTCGCCGTCGGTCAGCCGTACGGGCCGGCCGGTGGTGTAGACGCGGCTGCCGAGCAGCAACTCCTCGTTCCGGTACGGCGATCTGCCGTATCCGGCGGTCGGCGCCGTCGCGCGTACGGTCACCAGCGGCGGCACCGCCTGCCGGGTGACGGGCGGCGGCGCGGACTGCGGGGGTCCGCCGTGGTGCGGGTCGACGGGTGAGTGCACCCGGGCGCCGACGGAGAAGATCACGTCGGTGACGGGGTTGTCGAAGCTCTGCGGAGAGCGGCCGTGCGAGGTCCAACCGCCGCCCAGCGCTTCGAGGGTGCTCACCCACACGGCCGAGGTGAGGCTGCTGTAGTACTGCGCACCCTGGCCGCCGACCGCCAACGGGTCGTTGCCGACGGTCTGTTCGCGCCCGGGATCGGTGCGGTAGCGCGGCCACGCGTCGGAGGTCGCGATCGCCTCACGCTGGAGGTTCTGCCGGGTCCCCCACGTCGCGTAGTCGTCCATCAGACCGGGCCGTTTGTGGTCGATCCAGGCGTTGCCCACCGCGGACTGCCCCAACTGGGTTGCCAGCAGCACCCCGACGGCCAGCATCGCGGGCGCGCTGCCCCGTACCGAGACGATCCCCTTGTCGGCCAGCCGCCGCAGCAGAAGCAGTGAACCGACCGCGGCGACCAGGCCCACCGCGAGCAGCGGATACGTCGCCGGGCTGGTCAGACCATGATCCGCGTCAACCGCCACCAACGCGGTCATCAGTCCCATCAGCCCGGCCCCGTAGGCCAGTTGGCGCGGCCCTGGCAGCCGGTGGGCGACCGAGTGCCAGGCGGCGATCACCATGATCCCGCTGAGCACGAAGGTCTGCCGGTACGGACTTCCGTTCGGCGTGGTGAAGGCGTGCCACATCAGGTGCGTCGGCCGCCAGTCGAAGGACGCGGCGACCACGACCACCAGCACCGGCCACACGATCCGGGTCCGGCGCGGCACCGCGGGATGGAACGGCAGCACGAAGGCGAGCAGCAGCGCGGCGGTGTCCACGTAAGTGGAGGGCGTGGAGAAGCCGTACGTCCCCGGGAGCAGCCGCATCAGCAGGTCGGAGACGGGCATCTGCCGGAAGCCGACCGGCGAGATGGGGGAGGCGAGTTTCGTGCCCTTGACGATGGTGAGCAGCACGGGCGCGGTCAGACCCACGCCCAGGAGTGTGGTGAGGGCGGCGCGGCCGAAAGTGAGCGCGGCGTGGCGGCCCGGGGTGAGCGGGCGCCTGCCGGACGGCGATGTCGATGCCGACGCAAGTGCCGGCGTCGGCGCGGGTGTCGGTTCGGTGAGCAGGCGGGCTGCGAGGAAGAGTGCGGCACCGATGGTCACCATGTACGCGGTGTAGAAGTTCGCGGCCCAGGCCAGAGCGACCACGAGCACGCCGGCGATCGGACGCCGCCCGGTCCGCGCCCACTCCCCGACCATGCACAGCAGCGGGAAGGCGATCAGTCCGTCGAGCCACATCGGGTCGTAGGACGCCAGCATCAGCGTCCAGCCGCACAGCGCGTACGACGCGCCGAGCATCCCGGCCGCCCACCGCGGGCCCGGGCGCAGCATGAGCAGCAGCACCGCCATCGCCGCTGCCGCCGACCCCAGCTTGAGCACGCTGATGACGTAGACGGCCAGGTCGATCCGGTCCCGGGGGAACAGCGCGACCAGCGGCGCGAACGGGCTCGCCAGATAGGTGCCGAAATCCGGCAGGAAGCTGCTGCCGTAACCGGACTGCCAGTTCAGCAGCCAGCCGCCGTCCGCCTTGCCGTGCAGCAGATCCCAGAAGTGGGCGTGGAAGGGGATGTACTGGTTGCCGAGGTCGCTCACATCACGGGTCCGCGGTCCGAACGGATACTGCCGCGCCGCCGCGTCACCGGCACAGAACGCGACCATCGTCAGGCTCGCGGCGATCAGCGCCGCCCGCAGCCGGCCGATGTGCTCGGATGTCATCGAGTCTCCCGTCACGGATGAGCCGCCTCACTGTCACCGGAGGTTAGGCCGTCCCGTACGACGGAATGATGTATGACGACCATTTGTGAGGTGAACGTGACGTCCCCGCCCGGTAGTTGACCTGGACCGGAGACAACCTTTACATACTCTCAACGCCGCAGGTGACGCGGTCCTCCACCGGTCGCCCCCATGGCAATGTCGGCTCATACGATCCGACTGGCTTACCGGCCTATGACAGACCCAGCGCCGGGACGACCACGGCGTCGATGAAGCGGTGGCTGTACTCCGGATCGGGGTCGATGCCCTCGATGATCGGACGCGCCAGCGCACCGCCGAAGAGCATGTGCGGGAGAAACCCTCGGGCCGGGCTGTCGGCGGCCAGCTCGCCCCGGTCCACGGCGCGCTGCACCAGATCCCGGAAACTGGCCAGTTCCGGCTCGATGAGCAGCTCGCGCAGTGCCCGGAACAAGTCCTCGTTCTGGAACGCGGCGTGGGCGAGCCCTCGCATCAGCTCCTGGTCCCGCTTGACCTCGCCCTCGTCATGACACCTGACGAGTTCGTGCAGATCGCCGGGCAGCGACCCGGTGTCGATGTCGGCGGGCGACACCGGCTTGAGATGACGCAGCGCGGTGGCGACGAGTTCGGGCTTGCCCTTCCACTGGCGGTAGAGGGTGGCCTTGCTGGCACGGGTCCGGGCCGCGACGGCGTCCATCGTCAAGGCCTCGTAGCCGACCTCGCGCAGCAGCCCGACGACGGCCTCGTAGAGTTCGCGCTCACGCTCGGGCGTCAGGCGGCTACGGCGCGCGGCGTTTGCCTCCGGCGACATGTCCTGCCCTCCTACCTGCGGCGATCAAGCGCCCCGGGCGCCTATTGGCACCTGCGAGCGCTGCTCCGTTCGCCGGCCGCGTACAGCCGCCGACGCCCGGTCGAAACGGTGTCGTACACCTGAAGGGTAGACGGCCCGCGATCGAAACGCCACCGTTTCGATCGTGGGTCGCATCACCCCCGCACCGCCATGAAGCGATGCCGACCCACCCATAAGCCGCAACACGGACTCAGGCGGGAAGCGCCAGCGTGTGCCCGGTGTGCTCGACCTTCGCCCGCAGGTAATGGACATTGGACGGCGATACGTGAACACCGGTCGGAACGCGCTCCACCACGGTCGTCCCCAGCGCCACAAGCTGCCGCGCTTTGTCGGGGTTGTTGCTCAGCAGCCGGATCCGGTCGACCCCGAGCGCGGTGAGCATCTGGGCGGCAGCGGCGTAGTCCCGCTCGTCCTCGCCGCGGCCGAGCGCACGATTCGCCTCAAAGGTGTCCAGGCCCCGGTCCTGCAGCGCGTAGGCGTCGAGCTTGGCGTAAAGGCCGATGCCGCGACCCTCCTGCCGCAGATACAGCAGATAGCCACCGGCCTCGGCGATACGTTCCACCGCCTCGCGCAGCTGCGGCCCGCAGTCGCACCGCTCGGAGCCGAACACATCACCCGTCAGGCACTCCGAATGCGGCCGCACCAGCGGCACCCGCGCCGTCGCGTACTCCCCCAGCCCGAGCGCCAGGTGCTCCTTCCCGTCCGCCAGGTCGGTGAAGGTGAACACATCGGCCGTCGTCGCCCACCCGTCCGGGAAGCGGAGGGGAACGCGAACTTTGGTGCGGACCTGGGCGGTTGGCAGCAGATGGGTGTCAGCGGACATGGACGGCTCCTCGTAAGATCTTGAAACCTCAAGCTCTCCCGACCATCCGATTATTTCCATCGCCTTCAGTTGTGACGCGCCTCACATCGCGCACACCAATCGATAACCAGCGAGAGTCGAGATCAATCGGCAACCGGTTGCACTGTCTGTGGCCATGGGAATTTCGTCTCCGTCAGCGCCACCATTTTCCATACGAGCTGATATCCGCATTCGCTATCATCAGCGGAGAGCAGCCGGGCATGTTGCGATAATCGCGGCAGCGTAATACCTGATGTGAGCATAAGGATAGGGACGGATTGTCAGACCTCTGTCACGTCCGCGTCCAGGATCGGTGGGATCCGGGAGCGACATGCTCGGATCGCGGCGCACGCGCCGACAGCCGGCGGCCTTCCGCACCCCCGGGGACGGCAGTTGGCAACCCAGGTGCCGCCCCGGAAGGTAGGACACCTCGTGCCGCATCGCCGATGACCGAGCCGCGAGCACAGGGCGGTTGATGACGATGCGCCGCCGAAATGGTCAGGTACGGGCGGCCCGGGTGGCGGGCTACTACTCAACGGGTGCGGTGTGCGGGCCTGCGTGTCCGTCAGCGACCGCGGGCTCCCAACCGGGGCTTTGCGCGCTTCCGACCCAGGAATTGGTGAGCTTCGTTGATTACCTGACGTACCCGACTTCCCGTTCTCCAGAGCGGACAAGGCACAGCACTCCGCCAACGCAAGATCGCCGCCCCCACGATGGGTAACGGCGATCTTCGAAGCACTTGGCCAACCGACTCCAGCCCCTGGATTCAGGTTCGGAGTACGACAGTCAAAGTGGACCTGAGGGGATTCGAACCCCTGACCCCCTCGATGCGAACGAGGTGCGCTACCGGACTGCGCCACAGGCCCTTGTGACGAGGAAAACTCTAGCATCCCCGCGAGGGTGATCGTGAACGCGATATCGCCAGGTCCACGCGGGCCGCTCGGCCCAGCACGATCACTCGTTGGCGGCGCGCGGGCGGTCACCCTCGGCGTACTGGTCGAAGAGGGGGGTGCGTCCGCCGCGCGGGCGGCGTGCGGGGGGCGGCTGCTGGTCACGGTCGCGCTCGCGGGCCGGCCGGGGCTCACGGGGTTCGCGGGAAGTGGCGGGATCGGTCGGCGTCGTCCCGGAGCGGGCGGAACTCCAGGTGTCCGCCGCGCCGAGGTCGCCACCGCCCGGAGTGCGGGGGGCGACCGGGGCCGTGACATAGGTGGGGAGCGGCACCGGTACGGGGTCCCAGCCGTCGTCCCCGGTCTGCTGGGCGCGCTGCTGGTCGACCCACTCGGCGTGGTCGGTCTGCTCGACCAGGGCGCGCCGGTCGGCGGTACGCGGCGAGGGTGTGCGGACGACTGCGGCGGGCGGGGCCGGGGGCGCGGCGGGCCGCTCGGCCTGGGGGGCGGCGGCGGGGGCCTCGGACCGAGCCCTCAAGCGGCGTGCGGCCTCGACCGCGCCCCGCTGGTCGAGCCGTACCTCGTAGCGACGGCGCTCCTGACGGCGCATCTGCCCGATGTAGAAGGTGAGCAGCACGGCGGGGATCGCGGGCACCCAGAGCAGCGCGACACCGCCGACGGCCGCCACGATGGCTCCGATGGTGAAGATGAAGAACAGCATCGTGGTGGTACGGCGCCGGCGCGCCAGCACCTTCGCGCGCGGGCTCCCGGGCGCGGGGACGACCGAGGAACCCGACGCCGACGCGGACGCTGCCGCCGGGCGGGCCGCAGGCCGGCGTACTTCGGTCGCGGGCACAGCGAGGCCCCGGACGTCCACCGGACCCACGGGGTCGGTGTCGTCGTCGCGTTCCTGCTCGTCGGCCGTGGGATCGACGCCCTCACCTCGCGCCTTCGCGACCCGCCGCTCCATCGCCGCCCGCCCGGACAGAAGCCGGATGGCGGTGCTGAAGCGTTCGGTCGGACGCGCTTCGTTGAGCTCGTCCTGCCTACGGAGCCACATCGGCACCAAATAGGCAGCCCAGGCCCCGACGATGACTGCGTAGATGAGGCCGCTACTGCTCACGCCTTACACGGTAGGGGTGATCGCGACACGCCATACGCAATTCGGCCCGGTGTGTCGCGCGATCCGGCTCATATGCCGAGATTTTCTTCGGACTGACGCTAATATCGAACAATTGTTTTATTTCTGCGAGGCGCCGGGCCTTGCCTGCCGCCACCGCTGCAGCAACCCCTCGGGCACTTCCTCGGCGGTCAGCGCGAAGACAAGATGATCACGCCATCCTCCGTCGATATGGAGATACCGCGGACGCAGCCCCTCTTCCCGGAAGCCGAGCTTTTCCGCCACCCGTCGGCTCGGTCCGTTCTCGGGACGAATGCACACCTCGATCCGGTGCAGGCCGACACGGCGGAAGCAGTGATCGACGGCGAGCGCCACCGAGGTGGGCATCACCCCGCGGCCGGCCACCGCCTCGTCGACCCAGTAACCGATGTGCGCCGAGCACATCGAACCCCAGGTGATCCCCGCCACGGTGAGCTGGCCGGCCAGCCGCCCCTGGTACTCGATGACGAACGGCAGCATGCGCCCCGCGTGCGCCTCGCTGCGCAGATGGCGGACCATCTGACGATATGTCGGTCGTTGCGCGATGTGCCCGGGCGGGGCGGGTGGCACGGTGGCCTCCCACGGCCGCAACCATTCACGGTTGCGGCGGTTGACCTCGCGCCAGGCGCGTTGGTCACGCATCCGGATCGGGCGGAGGGTGATGTCACCGTCCACCAACTCAGCCGGCCAGGACCCGTTCAGCTCGGTCTCCCAGTGACAGAACTCGGATGATCATTCTTCCGGTCATGCGATCGGTCCTCGGGCTGCCCACCATGGGGTGATTCGCCCGCTTCCGCGGCCGTACGGTCATCCCGTTCGCTGTTCGGATGATCGCCGCCCCGAATCTGGTCAACCGCATGTACGACCAACGGCGCGAGCACCGCCAGGCCGTCCTTCACCCCACCCGTGGAACCGGGAAGGTTCACCACAAGAGTGCGTCCACCGACCCCTGCTACGCCACGGGACAGCACCGCGGTGGGCACCTTCTCCCGGCCTGCGGCCCGGATCGCCTCCGCGATGCCGGGAACCTCGTAGTCCAGGACCTCGCGGGTGACCTCCGGCGTGCGGTCCGTCGGCGAGATGCCCGTACCACCGGTGGTGACCACCAAGTGGTAGTCGTCCGCCACCGCCTCCCGAAGCACCTGCCCCACCGGCTCACCGTCGGGCACGACCCGGGGGCCGTCGACGGCGAAACCCAGTTCCTCCAGCGCCGCGACGATCAACGGCCCACCGCGGTCCTCGTACACCCCCGCGGCGGCCCGGTTGGAAGCGGTGACGGCGAGCGCCCGCGGCGCGGCGGCGCCGGTCACGGCCGGTACCAGTCGCCGGACTTCCCACCGGTCTTCTCCTCGACGCGCACGTCGGTGATGACAGCGCCCTTGTCGACGGCCTTGACCATGTCCACCAGAGCCAGCGCGGCGACGCTGACAGCGGTCAGCGCCTCCATCTCGACACCCGTACGGTCGGTGGTCTTCACCGTCGCGGTGATCTCGACCGCGTCGTCCGCGACCACAAGGTCGACGGTCACCCCCGACAGGGCCAGCGGGTGGCAGAGCGGAATCAGGTCGGGAGTGCGCTTGGCGCCCATGATGCCGGCGATCCGGGCGGTCGCGAGGGCGTCTCCCTTGGGTACGCCCCCGCTCCGCAGCAGTTCGACGACACGCGGGGCGACGAGGACGCGCCCGGTCGCTCGCGCCGTGCGCGCGGTCACGTCCTTGGCGGAGACGTCGACCATGCGGGCCGCGCCCGCCTCGTCGAGGTGGGTGAGGTGCTGGTGGGCGCTGCTCATCATTCTCCCGGTGCGGTCTCTAGGGCAGCCACCGTACCGGCACCCACCCGGGTTCGGACCGCGGGCCCGCAGGCCGGAAACGCCGTCGCCTAGTCCAGCAGAACCACGTCGACTTCCTGGCCGGCCTCAACCGAAGTGACCGCCTCCGGTACGACAATCAGCGCGTCGGCGTAAGCGAGCGCCTTGACCAGGTGAGAGCCGGCCCCACCCACAGGAGTGACCGTGCCGGTCATACGGTCGTAATGTCCGCGCAGGAACTGACGTCTTCCTTCGGGTGACCTGTCGATCGCCGCGACACACACCGCCTGTACGACTTCCCGATGAACGTCGTCCAGCCCCATGAGGGTGCGGATCACGGGACGTACGAACAACTCGAAGGACACGTACGCGCTCACCGGATTCCCGGGCAGCGCCAGCAGCGGCGTGCGGGCGGGACCGATCCGGCCGAAGCCCTGCGGCTTACCGGGCTGCATGGCCAGCTTGCGGAATTCGACGTGTCCCCCGGCACTCCGCGCATCGCCCCCGAAGGAGTCGCCGAGCGACGACAGCGCCTCCTTGACGACGTCGTACGCGCCCACGCTGACGCCCCCGCTGGTGACGATGACATCGGCGCGGATCAACTGGTCCTCGATGGTGGCCCGCAGCGTCTCGGCCTCGTCGGTGACCGCGCCGACCCGATAGGCGATCGCGCCGGCCGCACGCGCGGCGGCCGTGAGAGCGAAGCTGTTGGAATCGTGGATACGGCCGGGCGCGAGCGGTTCGCCGGGCTGGACGAGTTCACTGCCTGTGGACAACACCACCACCCGGGGCCGCGGCCGTACGGTGACCGTCCCGCGGCCGATCGCCGCGAGCAGGCCGATCTGCGGCGGCCCGAGCACCGTACCGGCGGGCAGCGCCAGTTCCCCGGCCGCGGCGTCGCTTCCCCGGGCTCGGACGAACAGCCGGTCCTTCGCGGGCCGGTGCACCCGCACCTCGCCGGCCGCGCCCGAGGGATCGACGCTGTGCGCGGTCATCCTGGTCGCGGCACCGCCGCCGCTGCCGCCGTCCGTCCACTCGACGGGAACGACGGCCTCGGCGCCGGGCGGGATCGGCGCGCCCGTCATGATCCTGGCGGCCTGGCCGGGACCCACGGTGGGCAGCTTCCCGCCTCCGGCCGCCACGTCGCCGATCACATTGAGCACGGCGGGGTGTTCGGCCGTCGCGACCCGGGTGTCGGCGACCCGAACCGCGTAGCCGTCCATCGAGCTGTTCTCGAACGGGGGCAGGGCGACCGGCACCGTCACGTCCTCGACCAGTACGCATCCCTGGGCGTCGAGCAGCTGCAACTCGATCGGGTCCAGCGGAGCGAGCCTGCCCAGGATGCTTTCCAGATGTTCGGTGACAGACCACAGACGGTCGGCTCCGTGACTCACTCGTGCATCTCCTCGGTGACGTAGTCGCGCAGCCAGGTACGGAAGTCCGGGCCCAGGTCCTCACGCTCGCACGCCAGGCGGACGATCGCCCGCAGATAGTCGCCCCGGTCGCCGGTGTCGTAGCGGCGGCCGGTGAACACCACCCCGTGCACCGGTCCACCCTCGTCGTCCCGCTCGGCCAGCACGCGCAGCGCGTCGGTCAGCTGGATCTCCCCGCCCCGGCCCGGCCCGGTCTTCCGCAGCACCTCGAAGACACCCGGGTCCAGCACATACCTGCCGATCACCGCGAACGACGACGGCGCCGAAGCCGGATCGGGCTTCTCCACCAGACCCGTCACCTTTACCACATCGTCCTCATCCGTAGGCATTATGGCCGCCGACCCGTAGAGGTGAATCTGCTCGCGGCCCACTTCCATCAAGGCGATCACACTGCCCCCGTACTGCTCCTGTACCGCCGTCATACGCGCCAGCAGTGGATCGCGCGGATCGATCAGGTCATCACCCAAAAGCACCGCGAACGGCTGATCCCCGACATGCGGCGCGGCACACAGCACCGCGTGCCCCAGACCCTTCGGCGACCCCTGCCGCACGTAGTGCATCGTCGCCAGGTCACTCGACTCCCGCACCCGTGCCAGTCGCGAGGCGTCACCCTTGCGGGTCAGCGCCTCCTCCAGCTCGTAGTTGCGGTCGAAATGGTCCTCCAGCGGCCGCTTGTTCCGCCCGGTGATCATCAGAACGTCCGACAGTCCTGCCGCTACCGCCTCCTCCACCACATACTGGATGGCCGGCTTGTCCACCACCGGCAGCATCTCCTTCGGCGTCGCCTTCGTCGCCGGCAAGAACCGGGTCCCCAGACCCGCCGCAGGAATGACAGCCTTGGTGATCCCGGTGTGCGTGTGTGTCATGCCGTGCACCATAGCGGGCCCGAATGTGCGGAAGATGAAGAATCGGCTGATTGCGGTTGACAGGTGGCGTTTGTGGATAGTTTGAGCAAGATCCGCGCGGCTAAGGCCGAACTGCGGGCGCGTCTGCTGCGGACGCGGCGCGGCCTGACCTCCGATGAACTCCGGGCGGCGGGCGCGGCGCTGGCGACGAGCGTACGTGAGCTGCCGTCACTGGCCGCTGCCACCACGGTGGCCGCCTATGTGTCGACAGGCACCGAGCCCGATACCCACCCGATGATCGACGCCCTGCGGGAATCCGGCACCCGGGTGCTGCTGCCCGTCCTGCTGCCGGACAACGACCTGGACTGGGCCGAATACGACGGCCGGGCGGCCCTGGAAGCCACCCCACGGGGCCTGCTGGAACCCGCCGGGGCCCATCTCGGTCCGCTCGCCGTGGCCGAAGCACAGGCCGTCCTGCTGCCCGGCCTCGCCGTGGACCGGCAGGGCGTACGGCTGGGTCGCGGCGGAGGCTCGTACGACCGCGTCCTCGCACGCCTCGCGGCGACCGGGACGCACCCGGCACTCGTCGTGGTCCTGTACGCACACGAGGTGGTCGAAACGGTCCCGAAGGAACCGCACGACCACCTCGTGGATGCCGCGATGACTCCGAATGGCGTACAGCACTTCATCAGGTGACCGCGGCCCGGTACCAGGGCGCACGACCTGATACGCCCTGACCGCCGGCGGTCTAACGGGTGAGCACCATCTTCGCCTTCGCCGCCTTGTCGACCGCGCCCTCGGAGAAGTACCAGGGCAGCAGTTCCCCGGCGGCCCATTTGTCGGTCTGGTCCGTGTAGTGGGCGTCGTAGGCGTGTCCTGAGGCGCCGGTGAGATTGATCCATCGGGACTTGTCGAAGTCCTGGAGGTTGACGATCATCCGCATCGACGGCACCCAGTCGACGTCGTACCCGCCGGCGGCGTTCCAACCAGTGGCGTCGACGGCCGCCTCACCGCCGCCGAGCTGCCAGGGGCCGCGGTTGAACACCCACTTGACGACGCCGGGGCCATCGGTGCCGAGGGTCTGGTTCTTCAGCTCCAGTTTGTGGAGCCGCCCCCAACTCCAGGTGTCTATGTCCTTGCCGAGCTTGGCGGTCAGCTCGTAGCGGGCGTCCTTCATGGCCTGCGCGAGAAGCTGATCGCGGCTGCTGTGGTGGGAAGGGTCGGGGTCGGAGCTGAAGAAGGCCGTCGTCGACATCGTCCACCAAGGGCTCTTGGGGTCCTTGAGGATGTCGCTGACCACCTCGAACCACCGATCACCGCCGTCCGGCTGCGCTTCGGCGGGATCGCGCTCTCCGCACTCCTCGACGGTGGGACTCTTGCCGTCCAGATTGTCGATCGGGCCGGTCTGCCCGACGGGCAGCACCCTCAGGCACTGGCCTTTGGGACGGAGCTCCTTGGGCAGCTTGTTGCCGAACGCCAACTTGAGGACATTGCGCCACACCGCGTTGAAGTACGCGGCTGCCGCCGAGTCGGAGTCCTGGTTGTAGTCCCATCCGTCGAGCAGTTGTTGTGCCTGACGGACGTAACCGCCCTTGTCATTCTTTATGTCGATGTTCTGAAGGTATGGGACGAGGGTCCGGGCGATCTCGCTGCTGTCGTCGTTCTGCATCGACTGCATGTCGTCCATGGAGATCTTCCCGCCCTCCTTGATCTTGGACTCGATCAAGTTGTTGATCCGCTGGCTGCGGGTGCCGTAGTCCCAGTCCTCGGTCAGAAGATAGGGATACTTCTTCTGGTCGATGACGGCCTGGTTGGCGGTGACGATGTAGCCGCGCTTCGGGTTGAGCTCCCACGGCATCGACTGCTGCGGGATGTAGTCGCCGGTCCACGTGTAGTGCGAGTCCCAGCCGGGCTCGGGGTATGTACCGTCGTCGCCCTTCTGCCGGATGGGGATCTGGCCGGGGGCCTGGTAGCCGATGTTTCCCTTGGTGTCGGCGTAGATCAGGTTCTGCGACGGTACGGCGAAGTCCTGGGCAGCCGCTTGGAAGGACTTGAAGTTCGTTGCCTTGTCCAGTTCGAAGACGGCCTCCATCGTCTTCGAAGGAGTGAGCGCCGTCCACTTCAGGGCGACCGCGTAGCCGCTGTTCACCCCGCCCGGCGGATCATTGACCGGCGCTGTTTGCCCGACCTTGCTGAGTTCGTCGCTGCGGTCGGAGATGATCGGACCGTCGTCCTTGGTCTCTCGGACGGTGATCGTACGATCACTCCCGCCCGCGACCTTGATCGTCTCCTTGCGCGTCGTGAAGGGCACCTGCTTGCCGTCGTACAAATACGTGTTGGCGGTGACCTTCTCCAGGTACAGGTCGGTGACGTCGGCGCCGAGATTTGTCATGCCCCAGGCGATGTTCTGGTTGTGTCCGATAACGACACCCGGCATGCCGGAGAAGGTGTAGCCGGCGACGTCGAAGGGGCAGGCCGCACTGACCGTACGGCAGTGCAATCCCATCTGGTACCAGACGGACGGCACCTGCGGGGCCAAGTGCGGGTCGTTGGCGAGCAGCGGCTTGCCCGTCGTCGTGTACGCCCCGGACACCACCCACGAGTTGGAGCCGATACCGCTGCCGCTCGGCCCGAGCAGCGTCGGCATCTGGTCGATGATCTGACTGATCCCGGCAAGCTGGGAGTCCACCGTGCTGTTCAGGTCCTGCGGTTGACCGGGAGCCGCGGGTTTGTAATCTCCGGTGGTCGGATCGACCGAACCCGCGTCGACGATCGGAAGATTACGGTCATAGGGATACGCCGGGTACAGCTGCTTGATCTGCGCCTGGCTGAGGCGGCTGGTCATCAGGGCGCGGTCGATCTCGTCCTGCATGTTGCCGCGCAGATCCCAGGCCATCGCCTTGAGCCAGGCGACCGAGTCGATCGGGGACCACGGCTGCGGCTTGTAGTTGTTGCTGAGCGACAGCGCGGCGTACTCCAGCGAGATCGCCGCGCCGCTGTGGTCCTTCAGGTACTCGTTGACACCGTCGGTGTATGCCTGCAGGTACGCCTTGGTGGTGGAGTCAAGGGTCTTGTCCCACTCTTGCTGCGCGACGCCCTGCCAGTTGAGGGTACGCAGGAAGGCGTCGGTCTCGACCTGGCTCTTGCCGAACATCTCCGACAGCCGGCCGGAGGTGAGGTGGCGGCGGACATCCATCTCGTAGAAGCGGTCCTGGGCCTGCACATAGCCCTGGGCCCGGAAGAGGTCCTCAGAGGTGTCGGCGTAGATCTGCGGGATGCCATTGGCGTCGCGCTTGACGTCGACCGGCGCCGACAGGCCCTTGAGCTGCAGCGAACCCGTGGTCTGCGGGAAGGAGGCCCGTACGGTGCTGACGCTCCAGTACGACCCGTATCCGATACCCGCCACCAGCAGCAACGCGATCGCGATCACGATGAGGCGTACGCGGCGGGATTTCTTCCGTGCGGGCATCGCTGTCCTTCGAGGGGGCAGGGCGGAACGGTGATCAATGCTCGTTGTGCAAGGGCAACCATAGGCGCACGACCTGAGACTCCAGGACGCGGCATGTGGGTGACGGGCCGGTGGACGAGGAATAGTCAAGGGCAAGTAAAATGTTAGGTAAGGCAACGAAGTTGAAAGGATCAGGCCCCTGACTGTCCACCACCTCAACGAGATCCTCTTGATCGGCGCCGCGGTGCTCCTGGTCGCGGTGGTGGCCGTGCGCCTCGCCTCGCGCAGCGGCCTGCCGACCCTGCTCATCTACCTCGGCATCGGCGTCGCGATCGGGCAGGACGGCCTCTTCGGCTTCACCTTCGACGACGTGCAGCTCACCCAGGTGCTCGGCTATGCCGCCCTCGTGGTGATCCTCGCCGAGGGCGGACTCGGGACGAAGTGGCACGAGATCAAGCCCGTGCTGCCGGCCGCCTCGGTGCTGTCCACCTTCGGGCTGCTGATGAGCGTCTTCATCACCGCCGGCGCCGGGCACTACCTGGTGGGGCTCGGGTGGCGGCAGGCGCTGATCATCGGCGCGGTGGTGTCGTCCACGGACGCGGCCGCCGTGTTCTCCGTGCTGCGAAACGTTTCGCTGCCCAAGCGGGTGACCGGCGTACTGGAGGCCGAATCGGGATTCAACGACGCTCCCGTGGTGATCTTGGTGGCCGCGTTCTCGACCGCCAGGCCGGTCGAGCACTGGTACACGCTGCTCGGTGAGATCGCGCTGGAGCTGGCCATCGGGGCGGCCATCGGCATCGCCGTCGGCTGGATCGGCGCCTATGGGCTCAAGCGTGTCGCGCTGCCCGCCTCGGGCCTCTATCCGATCGCCGTCATGGCCATCGCCGTCGCCGCCTACGCGGCGGGCGCCATGGTGCACGGCTCAGGCTTCCTGGCCGTTTACATCGCGTCCCTGGTGCTGGGCAATGCCAAACTCCCGCACCGACCGGCCACGCGGGGCTTCGCCGAGGGACTCGGGTGGATCGCGCAGATCGGTCTGTTCGTACTACTGGGTCTGCTGGTCACACCGCATGAACTGGGTGACGACATCCTTCCCGCCATCATCATCGGACTTTTCCTCACCCTGGTCGCACGGCCGGCATCAGTGGTGGCGAGCCTGGTGCCGTTCCGTGTGCCCTGGCGGGAGCAGGCCCTGCTGTCCTGGGCGGGACTGCGGGGCGCAGTGCCGATCGTGCTCGCGACGATTCCCGTGGTGGCGGGAGTCCCCGACAGTAAGCGCATCTTCAATATTGTCTTCGTACTGGTGATCATCTACACCCTGGTGCAGGGGCCGACGCTGCCGTGGGTGGCGAGGTCGCTCAAACTGGCCGACGGCGACGAAACGGACGCGGACGACCTCGGCATCGAGTCGGCACCCCTGGAACGCCTGCAAGGCCACCTGCTCTCGGTGGCCATCCCGAAGGGCTCGCGTATGCACGGGGTGGAGGTCAACGAATTGCGGCTTCCCTCGGGGGCCGGTGTCACCCTGGTGGTCCGCGGCGGCACCAGTTTCGTACCGCTGCCGACGACGGTCCTTCGCCATGGCGACGAACTGCTCGTCGTAACAACGGACCCTGTACGTGACGCGGCCGAGGCCCGGCTGCGGGCGGTCGGGCGTGGCGGCAAGCTCGCCGGGTGGCTGGCGGAGCCGGAGGGCCGACACGCTCGCACCGACTGACACCCGCGGGACCTTCACCTCGGGCCGCCGATGGTGTGAGGAGTCACCGTTCGCAGGTCGTGGTGGACTGACGGCCGGAAATACTGCACTATTGAGCGTCGTTAGCACTCAATGAGTGAGAGTGCCAGGAGGAGCAAGTGCCGACGTACCAGTACCAGTGCACCGAGTGCGGCGAGGCCCTCGAGGCGGTGCAGAAGTTCACTGATGACGCACTGACCGAGTGCCCCAACTGCGCCGGTCGCCTGCGCAAGGTCTTCTCTGCGGTGGGCGTGGTCTTCAAGGGATCGGGTTTCTACCGGACCGACAGCCGCGGTTCATCCACGAGCACCGCGCCCGCGGTCAAGAGCAGCGCCGCCTCGGAGAGCAAGTCCTCCGACAGCGGCAGTTCGTCGTCGGGCGGCTCCTCGTCGACCGGTTCGCCGTCGAGCGGTTCCGGGTCGTCCGCGGCCTCCCCGTCGTCAAGCAGCACATCGGCGGCCTGAAACCCCGCTTCGCTACTCGCCCGGGGAGCCGAAGCACTTACGAACCTCCGCCGTGTCCACGGTGGGGGTTCGTAGTCGTTCCGTCTCCCCGTTAAGGTGGCCGTCATGGCGCAGAGCAATGGTGGGACGCAGACGCGGGCCGAGATCGGTGTCATCGGCGGGTCTGGGTTCTATTCTTTTCTCGATGATGTGATGGAAGTCACGGTCGATACCCCATATGGCGCGCCCAGCGACTCGCTCTTCATCGGTGAGGTCTCCGGGCGCCAGGTGGCCTTCCTGCCACGCCACGGGCGCAAACACCACTTGCCGCCTCACAAGATCAATTACCGGGCCAATCTGTGGGCACTTGCCTCTGTCGGCGCCCGACAGGTGCTCGGCCCCTGTGCCGTCGGCGGCCTGCGGGCGGAGCACGGGCCCGGCACCCTGCTCGTACCGGACCAGCTGGTGGACCGCACGAAATCGCGCGCCCAGTCGTACTTCGACGGCGAGGCGCGCTCCGATGGTCAAGTGCCGAATGTCGTCCATGTGACGTTCGCCGACCCGTACTGCCCTGTGGGGCGCCATGCAGCCGTCGCCACGGCACGAGCCGACGACTGGGAAGCCGTGGACGGCGGCACACTCGTCGTGGTCGAAGGCCCGCGCTTCTCCACACGGGCCGAGTCGCTGTGGCACGCGGCCCAGGGGTGGTCGGTCGTGGGGATGACCGGTCACCCCGAGGCCGTCCTCGCCCGCGAATTGGGGCTCTGCTACACATCGCTGGCGCTGGTCACGGATCTGGACGCGGGCGCGGACACCGGCGAAGGCGTCTCCCACGAGGAGGTCCTGGAAGTCTTCGCGGCGAATGTGGGCAGGATGCGCGATGTCCTTTTCGACGTCGTCCGCGCGCTGCCGGACAACCGTGAGCGGGATTGTCTCTGCATGAATCCGCTGGGCGGCCAGGAGCCGGGCATCGCGCTGCCCTAGCGGCGCTCCGGTTTGTGCCCTTGGATCCGGCAGGACCGCTTCGCATTCCCCTGGAAGCCGATAACCAACCGCCCGCCCACTCGTAGGAGTGGGCGGGTTTTCCACAACTGCCTGGTTATCCACAGGGCTTCCGCGCGACCTCAGCGGAATGCGCGATGGTGGGTGCGTCGACCGATCAGCGGTCCGACTCCCCTCCACCTCAGGCGGTGCTTCATCGTGTTTTCGACTCCCGTTCGGTCTGCCCTCCCAGTAATGGCGCCCTCGCCGGAGGCCGCCGCCGCATCCGGTGCGCCCGGAGTACCGGAGCCCTACACACCGCCCAGATGTGCGGTGCCCGTTTTCCCGCCCATCCATGCGGGCGGCGGTGGCAGACGCCTGCTGCGCCGAGCGGTACGGCGCAGGCGCAAACCTCTCGCCGTTTGCCTCGTCGTGACCGCGGCCGCGCTCGCCGCATCCGGAGCCCACGGCGCCGCACCGCGGCCATTGCCGGCCGCACCCAGGCCGACGCCAGCGCTGTCCCACCCGGCGCCTCACGAAGCTCTCGTACGTGCCCCGGTGCGGATCGCCGATGCCGCCGTAGCAGCGCTTCTGCATCCTGGCGACCGAGTGGATGTCCTGGCCGGCGCCCGAGTCGTGGCAGCTCGCGTCACTGTGGTCGCGGTGCCGGACATCGCCGACAAGGCGACGACCACCGCTGGGGCACCGGATGGCACGGGGCCGGGTGGGGCGCTCATTGTCCTCGCCGTGCGGCGCTCTACCGCGGCCGCTCTCTCCGGGGCTGCCACGTCGTCACCCTTGGCGGTGACATTGTGCTGAATGACCTGCTGGCGGAAGGCACTCGGTGGCCCCGAACGCCTGCTGCCCCGGACAGCGAGACCCGGCACTCGTTCGCCCAGCCACCGGGCGAGCGGTATACCGGAGATCGCGGAGCCCGTCGACGCTGTGTCCACCGGTCTGACGAACCCCGTGACCAACGGGACAGGAAATCCCCTCTCCGGCGCATCCGGTACGAAGGGCCCCACTGGGTATTCGACGTGTCGGTGACCGGCAACACCACGGGCACGACGTCCCGGACCCGGCAGGAGGCCGAGCGGCTTCAGAGATGGTGGGGCGGCTTCTCGTTGAGGAAGCGTGCGAAGTCGTCTTCCGCGCCGCCGGAGAAAGAATCGCCCCAGCCGCCGTCCGTGTCGTCGGGAGCGGGGCGGTCGAGCGGGTCGTCGAAGATCAGTTGCCCGGAGCCGGCGGCTCCGGAAGGGGAAGCGGCTGCGGCGGCCAACGGCACTGCACCTCCCGGTGCGCCCTCTCCGGGCGGCGTGCCTTCTCCGGGCCCGGTAACAGGTGGGAACTCGGAGTCGGGGGCAGCTCTCATGTCTCCAGCCTACGGTGGTCCCGGCTTGCCCGGAGGTCCGTCCCTGCCCAAGCAGGTGTACGGAGATACCCCAAGTGTCCGTTTGAGGCAATCGGCCGGATATACATCGTCCCATGAGGACACCCGAGCTGACCCCGCCCCCCAGCACCCCGCCAGGAGCCGCTCAGGAACTGGACATCGACCGAAGCGACCCCGCGTACCGTCGCTGGTTGAGCGAGGCTGTGGGGAAGGTCCATGCCGACGCGAACAGGTCGGCCGATACCCATTTGCTGTCAGTTCCGCTCCCGGCGGGCTGGGGCGTCGACCTCTATCTGAAGGACGAGTCGACGCATCCGACGGGCTCGCTCAAGCACCGCTTGGCCCGGTCTTTGTTCCTGTACGCCCTGTGCAACGGTTGGATCCGCCCGGGCCGCCCGGTGATCGAGGCGTCCAGCGGGTCTACGGCCGTTTCGGAGGCGTACTTCGCCCGGCTGATCGGTGTCCCCTTTGTGGCCGTGATGGCACGTGGGACGGTGCACACCAAGGTGGAGCTGATCGAGTTCCAGGGCGGCCGCTGCCATCTGGTGGACGACGCGCGGCAGGTGTACGAGACCGCCGCCAGGCTGGCCCGGGAGACGGGCGGCCACTACATGGACCAGTTCACGTACGCGGAGCGGGCGACGGACTGGCGGGGCAACAACAACATCGCGGAGTCGATCTTCCGCCAGATGTCCGCAGAACGGTACCCGGTTCCGTCATGGATCGTCGCGACAGCGGGGACGGGGGGCACTTCCGCGACCCTGGCCCGCTACGTTCGGTACGCGCAGGCGACAACGGGGATCTGCGTCGCCGATCCGGAGAATTCGGCCTTCTTCCCGGGGTGGCGGGACAGCGACCCGGGGGCGACAACGGACACCGGATCGAGGATCGAGGGCATCGGCCGGCAGCGGGTGGAGCCGAGCTTCGTGCCGGGAGCCGTCGACCGGATGATGCGGGTCCCGGACGCGGCCTCGATCGCGTGCGTCCGCGCGCTGGAAGATCTCCTGGGGCGCCGGGCGGGCGCCTCCACCGGGACGGGTCTGTGGGCGGCGTTCCGGATCATCTCCGAGATGGTCGACCGCGGTGAACGCGGGAGCGTGGTGGGCCTGTTGTGCGATCCGGGCGAGCGCTACGTCGAGAAGTACTACTCGGACGCCTGGCTGGCCGCACAGGGTATCGACATCAGGCCCTATCTGGAACGCGTCGAGGTCTTCTTGACCAAGGGCACGCTCGGCCAGGCATCCGGGCAGGTCCGGGGCGCCTGAGACGCCGCCGATTCGCGCGTTGGGGTGCGCGCGGCGCCGACTCTGCCGCATGGTGTGCTGCATGAGTGATCCCACCTTGTCGGGCGATTCGGCGTCCGCGACGAATCCCGTGTCCCGGACCGGTGGCGCGCTGCAGCGGATGACGGCGCGCAGTCGGACCGAGGAGCATCGGGCGTCCACGCCGCTGGAGTTGTTCTTCGACCTGTGCTTCGTGGTCGCGGTGGCACAGGCAGGTGGACGGCTGGTCCACGCGGTGACAGACGGGCGCGCGGGACATGGTGTGCTCGGCTACCTGCTTGTCTTCTTCGCCATCTGGTGGGCCTGGATGAATTTCTCCTGGTTCGCCTCGGCGTACGACACCGACGATGTGGCGTACCGCGTGACGACCCTGGTGCAGATCGTGGGAGTGCTGGTGCTCGCGGCTGGCGTACCGCGGGCGTTCGACGACGGCGACTTCCAGTTGACGGCCATCGGCTACGCGGTGATGCGGCTGGCGCTGGTGACGCAGTGGCTGCGGGCGGCCCGTACCGAGCAGGGCGCGGTGCGGGCGACGGCGTTGCGGTACGCGGCGGGGGTGACTGTCTGCCAGGTCGGGTGGATGGCGTTGCTCCTCCCGCACGGCGCTCCGCCGGTGTGGGCGTTCGCGCTTCTCGCTGTCGCCGAGATGTCGGTGCCTCCGCTGGCGGAACGGACGGCGCCCACGGCATGGCATCCGCACCACATCGCCGAACGGTACGGGCTGTTCACGATCATCGTGCTGGGTGAGTCGGTGTCGGCGGCGACTGTGGCCATTCAGTCCGCCGTCGATGAGCACCAGACCTTGTCGGCGCTCATTCCCATCGCGATCGGTGGATTGTTGATCGTATTCGCGGCCTGGTGGATCTACTTCGCGGTGCCCATCCATGACCATCTGGCCTCGAACAGGCAGGCGTTCTTGTGGGGCTACGGTCACTTCGCCGTGCTCGGGACGGCAGCCGTCATCGGGGCCGGACTGGAGATCACAGTCGACCAGGCGGTCGGTACCGCTGACTTGTCGACGCGAGCCGCGGCCGCCTGGGTGACGGTTCCGACGGGCGTGTTTCTCTTCACGGTCTGGCTGCTGCATTCGCGGCATTACAAGCGCGGTCCGGCGCAGCAGCTGACGTTGCCGGTGGCGGCGTTGGCAGTGGGGTTGTGCGCGTTCACCGGTTCGCATGCGGTGCTGTGGGCGGGGCTTGTGTGTGCCGTGACCGTGGCGACCAGCGTGGCTCTGCAGGTGCGCGCCACGGAGTGACCATCCCGACCCGGGAGAGCGGAGTCAGACGCCGCTGGCGCCGAGGAGGGCACCGACGGCGTACGTCACCGCCATGGCGATGGCGCCGCCGGCCGCGTTGCGAATGATGGCCGGGCGGGCGGGCGCGCCACCCAGGCGGGCGCTTCCCCAGCCGCAGCCGGTGAGCGCTACCAGTACGGAGACGACGGTGACCGGCAGTCGCCATGCGTGCGGCGGCAGCACGATGGCCAGCAGGGGCAGTAGCGCGCCCGCGGTGAAGGAGATGAAGCTGGCCCAGGCGGCGTGCCACGGGTTGGCGAGTTCGTAGGGGTCGATACCGAGTTCGACGCGGGCGTGGGCGGCGAGGGCGTCACGGGCGGTGAGCTGTTCGGCGACTTCGCGGGCGAGTTCTTGGCTGATGCCCTGGTTCTGGAGGAGACCGGCCAGCTCATCGAGTTCGGCCTGCGGGGTGGTGGCGAGTTCGTCGCGTTCCAGGGCGAGGGCGGCTTGTTCCGAGTCTCGCTGGGTGCTGACGGAGACGTACTCGCCGGCCGCCATGGACAAGGAGCCAGCCAGCAGTCCGGCGAGCCCGGCTGTGAGAAGGACCGAGCGCGAGTCGGTGGCGCCTGCGACGCCGACGACGAGGCCGGCGGTCGAGACGACGCCGTCGTTGGCGCCGAGGACGCCGGCCCGCAGCCAGTTCAGCCGGGTGCCCAGGCCGTTGTGGTGCGGCTCCTGCGCGTGCTGGCCGGTGGGGTCCGCACCGCTGTCGGCGGAGTCGTCGCTGATGGGCATAGGAGGCAGGGTCTCATCCCGCTGGGAGTCCGCGTACAGGACACAAGCCGGACCCCGGCGCGGGGGGGGGATGCACCGGGGTCCGGGTCTGTGGGGGCGGCTTCCCGGTGGGGAGGCCGCCGGTTGGGGGTGCGGGTCAGGCCGCTTCGTAGTCCAGGCCGGTCGCTCGCGCCATGCGCTTGAGGTCGGCGAGGGCGTGCTTCTCGATCTGGCGGATCCGTTCACGCGTGAGGCCGTGTTCCTTGCCGACCTCGGTGAGAGTGCGTTCACGCCCGTCCACGATGCCGTAACGGGCACGGATGATGGAGGCGGTGCGGTCGTCGAGCCGGTCGATGAGGCCGTCGAGTTCCTCACGGCGCAGCATGACCAGGACGGAGTCCTCCGGGGACGGCGCGGCGCCGTCTTCCACGAGGTCGCCGAATTCGGTCTCGCCCTCGGCGTCCACGGACATGTTCAGGGACACGGGGTCACGGGCCCAGTCGAGGACGTCGATCACACGCTCCGGGGTGGAGCCGAGTTCGGCTGCGACCTCGGCGGGCTCGGCGTCACGGCCGTTCTCGCGGTTGAATTCGCGCTGCACCCGCCGGATGCGGCCGAGCTCCTCGACGAGGTGGACGGGCAGCCGGATGGTGCGCGACTGATCGGCGATGGACCGGGTGATGGCCTGGCGGATCCACCAGGTCGCGTAGGTGGAGAACTTGAATCCCTTGGCGTAGTCGAACTTCTCCACGGCGCGGACCAGGCCCGCGTTGCCCTCCTGGATCAGGTCGAGCAGGGGAAGGCCGCTGCGCGGGTAGCGGCGGGCGACGGCCACGACGAGGCGGAGATTGGACCGGATGAAGACATCCTTGGCCCGTTCTCCCGCGTCGACAAGCGCCTGGAGTTCCTCGCGCTCGGCGTCGCCGCCCGCTTTCGCGGGAAGGTCGGTGTCGCTTGCGAGTATGCGTTCGGCGTAGACGCCCGCTTCGATGTCCCGGGACAGCTCGACCTCCCTGGCGGCGTCGAGCAGCGGGGTGCGCGCGATCTCGTCCAGGTACATGCCGACGAGGTCGCGGTCGGCGACTTCCCCGCCTGCGGCGCGAACGCTGCTGGTCCCGCCTGCGTTACGACGGGCGACGGCACGGGTTGCCATGCGAGCTCCCTTACGAAGGTGCGGTCGGTCTCGGTGGGACAGGGCCGCTGCTCGGGCTTCCACCTGTGCGGCTCATGCCTTGCGGTTGCCCCGTCCGATCTGGATAACGACTGGAATCCGGACACAATTCCCATGTCGTGACCTATTTTTTATGATCATGCAGTACCCTGTCCGGCCACATAGAGAGGTCATATGATGTCGGATCGCGTGAATGTGCAGGTCAGCCCTGGCAAAGAGGATGATCTGACCGAGCTCACCAATATCTACAACCACTACGTCCGTGAGACGGCCGTCACCTTCGACGTCACCCCGATGGCCCCTGACGCGCGACGCCCTTGGTTGCTCTCCCACCCGGAAGACGGCCCTCACCGTCTTTTGGTTGCCCGGGCCCCCGGCCCTTCGGGGCGGATGCTCGGCTATGCCACGAGCAGCCCGTTCCGGCCGCGGGCGGCGTACGCCACTTCAGTGGAGACGAGCGTGTATCTCTCGCCTGACGCAACGGGCGGCGGGGTCGGCACATTCCTCTACAAGCAGCTTTTCGAAGCGCTCGCAGGTGAGGACGTGCATCGCGCGTATGCGGGGGTCACCCTTCCCAATGAGGCGTCCGTGCGTATTCATCGCCGTTTCGGATTCCGGCAGGTGGGCGTGTTCGAGGAGGTCGGGCGGAAGTTCGGGATCTATCACGATGTGGCGTGGTTCGAGAAGCGACTGGGGTGAGAAGCGCGCGCGAGCGCGGAGCCGCGGAGGTGGGTGCGGAGACGGAAGACAGTCTTGCTTGAAGGTTCAAGCAATCGACGCTACGGTCCTACCGTACGTTTGAAACTTCAAGGAGGGCGCGATGACCACCGCAGCTCCCGAGCGCATGCCCGCGCTCTATCTCTCGCACGGCGCGCCCCCGCTCGCCGATGATCCGGTGTGGCCGGGCGAGCTGGCCGCCTGGGCGGCCGATCTGCCCCGGCCCAGGGCGATCCTGATGGTGTCGGCGCACTGGGAGGAAGCTCCACTGGCGATCGGAGCGACGGCGACCGTCCCCCTCGTGTACGACTTCTGGGGCTTCCCCGAGCACTACTACCAGGTGACCTACCCGGCGCCCTGCGCTCCGGCGCTCGCCGAGGACGTCCGCAAGCTTCTGCGCAGCGCCGGGCATCCCGTACAGGACGTACCCGACCGCGGGTGGGACCACGGGGCGTATGTGCCGCTGGTGGAGATGTTCCCCGGCGCTGACATCCCGGTGCTGCAGCTGTCGATGCCCACCTTGAGACCGGAGAAGCTGCTGGAGGTCGGGCGGCGGCTGGCGCCGCTGCGCGATGAAGGGGTGCTGATCGTCGGCAGCGGATTCTTCACCCACAACCTGGCCGCTCTGCGGCATGCCGGCAACCGCCCGCCGAGCTGGTCGGCGGAGTTCGACGACTGGGGGAACCGGGCTCTGGACGCCCAGGACATCGACGCTCTGCTGGACTTCGAGCACACCGCGCCCGCCGGGCGGCTGGCCCACCCGCGCACCGAGCACTTCGCGCCCCTGTTCGTTACGCTCGGCGCCGCCGAGTCCGAACTCGGCAGTCAGCGCAGCATCATCGACGGCTTCTGGATGGGCCTGGCGAAACGTTCCATCCAGTTCGGCTGAACAGGGAGAATCCCACCTCATGCTCCTCGCGCCCATGCAGAAGCGACGCATCGCAATCGGTGCGGCCGTCCTGTCCGGAGCCCTTGCCCTGGCCGCATGCGGCTCAGGTTCGGGTGGCAAGGACGCCACCGGCCCGGCCGCCACGCCCACCGCCGCCGGCAAGTCCGCCACCTCTCCCGCCTCCCTCTCCTGGCCGGCGCCCGCGGACGCGTCCGCCCGGGTGAAGGCGGCCGGGCTGCCGATGCTGGGCCAGGAGGGACAGGTGCTGCACATCCACAGCCACCTGGACGTGTTCGTGGACGGCAGGGCCGTGACGGTGCCGGCCGAGATCGGCATCGACCTCGTCAAGCAGCAGATCAGCCCGCTGCACACCCATGACACATCGGGCGTCGTGCACATCGAGTCGCCGGTGCAGGCCGACTTCACACTCGGCGAGTTCATGACCGAGTGGAACGTACCGATCAGCAAGGGCGCCCTCGGCCCGCTGAAGACCGGTGGTGGCAAAGAGCTGCGGTTGTACGTCAACGGCAAGGAGCAGACCGGCGACCCGGCCGCGCTGAAGCTCGCCGCGCACGAGGAGATAGCCGTGGTCTACGGCGCTCCGGGCGACGGCGTGAAAGTGCCGAGTTCGTACGACTGGCCGGAAGGGCTGTAGATCGGTCCGTCGTACGGCCCACTTGTTCTTATATGCGCCCATATACGCCGACCGTCGCCTCCATACGACGCGGGCCGGTCATCCTCGGGCCCGGATCGTACGACAAACGGCAGGCCCCACTCCTCCAGGTGATTCCGGAGGGGTGAGGCCTGCCGTGTTGTGTCACATACGGTCATACCGTCGTATCGGCCGACCGGGAGATCGTCAGTGCGCGATGACCGGTATGGCGAAGTCCTCGATGGACTCGTCGCCGTCGACACGCTCCGCGTGGTTCTGAACCTCGGCGTTGACCAGGAAGAACGCCAGCAGCGCGGCGATCGCCAGGATGCCGGTGGCCCAGTAGATCGCGACGGAGTAGCCGTGCACGTTCGACTCGTTGATCAGGAGCTGCGACTTCGCCCCGCCGGCGCCGGCGCGGTCCTTGATCCAGGAGGCGGTGGCGCTGGCCGCGAGGGTGTTCAGCAGGGCGGTACCGATGGAACCGCCGACCTGCTGTGAGGTGTTGACCATCGCCGACGCGACACCCGCGTCCTCGGGACGCACCCCGTGCGTGGACAGGCTCATCGCGGGCATGAACGCGGTGCCCATACCGAGACCCATCAGGATCAGGCCCGGCAGCAGCACCTCGGCGTAGCTGGAGTCGACCTTGATCTGGGCCAGGATGCCCATGCCGACCGCGGCGACCAGGAAGCCCGGCGCCATCAGCAGCCGCGGACGGACCCGCAGCATGAGACGGGTGCCGATCTGCGTGGAGCCGACGATCATGCCGCCGACCATCGGCAGGAAGGCGACGCCCGACTTCAGCGCCGAGTAGCCCATGACCGTCTGCAGGTAATAGGTCAGGAACAGGAACAGGCCGAACATGCCGATGATGGCCAGGCCCAGCGAGAGGTAGACGCCGCCTCGGTTGCGGTCCGTGATGACGCGCAGCGGCAGCAGCGGTGCCTTGACCTTGCTCTCGACCAGCGCGAAGGCCGCGAGCAGGACGACGGAGGCGATCAACAGGCTGATCGTCCAGGTGGACGCCCAGCCGTCGGACTCGGCGCGGCTGAAGCCGTAGACGAGGGAGACGAGACCGCCGCTGGCGAGTACGACGCCGGGGATGTCGAGGCGGCTGTGGTTACGGCCCTGGGCGGGTTCGTTGACGAACTTGACCGCGCCGATGACGGCGGCGATCGCGAAGGCGATGTTCACGAACAGCGCCCAGCGCCAGTTCAGGTACTGGGTGAGGACACCGCCGAGGATGAGGCCGACGGCCGCGCCGGCGCCGGCGATGGCACCGTAGACACCGAACGCCTTGGCGCGCTCCTTGGCGTCGGTGAACATCACGGCGATCAGCGACAGCGCGGCGGGCGCGAGCAGCGCGCCGAACAGGCCCTGCAGGGCGCGGGCGCCGAGCAGCATGGCCGTGTTGACGGCGGCGCCGCCCAGGGCGGAGGCCGCGGCGAAGCCGAGCAGGCCGACGATGAAGGTGTTCTTGCGTCCCCACAGGTCGGAGACTCGGCCGCCGAAGAGCAGGAGGCCGCCGAAGGTCAGGGTGTAGGCAGTGACGACCCACTGGCGGTTGCCGTCGGAGATGCCGAGGTCGGCCTGGGCGGACGGCAGTGCGATGTTCACCACGGTGGCGTCGAGTACGACCATCAGCTGGGCGAGCGCGATGAATATGAGCGCCGTCCAGCGCTTTGGATCGGGCTGGAGCGTTTCAGGCATGGCTGGTCTCACTAAAGAAGTTGCGGAGTGACAGGACGTGGGGACGTTTGTCAGCGGTCCCGGCCGTGACCGCGGTCCTGGATCGGTGTCCTGGACCAGGCGTCAGGCCTTCGGGAGGGACGAGCGGTCTTCGTTGACGTCGGTCGTTCTCGGTGGAGCTCGGCGAATCCCGGTGGAACACCGTGATTCTGGGTCGATCATTACCGCTTCGGGTTACGGCTGGGGGCTGGGGCGGTAAGGACTCCGGTGTCCTCGGTCGGGCCTGGTGACTCCCCCGGTCGGTGGACTCCACCGGCTTCACCAGCCCGGCACATGCGACGAACCCGCTAACGCTATAACCCGACTCGTGTGACTTGCGAACTATTTATGGCAGCTTTGCAGCTCCTCCAGGGTCGCCGAGGTCCCCACGAGCTCCGAGCGCGCCGGAGCGCGCAGCCCGTCGAGGAAGAGTTGAAGGTGCCGCTGGGCGAAGCGGTCGAAGCCGAGGCAACCGGTGCCCGGCAGCGGCCGGGTGAGCTGCGTCAGTGCGACCATCAGATCACCGACGGCCACGTCGCCGCGCAACTGACCCGCGTTCCGGGCCCGTTCCATGACCGCGGTGACCGAGCGGTCCAGGCGCCCGACCGCCGCCGCGACCTCCGGATCCCGGCGGTCGAAGGCCTCGGAGAGCATGGGGCACAGGGCGCCGATCCGCTCCTCCGCCGCTTCGAAGACGAATCTGCACAGCGCCGAGAAGGCGTCGGCTTCCTCCACGAGGGCGTCCTCCGCGCACTGGGCGGCACGGGCCATCACGGAGAGGGTGACCTGGCGGATCAGTTCGGTGCGGTCGGCGAAGTGGCGGTAGATCGTCGCGTTGCCGAGACGGGCCCGGCGGGCCACCTCGTCCAGCGCCACGTCGGGGCCGAACTCGACGATCGCCTCACGGGCGGCGCTGACGATCCGCTCGCGGTTGCGGGTGGCGTCCGCGCGCAGCCGTACCGTGCGAGGCCTGACGACGGTGTCGGCGTCGGATGTCACGTCGGGCTCCTTTCGCGGTCGGTACGGGAGCGGTAGCGGGTACCGAAGCGGACAGCAACTCCCCACTTGCTCACTTGAGATCAAACGGGGAAGTTATCCCCGGATATTTCGCCAATCAGGTGTGAAGCACATCACATTATGTGACCGCGTTTTATTGAACCTTCAAGGAGTGCACGTACCATGAACGCCATGAGATGGCTGACCGAAGACGAGCGGGCGACCTGGCGAGCCTTTCTGCACGCCACGACGCTGCTGGGCGACCACCTCGACCGTCAGCTGCAGCGCGACGCGAGCATCCCTCATATGTACTACGCGCTGCTCAGCACACTTTCGGAGACCCCCGGCCGGCAGATGCGGATGACCGAACTCGCCGAGCAGACCAAGATCACCCGCTCCCGCCTGTCGCACGCCGTCGCGCGCCTCGAGGGCAACGGCTGGCTGCGCCGGGAGAACTGCCCGTCCGACCGCCGCGGACAGGTGTGCGTACTGACCGACGCGGGCTACGACGAGTTGGTGCGTACCGCTCCCGGGCATGTCACCGCGGTCCGGACCGCGATCTTCGACCGGCTCACCCCCGAACAGACCGCGTCACTCGGCGAGATCTCCCGGATCATCGCGGAGGGTCTGCACCAGCCGGAGGACGCGGACCTGCCCTGGATGCGGTGAGCGCTCGCCGGGACACGCCGGGCCGGGGATCCGCAGGCGTCAGCGGCGGCCGGAACGGGCCAGCCAGCGTCCTTCGTGCCGGCTGACCTCGATCGGCCGCCCGAAGCATTCCGTCATACGAACGCCGGTGAGGACGTCCGCCACCGGACCCGAGGTGAGCACTCTGCCCTCCTTGAGAAGCATGACGTGGCCGATCGCGGGTGACAGCTCTTCCAGGTGGTGGGTGACGGTGATGGTCGCCAGCTCCGTACGGGTGAGCGCCAGGCGGTGCATGGCGTCGATCAGATCTTCACGTGACGGCAGGTCGAGGGCGTTGAAGGGCTCGTCGAGCAGCAGGAGCGAAGGGTCGGCCATCAGTGCCCGCGCCACCAGGACGCGGGCGCGCTGGCCGCCGGAGCAGACACCGTAGGGACGCTCGGCGAGTTCCTTGATCTCCAGTTCCGCGAGCAGTGCGTGCGCCCGTTCCCGTACCTCGGAGTCATATTTTCTCCACAACGGCTGAACAGTGCCGGTGTGCCCGGTCAGTACGACCGTATGTGCGGTGGCGTCCTGCGGGACCTTCTGGGCGGAGGAGACCAGGCCGATATGGGCGCGCAACTCGCGCATGTCGACACGGCCGAGACGGTGGCCGAGCACCTCCACCGTTCCGGTGGTCGGGTGCATCAGCGCACCGATGAGCTTGAGCAAGGTGGTCTTGCCAGCGCCGTTCGCGCCGAGCAGCGCCCAGTGCTCGCCGGAACGCACCGTCCAGTCGATGTCGTCGAGGATGACCTGGCCGGTGGTGTAGCGCCGCACACTGACCGCGTCCAGGGCGGCGACCTCGTGCGGCGCGCCTTCCATGACACCCGCCTGTGTCCCGTTGACTGTCATGCAAAAACGTTAGCTGTATCCGCCAACTTCACATCCGCCGTTCCGCGATGTGGATGGCGCCTGTTTCACGGAGGCGCGGGGGCGGTCGGAGCGTTCGCGTTCGGGTCGCCGAGCAGGCTTCTCGGCACGCCGCGACGGTAGAGCAGCAGGGTGACGACGAAGCCGACGGCGAAGAAACCGGCGGACCACCAGTACGCGACCATGAAGCTGTGCAGCTGGGCCCGGTCGGCGAGTGTCGGGGAAGGCCGCTTGCCGACCACGAAGTGCGTCGCGGCGCTGGTGGCGAGGGTGTTGAGCAGCGAGGTGCCGATGGAGCCGCCGACCTGCTGCGAGGTGTTCACCATGGCCGAGGCCACGCCCGCGTCCCGCTCGGTGACGCCCGCCGTGGCGAGGTTCAGGCCGGTGGCGAAGATCATGCCCAGGCCCAGGCCGAGAACGAGGGTGGGCGGCAGGACGTGGGCGGCGTAGGTGCTGGTGCGGTCCAGTGTGGTCAGCCAGGCCATGGCGCCGGCGGACAGCAGCATGCCGGTCGGCACGATCGGCTTCGCGCCGACGCGGGGCACGAGCGAATTGGTGGTGACCACCGAGCCGGCCATGATGACCGCCACCATCGGCAGGAAGGCGAGGCCGGTCGTCACCGGTGAGTAGGACAGTGTGCGCTGAAGATAGAAGGTCAAGAAGAGAAACACACCGAAGATGCCGGCGCCCGAGATGAAAAGCGCAAGGTATGACGCCCCGCGATCACGGTCGGCCAGCACGCGCAGCGGCAGCAGGGGGTTGGGCGCGCGCCGCTGCCACCACACGAAGACGATGAGCAGTACGCCCCCGGCGACCAGGAAGCCCCAGGTGCTGGGCGCGCTCCAGCCGTGCCGCTGGGCGTCGGAGAAGCCGTAGACGATGCAGAACAGGCCGCCGGACACGAGGACCGTACCGGGGATGTCCAGATTCGGCCGGTTGACCGTTGATTCCGGGCTCAGCAACCGCAGGCCGCCGAAGAAGGCGATGGCCGCGAAGAGCAGATTGACGTACAGACACCAGCGCCAGTCGAGGTACTCGGTGAGCAGGCCGCCGAGAAGCAGGCCGACCGCGCCGCCACCGCCCGCGATCGCACCGTAGATGCCGAACGCCTTCGCCCGCTCCTTGGGCAGCGTGAACGTCGTCGTCAGCAGTGACAGCGCGGCCGGGGCGAGCAGCGCGCCGAACATTCCCTGTACGGCGCGGGCTGCCACCAATACCTCGAAGCTCGGCGCGCCGCCGCCGACGGCGGACGCCACCGCGAAGCCGATCAGGCCGATCAGAAATGCTCGCTTGCGGCCGATGAGGTCGGCCAGCCGGCCGCCGAACAGCAGCAGCGATCCGAAGGCCAGCGCGTAGGCGGTCACGATCCACTGCCGGTTGCCGTCGGAGAAGCCGAGAGCGCGCTGAGCCGACGGGAGAGCGATGTTCACGATGGTCGCGTCCAGTACGACCATCAGCTGAGCGAGGGAGACGACGCTCAGCACCCACCAGCGGTGGCTGGGGGCGTCCATGTCGGGGGCATGGTGGGACCTGTGCCGTCCGCTGCCACCCGGTCCCGGGGGCGGGGGGCTGTCATCGGTGCCACGAGGCATGTCCTGGGTCTCCTTACCGCGACAGCTCGTCCCGGTTTTACACGCTATGTGCGGCGTTGAGGGGCTGCCACGCGGGCGACGATGCGGCGCCTGCCGCGGAACATGACGCGGGGCCGGCCCCGGACTCGTGGTCCTGGACCGGCCCCGTGGGGGCGCGCGGCTCGCATCAGGTGTGCGGCGGCGCGGGCGCGCGGGCTGGTGGCCCGATTCGCGCCGAGGGGAAGGCGCCGAGGGGTCGCCCGTGCCCGGTCCCCGTACCGGGCACGGCCGCACCCCCTCCACGCATGGGTACGGGGGCGGTCGCTCTTCCGATGAACGGGAAATCAGCCGCGGCGGCCGTCGGACGACCGTCCCGGGCGGCGACGACGGTCCCGGAGCGGTCGGCCGAGCGTCGCTCGACACTGCGCACACGGCTGCCACGAACTGCGCCGGTGACGCCGGTGACGCCGGTGGGTCCGGCGAAGGCCAAGGCGCGGGCCGCGGTGCGCACTTCGCTGGCGAACACAGCGGCTACGGCCGCGACGACCAGCCGTAGAGCCCGCACCAACCAGGCGAGGGCGGCCGTGCCGGCCTTGTCGAGCAGCGGACGAGCGTTCACGCGGTGCGCCCTTCTCGGAACCTACCGCCGCAGGACCCGCGCTTGGCAGCGGGCGTGCGACACCGACAGAGCAATCACTAACCGTCCGCTCGATATGACTAACGTAGCGTCACTCGAATGGCGCGGTCCGATGAGCGCATCGGCGCGAGCTGGTGTACAG
The DNA here is from genome assembly GCF_042650325.1 of Streptomyces polygonati. Lineage (NCBI taxonomy): Bacteria > Bacillati > Actinomycetota > Actinomycetes > Kitasatosporales > Streptomycetaceae > Streptomyces > Streptomyces polygonati. The sequence goes on along the minus strand of NZ_JBHSBB010000013.1, from coordinate 346,682 downwards.
AGTGGGCTGACACTACGGCCATATCTACGGATTGTCGGTTCGGCGGTTGACTCCCTGGCCGACTGGAGTCAAGCAGACGCTGTGCGGGGTGATTACGCCGTAATCACCCCGCACAGCAGCCCGTCACTCCTCCGAGGACAGCGCCGCGAGTTGCTGAGCGAAGGGCACGACCGTCTCCTCGGCGGCCGACGCGTGCCCGAGGGGGCGGGCCTCGACCAGGGCCGCGAGTTCCGCCGCGGCCCGGTCGACACGGCTGTCGAGAGCGCTGTCCCCACCCGTGCCCCAGTCCTCCGAAGCCGCGTAGACGGCCGTCGGCATGACGATCGCCCGCAGATAGGCGAAGAGCGGCCGCATCGCGTGCTCGAGCATCAGCGAGTGGCGGGCGCTGCCACCGGTCGCCGCGATGAGGACGGGGGTGCCGGCCAGCGCCTCCTTGTCGATGACGTCGAAGAACGACTTGAAGAGTCCGTTGTAGGAGCCGGTGAAGACCGGGGTGACGGCGATCAGGCCGTCGGCGCCCGTCACCGCCTCGATGGCGTCGCGCAGCCGCGGGCCGGGGAACCCGGTGACCATGTTCTGCGCTATCTGGTTGGCCAGTTCCCGCAGTTCGATCACCCGTATGTCCAGGTCCTCCTGACGGACCTGCCGCCGGGTGGCCTCGGTCAGCCGGTCGGCGAGCAGCCGGGTCGAGGAAGGGAGACTGAGCCCGGCGGTGACCACCACGAGGTTCTTCGTCATGCCTGTGCCTCCTGCGGTTCGGTGACCTCCGCGTCGCGGCGCGCCACCAGTGCCTGGTGAGTGGGCCCTTCCGGTACGTCCGCCGGGCGGCCCTTGGCGAACTCCTCGCGCAGCACCGGCACGATCTCCTCGCCGAGGATGTCGAGCTGCTCAAGGACCGTCTTGAGCGGCAGACCGGCGTGGTCCATCAGGAAGAGCTGCCGCTGGTAGTCGCCGAACGTCTCCCGGAAGGTCAGCGTCTTGTCGATGACCTCCTGCGGGGAGCCGACGGTGAGCGGTGTCTGGTCGGTGAAGTCCTCGAGCGACGGACCGTGGCCGTAGACCGGGGCGTTGTCGAAGTACGGGCGGAACTCGCGCACGGCGTCCTGGGAGTTCTTCCGCACGAACACCTGCCCGCCGAGACCGACGATCGCCTGCTCGGGCGTGCCGTGGCCGTAGTAGGCGTAGCGCTCGCGGTAGAGGCCGACGAGGCGCTTGAAGTGCTCCTTCGGCCAGAAGATGTTGTTCGCGAAGAAGCCGTCGCCGTAGTAGGCGGCCTGCTCGGCTATCTCCGGGCTGCGGATGGAGCCGTGCCACACGAACGGAGGCACTCCGTCGAGCGGACGGGGTGTCGAGGTGAACGACTGCAGCGGGGTGCGGAACTTGCCTGCCCAGTTCACCGCGTCCTCGCGCCACAGCTTGTGCAGCAGCGCGTAGTTCTCGACGGCCAGCGGTATGCCCTCGCGGATGTCCTTGCCGAACCAGGGGTAGACCGGTCCGGTGTTGCCGCGTCCCATCATCAGGTCGACGCGGCCGTCAGCCAGGTGCTGGAGCATCGCGAAGTCCTCGGCGATCTTCACCGGGTCGTTCGTGGTGATGAGCGTGGTCGACGTGGAGAGGATCAGATGATCGGTCCGTGCGGCGATGTGGCCGAGCATGGTCGTGGGAGACGACGGTACGAAAGGCGGATTGTGGTGTTCGCCGGTCGCGAAGACGTCGAGGCCGACCTCTTCGGCCTTGAGCGCGATGGCGACCATCGACTTGATCCGCTCATGCTCGCTCGGGGTCCGCCCGGTAGTCGGGTCCATGGTCACGTCGCCGACCGTGAAGATACCGAACTGCATTTCTCCCACCGTCCCATTTGGTTGATTGTTCAACCACTCGAACCGCCCACCGCTCCGGACTATTCCCGCGACCCCGGCAGGGGCTTCCCACCACGGACCAGCCCCGCGTCCTCCCCCGCCGCGCCCTCTCCCGCCACGACTACGCGGGCCCGACCAGGTGCTTCAGCGGACGGCGCTCCCCCTCCCTCCATTGTCCTGCCGCCCGCCAGCGGCCTGCGACTGCGGACGGGGGCCGCCTCCGCTGCCCCGGCGCCCACTATCCGCGATGGCCGTCAGGAATCCTCGCCCGGGGGGCGATCCGGTACTCTGTCCGTGGTTCAGGCACTCCCCGCCCCAGTAGCTCAGGGGATAGAGCACGGCTCTCCTAAAGCCGGTGTCGCAGGTTCGAATCCTGCCTGGGGCACAACGCGAAACCGCTCTGACCAGCGGTTTCGTTGGATCAGCAGCTCGTCAGGCGGCCTCGGACTCATCGTCCGGGGCCGTCTGCGTGAGCGATGCGTGAGCGGACCGCTCATCGATCTCCGATATTTCCCCCAAACGATCAGCACGATCCGGCACGGATTTCTCGCTGGGTAGGTCGGCGTCGTCGCCGAGCTTCGGCCCCGCGTCAGCGGCCTTGACGCCGAGAGCGGCACGGTGGGCTCGCGGTACAAGCCGAGCCGCCGCCTCTGCGATGGCCAGGTCGGTCTCCGGCAGCAAGCTGGTGTACGTGTCCGCCGTGATGGTGACGGAGGAGTGTCCGAGCATCTCCTGGATGTCCTTCAGGTCTGCCCCGGCCGCGTGGGCGAGCGTCGCCGCACCGTGGCGAAGGTCGTGGAGCCGGATCGGAGGCAGGCCGATCTCCTCGCGCAGCTCGTTGAAACGGCGCGTGACCTTGGCGGGGTGGAGCCAGGCCCCGTTCTCAGCGGTGAAGACCCGACCGGTCTCCACCCACCCGTCGCCCCACTCTTCCCGGTCCTTGTCCTGCTGGGCGCGGTGGCGTTCCAGAACGGCGGCGGTCTCCGAGTCGACGGCGATCGTGCGTGCGCCGGCATCTGTCTTCGGGTCGTCCTCGTAGACCTCCCAGCCGTCGACCACGAGCTGCTTGGCCACGGTGATGAGGGAGTCCGCCAGTTTGGTGTCGGTCCACAGCTGCCCGCACGCCTCGCCGCGCCGGAGGCCCCGGAAGGCGATGAGGTGGAACAGCCCGTACAGCCGGTCGCCCGCCGCGTGGTCGAGGAACGCGCCGGTCTGCCGGGGCGTCCAGACCATGACGGCCGAGGGCTTCTCGCCGGTGCGCTCCCAGCGCGCGATCCGTTCCTCGGTCCATAACTGTGCCTTGGGCCGCCTACCGGCCTCCAGCTCGACGTGAGCAGCCGGGTTGAAGGTAATCAGCTGCTGGGCAATGGCGGAGTTCAGCGCGGCCCTGAGCGTGGAGCGGATGCGCTGGCAGGTGGAGGGGCCGACCGTGTGGCGGAACGGCTGCATCTGCGTGAGAGCCGCCTTCATCTCCTTGCGGCGGGCGCGCTCCTCCCGGCCTTTCCAGGGGACTTGGGCGAGTTCGTTGATGGCTCGACGGCGAGCCGCGTTGCTCTCCGCGATCTCCACGTTTGCCTCTGCGATGGCCTCGAACATGTCCGACAGGTGCGCGACGCGGAGCCGGTCCAGCCGCAGGTGGCCGATCCGCGGCTTCAGGTGGACCCGGATGCTCCTCTCGTCGCGGCTGATCGCGCTCTGACGCCCCTTCTTGCCCTTGAGCCAGATGTCCAGCCACTCCCCCACCGTGAGGCGGCCGGTCAGATCCTGGCCGGACCGGAACCGGCGACGGACCTCGTCGACGTCGGGGAGGGGCGCCTTCTCGTCGGCGATGCGCTCCAGCAGGTCGGTGATCTGCTCAATGCCCTCGGGGTCGTCGGCGTCGGGGATGCCGAGGAGGGCGCGTATCCGGTCGAGGTCAGTCTGGGCGTCTTTGAGGGTGGTGTATCCGGCGCGGTTGAAGGCGCGGCGGGTGCCGTCGGGGCGCTGGGGCAGCTCTTGGCGGACGGAGTAGGTGCCGTGCTTGCGGGTGGTGAGCTTCGGGCAGGACTTGCCGAGTGGTTTGCCGGTGTGCGGGTCGCGGCAGTAGCAGCGGCGGTAGGTGGAGCCCTTCATTTGTCTTTGTCCTCCGGGCTGTTCACGGTGGGCGGGCTGTCGTCGATGGAGTCGAGACCGAGGGGAAGCTGCGGGAGGAGGAGGGCGTCCTCGCGCAGGGCGGCGCGGATACGGCCGAGGTAGGCGTGGTCGTCGTGGGCGCGTTGCTCGTACTGCTCGGCGGAGCGCAGCGCTTCGGCGCGTTCGCCGGGGTCGCGGGCGTCGGCGGCCTGGCGGCGGTGGTCCTGGGCTCTCCCGGTGGCGCGCTGGGCGCTCTCAACGACTGCTTGGTGCAGGCGGTAGAGACTCAGGGCATCTCCGTTTCCGGTGTTCTGTTCGCCGGTGAACCAGCTCAGCACGGTCCAGGTGTTCACCGGGTCGCGGTCGGGCAGCATGGGAGCCGTCTCCGCGTAGCCGACGGGGTAGAGCAGGCAGATCGGGTTCGTGTCGAGGGCTTCGGCGAGCACCATGACGTCGGGCAGCGGCAAGGTGGTGCGGCGGCCGGATTCCATGTTGGCGATCACGTTGCGGGGGACCGGGTAGCCGATCTGCTCACAGGCGTCGGCGAGGTCCTGTGCGCTCATGCCGAGTTCCTTCCGCCGTCGCCGTACTTCCGCCGCCACGGTGGCGGCTAGCTGGGCGTCCCAGTTTGGAGCGTCGTCTTGTGTCATGGCGACACATTAGCTTCGTTCATTCTCATCGTCGTAGTCCGGAGCAGGCGCGGTCCCCGCGTCGGCCGACGGCTTTCGCGATGAACGGAGAAGCAGATGAACGAGAACCGGACCGGCCGCCGTACGACGGGTATGAGCAGGGCGGAGTTGCTCGCGCTTCCCGCCGCCATTGACCTGGAGACCAGCAACAGGGCGCTGTCGCTGGGCCGGAGTAAGGGGTATGAGCTGGCCCGGCGGGGGCTGTATCCGTGCCGGGTGCTGCGGGTGGGGAACGCCTACCGGGTGGTGACCGCCGATCTGCACGCGGTCCTGGGCGTGGCCGGGGCGGCGTAGGAGCGGCTGTTTGTGTCCGGTGAGCGCAAGTCGGTGGACTGGTGCGGGCGGGCGGACGTAATGTTCCCGGTCGCCGCCGGTGGCCCGCCGCCCGCAGCGGTGCTCAGCCGACGAGAACAGCCCCCGGCGCTTACGACGCCGAGGGCCGAGCGAACTCCCCTGCACGCCTTGAACGATCAACCCAGGCGGTGTCGGGCCTGCCAGCCCGGCGCTGCCGGTCGAGGAGATTCACCATGCAGCCTACGACCCGCGCCGTCAGCGGCGCATCCCCGAAAGCGCCCTGGCCGCCGGTAACGGTCCCCGGCCAGTCGCAGCGCACCACCACGCAACCGCTTGCGGCCGGCACCGGCGACCGGACGCCCCGTGCGACCGGTTCGCCGTCGTCCGGCGACCGGCTGACCGCACGCGCCCTGTCGGCCGCCGGCCGCGCGGCCGGAGCAGATGACCGGCTGACCGCGACAGCCGGTCAGGTCACCGTGCCACAGCACTTGGCCGGTGACCGGGTGACCGCGGTTGCTGACCAAGAGCCGGTCACTGACCCCGGTCAGCCGACCGGCCCGACTGACCCGGAGGCCGATTTCCCGGCGGGGGGGCGCTGACCTGCTGACCGAGCTGCGGTCAGCCATCGCCCGGTACGTGGTCATGCCGAGCGACGCAGCCCTGGACGCGGTCATCTTGTGGATAGCGGCGACGCATCTCCAGCCCGCGTGGCAGCACGCGCCGCGTCTGGCGGTGGTCGGTCCGGCGAAGCGGTGCGGGAAGTCCCGGCTTCTGGACGTGCTGCACGGCATCGTCCACGACCCGTTCATCACGGTCAACTCGACCCCGGCGGCGATCTTCCGGTCGATCACCGAACAGCCGCCAACCCTGCTGGTGGACGAGGCGGACACCATCTTCGGCAGCGTGAAGGTGGCCGAGAAGAACGAGGAGATGCGCGGTCTCCTGAACTCCGGCCACCAGCGCAACCGCCCCACCACCCGGGTCGTCGGGCCGGAGCACAAGCCGACGAAGTTCGCGACGTTCGCCATGGCGGCGCTGGCCGGGATCGGCGACCTCCCCGACACGATCATGGACCGGGCGGTGGTGATCCGGATGCGCAGGCGCGGACCGGGCGAGACCGTACGGCCCTTCCGCTCCCGCCGCGACACCCCTCTCCTCCATCTCCTGCGCGACCGGCTCGCCGAGTGGTCGGCTCCGCTGCTGGAGGCGGCAGCGGAGATGGAACCGGTGATGCCGGTGGAGGACCGGGCAGCCGACACCTGGGAACCACTGGTCATCGTCGCCGACCTGGCCGGGGGCCGATGGCCGCAGCGGGCACGGACCGCCTGCCGCGCGATGACCACCCACGAGGAGGGCCAGGACCAGGAGACGGGCCTGAAGACCCGCATCCTGGCCGACATCCGCGCCGCGTTCGCCATGTGCGGGGACCCCGACGCGCTGTCGACGCAATCCCTGCTGAGCGCCCTGAACGCGGACACCGAGGGCCCCTGGCGCGAGCACGGCACCAGCGGCCTGACCCCGCGCGGCCTCCAACTCCTCCTGAAGGACTACGGCATCAGCGCGGCCAACCGCCGCTTCCCCGGCGACACCCAGCGCCGTGGCTTCACCCGCAACCAGTTCACCGACGCCTGGACCCGCTACTGCCCCCAGATCGAACCGGCCTCGCCGTCGGGGCGGTAACCCTCTCCGACCCGCCCCACCCGTCCCCGCGCAGCTCAGCGCGGGGACGGGTCACTTCCCCGTGACGAGTCGACCCGCAACACCGCACCCACCCGTACCTGCCCGGACCAGCCACGCAACGGGTGGGACGGGTCGTTGCTCGCCCCCGGCGAGAAGCAATCAGGGGCGAACCGGAGGACGAGAAGCGCCGCACGTGGCAGCACCGGAGACAGGTGATCTGCGGCGCAGCAAGTTGTGGAGCAAGGACTCCTTATGCCCCAGCGGAGCAAGTTGTCGCGCTCGACGGTCCTCCGGCCCGTCGCACGCTCATGCCCGCGCCGGGGGGGCGCGGGCATGAGAGGTCCCCGAGCGAGGGCGCACGGGGACCACAGGGTGGAGGCGGCGCCCCGGCCGAGACCGGCTGGGAGCGGTCAGTCCGCGCAGTGGGCGGCCCAGTCCTCACGAGCGGCAATGAGCGCCGGCCGCACCTCCTGCTCGAGCCGGTCCGCCTGGGCCCGTAACTGCGACACGATGGCGATGAGCCCTTGCGGGTCGAGGCCGAGGATCCAGTGGTCGAGGCAGACCTGGATGTTCACGACGGGCACGCGCAGGGCGGGGTTCGGGTCGTAGGGGTTGCAGTCGATGGCCCCCTCGAAGACCGCGTCCTCCTCGGCTTTCCCGTTGGCGTCCGGCGCCAGGACGGTCATGGTCTGGCCCTCGAAGAAGTTCCGGTGGCTGATATCGGCCAGCCGCACGGGGAGCAGATCGAGCGGCACGTCGACCTCGCTCGGGTCGTCCTCCGCCCAGGCAGGCAGATAGCCCGACATCGAAGAACCGCTCTCGGTAGTGATCGTCCACCTGCCCGGTGTGCTCCAGGGTGACGGCTGCTTCCGGGGCTCTGCGGCGACGGTGTTCTGCAGCGGTTGGATGTCGGTCTCCTTCATCGCAGGGTGCGGATGTTTATCGGACGATCGGTCATGGTCCGGGCGGCGTGGCGACTCCGGATCGAGAGGATCGGGAGGACCGAGAGAAGTCGGCGCCGGCGGGCGGGCCAGCGACCCGACGAAGTGAAGGGGAGTGCGGCGCGGACCCGGACGGCCAGCCGCCGGTTCTCCGCCGGGACCGTGGTGTCGGCCGGGCCGACTTCGCACCAGACGACCTTCCCGGCCGGATCTACGGCGCTTCCCCATGCGGCGGCCAGGGATTCACCAGGAGCAGCCCTCGCCCGCCTTCGGCCTCCAGCGAGCCGTGGCGCGGCTGCGGGCGTACCGGGTCGACATCGGTGACCTCGACCCGGACCCGCACGCCGGTCCACCGCACGACCACCGAGCACGGTGCCTGCGTGTACCGGACGGCGTTGGTGATCAACTCGGTGGACAACAACTCCAGGTCGCCCAGGGCATCCTCCGACAGCGGTACGTCCCAGCCCCGCACCACCGTCATGACCTGCCGTCTCGCGTCGGACACGGCTGCCAGAAGCGGTGGCACCTGGAAACCGAACGGAGGGGGCTTGGCATCCGACGTGATGTCAGGCATTGCGGAGGACCTTTCGCCAGGCTGTAGATGCCTTGCTGCGCCTTCGAGTTCGGCGCGGCACCGGGCTTGTTGCTTCCTCCGGGGGTCGTCCCTCTGGAGGAATCTCAGCCTGTCCCGCCGGTCCGTCCGGTGATAAGGGCAGCGTGGATACCCAGGATGGGTAAACTCGCCTGCAGTGATCTCGCGTGACGGTGAGCGAGCACCTTCCTGTGCGAGGAGGCGCCGGCCATGACCGAACCCGCTGTACCGGTCGGCCTGTCCACTCGCCTGCTGGCAGATCCTGCGATGGCTGCGGCCTGTGCTGCGAGGGACTTCACGAAGATCTTCGGCTTGGCAAAAGCGAGGGGTGGCTTTCACGCCTCGCGCATCGCCCGCCAGTGCGAACTCACACCGAGCAGGGTGGGTGAGGTCATGTCCGGCCGACGCTCGATCACGAACATGAGCGTGATCGAACGCGTCGCGGACGGGTTACGGATTCCGGGCCACATGCTCGGCCTCGCGACGCGAGCCTGGGAGCAGCGAGCCCCGGCACCAAGCCGGCCCAAGCCGCAATCCGCCCAGAACGTTTCTGGGTCCAGCTTCCTCCCAGCACCGACGGAGGACCTGGACAGTATTCTCGCCATCGCGGCGGCTACCAAGGTCACTCCGAGCACCCTCCGGTCGCTGCAAACCTCGATCGAGGACTACTAGCGGCGGGACGACGAACACGGCGGCGAAGCACTGCGGCCGGCGGTGATCGGCCAACTCCGATACGTCAAGGGCGTACTGGCCGACAGCATGGACCCCGACTACCGGCGCAGCCTGTACGGCATCGCTGCCGAACTCGCACGACTGACCGGCTGGACGTTCTTCGACGCCCGCCAATTCAGCACGGCGAAAACCTACTTCACCGAGTCCCTCCGCCTGGCCCGCGCCATCGACGACCGGGTCTTCGTGGCCAACGTTCTCGCCTGCCTGAGCCTGCAGGCCACCTACCAGGACCGGGCCGAGGAAGCCGTCACGCTCGCACGGACCGCACAAGATGTCGCCCGGCACGACGGCGGCACTCCACGGCTCATGTCCATGCTGTCGATCCGTGAAGCCTTCGGCCACGCCAGCGCGCATGACCGACCGGCGACCCACACGGCCATCACCGTGGCGCAGCGCCACTTCGGATACGTCAGGCCCACGGACGACGACCCACCATGGGTCCGCTACTTCGACCGGACCAAACTCACCGTGGACATCGGCATCGCCCTCGGGCAACTCGGGGACGCAGGCTCCGCCGAGCCCCTGATCGCCGAGGCGCTCCGCAGCGAACCGGAAACGAACCTGAGAGGCCGGGCCTTCCACTCCTTCTGGCTGGCGAGAACCCAGCTACAACGCGGCCACATCGAGGCGGCCTGCCGCACGGCAAGCGACGCTCTGAACCTGTCCACGACCGTCGACTCGCCCCGCGTGACAGCGCACTTGCAGGAGTTCCGCCAACTGCTCACGCCATTCCGCTCGTTCCGGCCGGTCGCGGAGCTGGACGCACGCCTCATGGGGGCGGCGGGCTGACTACAGGCCGGCCTCGTCCAGCAGCAGGTACAGCACGCCGACCAGCGAACCGCTGCTGACGATCTCACGGCGGTCGATCATGCCGCGCAGATCTGACAGCGGAATCCACTCCAGACGATCGGACTCGTTGAGTTCCGTCGGCGGCCCCACACACTCCACCGCATCGGCGCGGAAGACGAAGTGTTCGGAGTCGGTGATGCCATTGGCCGGCTGCGCATAGATCAGCGGCACCATCTCACCGGTACGCCAACCCGTCTCCTCCAGCACCTCACGGGCGGCGGCCTCAGCCTCGGTCTCCCCCCGCTCTATCAGCCCCATGGGCAACTCCCAGGCCCACGAGTCCGTGATGAAGCGGTGCCGCCACATCATCAGCACCTGCTTCTCGCTGTTCACCACGGCCGCCACCGCCAAGTGCCGCAGCTTGAGCACGTGATGCTCCCACCGCCGCCCATCCGGCTGCTCGACATCCACCAACCACACGTTCACCCAGGGGTTCTCGTAGATCGGACGTTCCCCATGGACCTTCCACTGCATCGCTGCGGCCCCTCTCGATCAACGTCAGCATGCCAGAGACCCACCTTCGAGCGGCCCGCCCAGGGCCGAGTTGTCCGAAGCCCAGCCAAGCTGATGGGGGTCTTCGAGAGCGGCCAGTGTCGCCTCAGCTCCTCACCCGGTGGATGGTTGAACGGCCTGGGGATTCAGGTGAATGGGAAGCACTGGGTTGCCGTCGCGCCGGTTAGTAGTCTGCGGTCATGTTCGAATACCACGGCTGGATCAAGGTTCTGGAGAGCGCCAGCGCTGGCGATGACCACTATGACGACGCCCGTCTCCGGGAGATCGTCGAGGGCATCAAGGGGCGGATTCGCGAGATCGACAGCCCGTATCTGCTTGATCTGTGGTGGATGAACGGCGGGGCATTCGTGCACTTCGGGGGCTTCCCCAACCATCGTGACGAGGAGATCCTGGAGTTCTTCCGGGAGGTCGGTGAACGGGCGCCGGGTTCGTACGGCCTACTGCACGTCCGCGATGACGAGGATCCCGAGTATGGGAACGACGTCCTCGTCACCAGGATGGCTCGAGGGCAGGTGAGCCAGCACGCAGACTCGCTGCTCTCGCCGTGCATCCCTGTCTTGGAAGATCCGTTCCAGTCATAGAGGTTCGGGTCCGTCAGACCCCCGCAAAGGGACGATGTCGGCCTCAAGATCGTTCACGAACTGCGGTCATAGCCAGATTCGAAGGGCGTCATCAAAGCGTGAGCGATGCGTGAGCGGACGACACAGCACCGGCCGATCGCCGCCGGATAGCGAAGCCTGCCGGGTGGTGCTGGCCAGCGCGGCCAGCACCACCCGGCACGGTCATTCACCCCGGATCACGATTCCCGTCGCTCTCCTAAAGCCGGTGTCGCAGGTTCGAATCCTGCCTGGGGCACGGACGCCACAGCGGGGACGCGATGAACGGCCAGGTCAACGGCGCTGCCGGGCCTGGCCGTTGGTCATTCGGCGTCCTCGTGCGGGCCCCGTCGCGCGTCGAGGGCCGGCAAGGGGGGCCGACCGCGGTGCGGTCCTCGACGCGCTCAGGGGTGCCATCCGAACTGACCAACGAAAGAGCGAAGACTGCGGTTGCTCCCTCGTTCGAGTGAACGAACGTTCGAGAGCCACCCCGAGTCGCCCGCCCCGAAGGCCCGGGGCGAGACCGGTGACCGGGCCCACATTTCGGCAACAGCGCGTGCTCGGGCGGTGCTTGAGCGTAGTGTGACGATCGGCCTGGGCAACCGGCTACTCCCTCCTCCGGACATCCGTATGTCCGAACCCGGAAGAGAGGAGAGCAGATGGGTAAGCACCGGAAACCGAGAGGTGGCTTCCGGCGCCCCGGCCGCCGTGCGTTATCGCTGCTGCTGATCCAGACTGCCATCTGGATGCTCAGCCGCACGGCCGGCCGGTAGTCCGGCTCAAGCGGGGGCCGTCGTCAAGGACAGTCGGTGGCGGCCCTCGCCCGTCGAAACTCCAGCGGACCACGCCGCGTGGAGCGGCCACAAGAAATTCCCCACCTTGGCATATGCCAATCACCGAGGCTGCCGTCGCCCGACCGCCCGGCCCGGACCGCGCCACCTTGACCCGGACGTCCACGACTCGCATCCAAAAGTCCTCATCGGTCGTGAGTGATCGCGGCGGTCGGCACATCGAGGGCGAGGGCGTAACGGCGGATGGTGTCGTCGCTCGCTCCGGCGAGTCCACGCTCCAATCGGGACAGATGACCTCTGTCGATGCCGGTCTTCGCCTGCATGTCGCGCAGGCTCACTTTCCGAGCCTTTCGGAGTGCCCTCATGGCCGCGCCGTTCGGTCTCACATCCTGAAATTAGCCGCATAGAGCCCGACTCGCAAGCAGATTTCCGAGCCTTGAAGCTCACTTTCTGAGCTTCAAGGCTCGGAACGGGATGTGCGCCCGGATCGTCCGACGCACCGTCATGCAACCCATGGGCGGCATCGGGCCGTCTCCCCTGCAGGTCAAAAGGCCGAAAGACACCTACGTGGTTGCATGGACTACGGCATGATGAGGCCCCATGGACGGAGACTGGTTGCGACTGGGCAGAGCCGTGCGGGCAGCACGCGGCGGCAAGGGGCTCAGCCAGGTGAAACTCAGCGAGGTGGCCGGCGTCGGGCGGACGGTCATCCAGACGATCGAGCGTGGTGGTGGCTTCGACCGTGTGACGTCGACCCTGCGCAGCCTCGAGGTCGCCCTCGACTGGAAGCGGGGTTCGGTGGAGAGCATCCTGGAAGGCGGCGATCCGCTGCCCCTGCACGGACCCGGGGAGCAGGATCCCGCAGGCTCATTGCGGCAGGGCGCCTACGGGGGCCTGCCTCTTCGGGTGACCCACACGCTCATCGAGGGCACCACCTTGGACACCACGATCGTGCCTCTCACGCCGAACGCCGACATGGTCGTCGTCGTGATGGGGAAGCCGAAGGCGACGGCCGAGCAGCTGAAATCGGCGCTGTTGGCCTGGGAGGAGGAACGGGGCTACCTGGCGCGATTGGCCAGACTCTTCGACGATCCGCAGGGCACACCGGAGCCCTGGCGCGAGCCGGGCTCGTAACCGGCTCCACCCGGCTCGGCTCCCGTGGCGAGCGGGTTATCCACAACCCGTCGCTTTTCGCTCACATCGGGCACTCTTTTGTGGTTGCATGATCGCACCGGCGAGGGGGCCACCGCCCGGTGTTCAGGGGGCCGAGTGATTCGGGTTCTACGCACGTCCGGTCTGCCCGAAGGCGTTCTGCTGTGGGTCAGGCCGTACCGACAGGGATTTGTGGTGTACGTGGCACCGGCGCTTCTTTCCACGACCGAGACCGAGCGGCTGAGGACGCCGACTCCGCTGTGGAAGGACGGGCCGGACGCCTTGATGTGGAAATGACGTGATCGTCCGCGTACCGGTGGGCTGCCTCTGCTGAGCAGTGGTGGGCGGCTCTCCGGCGCGGCCGGCCGACCTGCCGTACGGCCGTGACAGCCATGACGGCCATTACGGACATGACGGGCCGCGCTGATCATGAGCGACCACGGCCGTCGGGCTCATCGGGCTTCCACGTAGCCTGGCCGAGGCGGGCGGGCGGACAGAGGTGAGGGCACGGTGGCACGCAGACCTGGTCGGAAGGCGCCGCCGTCACCGCTGGAGCAGCGCGACGGGGTGGACCCGGTGTGTCTGCGTCTGCCGGGCGATACGGGCGGCATGGAGGATGTGAGCGGATCGGGGGGCGGCCGGCCCGCGACCATACGCGGGTATCTGCTGGAGCGTTACGCCGCCGCCATCGGCCCCGCGCGGGTCGAGGCCATGCTGGCCGACGGGCGGTTCGTCGGCGAGGAAGGCCGCCCGGTCAACTCGGCGACACCGTACGAGGCAGGGGCGCACATCTGGTTCCACCGCGACTTCGCGCCTGAGCTGCCCGTGCCCTTCCCGATCGGGATCGTGTACCGCGACGAGCGGATCGTCATCGCCGACAAGCCGCACTTTCTGGCCACCACGCCGCGGGGCCGGCACATCACGCAGACCGCGGTGGCCCGGCTCCGGCGGGATCTGGACCTGCCGCGGCTTTCTCCGGCGCACCGGCTGGACCGGCTGACCGCGGGGCTGGTGCTGTTCGTCGTGCGGCCCGAGGACCGCGGCGCGTATCAGACGCTGTTCCGGGACCGCAGGGTGCACAAGGAGTACGAGGCCGTCGCCGTCCACGACCCGGCGGTGGAGCTGCCGCGGACGGTGCGCAGCCGGATCGAGAAGGAGCACGGCGTACTGACCGCGCGGGAGGTGTCCGGGCCGGTCAACGCCGAGACGCGCGTCGAGCTGCTGGCACAGCGCGACAGGTTCGGCAGCTACCGGCTGCTGCCGGCGACCGGCCGCACGCACCAACTGCGGGTCCATATGAACGCGCTCGGGCTGCCGCTGCTGAACGATCCGCTCTACCCCGAGATCGCCCCCGAACTCGCTGAGGACGATCCCGGCCGCTTCGACCTCCCGCTGCAACTGCTCGCGCGGGCGCTGGAGTTCACCGACCCGTGGACCGGGCGGCGGATGCGCTTCGAGAGCAGCCGTGAGCTGGCGGCGTGGCGGGGCGGGGCCGCGCACTGACCGCAGGTCGTCCGGCCCGGTCACGGTGCGGCCACGTGATGGTGGGCCGGTGCCGGGCGAGGGGCGTCAGGACATGGACTCGGACGGGGTGAGCAGGGCAAAGAAGGCGCCTTCCGGGTCTTTGAGCAGGGCCATCCGGCCGACGCCCTCCATGTCGGTGCACGGCATGAGGACGGCTCCGCCCTTCTCGACGGCGATGGCGGCCACCGCGTCGCAGTCGGCGACCGCGAAATACGGCTGCCAGTAGCCGAAGCCGTCCGGCAGCATCTCGGTGCCGAGTTGCATGATGCCGCCGTGCGAGCCTTCCTGGCCGCCGCCGGACCGGGAGACGACCACGTAATTCCCGGCGCCGTCCGGCAGCGGCATGTCCTCGTAATCCCAGTCGAACACGCTGTCGTAGAAGCGCTTGGCCTGCTCGGCGTTGGTCGTGTAGAGCTCCGTCCAGCACAGGGCGCCGCCGCCGACCCGCTCCAGGCCCTTGACGGTGCCCGGCTGCCAGACGGCGAAGTCGGCGCCGTCCGGGTCGGTGAAGCCGGCCAGACGGCCCTTGTCGAAGACGTCCATCGGCGCGAAGCGGACGGAGCCGCCGGCCTGCTCGACGGCCTTGGTGGTGGCATCGGCGTCGGACGTCTCGAAGTAGACGATCCAGGCAGGCTTGGCGTTGTCGCCCTGCAGGGGCCCCATGGCGGCGACGGTCTGCCCGGCGAGCTGGAACATTCCGTAGCCGCCCGCCTCCGGGCCCGCCGAGCGGAAATCCCAGTCGAAGAGGGCCTTGTAGAAGGCTGCGGCGGACTCGATGTCGCGGCTGCCCAGATCGATCCAGCTGGGCGCGCCGGGAACGTAGTCGCTGGTGAGCATCGTGCTGACCTCCGTGAGCTGACGGATTTGCCGGATTCGAACGATGTGTCCTGCCTCACATCAGCATGGCAGCAGCCACTGACAATCGCCGTTCGCGGGCAGGTCACGGCAGAACACCGACGGCGCCGCGTGACCTGGCGCACACGGGTGGTGGCCCAATGGATTCGAGGATTGTCAGTGGTCCCCTCTAGGGTTGTTCACATGTACGGGGGAAGACTCGATCAGGCGAATACGGCCCTGCGCGCGTATGTGCAGGAGCACGGTGACCGGCCCTGGACGGCCGAAGAGCTCGCGGAGCTGGCGCGGCTGCGCGGGCGGTGGACGTCGGCCGCGCGTGAGCTGCGTATGCACATACGTCCGGTGACCGGCCCGGTCAGCGGTTCCGCGGTGGTGACCGCGGCCTGACCTACGGCGTGGGTGCGCCGTTCCCGTGGCGATTTTCCGGGTGGCCGGTCCTCCGGTGCGTCTTCTGTGCGTCGTCCTGCGTCTTCGGGGGCTGATCCTCGGGTGCTGCTACGGCTCAGGCGTGCGCGATCGCGTGCGGCGGGCGGACGGTGCCGGTGCCGGGGGCCGGCTCGGCGGTGTCCGCACCGAGGGCGGTGATCCGGTTGCCGGCATCGACGTGGACGACGGCCGGGCGCAGGGTCCGGGCCTCGGCGTCCTCGACCTGGGCGTAGCTGATCAGGATCACCAGGTCGCCGGGGTGCACGAGGTGGGCGGCCGCGCCGTTGATGCCGATCACGCCGGAGCCGCGCTCGCCCTCGATCACGTAGGTCTCCAGACGGGCGCCGTTGGTGATGTCGACGATGTGGACCAGTTCGCCGGGCAGCAGGTCGGCGGCGTCCATCAAGTCGCGGTCGACGGTCACGGAGCCCACGTAGTGCAGATCCGCCTGCGTCACCGTGGCCCGGTGGATCTTGGATTTGAACATGGTGCGCAGCATGCCGCCGCCTCCTGGTGGTGAGCAGGTCGCGTCCTTGATCGGGTACGCGCCGACGCATCCAGGGTAGAGCGGCTGTCGGCGGGTCCGGCAGCGGGGCGCCCGGGAGTGCGGAAGATCTCGTCGGACGGCGGTCCGGGACTCAGCCGGGGGCCGGGGCGGGCGGGGGCGCGGAGACGAGAGCGGGTGGGGGCGCGGGTGCGGGCAGGCGGTCGTAGAGCTCGGCGAGGGAGGTGTTGAGCCAGATGAGGGGGGCCGGGCCGCTGCGGGCCGGACGGGGTGGGGTGGCGTCGGGGCGGTGGCCGAGACGGCGGCGTACCTGGCCGATGTTGAGTGCGGTCAGGCCGAGTTGGGGGCGGGCGGCGGCGAGGGCGGCGCTTTCGGTCGCGGCCAGGGCTCGGGCGGCGTGTGCGCAGGCGGCCAGTGCGTCGGCCCAGTCGGCGGCGTGCGGGGTGCCGGCGTCGCGGCGGGTCGGCGACGCGCCGCCGGCGCGGACCCGGCGGGTGATGACGCGGTGGGCCCGGGCGGGAGCGGAGGCGTCGGCCAGGTCCTTCGTAGCCCGATCGACGCGGCGGGCGAGCCGGCGGACGGTGACGGGTTGTGGGTCGGGTTCACGAACGGCGGCGAGCAAATCCTGGAGTGCCTGGAGGGCGCGGGCCGCGCGGGCGCGCATCACCGTTTCGGTGGGGAGCGGGAGGACGAAGAAGGCGGCGGCTGTCCCGCAGGCCGAGCCGAGCAGGATGCCCTCGGGGCGCTGGACGAGGAGGGCTGCGCCCTGTTCACCGTTCAGGCTGTAGAGGACGGCGAGCAGGCTGGTGACGCAGAACGCCCACACCGCGTAGTTGAGGTCGCGCAGCCACAGACCGATCAGCAGGTAGCAGAAGATGACGGTCACAGCGGCGGCCGGGACGCCGGCGACCACGTGGGCGATCAGCGTCCCGGTGAGGGCGCCCACGAAGGCGCCGGCCACCCGTAGGCCGCTGCGGTGCACGACATCGCCTCGCCCACGGGCCGCGCCGCACACCACGAACGCGGTGATCACCGTCCATGGCCAGTGCTGGGGGAAGAGCAGGTGGCCGGCCAGGAAGGCGGCGGCCATCGCGGTGGTCAGTTGGGCGGCAAGCCGGGTCTGGGGTTGGGGGCGGTGCCGACCGGCGTCGCGGCGGCGCGCGGGCGGCTGCTCGGTCGGCAGTTGGCCTGCCGGTGTGCGGCGGACGGTCGCGGCGGTCGCCCGCAGTACGGAAAGGGCCGTTTCCAGCCGCCGGCCGTCCGGCCCCGCGGGATCGGCCGGGTCGGTGGCGGCGACCTCGGCGTGGAGTGCGGCGGTGGCGAGGGCGTCGAGCGGGGCTCGGTCGGCGCGATCGGGCAGGCGGGCGGCGTCGAGGCGGTCCTCGACGGTGAGGGCGGTGCGGTGCACGGTCGCGGCGGCGCGAGCGTGCGGGCGGCTGCCGGCGGGCAGCGCGCGCATCCGGGCCACGGCCAGTGGCAGGTCCAGTGCCGCGGCGGCGGCTTCCCTGGTGGGCCGGGCCGGCAGCAGTTCCTGGACGGCGATCACGCAGACGACCGCGATCAGACCGGCGAGGCCGCCCCACAGCGGACCGGTCGCTTTGGCGGCGCTCGGCGGTAGCGGGACGACCAGGACCGAGATCAGCGGGGTGAGCGCGAGCCGCCCGAAGTGGCGTACTTTGCCGCCGAACCGCATCAGATAGCGGGACGCGCCCACCGCCGCGACGAAGGCCGTCGCGCCCAGCCAGGTGTGGTGCAGCATGAAGCGTCCGGTGAAGGCGGCGAGGATGCCGATCGCGGGCACCTGGAGCAGGGCGGCGAGGCGATACGGGAGGCTGGTCCCGTGCAGGGTGCGCGAGACCAGGACGGCGACGACGGTCGCGATGACCACCATGCCACCGGGCAGATCGGCGGCTCGGCAGACCGACCAGGCGAGGAGCAGCGCGGCCAGGGCGGCGATGATCGTACGTATGGCGATATGCAGGCGCACCCGGCCGGGGTCCAGCAACCGCAGTCGGATCAGCATCCTTATGCCCGCCCTGTCACCCTCGCCGCTCGTCCGCCCCGCCACCCAGGTCACCGCCCTGCCACCCGCCGTGTCACCCGCGCGCTCCACGGCCGTCCCCGCAGCGCCGGCCACCCCGCGACGCAGGTCACCCATTCGAAGACGCAAGGCGCCGAACCACAACGCCTTGCGTATGACTATCACACGCCAGTGAGCCATTTCATCCGAATAATCGGCCACTGCTCCGCGCAGATGATACGCCTTGCTTAGAAAATGGCAGCCATGTTCCCTCCCCCGCCCCTCGATTCCGCAGCCGTCGTCCGCCGGGCGGTGAACCGGCTCGGCCGCCGTATGCGGGCCGAGCGGCTGCCCGACGGCCTGCCGAACGGCAAGCTCGGCATCCTCGCGCACCTCTACCGGTCAGGGCCGGGCAGCCCGAGTGCGATCGCGGCGGCGCTGCACGTACAGCCGCAGTCGCTGACCCGCACGCTGGCCGCGCTGGAGGCGGACGGGTTGGTGACGCGGGCGCGGGACGCGGCGGACGGGCGGCAGCACCGGATCGAGCTGACCCGGGACGGCTTCGAGGCGATGGCGCGGGACGTGGACCACCGTGACGCGTGGCTGCGCGCGCGGATGCAGGCGGAGCTGAACGAGACCGAGCGGGAAGTGCTGCGGCTGGCCGCCCGGCTGCTCGATCGGCTGGCGGAGGAGCCGGAGACGTGGCCGGCGGCAGACACCGCGGCAGCGGCGGACGGCTGATCCGAGGATCGGCCGGTCGGACGGTCGCATCAGCAGCTCTGAATACCCCTAGGGGGTACTGTTTCCTGTACCCCCTAGGGGTATATCGTAGGGAAAAGAGAAGACAGGGAACGAGTCCCTTCACGCGCATCACGAGGAGCACAGCATGAGCGAGACCGTCTACTCCGTGACCGGGATGAGCTGCAGCCACTGCGAGTCCGCCATCGCCAAGGAGGTCACCGGGATTCCGGGCGTCACCTCCGTGACGGCCGTGGCGAAGACCGGGCTGGTGACCGTCGCCTCCGAGCGGCCGCTCGACGAGGAGTCGGTCCGCGCCGCGGTGGACGAGGCGGGGTACGAGCTCGTCGGGCAGGCCTGACCGAGCCGGGGACACCGGCGGCCGGCCGGAGGGCGCCCGCGCGGCTCCGGCTCCGTCCTCCCCGGCCTCCCCACCCCGTACCGCCGCGCCGACGCACGCACGACCGACCCACCGACCAGGGAAGTGGAAATGGTGACCACCACCGCGCACACGGACCGCGGACCCGCCGAGCAGCGGATCGAGCTGGAGATCGGCGGCATGACCTGCGCGTCCTGCGCCGCCCGGATCGAGAAGAAGCTCAACCGCATGGACGGTGTGAGTCTGGCGACGGTCAACTACGCCACCGAGAAGGCGAAGGTGGCGTACGGGCAGGGGATCGCCGTCGGCGACCTCATCGCGACGGTCGAGGCCACCGGTTACACCGCCGCGCTCCCCGCACCGCCCACTCCCCCGCCGGCCCCCACCGGCACCGGTGACGAAGGACACACCGACCCGACCCGGCCCGCCGCGGACCGCGAACTCGCGCCGCTGCGCAGGCGGTTGATCATCGCCACCGTCCTCGCCGTCCCCGTCGTCGCCCTGTCGATGATCCCAACGCTGCAGTTCACCGACTGGCAGTGGGTGGCGCTGGCCCTGACCTCGCCCGTCGTGGTCTACGCGGGCCTGCCGTTCCACCGCGCCGCGTGGACGAACGCCCGGCACGGCGCCGCCACCATGGACACACTCGTCTCGGTGGGCACGGTCGCCGCCTTCGGCTGGTCGCTGTGGGCGCTGTTCTTCGGTACGGCCGGGATGCCCGGCATGACGCACCCGTTCACCTTCACCGTCGCCCGCGGGGACGGCGGCGGTGACATCTATCTGGAGGCGGCGGCCGGGGTCACCGCGTTCATCCTGGCCGGACGGTACTTCGAGGCGCGGGCCAAGCGCCGCGCGGGGGCGGCGCTGCGCGCGCTGCTGGAGCTGGGCGCCAAGGATGTGGCCGTACTGCGCAGGGACGCCCGCGGCGCGGAGACCGAAGTGCGTCTGCCCATCGGCGATTTGACGGTGGGCGACCGCTTCGTCGTACGGCCCGGGGAGAAGATCGCCACCGACGGCGTGGTGCGGGACGGCGGTTCGGCGGTCGACGCGTCGATGCTGACCGGTGAGTCGGTGCCGGTGGAGGTGGGGCCGGGTTCGCCGGTCGCGGGTGCGACGGTGAACGCGGGGGGCCGGATCGTGGTCGAGGCGCTGAGGGTCGGCGCCGACACCCAACTGGCCAGAATGGCGCGCCTGGTGGAGGACGCGCAGAACGGCAAGGCGGCGGCGCAGCGGCTCGCCGACCGGATCTCGGCGGTCTTCGTGCCGGCCGTGATCGCGCTGGCGCTCGGCACCCTCGCGGTGTGGCTGATGCTGGGCGAGGGTCCGACGGCCGCCTTCACAGCGGCGGTTGCCGTACTGATCATCGCCTGTCCGTGCGCGCTCGGCCTGGCGACGCCGACCGCGCTGCTGGTGGGCACCGGGCGCGGCGCCCAACTCGGCATCCTGATCAAGGGACCCGAGGTGCTGGAGTCCACCCGGGCCGTCGACACGGTGGTCCTGGACAAGACCGGTACGGTCACCACCGGGGTGATGACGCTCACCGAGATCCACACCGCAGTCGCGGCCGACGCCGACGCCAAGGACGTACTGCGGCTGGCCGGTGCGCTGGAGCACGCCTCCGAGCACCCGGTGGCCCGGGCGATCACCGCGGCCGCCGACGAGCGGGGAGTCGAACTGCCCGCCGTGGCAGTCGACTTCATTGCCGTGCCCGGGCTGGGCGTGCGCGGCACGGTGGACGGGCACGCGGTGCTCGTCGGCCGGGAGCAGCTGCTCGCCGCGGCGGGCGCGTCGCTGCCGCCCGAACTGGTCGAGGCGAAGGCGGCAGCCGAGAAGCGCGGCGGCACAGCGGTGGCCGTGGCCTGGGACGGGCGGGCCCGGGCGGTCCTGGTCGTCGCCGACGCGGTGAAGCCGACGAGTGCGCGGGCCGTACGGCGGCTGCGCGAACTGGGATTGCGGCCGGTGCTGCTGACCGGCGACAACGCCGCGGTGGCCGCCGCGGTCGCCGAGGCGGTGGGCATCGATCCGGCGGACGTCCACGCGGAGGCGCTGCCCGAGGACAAGGTGGCCGTCGTCCGCCGGCTCCAGGAGCGGGGCCGCACGGTCGCGATGGTCGGCGACGGGGTCAACGACGCGGCGGCGCTCGCCCGGGCGGACCTCGGACTCGCCATGGGGACCGGCACGGACGCGGCGATCGAGGCCGGCGACCTCACCCTCGTGCGCGGCGACCTGCTGGTGGTCGCCGACGCGATCCGCCTGTCCCGGCGGACCCTCGCCACCATCAGGACCAACCTGTTCTGGGCGTTCGCCTACAACCTCGCCGCGATCCCGCTGGCCGCGGCGGGACTGCTCAACCCGATGATCGCCGGGGCCGCGATGGCCTTCTCCTCGGTGTTCGTGGTCGGCAACAGCCTGCGCCTACGCGGCTTCAAGCCACTGGCAAGGTAGCCGCGGCGGTCCGTGCCGCGCGGACGGCACCGCACCCTGCCGCCCGCGCCCGACCGTGTCCGGTGCCATGGCACCGCACGGGATGGCACGGTTGGGCGCATGAGTGCTGAGGTGAGCGGGGTACGGATCGGGGTCGAGGAGCGGCGGGCGCGGTTGCGGGCGCGGCAGTTGGCGGCGGTGGACGACGTCGCCGAGGTCGTCGAGGGATTGGTCGCCCTGCACGCGACCGATCCGGCCACCGTGTTCCTGTCGGTGGCCGCACGGCTGTGCCGCCCGAGCGGCGCGATCGCCGCGGTGGAGGAGGCGCTCTACGGGTCCGGGTCCGGTCCGGGGTCCGGCCCCGCGCTGGTGCGGATGATGGCCATGCGCCGGACGATGTTCGTGGTGAGCCGGGAGAGCGCGCCGGACGTGTTCGCGGCGGCCGGGCGGGACATCGCGGCGCGGGAGCGGACGAAGCTGCTGGAGCATCTCGCGCGGGGCGGCGGCTGGGACGCCGCCTGGCTGGCGGAGGTGGAGGCCGAGGTCGAAGCCGCGCTCGACCGGCACGGGGAGAGCGGCGGCGCCCGACTCTCCGCGCTGGTGCCGCGGTTGCGCGAGCAGGTGGTGGTCGGGCGCGGAAAGCCGTACGAGACGACGCAGAATGTGGCGAGCCGCGTCATCCGCGTGATGGCCGCCGAGTACCGGATCGAGCGGCGCCGGCCCGCCGGGTCGTGGACGAGCGGCCAGTTCCGCTGGGCGCGGGCCGAGCCGCTGCCGGAGCGTCCGGTGGGGCCCGCCCGGGAGGCGGTCGTCCGGGCCTGGCTGCGGGCGTACGGGCCCGGTACGGAGGCCGATCTGAAGTGGTGGACCGGCTGGACGCTCACCGAGGTGCGCAAGGCCCTCAAGGCGGTGGGAGCCGAGACCGTGCGGCTGGACGACGGCGCCGGTCACATACTGCCCGGTCACATACTGCCCGGCGACACCGAACCGGCCGAACCGCCGCCTCCCGGCCCCGTACTGCTTCCCGGGCTCGACCCGACACCGATGGGCTGGCAGGACCGGGACTGGTTCCTGCCGCGCTCGCACCGGGCCGAGTTGTTCGACGGGACGGGGAACGTGGGGCCGACGGTGTGGTGGGGCGGTGAGGTGATCGGCGGCTGGGCGCAGCGGGCCGACGGGAGCGTGGTCTGGCGGCAGTTGACCGATCGGGGGGCGGAAGCCGCCGGGGCGGTGGACCGCGCGGCGGCCGAACTCGTCGGCCTGCTCGGGGGCGTACGGATCACACCGCGCTTCCGTACGCCCCTGGAACGGGAACTGTCCGCCTGACCGCGGGGATTCAGCCGATCCGGACGAGCTTCTTGCCGAACGACGGCTCGTGCAGATCGCTCTTCAGCACCACCGGCACGGTCGTACGCGCCCCGCCCGTGCCGAAGCTGAGCGTGCCGACCGAGGTGTCGGCGCCCGCGTTGTGCGGCACCCCGGAGGAGTTGGGGCTCAGCGTGAGGCGCACCTTCATGCCCGGCCAGCCGATCGCGTTCAGATCGCGCTCGGCCACCACCGGGGTGCTGCCGCCCATGCCGTCGTGCACCTCGCCGACGACCTCGCCCTTCTTCACTATCGTCGCCGACGTCAGGCCGCCCTGGACGGAGTCGATCAGCTTCTGGCTGTTGTCCAGGGCGAGTTGCAGGCTGTCGAAGACGGTGGCGCCGCCGCGCTGCTGGAGCACGACGCCCAGGATCAGCTGCTCCTTGCCGGCGACCTTCTTGTGCGCGGCCCACATCAGGGCGCCGCCGGCCGGGGTGCTGGAGCCGGTCTTGATACCGACCACGCCCTGGTGCACCAGGTCGTTGTTGTTGTTGTAGATCGTGCCGACCCCGGGGATCTTGATGTTGGGCAGCGCGACGACGGACCGGAAGACGCTGTTCCTCATCACCTGCCGGGCCAGTTTGAGCTGGTCGTCGGCGGTGCTGACGGTGGTCTCCTCGAAGCCGCTCGCACCGGTGTAGGTGGTCTGCGTCATGCCGAGGTCGGCGGCGGCCCTGGTCATCTTGGTGACGAAGGCGGCCTGCGTGCCGGAGTCCCAACGGGCAAGCAGACGCGCGATGTTGTTGCCGGAGGGGACCAGCAGCAGTTGCAGCATCTGCCGTTCGGTGAACTTCTGGCCCTCCTTGACCGCGGCGGTGGACTCGTCGGTGGACGAGGACTCGTTGGCGGCCTGCTGGTCGACGGTGATCAGCGGCCCGTTCTGGGTCCCGCTGAGCGGGTGGTCACGCAGTATCAGATACGCGGTCATCACCTTCGTGACACTCGCGATCGGTACCGGGGTCTGGGCGCCGTGCACCCCGAGCGAGCCCAGTCCTTCGACCTCGGCGACCGACTGGCCCTGCGCGGGCCAGGGCATCGACTGCGCCAGCGGGGTGCCGTCGAAGGTGTACGACGAGGCCGCGGTCAGCTCCAAGTCCGGTGTCGGCAGCGGGCGTACGGCCTGCACGACGACGTAGACCAGCGCGAGAAGGACGGCCAGCGGGGTCCAGATCTTGAACCGGCGCAGAGTGCTGCGCAGGGCGGTCTGGCGCGGGGGCGGGGTGTTGGTCAGCTCGGCGAGCAGCTTCAGCGGCGCCTGCTCGGGGGCCGGCGGCACGGCCATGCCGCGGGTGCCCTCGGGGCCGACGCGCTCGCCCTCGGCGGGCGCGGTAGAGGTGGCCTTCCCGCCCGCGGCGCCCTGGGCGCTCGTCGTCCGGGCCGGCGGCCTGGCGGCCGGCGGCAGCGGTTCGGGGACCGGCCGTACCGGCGCGTACGGGCTCTTACGGGCCGCTACGGGCCTGCCGGGCGCGCCGAACACCACCGGGCCGTCGCCCTCGCCGTCGGGGCGCTCGGGCGGCAGGTCGGAGACCAGGGGCCGGACGAAGCGCTTGGCGGGCGCGGCCTCGTCGGGACGGTCGGAGGCGGCGGGTTCGCCCGCGGCGCCGTCCTTCTCCGTACGTCCGGGGGCGCCGGCGCCACCCGGGGCGCGCGGCGGGTCCGTACGGTCCAGGGCTCCCGCCGCGTCCGTACGGCCCGAGGCGCCCCTCCCGCCGCCGCCGGCGGCTCCCGGGGCCGCCAGGCCCTCCTGGGACGCCCCAGCGGCCTCAGGGGCCTCCGCGGCCCCCTCCTGGCCCTGCTCCGGGGACGGGGTGCCACCCTTCTGGCCGTCAGCCGTCCGGGGGGCGGACTCCGCCGAAGGAGTGCGCGCGGGCGCGTCCGCGGGCGCCGGGGTCTCCTCGGCGGCCTCCCCGGGTCCGTCCCCGGGACCGTCCTCGGGACCGTCCTCGGCGTCCGCCGCGGCCTCGTCGTCGGAGTCGTCGGAGTCCTCGGCACCGCCACCGATGACCCCGGAGTCCTCCGCCCTGCCGTCGGTCCGGCCGGCCGCGTCCTCGGCCGCCGGATCCGCCGTCGCCCCCGGAGCATCACCCGCCCCAGAAGCCCCACCGGCCCCAATCGCCGGGTCACGATTCGGTTCCGTTTTGGCGGGCGCCCCGCTCTCCGCGGGGGGCGTGAACGGCGCCTCCGGAGCGCCGGGGCCGCTCGGATCATCCACGGTCACTACGTCGTCCGGCGTATCCACCACCGCCGTGGAAGTGGACGCCGGAGCGGGCTGCGGGCGCGGCTCGGGAGCGGGGCCGTCCGGCGGGGCGGCAGCGCGTGCGGCGGTGGAGCCGCCGGTCGACGCGCCCGCCCGATCCGCGGAGACCTCCGATGTTCTCTCCGCCCGGCTCGCATCAGGCGCCTCATGCGTCTCGATGGGCAACCGAAGCACCGTGGTCATCGGATCTGCGGCCACCCGATCGGCCACCTCCCCCGACGTCCCGTGCTGCTGCTCCCTGCCGGGGGACTCGCCCGTCACGCAGACCTCCTCCACACTTTGTGATCGATCATGCACGTTTCGTGATCGGGCCGGTCCGGTGCCGCCACGGTCCACCCCGGCTCACAGGGGCCAGTGTCCCGCGACAGGCCCGCAGGCCGCCCGCGACACCCCACCCACCCCGTAGACGAGAACGACATACCACCCGGTTCCCGTCGATATGGCAAAGGCGCTCTCGACAGGCTGGTGTGAGAGGCGTCACCCTGTCATTCATCCACGCGGGGAGGCATGGATGGGCAAGAGCCGCAGAAGTATTCCGGAAGAGCTGTTGCTGCTCGCCTTGGACCCGACGACCGGGACCACGGCGCAGCCGCAATCACTCGACCTCGGCCTCGCCGGGGCACAGCTCGTCGAGCTGGCCCTGGCCGGACGGATAGCCCCTGACGGGGATCGTATCGCCGTGGTGCACCCACGGCCGACAGGAGATCCGACCCTGGACTCCGCGCTCGAACTGCTGCGCCGACGTGGCAGTCCGGTGCGTGCCGTCCACTGGATCGGCGGGCCCCGGCTGGGGCTGCGCCAGACGTATCTCGCGCACCTGGAGCGGTGCGGCATGGTGCATGCCGTACCCGGACAGATGTGCGGGGTGCTGCCGACCACTCGGTATCAGGCGACCGACAGCGCGGTCAGCCGGGAGATCAGAGCCCGGCTGGACAGTGCGATCCGCACCGGCGTACCGCCGGACCCGCGGACCGCCGCGCTCGCCGCGCTCGCCCACGCCGTGGGACTCGGCAAGCACCTGTACCCGGGTAACGAGGGCCGGTCTTCGCGATCGCGCCTGCGGGACCTGATCCGGTACGACCCGATGGGCGGCCTCGTCGCGCACGCCGTGATGGATGTGCAGAACGGGGTGGCGGCGCAGCCGAAGCAGCGCCCGCCGGCCCAGGTGCAGCGCGCGGCAGGGCACGGCTCCATGGCCCGGGCCGGCGCCCGTTGAACAGTGCGGGCTGTTGGTCGGCGACATCAGCAAGGTTGTAGCAGTCAGGATGTACGCGGCGGATAAACGCACGGCCGCGGCGCACATCGGGCCCACAGGCACGCGAGTGGCGGTGGGACCGGGCAGTTTCCCGTACGCACCCCGTACGACAGGACGGCAGCGGTGTCCGCCGGCAGGGACCGGGCACCGCTGGGCCGAACCGTCCGCAGCGACCCGTTCCGGGAGCCGCTGCGCCGCGCGGGGCGGCGGACTCCGGAGATTCCGGGGGCCGGCGCCCCGCGCGTCGCTTTTGTGTCCGGTTTGTGTCCGGGGCCGGTCCCGCGCGGAGTCGGCGAGGGCCGTGAGAAGACCCCGGGAGAAAAGACCCCGGGAAACACCCGGAGAAGACCGGGAAAGGTCACCGGGAAGCCCGCGGGCAAGCTTGTTCCGTTCATTCGCCAGCGCGGCGAAGACGGGTAGTGGCAGGCTGACTGACCACCAGTCCGGATCAGCGTGGAGGTGCGAGTCCCTGTGGTCGCCAACGTCAATCCCACCGTCAGGCGACGCCGGTTGGGTTCGGAGCTGCGCAAGCTCCGTGAGATGAAGGGCATGACGGCCGAGGAGGTCGCGGCCCGTCTTCTGGTCTCCCAGTCGAAGATCAGCCGGCTGGAGAACGGCCGGCGCAGTATCAGCCAGCGTGATGTGCGCGATCTGTGCGGGGTCTACGGCGTGGAGGACGTCCGGGTCGTCGACTCGCTGATGCAGATGGCCAAGGAGTCGCGCCAGCAGGGCTGGTGGCACGCCTTCGGTGACATCCCCTACAGCGTCTACATCGGTCTGGAGACCGAGGCGGCGAGCCTGCGCGTCTTCGAACCCCAGGTGGTGCCAGGGCTGTTGCAGACGCACGGGTACGCCAGCGCGGTGATCGCGGGCAATCTTCCGGAGGCCACGGCGGAGCAGGTCGAGAAGCGGGTGAACGTCCGGATGCGCCGCCAGGAGCGGATCACCGACCTGGACGCGACGCCGCTGCGGATGTGGGCGGTGATCGACGAGGCGGCGCTGTGCCGCAAGGTCGGCGACAACGCCACGATGCGCGAACAGCTGGAGCACCTGGTGGACTTGAGCCAGCTGCCGCATGTCACCGTCCAGGTGCTGCCGTTCGAGGTCGGGGCGCATCCGGGGCTGAGCGGTCAGTTCGCGGTGCTGGAGTTCACCGACACCACCGACGCCACGGTGGTGTATCTGGAGGGCGTCAACAGTGATCTGTATCTGGAGAAGGACGCAGATGTGCAGGCGTACAGCGTGATGTACGAACACCTGCGGGCCCAGGCGCTCAGCGCGGAGCGGACCCGCGACTTCATCCGGGCGGCCGCCGAGCGCTACGTCTGAGACCGGCGGGCGGCAGGTTACACCTACCCCCGCCCAACTGGGAAGATTTCGAGGGTATATGCCATCCGGTTGGGTGAAGAGTCCCTCGGGCGTATGAGGTCGGCGAGTAGCGTCGAGCGCGTCAGGTAAGGCGTGCGATCGCGCCACCGTCACCAGTACAGACCGGAGCAAAGATGGCAATCAAGCTGGGCAGCACCACCGGGTGGATGAAGTCCTCGCGGTCCACCGGAAACGGCGCCTGTGTGGAAGTGAAGTCACCCGCTGTCGAGTCCGTGGTCGTCCGTGACTCCAAGGACCCCCAGGGCCCGGTCCTCACGTTCTCGCCCGAGGCGTGGTCGTCGTTCGTCACCGATGTGGACCGGGGCTCCTTCACCATCGGTTAGCCCGCAGCGCGCCACCCAGAAGAGCCCTCTCGACTGGCCGCCGTCCTGGCCGAGGGGGCTCCCTGCCGTCCGTGGGAGGGGAGCGGAGGGACCGGGTGGCGCACCGGGCGCGCAAGGGCGAGGGCCCTCAGAACACCCTGGCCAGTCGTACCAGCCCCGCGGCGATCTCGGCCGGTGAGTGGGTGGTGAACGACATCCGCAGCGACCCCGGGTCGGGCTCGGCGGCGAAGAAGGGCGCGCCGGGCACGAAGGCGATGTCGTACGTGATCGCGCTCCGCAGCAGTTCGGTGGCGTCGTGTCCGGCGGGCAGGCGGACCCAGACGAACATCCCGCCCTCGGGCCGGTTCCAGGCGCTGCCGGCCGGCAGCGCGGCGGGCAGTCCGGCCAGCAGTGCGTCACGTCGGCCGCGGTAGGCGGCGCGGACCCGGTCCAGGTGCGCGTCCAGGTCGCGGTCGGCGAGATAGCGCGCGGCGGCGGCCTGGTCGACGGTGGAGGTGTGCAGGTCGGCGGCCTGTTTGGCGATCACGCAGGCCCGGGCGAGGCCGGCCGGCGCCCGGAGCCAGCCGAGCCGCATCCCGGGCGCCATGATCTTGGAGAAGCTGCCGAGCAGGACCGTGCGGTCGGCGGCGTCGTCCAGCGACGCGATCCAGGGCTCCTCGCGGCCGTCGAAGCGCAGTTCGCCGTACGGGTCGTCCTCGGCTATCCACAGGCCGTGCCGCCCCGCCACCGAGGCGACCGCGCGCCGGCGTGCGAGCGGGAGCGTACGGCCGGTCGGATTCTGGAAGTTGGGGATGAGGTAGAGCAGCTTCGGCCGCTCGCGCAGCACGAGTTCCTCCAGCGCCTCCGGGATCACGCCGTCGTCGTCGGTCGGCACCGCCACCACCCGGGCGCCGGCGAAGCCGAAGCACTGCAACGCGGCCAGATAGGTGGGGTTTTCCACCAGCACCACGTCGCCCGGCTCCAGCAACGTGGTGGCGAGCAGCGCCAGCGCCTGCTGCGAACCGCTCGTCACCACGAGGTCGTCGGCCTCCGTGGGCAGACCGCGCAGGGTCAACCGCCCGGCCACGGCGGTCCGTAGCGCCGGATCGCCCTCGGTGGTCGAGTACTGCAGCGCCTTGCCCGGCTGCTCGGCCAGGACCCGGTCGTACGCCGCCCGGATGCCCTCGGCGTCGAAGAGTTCCGGCGCGGGCAGGCCGCCGGCGAAGGAGATCACCTCGGGCCGGGCGGTCAGCGCCAGGATCTCGCGTACCGGCGAGGCACCCACCGCGCGGGCGCGGGCGGCGAGGGCGGGGAGCGCGGCTCGGGTCGTCGTCGTCATATGCGGCAGCCTACGAAGAACTGCTAGGACGTCCAAGTACTTTCCGGGATGCGGTCAAGGTTGTCACCCGCTTCGGTGGCGCCGCCCGCCTTACGCGGCAGGGCGGTCACGCGGCCGGGTAGCGGTCCAGCCAGGCCGGGCTGGCGCCGGAGGGGCCGTGCAGGGCGGGGGC
Organism: Streptomyces polygonati; assembly: GCF_042650325.1. Taxonomy (NCBI): domain Bacteria; kingdom Bacillati; phylum Actinomycetota; class Actinomycetes; order Kitasatosporales; family Streptomycetaceae; genus Streptomyces; species Streptomyces polygonati. Next base: position 316,932 of record NZ_JBHSBB010000013.1, on the reverse strand, counting down.
CTGCGTCATCTCCATGGCGAAGTCGTCGGCGAGTTGGAGGATCGTGCTGCGGCCCTCCAACTCGGCGATCCAGGCGGGCGGCAGGGCCGTCTCGCCGTGCTGGACGCCGAGCAGATTGCCGCAGATGGAGCCGGTGGAGTCGCTGTCACCCGAGTGGTTGACGGCCAGCAGCAGACCGTGGCGCACGTCCTCGGCGACCAGCGCGCAGTACACGCCGATGGCCAGCGCCTCCTCGGCGCTCCAGCCCTCGCCGAGCGCCTCGACGCGCTGCGGGGAGGGCAACCCCTGGCGCACCGCGCCCAGCGCGCTCTGCAGGGCGTCGGTGGTCTCCTGGTGGCCGGGGCGGGCGCCGAGCAGCGCCAGCGCGTGCTGGACCGAGCCGTCCAGCGCCTCGCCGCGGGCCAGGCCGTGGACGATGACCGCGAAGGCGCCGGCCGCGAGCTGCCCGGTGGGGTGGCCGTGGGTCTGCGCGGCGCACTCGACGGCGAGTTGGAAGACCAGTTGCGGCTCCCAGCCGACCAGCAGGCCGAAGGGCGCCGAGCGCATCACGGTGCCGCAGCCCTTGGAGCCGGGGTTCTTCGGCTCCTCCAGGGTGCCCATCCGGTCGTCGGACAGGCCGGACAGGCAGGCGCCGCCCGGGGCCCGCTGGGCGTACAGCCATTCCTCGCGGGCCAGCCAGCCGGTGTCCTTGCGGCGCTCGTCCGGGCCCCACTCGCTCTGGGTGGCCGCCCAGCGCCGGTAGGCGCGGTGGATGTCGGTCGGCGGGTGCCACGCGCCGGTGTCGCGGCGCACCTGGGCGCGTATCAGGCCCTCGACCGTGAACAGCGTCATCTGGGTGTCGTCGGTGACCGCGCCGCGTCTGCCGTAGGCGGTCACGTAGTCGGTGACGCCGTCCGGGCCGTGGCCCTGCTGGATCGCGTCGAGCGACTCGAACTCCACGCCGGCGCCGAGAGCGTCGCCGACCGCGCCACCCAGCAGGCAGCCCCGTACCCGGCTGCGGAAGTCCTGCTGCTGCGCGCGTCCCCAGACAGCGGTCACGGCGCTCCCTTTCGATCAGCCCCCGGTCGGACCCGTTCTGCGCCAGCACCCTAGCCGACCCGACCAGCGGGGGAAGGGGGGCGGCGGGTAGGTCGGGGTTGTCCGCGAACGACCGATAACGGGGGTGAACGCGCGGATGGCGCTGGATTCTCCCGGCGCGGAGGAAGCGGACGGGGAGGACGAAGGGAGCGCGCGTTACGGCTGCGCGCCCCCTGGTGGGAGGGGCGGGCGCTCGACGGGGGCTGGCGGGGCGCTACGGACGGCTCCGCGCCCGGGCGCTGTCGCCGCTGCGGGCGCCGGCTCGGCAACCCCCGTGCGTGGCCGCCCGGTTCAGCCGTCCGTGAGGATGCCGATCGCGTTGGCGACCGGCCGCTCCGCGCCGTCCGACGGGTGGTTGCGTACGGTCGCGGCCCGCCGGCCCTCGGCGCGGGTGACCAGCGTGCTGGAACCGCCGCCGTCCAGATCGACGGCGGCCTCGGCGCCGATCCTCCGCATCAGCTGGGCGAGTTCGGCGACCGTCAGGCCCGCGTCGGACTCCGCGTCGCCGTCCAGGGCGAGCAGATACACCGTGCGGCCCCGGTCGCCGAAGCCGGCCGCGGTCCTGGTCGCCGCCGTCCTGGTGTCCAGTCCGGTGAGCTGCTGCCCGTCGCGCAGCACGGGGAAGCCGCCGATCGCGAAGGCGTACGCCGAGGGGCTCACGGTCGGCGCGAGCCGCTCGTCCACCCGCACCGGGTCGCCGACGCGCAGCCCGCCGGTCGGCCCGCGCCGCGGCCCGCCGCGCAATGCGTCGGCGCCCGCGTCCCGGCCCAGCAGCACCGTCGTACCGGCCGGGATCGCGCCCGCGCCGGGTTTGTCGGCGACCGACACGACGCGGCCGTCGCGGACCACCACCTCGTAGGTGTCGGTGCTGCATCCGGCTCCGCGCGAGGTGTCGCTGCCGCAGACCGCGCGGCGGCGGGAGACGGCGCCCCAGTCGTGGGTGTAGGCGCCGATGCCGTCGTCGGGCAGCGCGTACTGGTTGTAGCCGCCCAGGGAGTAGTTGCCGTGCGCGGTCCGGACCGAGCCCTTGAGGACGAGCCGGTCCAGCCGCGCCCTGCGGTCCGTTCCGACCCCCAGGACGTCCTCGGCGGTGGTCCCCGGCGGCAGCCCCGGCCCGAAGCGCTGGCCGCTCGGCACCGCCGCCTTCAGCGCCCGGCCGGCGGCGATCTCCGGACCGTCGGACGCGCCGGTCGGGACCACGCCGGGGTGCTGGGCCTCGCTGATGTCGAAGAAGTCGCCGTTGACGGCGCCGAGCGCGTGCCGGGCGTCGGCCAGGCGGGAGACGGCCGCCCGGGCCGCGACGGCCCCCGGCGTGAGCAGGTCCACCCGCACACCCGGGGTCCGGAGGTCCACCGTCAGCACGCCGCCGCGCACCGTGCCGTGGGACGCGGTGGTGGTGAACTCGCCGTACGTCACGCCGCGCGCGAGCTGCTCCACGCGCGTGTAAGGCATCCCGCCGTCCGCCGCCACCGCGCCGGTCGCCTCCGCGAGGGACCCGGTGACGACGGCGAGGGCGGCCAGGGCGGCGGCCGTCCCGCGCGTCACGCCGGTCCCACTGGCCTTACCGGTCCCGCCGGCCTTGCTGGTCCCGCCGGTCCGCGCCACTTCGCCCCCAAAGGGTGCCGCAACTCACTTCCGCCACCTCGGACTTCATCACCGGGCCGGACGCACGCCAAGGAACACGGGGAGACGTGGCCGTGGCGGGGCGCGGAATTCACCGGAGCGGGCCCCTCGCGGGGGCCCGGCAGAGTGAGGCGGCGTCAGATCCGTTACACGGGCGCGTGCTTGGGGAAGCGCGGTCAGCCAGCGGCTCAGTCCTCCAGCAGCGGGAGGAGCTGGGGGAGGTGGCCGTCGGAGGCGTGGCCGGTGGCCAGGCGTTCGGGGGTGACGTCGCCGTAGAGGGTGGTGCGCTGGCGGGCCGGGCGGCCGGCGGCGTCGGCGATCGCGACCAGGTCGCGGATGGAGCGGTAGGAGCCGTGGGCGGAGCCGGCCATCCGGGAGATGGTCTCCTCCATCAGCGTGCCGCCCAGGTCGTTGGCACCGGAGTTCAGCATCGCGGCCGCGCCCTCGGCGCCGAGTTTGACCCAGCTGGTCTGGATGTTGGGGATGTACGGGTGCAGGAGCAGGCGGGCCATCGCGGTCACCGCGCGGTTGTCGCGCATGGTGGGGCCGGGGCGGGCGATGCCGGCCAGGTAGACGGGGGCGTTGGTGTGGATGAACGGCAGCGTGACGAACTCGGTGAACCCGGCCACCCCCTTCTCCACGTTGCGCTTCTGCACCTCGGCGAGCAGGCGCAGGTGGCCCAGCCAGTGGTGGGGCTGGTCGACGTGCCCGTACATCATCGTCGAGGAGGAGCGCAGGCCGAGTTCATGGGCGGTGGTGACCACCTCGATCCAGGTCGCGGCGGGCAGTTTGCCCTTGGTCAGCACCCAGCGGACCTCGTCGTCCAGGATTTCGGCCGCCGTGCCCGGGATCGAGTCCAGCCCCGCCTCGCGGGCCGCGCTCAGCCATTCGCGGACGCTCATCCCGGTGCGGGTCGCGCCGTTGACGACCTCCATCGGGGAGAAGGCGTGCACATGCATCCCCGGCACCCGCTCCTTGACCGCGCGGGCGATGTCGAAATACGCGGTGCCCGGCAGGTCGGGGTGGATACCGCCCTGCATGCACACCTCGGTCGCGCCCAGCTGCCAGGCCTGCTCGGCCCGGTCGGCGACCTGCGAGACCGACAGCGTGTAGGCGTCGGCGTCGGTGCGGCGCTGCGCGAAGGCGCAGAAGCGGCAGCCGGTGTAGCAGACGTTGGTGAAGTTGATGTTCCGCGTCACCACATAGGTGACCTCGTCGCCGACCACCGCGCGCCGCAGGTCGTCGGCGATCCGGCACAGCGCGTCCAGCGCCGCCCCGTCCGCGTGCAGCAGCGCCAGCGCCTGGGCGTCGGTGAGGCGGGTGGGGTCGTCGGCGGCCACCGACAGCGCCGCCTTCACATCGGCGTCCACCCGGTCGGGGACCATCCCCGGCGCCGCCCGCTCCCGGAGCGCCTCCCAGTCCCCGTAGACCTCCTCGAAGTCCTCCCGCCGGTCGCCGCTGCGCCCCTCCGTGTCGATCGTGCGGTGCAGATCGGTGCGCCCCACGCCCGCGGCGGGGAAGGCGTCCTCCGGCTCCTGCCACGGCCGGCCCGCCACCACCGCGTCCTCACGTGCCAGCCCCGTCACGGGGTCGGCCAGTGCCCGCACATGCGGCACCAGCCGCGGATCCAGCCACGGCTCGCCCCGCAGCACGAACTCCGGGTAGATCGTCAGCCGCTCGCGCAGGACGAACCCGGCGTCCGCGGTCCGGTCGGCCAGATCCGTGATCTGCGGCCAGGGCCGCTCGGGGTTGACATGGTCCGGTGTCAGCGGCGACACCCCGCCCCAGTCGTCGATCCCCGCCGCGATGAAGCGGCCGAACTCCCCGTCCACCAGATTCGGCGGCGCCTGGATCCGCGCGGAGGGGCCCAGCACGACCCGCGCCACCGCGATGGCCGCCGCCAGTTCCTCCAGCTCCGCGTCCGGCATCCCCCGCATCGCCGTGTCCGGCTTGGCGCGGAAGTTCTGGATGATCACTTCCTGGATCCCGTGATAGGCCCGCGCGGTGCGCCGGATCGCGAACAGCGACTCCGCCCGCTCCTCGTAGGTCTCACCGATGCCGATCAGGATCCCGGTGGTGAACGGCACACTGGAACGCCCGGCGTCCTCCAGCACCCGCAGCCGGACCGCGGGCTCCTTGTCCGGCGAACCGTAGTGCGGGCCGCCCGGCTCCGACCAGAGCCTGGTCGCGGTCGTCTCCAGCATCATCCCCATCGACGGCGCCACCGGCTTGAGCCGCTGCAGATCCGTCCAGCCCAGCACTCCCGGGTTCAGGTGCGGCAGCAGACCGGTCTCCTCCAGCACGCGGATCGACATCGCCCGCACATAGGCGAGGGTGTCGTCGTATCCGTGCGCGTCCAGCCACTCCCGCGCCTCCGGCCACCGCTCCTCCGGCCGGTCCCCCAGCGTGAACAGCGCCTCCTTGCAGCCCATCGCCGCACCGCGCCGCGCGATGTCCAGCACCTCGTCGGGCGACAGGAACATCCCCTCACCGGCCCGCCGCAGCTTCCCGGGCACCGTCACGAACGTGCAGTAATGACAGGTGTCGCGGCACAGCCGGGTCAGCGGGATGAAGACCTTCCGCGAGTACGTGATCACCCCCGGCCGCCCCGCCGCCTCCAGTCCGGCGTCGCGCAACCGCGCGGCGACCCCCGACAGCGCGGTCAGATCATCGCCCCGCGCCTGCAGCAGCACCGCCGCCTCACCCACGTCGAGGGCGACGCCACTGCCCGCCCGGGCCAGAGCGCGGCGCATGGAATTGGCGGTGGGCACGGCGGCGGACGGCGGCAGGCTCATCCTTCGAGGATAAGTTCCCCGACCGGTGATCAGCGGGTCGACGGACCATCAGTCGACGCGGTCAGCTGTCGGAAACATCACCCGTCGATCGGACCGGATGAGGAATATCCGGTCGCATCGTCAGAGGTAGGACAGGCGGATGGGACGACAAGCGACAGGCGGGGACGGCAGGTGCGGGTGGTGCTGGGGGTGACAACGGTTCACTGTCGGCAGCCTGCCGCACAGGGTGTCGCCATGCGCTCGTCACCCGGGCGAGTGACCGTTGTCCCATGGACCGACGCGACGTACTGAAGTTCTCCGCGCTCGCGGGGGCCGCCGGCGTACTGACGCTGGCCCCGGTGAGCTTCGCCGCCGCATCCGACGCGGGGGACCCGGCCGCGGCCGGCGCCGCCCGGGACGGGGGGTCGGGCGGCGCCGGGACCGTCCGGACCAGGGTCGTCACCGGGCACCTGCCCACCGGCGTGGCCGACTTCGTCCACCTGCCGGTGGAAGTGCCCCGCGGGGTGCGGCAGATCGCGGTGGCGTACACCTACGACAAGCCGACCGTGCCCGTCGGGACGCTCGGGAACGCCTGCGACATAGGGGTCTTCGACCAGCGCGGTACGGAGGTCGGCGGACACGGTTTCCGCGGCTGGTCGGGCGGCGCGCGGACCGACTTCACGATCAGCGCCGGCGAGGCGACGCCCGGATACCTCGCGGGGCCGGTCGAGGCGGGCACCTGGCATGTGGTCCTGGGGCCCTACACCGTGGCGCCGCAGGGGCTGGACTACTCCGTCACGGTCACCCTCACCTTCGGCGACCGGGGCGCGGCCCCGGCGCCGGACTACCCGCCGGACCACGCGCCCGGCCGCGGCCGCGACTGGTACCGCGGTGACTGCCACCTGCACAGCGTGCACTCCGACGGCAAGCGCACGCTGGAACAACTGGCCGCGCTCGCCCGGGCCGCCAAGCTGGATTTCATCAATTCCAGTGATCACAACACCAACTCGGCGCACGCCCACCTCGGGTCGCTGGCGGGCGATGATCTGCTGATCCTCACGGGTGAGGAGGTCACCACCCGCAACGGCCACTATCTGGCGCTCGGTCTGGACGCGGGCGAGTGGATCGACTGGCGCTACCGGGCGCGCGACGACGCCTTCGGCGCCTTCGCCCGGCGGATCCGGCGGGCCGGCGGCATCGTGGTGCCCGCCCACCCGTACGGCCCCAGTCCGGCCAGCCAGTGGAAGTTCGGCTACGACGACGTGGACGCCATCGAGGTCTGGAACGGCCCCTGGACGCCCGACGACGAGGTGTCCCTGCTCACCTGGGACAACCTGCTGACCTCCGCCGCGCGCCGCGCCGACGGCCACTGGATCCCCGCGATGGGCAACTCCGACGCGCACCGGGACCCCGATGTGGTCGGCCTGCCGCAGACCGTCGTGCTGGCGGACGGCCTCGACCGGCGCTCCCTGCAGGCGGGGATCCGGGCCGGCACCTCCTGGATCGCGGAGTCGGCGCGGGTGCGGCTGTCCTTCTCGGCGGCCGGTCCGCGCGGAGAGCACGCCGGCATCGGCGAGCGGCTGCCGGTCGCCGCGGACGCGCCGGTGACCGTACGGCTGGCGGTGAGCGGGGTGCCCGCCGCCTCGCTGGTCCGGCTGGTCACCGACGAGGGCCAGATGGTGGCCGCGCCGCTGCCGGCGACGGGCGTCCTGGAGTGGCCCACCACCGCGTCGGTGGCGGCGTACGTACGGGCCGAGGTACGCCACCCGGCGCCGGACGGCGGCGCTTCGGGGCTGCCGGGGCCGGCCGCGGCGATCACCAACCCGATCTGGCTCGGGCGGAAGCGGTAACGGTCCCGGCGGCGCCGGGACCGGCCCCGACCGATCCGCGCGCACGTCCCTCACCCCGAATCGCCGGGGGCCCGGTGACCGCCTCCCGGCCCGGGCCCCCGGTCCCGCGTCAGCGCTCGAAGCGCCAGCGCGTCGCGCCCTCCGGCTCCTTGATGCCGACGCCGACCGCGGTACGGAAGGCGAAGCGGTACAGATACCAGGGCGGCGGCCCGGCGCTGGGAGCGCTGAACGGCGCGGTGAAGCCGTCGTCGGTGGCCTCGGCCGGCCAGCCCCGGGCGCGGTAGCGGGCGGCGACGCGCTCCAGCGTCGAGGCCTCGGTGGTCCTGACCGCCTCGCCGTCCAGCACGAGGTCCAGGTCGGGCAGCCGGACTGCGATCGTGCAGGCCGGGTTGGCGGCGAGATGACGGGACTTACGGGTGCCGGGGCCGCTGGTGAAGTAGAGGTCGCCGTCGTCCCAGAGGGCGCCGATGCCCACGGTGTGCGGGGCGCCGTCGGGGCCGGCGGTGCTCAGGAAGTACGGCACGGCGACCACGTCCACCGGTTCCGCGGCGAGTTGGTCGCGGGCGCGGCTCCACGGGAAGGTGGCGGTGCCGTACCCGACGCGATCGAGATTGACGGTCTCGTACGGGGTCTTGTCGGTCATGCCCAAGGAGACGGTCGTGCCGGGCGGAACTCATCGGTCCGACGCGCGTTTCCGGGCGGCCCGACGATCGCACCGTTCCCGGGGCCGCCTGCTGCCCCGGGCCGCCTCAGACCGTGACCCGCACCGGCAGCAGGATCCGCCACACCGCGTCCTCCACTCCGTGCACCGCCGCGATCCAGCCCACGTTCTCCTCGTCGGTGCCAAGCCGGACCGCCTGGGCGAGTTCGCCCATCACATCGGCGAGGTCGGCGTGCGCCATCGCCGGTTCCAGCCGGCCGCCGACCCCGCCGTCGTCGTGGTAGCGGTGGTAGGCGGGGGCGGTGCGCAGCACACCGACCGGCCGCCAGTCCTGCGCGAGCCGCCAGACGGGGTCGCCGCCCACGCGCTGGCCGTCGGCCTCGACGACCTGGGTACGGGTCCGGTCCACCGCGAGCGGCGTCCAGATGTCGGTGCCGGTCAGCACCAGGTCGGGGGCGCAGCGGGTGACCGCGCGGCCGACCGGGCCGGTGGCCCCGGGCTCGGACAGCACCACCGGGATCGCGGCCATGCCGGCGTACAGACAGCCGTAGAAGGCACCGGCCAGGTCGGCGCCCTGCGGGTAGGCGAGCATGACGCGGCTGCCGGGCTGGAGCAGGCTGCCCAGCCGGGCCGCCACCGCGCGGGCCCGCCGGTCGAGTTCGGCGAAGCTGCGGCCGGCGGTGCCGGTCAGGGCTGTGCCGGTCGGCGTGGTGCTCGGGTAGGGCAGCGCGGGCACGGTCTGCGGACGGCGCTGGGCGCGGTGGCGCAGCAGGGGGCCGGGCAGGCGGCCGATGTCACCCGAACGGGGTCGTGTACCGCCGTTCCCGCCACCGCCGCCGCTGCCGCGGCCGCCACCGCCGTCGACGCCGTCGTCCGGGCGGTCGGGGCCGTCGCCGGTCATACCGGCCGCCCTTGTCGCCGCGGGCAGGGCGGCAGCGGTGAACCGCTCGGGCCGCCGGACCGGGAGCGCCGGAAGGTTGAGGACGGCGGGGTTGTCGAGGACAGCCGGTCCGTCGAGGACGGCGGGGTTGTCGAGGACAGCCGGTCCGTCGAGGACGGCGGGGGCGTCGAGGACGCCCGGGAAAGCCATGACGACCGGCCCGGAACGCACCGCCGGGACCGTACGGTCGCGTCCCCGCGACCGCCGGGTGAAGGCCGGCCCTTCCCCGGCAGACCCGGCCCGCTCACCGGCCCGCCCACCGGCCGACTCAGCAGCCGGCCTGCCCGTTCGAGCCGCCGTTCGCCCCGAACCCGGGGTATGAAAAGATTCCCCCGAAACACCCAAGACCGGAGAATCGGGCGAACCATCCGCGCACCAGGCACACATGACGCTACAGTCACCAGCCCAGTCGTAGATCGCACACCGGTACGAACGGACCCCACACAGCACAACCTCCGCGCACGCACAGACGGAACCTCGGATTCAGCCACACTTTTGCCGCGAGGCCGGATCGGGACCCAGACCGGGGTGACCTCAGCGGCCCGACACGGCAAACTGGCACGGGCGAGCCGAACTCCCGGCTCCACGTGCCATGCGGACAACTGTTCCGTCCAGCGATGAACGATAGATATACGCGCGGAGAGTCCGGTCCTGGGGAGACCGGACTCGCGAGCGGTTCAGGGGGCTGAAATGGAAACCAGGACGGAGCCGGGCGGCAGCCTGCGGTTCGCGGTCCTCGGCCCGGTTCGTGCCTGGCGCGGTAGCGAACCGATCGGCACCGGCGCACCGCAGCAGCGGGCCCTGCTCGCCGCACTGCTGCTGCGTGGCGGGCGCACCGCCACCGCGTCGGAACTCCTCGATGCCGTATGGGGGGAGAATCCGCCCAATACGGCCCTGGCCGCGCTGCGTTCGTACGCCTTCCGGCTGCGCAAGGCGCTCGGCCCGACCGCGCTGATCACCGACTCCGGCGGCTACGCGCTGCATGTGGCGACCGACGCGCTGGACAGCGCCATGGTCGAGCGGCTGGTCACCGAGGCGGACCAGCGGCGGGCCGCGGGCGAGACGGCGCAGGCCCGCGAACTGCTCGGCCAGGCACTGGACCTGTGGCACGGCGAACCGCTGGCCGGACTGCCGGGGCCGTACGCCGAGACGCAGCGCTCCCGGCTGGCCGAGTGGCACATCGGCCTGATCGAGACCCGGCTCGAACTCGACCTGGAGCTGGGCGCGCACGCCGAGGCGGTCTCCGAACTCACCGCGCTGTCCGCCGACCACCCGCTGCGGGAGCGGCTGCGGGCGCTGCTGATGCTGGCGCTGTACCGCAGCGGCCGGCAGGCCGAGGCCCTCGGCGTCTACGCCGACACCCGGCGGCTGCTCGCGGAAGAGCTGGGCATCGACCCCTCCCCCGAACTCGCCGAGCTCCACCAGCGCATCCTGGAGGCCGACCCGTCACTGGCCGCTCCGGCCGGCATGGGCACGGGCGTGCCCGAGGTGGTGCGGCCCGCGCAACTGCCGGCCACCGTCGCCGACTTCACCGGCCGGGCCGCATTCGTCGCCGAACTCGGCCAGCAGCTGGCCGAGGCGTCCAAGGGCAGCGGGGTGATGGCGGTCTCCGCGGTGGCCGGCATCGGCGGTGTGGGCAAGACCACCCTCGCGGTGCATGTCGCGCACGAGGCCCGCGAGTCGTTCCCCGACGGGCAGTTGTACGTCGACCTCCAGGGCACCGATCCGCGCCCGGCCGAACCCGAGGCGGTGCTCGGCGCGTTCCTGCGCGCGCTGGGCGTGCCCAACCCGGCCATCCCCGACTCGCTGGCCGAACGCGCCGCCCTCTACCGCTCCACGCTGGACGGCCGCCGGGTGCTCGCCCTGCTCGACAACGCCTACGACGCGGCGCAGATCCGCCAGTTGCTGCCCGGCACCCCGGGGTGCGCGGCGCTGGTCACCAGCCGGGTGCGGATGGTGGACCTGGCCGGCGCGCATCTGGTGGACCTCGATGTGATGTCGCCCGAGGAGGCGCTGAGCCTCTTCACCAAGATCGTCGGCGAGGAGCGGACCAGCAGCGAGCGGCAGGCGGCCCTCGACGTGGTGGGCGCCTGCGGTTTCCTGCCGCTGGCCATCCGGATCGCCGCCTCCCGGCTGGCCGCCCGCCGGACCTGGACCGTCTCCGTACTGGCCAACAAACTCGCCGACCAGCGGCGGCGGCTGGACGAGCTGCGGGCCGGCGACCTCGGGGTGAAGGCGACCTTCGCCCTCGGCTACGGCCATCTGTCCGCCGCGCAGGCCCGCGCCTTCCGGCTGCTGTCGCTGACCGACGGCCCCGACATCTCCCTGGCCGCGGCTGCCGCCGTGCTGGACCTGGACCACTACCGGACCGAGGAGTTGCTGGAGGCGCTGGTCGACATCAGCCTCATCGAGTCGGCGGCGCCCGCGCGTTACCGCTTCCACGACCTGCTGCGGCTGTACGCGCGCGAGTGCGCCGAACGCGACGAGACCGAGCAGGAGCGCTGCCAGGCGCTGTCCCGGCTGCTCGACTTCTACCTCGCCTCGTCCACCTGCGCCTACGAGTTGGAGAATCCCCGGGACCGGGTGCTGGAGCACTTGGCGCCGGCCGTCCACCCCGGGCTGGTCTTCGGCTCCCGGGAGGACGCCCTGGAGTGGATGTTCGCCGAGGCGCAGGGCCTGCTGGCCGCCGTCCAGCAAGCCGCCGACAGCGGCTGCGAGGGCCCGATGCGGCGCGCCGTCGATCTGCTGCTGGCCGCACAGGACTTGATGGAGTCCGGGGTCTACGCCCGGCAGTACGAGCAGGCGGCACGAGCGCTGGTCGCCACCGCGCACGCCTGCGGCGACCGCCTGGTGGAAGGACGGGCCAGGGTCCTGGTGGCCCAACTGCTGCGTATGGTCGCGCGGTTCGCCGAGGCCGACGAGGAGGCCCGGCGCGCCATGGTGGTCGGCCTGTCCGTGGGCGACCCGGTGACATGCAGCTACGCGCCGAATCTGCGGGGCAGCATCGCCCACCAGGCCCAGCGTTTCGAGGACTGCGCCGACTTCCACCGCACCGCGCTGGGCGCCTTCCGCGATGACGGGAACCGGCACGGCGAGGCGTCCGCGCTCAGCAACCTGGCGCGGGCGCAGCTCAGCCTGGGTGAGTCCGAGGCGGCGGTGGCCAGCAGCGGGCAGGCGCTCGCGATATACCGGGAGCTGAACGCCGGTTTCCGGCTCGGCAACGGCCTGTACACGATGGCGATCGTGCTGGCCCAGGCCGACCGGCTCGACGACTCACTGGCCTCGCTCACCGAGGCGCTCCAGATCTTCCGCGACTCCAGGCAGCGGTTCTGGGAGGGCATGACGCTCTTCCGGCTCGCCGAGGCGCACCTGTCGGCCGGCCGCCGCCGGGAGTCGGCGTCCCACGCCGAGCAGGCCCTGGTCATCCTCCGCGAGGTCGGCGGCGAGTGGCGCACCGCCAACGTGCTGACCGCGCTGGGCCGGGCGCTGGCCGGTATGGGCCAGCTCGTCAGGGCGCACGCCTGCTGGCACGACGCGCTGAACATGTATGTGGACCTCGGCTCACCCGAGGCGCAGGACGTACGCCAATTGCTGGGCGGCGAGTCCTCGACGTCGTCGGGATCCCTCGCCGTCTGAGCGCGTAAGGGCAGGTCGGGCAACTCATCGAGCTCGTTTATCAGTTGATTATCGACGGCTGCCACGATTCCATCACTACACGAACTGCCCGCCCGGTGGGGCACGGGGGAACTCGCCGGGTGGGCCTTTTCAAAGGTACGTCCCCAAGGCACAGGAGAGCGCCATGAGCACCGAGATTCCGCCGACCGATCCGACCGACCCTCTCCCGCCGGTACCGCCCGGCTCCACGAAGGACGACCCGGACAACTGGCACACCGAGGGCACCACTCAGGCTCCTGCCGACGGCCTGCTGACCGGTAAGCCGGCCAAGCCCGCTCCGGTCAAGCCCGGGACCGTGAAGCCCGACAACTGGCACACCGAGTCCGAGCCCTCGGTCTGATCGACCGGCCGCGGCCGATCGGGGCGCGTTGGGGAACGCGCCGCGATCAGCCGTCGGTGACGGGGGAGCACGGGGGAACGGGGGCACGGGGGAAATAGAGGGGGGACGGGGGAACGGGGGAAGCACGGGGGGAACGGGGGGCACGGGGGACCAAAAAGGGGGGAGCCCGGGGGGAACCGGTGGGCCTGATCTTGGGGGATCGGGCCCGCCGGTCGGGCAGGGGGAGGAAGTGGT
>NZ_JBHSBB010000013.1:0-303743 GCF_042650325.1 Streptomyces polygonati | reverse complement strand
CGCTGCGGCCGACCACTTCCATGTGCTTCCGCGTTCACGCCACCGCGCCGCCCCGGGTACGCCGTCCCGACGCCCGCTCACTCCGCCGGAGGCGCCCGCCTGGCAGCCGCGGCCGGCCGGGCTTAGCGTCGGCGTGTGGGGGCCCGGCACGATTCGAGGCGGTGGCACCCGATGGTCCGCAACATCCTGGCGACCCTCCTCGCGCTGATCGGAGCGGAAGCCGCGGTCTGGAGTCCCTTCCTGCCCTGGTACGGCGGCCGGCACGGTTCCGACATACGCATGGACGACCTCTTCACGAGTGTCGGCGTCACCCCGCACCACGCGCCGCTGCTCGGCTCCCTCTTCCTGCCGATGGGCTTCGCCGCCCTGCTCACGCTGCTGGGCATCCTGACGCGCTCGCGGCTGGTGACAGCGCCGGCCGGAATTTTGGTGCTCGGGATGACGGTGCTGTGGATGGTCCGGCAGGCCCAGTTCTCCCACGCGCTCACCGCCGGCGGGAACGGGCTCGACACCGGGGTGGCCACCGCGCTGGCCGGCGCTCTGATGCTCTTCGCCGCGGTCTCGCTGCTCCCGAGCCGCCGCCCGCGCCCGCTGGCCGAGCCTCCCGCGCTGTACGACTCCGTGGTGCCGTACGACCCGGACGTCTCGGACGGCCCGGCGGTTCCGTACGACCGCCCGGTCTCCTACGAGTCGGCGATCCCGTACAACCCGGCGGTCTCCTACAGCCCGGCCGTCCCCTACGACTCCGAGGCCGGCTATGGTTCCGCGATCCCGGACGACCCCCCGCACCCCTACGGCTCCAGCGGGTCCTGGGCGGCCTCGGACGACGGTGAGCCGACGCTGATCGGCGAGCCGACGATCAAGGGCGCCACCCTGCCGCCCGCCGCGCCGCGGGACGCCGATCCTCCGCCGGCGGGGACGTGAATCCCGCGTCCCGGGCGTCGTGAGGCGGTGTCACGCCCGGCGCGAGGTCGCCCCGGTGCCCTTGGCCGCGTCGAGCGCGTAGACGCAGCGGTCCTTGGAACAGGCATAGACCACGCCCTCGGTGGCCACCGGCGATCCGGTGATCTCCCCGCCGGTCTCCAGCCGCCACCGCAACTGGCCGCCCTGCGCCTCCACCGTGTAGAGGCAGTGGTCCTTGGAGCCGAAGTGCACCCGGCCCTCGGCGGCCGCGGGCGATCCGACGACCTCGCCCTGCGCCGCGAACCGCCAGCGCGGGGTGCCGCTCACCGCGTCCAGCGTGTAGAGCGCGCTGCCCGCCCCCAGGTGCACCGCGCCGGCCGCGACGACCACCGGCTCGACGGACTGCCGGGGCTCGGTGGCGACCCGCCAGCGGTCCCGCCCGTCGGACGGGTCCAGCGCGTAGACGGTGCCGAGGTGGTCGGTGACGTAGATCCCGCCGCCGGACGCGCCGGGTCCGGGGACGTACGCGGGCGGCGCGAACATCACCGCGGGCGCGTCGAAGTGCCAGCGCTCGGCGCCGGTGCGGACGTCCAGCGCCAGCACCCGGGTGCCGGCGGTCAGATAGGCCACGCCGTCGGCGACGACCGGCCGGGTCGGCACCGAACCGGCCGCGCCGGGCTCGCCCACCGGGTGGGACCACTGCTCGGCGCCGGTGAGCGCGTCCACCGCGTACAGGTGGCCGCCGCCCTGGTAGTAGACGGACCGGTCGATGACGGTGGGGCCGGAGTCCGGGGACTCGAACTCGGTCTGGGCGCCGCCGCGTTCCCAGCGCAGATTGCCCCGGTGGGCGTCCCACGCCTGTACGCCGCCGCCGCGGGTGCCGCTGACGACGGTGCCGGCGTCGGCCCGCACCGCGTACACCCAGCCGTCGATCGGGTTGCGCCACCGCTCGGCGCCGTCGGCCGCGTCGAGCGCGAACAGGCTGGGTCCGTCGGAGGCGTGGATACGGCCGCCGGACACGGCCATCGTCCAGGCGACCTCCCGGGTCTTGAACTGGCGGCGGCCACTGGCCACATCGAGCGCGTGCACCTCGAAGGAGGTGACGTAGAGCAGGCCGTCGGAGACGACGGGGGTGCCCCACACGTCATTGGACATGCGGAAACGCCAGGGCCGCCATTCGCCGGGGGGTGCGGCGGGGGCTGTCTGGGCCGGTACGGGGACGGATTCGGCCGCGCGATGGGAGCCGGCCCGGTGGCGTACCCATTCGGTGCCCGGAGCCGCGCCCGCCGCCGCCCGGTGCCGGGTGGCCGCCGAGACCCGCAGACCGGGGCCGATCGGCGCGGAGCCGGCCAACTGCACGGGTACGGCCTCGGACTCCTGGCGCTGGCTGTCCCTGCCGTGCGCCGGGCCGCCGCGGGGGGCCTCGACGGGGCGGGGCGGCGACTGCGGTGGCGGCGGCATGTTCACCGGGACCTGGGGGCCGGAGACCTGCGGGCCCGGGAGCCGCGGACCGGGCGGCGGCTGACCCGCGGCATGGGCGCCGCGCCCGGGCGCGGGCACCGCGGGACGGCCGCTGCGGCGCTGCTCTATCAGCGCCACCGCGGCCGGCGGCAGCCAGGCCGAGGCGGTACCGGTGTCGTCGCCGCCGGAGGAGAAGAGATGCGGGGCGAGCTGGGCCTGGAGATCGGCGGGAGTCGGCCGGCGCTCGGCCTCCATCCGCATGCAGGATTCGATCAGCGGGCGCAACTCGTCCGGCAGCCCGGTCAGGTCGGGACCCTCGCGCAGCAGCATGAACACCGTCTCGACCGGATTGGCGCCGTGGAAGGGCGCGTGACCGGTGGCGGCGAAGACCAGGGTGGAGCCGAGCGAGAAGATGTCGCTGGCGCCGCGCACACTGCGCGAGTCGCGGGCCTGCTCGGGCGACATGTAGGCCGGAGTGCCGACCGCGACATTGGTCATCGTCAGCCGGGTGTTGGAGACGCCGGAGGCGATGCCGAAGTCGATGACCCGGGGGCCGTCCTCGACCACCAGCACATTGGAGGGCTTCATGTCGCGGTGCACCAGGCCGGCCGCGTGGATGGACTGAAGTGCCTCCGCGATACCGGCGGCGAGCCAGCGGACGGCCTGGGCGGGCATCGGCCCCGACTCGTTGATGATCTCTTCCAGGGACGGCGCCGGGACGTAGGCGGTGGCGAGCCAGGGCACGGCGGCGCGCGGGTCGGCGTCCACGACGGCGGCGGTGTAGAAGCCGGAGACCGCCCGCGCCGCCTCGACCTCACGCGTGAACCGGACCCGGAAGAGCTGGTCCTCGGCCAGTTCGGCGCGTACGGTCTTGATCGCCACCCGGCGGCCGGAAGCCGAACGGGCCAGATAGACCAGCCCCATGCCGCCGGCGCCGAGCCGTCCGAGCACCTCGAAAGGGCCGATCCGTCTCGGGTCGTGCTGCGTCAGCTGCTCCATCACTGCCCTGCCACCTCCCCGTGACCCCGCGTTGTTGCGGCCGTTCCCCGTGTTATCCGGCCGCGAGTGGCCGGTCGCCGGCTCCCGCGCCAGGGTACGGGCCTGATTGTTCCTGGGATGAGCCCCGGTTGCGAACCCGGGGCCGTCGCGACACGCCCGGAGAGCGAACTCGTTATCATCCGCTCCAGGTCGCGGCCAGGGGTGGCGGCGCGCCGCGGGACGGCCCGCGATTGAGGTCGGCGGCGCCTTCCCCGCTGCTACTCCCCCGGCTCCTGCCGGACCCGGCCGCCGGCCTCCGGACATGGTCCGGTCCCCCTCCCGTCGTGTCCCGTCGTGTGTGCGTTGTTCCCCAGGGGTGCCCAGGGGTTGTCCGGAGGTCGCTCGCGGGTCGTCCAAAGGCCGATCAAGGACCGATCAAGGGTGGGTCGGAGATCGGTCAGTGAGCGGTCACGGGCGCGTTCGAGCCGCCGTCATCAGTGATCTTCCCCACTGCGCGAGCCGTAAATCGAACATACGGTCAATTCTTTCGCGGCGGTCCCCCACGGGCCGCAAATCACCCATCCGGCCCATTCCACCCTGCTGACACAGCCTCCGGGAGGGGGTCACAAAAGGGGCACTGACCTGCTGGTTCATCAAGTGGAGGCGTGGCTTCCCCGTTTGCACGCGGCCAAATCGCGCGCTGATCACGCGTCGGTAAACTGGCGGCATGACAGGACAAGTTCGCACCGTCGACGGCCGCGTGGCGGGCCGCCGCGGGCAGGCCACTCGGCAGAAGCTGCTGGACTGCCTCGGCGAGATGCTCAGCACGTCGCCCTACCGGGACGTCAAGGTGATCGACGTCGCCAGGATGGCGGGCACATCTCCCGCAACGTTCTACCAGTACTTCCCCGACGTCGAAGGCGCCGTCCTGGAACTCGCCGACGAGATGGCCAAGGAGGGGGCGGGCCTGACCGATCTGGTCGCCGGGCGCTCCTGGGCCGGCAAGGCAGGCGCCCAGACGGCCGGGGAACTCGTGGACGGCTTCCTCTCCTTCTGGCGCAAGAACGACGCCATCCTGCGCGTCGTGGACCTGGGCGCAGCCGAGGGCGACAAGCGGTTCAACCGGATCCGGCTGAGAGTCCTCAACCCCGTGACCGGCTCCCTCACCGATTCCATCAAGGAACTCCAGACCAAGGGCAGGGTCGACAAGGAGGTCAGCGCGCCGGCCGTGGCCAACTCACTGGTCGCCATGCTGGCCGCGGTCGCCTCGCACCAGAAGGGTTTCACCGGTACCGGCGTCAAGCAGGCCGAACTGAGGCCGAACCTCACGCTGCTGGTGCATCTCGGGGTGACCGGCAGGAAGCCCTCGAAGTAGCGGCGGTCCTCCGAAGTCCGCCCTTCCTCCCCCGCCGCACCGGGCCCGGTCCGGGCCCGCCCCCGCCCCGCACACGGGCGCCGCGGGGTCCCGCACGAGTTCCCGGCGTCCGCGCCGACTTCCGCGCCGGCTTCCGCGCGGGCCCGTCCTGGGCCCCGCCGACCGCGCCCCGCTCCGGCCCGCCCCGACTCCCGGGCCCGGCGGGCGACGCGCACAGCCCGGCCCGGCATCATGTCCGGCATGACCAGCAGCCGGACCCCGGGCATATTGTCGCGCGGCACCCTGTCCCCGCCCTCCGAGCCCGACGCCTCGACGGCGCGAACGCGCGCCCGCGCGGGCGTCCGGGGACTGCCGCCGCGCGAGCGCCGCCAGGGCTGACCGACCGCGGGCTACTGCTGGGCGCGCACATGGGGTTACCTTCCGATACGTCACCGTGTCCTTTCGTCAGACATTCCCGTCGTAAGACTTTCCAGGTTCCAGGAGTTCCGCATGTCCGAGCCCACCTTCGCCGCCCCCGGTGCCCCGGCGAGCACCGCGGCACCCGAGGCCATCGTCATCGGCGCCGGTCCCGGCGGCCTGGCCGCGGCGGCGGCGCTGCGGCAACGGGGCCTGCGCCCGCTCGTCCTGGAGCGCGGCGAACAGCTCGGCACGTCCTGGCGCAACCACTACGACCGGCTGCGGCTGCACACCACCCGCCGGATGTCGGCGCTGCCCGGGCTGCCCATACCCCGCGCCTACGGGCGCTGGGTCCGGCGCGACGACGTGGTGCGCTACTTGGAGCGCTACGCCGAGCACCACGATCTCGACGTGGCCACCGGCATCGAGGTCACCCGGGTGGAGAGGACGGACACGGGCTGGGAACTGCCCGCGACCGGCGGCCGGGTGCTCAACTCGCCCGTGGTCGTGGTGGCGACGGGCAACAGCCACACGCCCTACATACCCGACTGGCCGGGACGGGACACCTTCTCCGGTGATCTTCTGCACGCCTCCGCCTATCGCAACGCGGGCCCCTACGCCGGGCGGGACGTACTGGTGGTCGGCATCGGCAACACCGGCGCCGAGATAGCCGTCGACCTGGTCGAGGGCGGCGCGGCCCGGGTGAGGCTGGCGGTGCGCACCCCGCCGCACATCATGCGCCGGACCACCGCGGGCTGGCCGGCCCAGGCCAGCGCCGTACTGGTCCGCCGGCTGCCCACCGCGGTGGTGGACCGGGTGGCGCCGCTGATCGAGCGGATCAGCGTTCCCGACCTGTCCGCGTACGGCATACCCAGGCCCCGGACCGGTCTGTACGCGCGGGTGCTCGACGGCGCGATCCCGGTGCAGGACGTCGGTCTGGTCGCGGCCGTACGGTCCCGCCGGGTCGAACCGGTCGCCGCCGTCGAGCGGCTGGACGAGGATCAGGTACGGCTCACCGACGGCACCGTCATCCGTCCCGATGTGATCATCGCCGCGACCGGTTACCGGCGCGGGCTCGAAGCGCTGGTCGGCCACCTCGGCGTACTCGACGAGCGGGGGCGTCCGGTGGTGCGCGGTGCCCGTACGTCGCCGGCCGCCCCCGGCCTGTACTTCACCGGGTTCACCAATCCGATCAGCGGGATGTTCCGCGAAATGGCCATCGACGCCCGGAAGATCGCCCGGGCCGCCGCCCGCCGCAGGTGAGCGGCGCCGCAGCTCACTCGCCCGGGTGAATCCGGGCGCGGCCCGGAACAGGCGCGGGGCCGCGCCGTGTTCACCCGACAGCGACCACCGCCGGAACGCCGACCGGCCGGCGGCGGATCACCAGGGACATCAGCGCGGCGATCGCGCACAACGCACCGGAGGAATACCAGACGAGGTCGTACGAACCGAAGGCGTCCCGCGCCACACCACCGAGATAGGCGACCAGGGCGGCGCCGATCTGATGGGACGCCAGCACCCAGCCGAAGACGATCGCGCTGTTCTCGCCGTAGTGCTCACGGCACAGGGCGATGGTCGGCGGCACGGTGGCCACCCAGTCCAGACCGTAGAAGACGATGAACAGCACCATCGGCGGATGGATGCTGTCGGCGAGCAGCATGGGGAGGAACATGAGGGAGAGTCCGCGCAGCCCGTAGTAGATCGCGAGCAGCCGCCGCGGTGAGACGCGGTCGGTGAACCAGCCGGAGGCGACGGTGCCCGCGATGTCGAACACACCGATCACGGCGAGCAGCGAGGCCGCGGTGGTGACCGGCAGTCCGTGGTCGTGGGCGGCGGGTACGAAGTGGGTCTTCACCAGGCCGTTGGTGGACGCCCCGCAGATGGCGAAGGTACCGGCCAGCAGCCAGAAGGTGCTGGTGCGCGCCGCGTCCCGCAGTGCCCGCAGCGTGCGTCCGGCGGCGCCGGCGACCGGTGGCGGCTTGGGCACGAACTCGGTGGCTCCGTAGGGCGCCAGGCCCACGTCGGCCGGGTGGTCGCGCAGCAGGAACCAGACGAACGGCACGACCGCGAGCGCCGCGATCGCCACCGTCACGGCGGCGGGCCGCCAGCCGTGGTGCTCGGTGATCCAGGACAGCAGCGGCAGGAAGACCAACTGCCCGGCGGCGCCGCCGGCCGTGAGGATGCCGGTGACCAGACCGCGCCGGGCGACGAACCAGCGGTTGGTGACGGTGGCGGCGAAGGCCAGCGCCATCGAGCCGCTGCCGAGTCCGACCAGGACGCCCCAGCACAGAACGAGTTGCCAGCTCTGGGTCATGTGGGTGGTCAGCCCGGAGCCCAGCGCGATGGCGAGCAGCGCGCAGGCCACCACGCGCCGCATGCCGAAACGGTCCATCAGGGCGGCGGCGAAGGGCGCGGTCAGCCCGTAGAGCGCCAGGTTGATCGACACCGCGAAGCCGATCATGGCCCGGGACCAGCCGAACTCGGTGTGCAGCGGGTCGATCAGCAGGCCGGGCAGCGAGGCGAAGGCGGCGGCGCCGATGACCGTCACAAAGGTGACCACGGCCACCGCCCAGGCCCGGTGCGGGCGCGGGTACGGACGCCGAGGACGGCGGGAGGAGGCGGGTATGCCGCCGGTGCTGGGCGCGGGAGGTTGAGATGTCTGCGTCACGTGATGAGTGTCCGAGCCCCGGTCGTCGCGGACGAGTGGCCCGAAGGCCACGGTGTGCAAGAATCGGGCCATGACCCAGGACGCCCTCCGGCCACCCGGCACGGTCTTCCGCCACCCCGGCCGGCATCGGGTCGCGGTCTTCGCGCTGGACGGGGTGATCCCCTTCGAACTGGGCATCCCGCTGCGGATCTTCGGCGCCGCCGAGAGCCCGGAGACCGGCGACGAGCTGTACGAGGTGGTGACGTGCGGCCTGCGGCCGGGCGCGGTGCGGACGGACGCGGACTTCTCGATCGTCGTCCCCCACGGCCTGGAAGCGCTCGCCGAGGCCGACACGGTCGTGGTGCCCGCCTCGCACGAACTCGGACCCGTCTTCAGCCAGGGCCTGTTGCCGGCGTCCCTGGCCGCCGCCTTCGCCGCGGTCCGGTCCGGGGCGCGGATGGTGTCGATCTGCACCGGCTCCTTCGTGCTGGCCGCCGCCGGGCTGCTCGACGGCCGCCCCGCCACCACGCACTGGACCAGCGCGGCACACTTCCAGCGGCTCTTTCCCCGGGTGCGGGTCGATCCGGACGTGCTGTACGTGGACGACGGCGACGTACTGACCTCGGCGGGTGTGGCGGCCGGGATCGATCTGTGTCTGCACATCGTGCGACGCGACTTCGGGTCCGCGGTGGCCAACGACGTGGCCCGCCGGACGGTCGTACCACCGCATCGCCAGGGCGGGCAGGCGCAGTACGTGCGCCGTCCGCTGCCCGAGCCTCGGCTGGCCGGCACCGAGCGCGCCCGCGCCTGGGCGCTGGACCGGCTCGACCAGCCGCTGACCCTGCGGCAGTTGGCCGAGCGGGAGTCGATGAGTGTCAGGACCTTCACCCGGCGCTTCCGCGAGGAGGTCGGGCTCAGCCCGGGGCAGTGGCTGACGCAGCAACGGATCGAGCACGCCCGCCAGTTGCTGGAGTCCACCGATCTCGGGGTGGACCGGATCGCCCGCCAGGCCGGTTTCGGCACCGGAGCGTCGATGCGGCAGCATCTCCAGGTGGCGCTGGGCGTGTCCCCGACGGAATACCGCCGGACCTTTCACACCTCGGCCCGCGCGTAGGGCGGACCGCCCCCGACGCGAGCCCCGGCCCGACCCCGGACCGGGCCTCCGGCCGGGTCAGGTCAGGTCAGGTCAGGTGATCAGCTCAGACCGGCGGCGGCGCGGTCGACCTCGCACCAGATCTGCTTGCCCGCGCCCTCCGGGTGCCAGCCCCAGCGGTCGGCGAGGCCGTCGACCAGTTCCAGGCCGCGGCCGCCGGTCTCGTCACGCAGGGCGTGGCGCGGGGCGGGAGGGAGCCCGCTGGTGTCCGCGACCTCCACCCGTACCGGCGCCGCGGGAGTCATCGGGAACAGCATGCGCAGCACGGCCGGACAGCCGGTGTGCACGACCGCGTTGGTGACCAGCTCGGAGATGAGCAGGATCAGCGTCTCGGCCAGCGGCTCGTCGGCTCTTATGCCCGAGCCCACCAGCCGCGACCGCGCCCACCGACGAGCCCGCCCGACTTCCGCGGGATCGACACCGACCTCGAGCTGCACCTGAAGCACCTGCACTGTTCACACCATCCGAACCGGCGGACACGACGCCTCACGCCCACCCAGAGTCACCGAACGTGACTTTGGCTGCACACAGCATGATCGACCCACAGTCACCCCGGCAAGCGCTTCGCGCACACTCCGGCGCAAGGGGGCGGGCGTGCCGCGCACGGTGCGGCGCGTCCCCTGAGGAGTCGTGCGCCCAGCGCTGACGCCCGCCCGGCCCGGCCGGACGGCGTCGTGAGAATCCCCTGAAAGCGCACGCACCCGATGGAGCGTACCCGAGGTACGCCCCGACTCCACCGCGTAACAAGTCACACCTCGGACACAACACCGTGCGGACGCTCCGTAACCGAGTATCCGCAGTTGGGAACGCGCGTACGGAACACTCCTACGGGCACACGCGCCGCGCCCCCGCCCGCCGGCGCCCGTCTCCCCGGCTACTGATGAGCGGCGAACGCCGTGAAGGCCGCGTCGTCGAAGAGGACGAACCGCACCTCGGCCACCGAGGTGGGCGTCCCCCGCACGGTCGTGACGGCGATCCGGGCACCGTCGTCCATCGGCCAGCCGTAGATCCCGGTGGAGACGGCGGGAAAGGCGACGGTGGCGGCGCCCAGTTCGTCGGCGACGCGCAGGGATTCGCGGTAGCAGGAGGCGAGGAGTTCGGAACGGTCCTCGTGTCCGTGCCAGACCGGGCCCACCGTGTGGATCACCCAGCGGGCCGGCAGGCGGCCCGCGGTGGTGGCGACCGCCCCGCCGGTGGGCAGCCCGGAGCCGTAGTGCCCGGCGCGCAGTTCCCGGCAGGCGGCGAGGATCTCGGGGCCGCCCTTGCGGTGGATGGCGCCGTCGACTCCCCCGCCGCCGAGGAGGGAGGAGTTCGCGGCGTTGACGACGGCGTCCACATGCTGCTCGGTGATGTCGCCGCGGACAAAGGTCAGATCAGGCATACGGCCATAGTGCTGCACCGCGCCGACGCGAGCGACCGGATCAGGCGGACAGCGGGCGGGCGGTGTCGTCGGTGGCCGCGGCCAGGTCGGGGAAGACCTCGAACAGCCGGCGCACGCCGAGAGCGGCCAGCACGCGGTTGACGTGCGCTCCGTCGCCGTGGTCGCTCTCGGGGAGCACGATACGGAGCCTCCCGGCACAGGAGCGCATCAGCCGACGCGCGCCGATCAGCACGCCCACCCCGCTGGAGTCGCAGAAACGGACCTCGGCGAGATCGAGCACGAGGCTGCGGCGTCCGTCGGCGACCGCCTCGTGCACCTTCTGCCGGACCGCCGGTGACGAGATCAGGTCCATCTCGCCCGCGACCGTCACCACCGCCCAGCCGCCCCGCTCGGCCTGGGTCACCAGCACGGTTTCCCCCCTCGCCTCGCCGTCGACCGCCACACGTTCATCACGAGGACCCTATGCCCGTTCTCAGTCGTAACTCTGCATTCTTCCGGTCACACCCGGATAACAGAGCGCCAAAAACGGTCGGATGCGGTGCCATGTTGCTGCAAAGCACCGTGCGCGGTCGCGCACGCCCGGTACGGTCGATAGTGAGCGCAGTCGGACGGGCCGAACACACACCGCGATCAGCGGTGTTCGATGGTGTTTCGGCGGTGTTCGGCGGTGGGACGAGCCAAGGGGGCCGGCAGATGGCGACACCCGCACCACCGCGCTGGGACCGCAAGATGCAGCAGCGGCTGGCGCGGGGTGAGGAAGCCGCGCTCGGCGAGCTGTACGACCGGTATGCCTCCCTCGTGCACGCCCTGGCCCACCGGGTGATGGCCGACGACGACGCGGCGGACCAGATCACCCGCGAGGTGTTCGGCTACATCTGGGAGAATCCGGACGCCTACCAGCCGAAGCACGGCTCCCTGCGCTCGTGGATCGCGAAGCTGACCCAGCGCCACGCGGTGCACCGGCTGCGGCAGTCGGAGCACGGCGGCCGCTCCACGCCGGCCGAGGTGGAGGCGCGGGTCCAGGAGGCGAACACCGCGGCGCGGGCCGACTTCATCGTGACGTCGATGCCCACCCCGCTGCGCGACGCGCTGGAACTCGCCTATCGCGAGCGCCTCGACTACCACGCCGCCGCGGCCGATCTCGGGGTGAGCGACGACGAGGCGCGCCGGCGGCTGCGCCTCGGACTCCAGTTGCTGTCCACCGCGATGGAGCCGGGCGAGCAGCACGAGGAATCCTTCGATCCGCCGCGTCAGCGGGGCGGACGATGAGCGGCCCCGCCTCCCACGACGGCAGCGGCAGCGGTCAGGGTGAGGACGACGGCCGGCCCCACGTGCCCCGCCAGCGCGAGCAGGACGGCACTCCCGACGGGCCCGGCTACGGGCCCCGTTCGCCGCGACCGGTCCGCCCGCCCGGGCCGCCCCGCCCACCGCGCTACGACCACGGAACGTTGAAATCGCTGCTCGGCGCCTGGGCCCTGTCCGCGTGCACCCGTGACGAGGCCCTCGCCGTGGAGGTGCATCTGACGGACTGTGCCACCTGCGCCGAGGAAGCGCTGCGGCTGCGCGACGCGGTGGGCCTGCTGCACCAGGAGGAGCCGCTCGACCTCGATCCGCTGCTGCGGGTCCGGGTGCTGGAGGGCTGCCTGGGCCGCCGTCCGGCGCGGATCCCGGTGCCGGAGTGGGCCGGTCCCTACGACGCGGAGACCGCCCGGCTGGACGCGCTGCTGCGCGACCTCGGCGGCGGTTACTGAAAGGCGCCGGTCGAGCTGCGCTGGTTCGACGGCGCGCCCGTACGGCAGCAGCTCACCGTGGCCCAGGTCATCGCCCATCTGATCGCCGTCGACAGCCTGGCGGCCCGCACGCTCGGCCTGCCCATGCCCGGCAGCGGGGCGATACCGGGGTCGGCGTGCGCCGGCCCGGTGGCCGGCAGCCACCCGCGCCAGGCGCCCGGCACGGACCCGGAACTGCCGCTGGACCCCTGGGAGCGCACGGCCGCGCACTGGTCGGCCCACAAGCGGCTGCCCGGCTCCGCGCTGCACACCCTCTGGCGCGAGCAGAGCCACAGCCTGGTGCGCACCGTCTCCTTCGCCGGCCCCGGCGCCGCCGGACTGGAGGTGGACTACGGCGCGTTCGCGCTGCCGTTGCGGGACGCCTTCCTGGACCGGGCCTTCGAGTGCTGGATGCACGCCTGGGACATCGCCGAGGCGGTGGACTACCCGTATGTCCCGCCCGCGCCGCGCAATCTCCATCGCATGATCGACCTGGCCGCCCGGATGCTGCCCGCCGTACTGGCCGAGCGGCGCCGGGCCGGTCTTGCCCTGTCGGCGTCCAAGCTGGTGGCGGTCGGCGCCCCGGGCCGTTCGCTGCGGCTGGAGATCGAGGGCGACGGGGGCGGCGTCTGGTTCCTGCCGCTGGACTCGCCCGCCGCGCCGGCCTCGGAGGCCGGGACGGTCGCGCAGGTGGCCATGGACAGCGTGGAGTTCTGCCAGCTCGCGGCGGGGCATGTGGAGCCGGAGCGGGTCGCCCTCGGTCAGCTGGGCGACCGGGACATGATCAGGGATGTGATCTTCGCGGCCGCGTCGCTGTCGCGCCTGTGAGGTCCCGGCCCCTCCTCAGGCGAAGACCACCGTCCGCCGCCCGTTGAGCAGCACCCGGTGCTCGCTGTGCCACTTGACGGCCCGCGCCAGCGCCTGGCACTCGACATCGCGCCCGATGGCGACGAGCTGCTCGGGAGTGACCTCGTGCCCGACCCGCTCGACCTCCTGCTCGATGATCGGCCCCTCGTCGAGGTCGGCGGTCACATAGTGCGCGGTCGCGCCGATCAGCTTCACCCCCCGGTCGTGCGCCTGGTGGTAGGGCTTGGCGCCCTTGAAGCT
Organism: Streptomyces polygonati; assembly: GCF_042650325.1. Classification (NCBI taxonomy): domain Bacteria; kingdom Bacillati; phylum Actinomycetota; class Actinomycetes; order Kitasatosporales; family Streptomycetaceae; genus Streptomyces; species Streptomyces polygonati. The sequence continues at coordinate 290,573 of NZ_JBHSBB010000013.1, read as the reverse complement.
CGGCAGGAAGGAGTGGTGGATGTTGATGATCCGGCCGGACAGCTTGCGGCACAGGTCGTCGGAGAGCACCTGCATGTAGCGGGCCAGGACGACCAGCCGCACGCCCTCCTTCTCCACGATGTCCAGCAGCTTCGCCTCCGCGTCCGCCTTGCCGTCGCGGGGGACGGGGATGTGGTGGAACGGCACGCCGTAGGAGCCGACGAGCTCCCGGAAGTCGGTGTGGTTGGAGACGACGGCGGCGATCTCCACCGGCAGCGCGCCGATGCTGGTGCGGAACAGCAGGTCGTTCAGGCAGTGGCCGAATTTGCTGACCATCAGGACGACCCGCATCCGCTCCTCGCTCGGGTGGATCCACCAGTCCATGTGGTAGGCGCCGCCGACCGCCGCGAAGCTCGCCCGCAGCCGGTCCGCGGTCACGGCCGGATCGGCGGAGAAGTGGACGCGCATGAAGAACAGGCCGGTGTCCTGGTCGCCGAACTGCTGGCTGTCCACGATGTTGCAGCCGGTCATGAAGAGATAGCTGGAGACCGCGTGCACGATGCCCTGCTTGTCGGGGCACGACAGGGTGAGGACGTACTGCGACGGCGGTTCGGCGAGCTGCGGCGGCTGCTGATCGTTCACACCGCCAGCCTCGCACACGCCTACGACACCCGGGGCACCTGTCCGCCACACGGAACGGACCGGGCCCGGGGGCCCGCCCCTACCTCACGGCGCCGTCCGGTTGTAGATCGCCAGCACCTCCAGCGACCGCGGCGGCGCGTCCGGGTCGTCCCCGTCGGCCGCGGCCATCCGTATGTGCGCCTCGCGCGCCGCCCGCACCGCCTCGGGCCAGGCATGGTGCTCCACGTACGCGGTGGCGGGCGCGTCCGCGCCCACCTGGTGCAGGATCTTCAGCACCCGCAGGACCGCGACGTCGACCAGCGCGGCCTCCTGCGGGTCGCGGAAGATCGTGCCGACGTACTTCTCCGCGGACCAGTTGTCGAGCCAGGTGTCCTCGACCAGGCGGTACACGGCGTCGGTGACGTCCCCGTATCCGTCGAGGCCCGCCTGCCAGACGTCGCGCTGGAACACCGGGTCGCTGATCATGTGCAACGCGGAACGCACATTGCTGCGCCAGCGCCACCACGGCATGTCGTTGAGTGGCATACCCCCCATCGTGGACGAGGGGCGGGCGCGACGGGAAGACTTCTCCGAACCTTGCACAGTCGCCAATCGTACGCATTCGAACAGCGGCACCTGTAATTCACCTGAAAGTGGTCATCCCGTTCCCTCCGAGGACCCTGACGTTGGCGCCGACGAGGAATCTTCCGGTTACATGACTGAACGGCGTGTGCGCAGGGCCGCAATGGCCGCCGTCGCGACTCTGGCCGCATCCGCGCTGCTCAGTGCCTGCGGTGTGCTGCCCGGGACGGCGGGGGGCTCGCGGGGACCCGTGGTCGTGATGACCTGGGCGCCGGTGGACACCAAGGGCACCAATATGCCCGGCATGCTCGCCATGGCGCAGGTGGTGGAGAAGTACGTCAACGCCCAGGGCGGGCTGGACGGCCGCAAGCTGAAGGTCCTCACCTGCAACGAGCAGGACGACTCGGTGGCCGTCACCAACTGCGCCCAGCAGGCCTCCGACGCGGGCGCCGTCGCGGTGGTCGGCTCGTACAGCGAGCAGGGCTCGGCCTTCACCAGCGCGCTGGAGACCGACGGCATCCCCTACATCGGCGGCTACGGCATCACCGAGGACGAGTTCCAGAGCCTGATGTCGTATCCGGTCAACGGCGGCCTGCCGGCGCTGCTGGCGGGCAGCGGGCGGCAACTGGCGGATCTGTGCAAGAAGGTGACGCTGGTCCGCCCGGACTCGATCACCGGCGACCAGTTCCCGCTCTTCCTCGACACCGGTCTGAAGGTCGGCGGCCTGTCCGCGGTCCGCGACATCCCCACCGCCGACGACTCCTCGGACTACACCGCCGTCGCCGCCCGGGCGGTCGGTGACAACAAGCACTCCTCCTGCGTCTCCGCGGTCCTCGGTGACCACACCAGCACCTTCTTCGACGCCCTGCGGCGCACCGGGAATTCGCAGCCGAAGGTCCAGATCTCCTCGGTGATCGGCAGTGTGCAGCAGTCGGTGATCGACTCCACCGGCGGCCCGGACAGCCCGCTGGAGCACTCCTACATCACCAGTTGGTACCCGCCCGCCTCCGACCCCAAGTGGGACGAGATGAAGGCGGCCATCAACAAGTACGCCTTCGGTGACAACCGGATCGACGTCGGCGACCCGGGCGTGCAGACCACCTGGATCGCGTACGACGTCTTCACCAAGGTCGTCCGGGCGATGGACCGCAAGACGGAGCTGAACGCCGCGAACGTGCAGCGGGCGATGGACCACACGTCGCAGCTGTCCACCGGGGGCCTCACCCCGGACCTGGGCTGGACCGCCGGGGACATGAAGTCCATTCCCCAGCACGCCCGGATGGTCAACACCGAGGTCAGCTACCAGCGGATCGCCAACGGCCGGCTGGTGGCCGTTCGGCCCGGCTTCGTCGACCTGACCGCGACGCTGCGCACCGAGCGGCCCTACTGACCGCGTCGGCCGGCGGGCCGACGGGGCGCCTTGCGCGCCCTTACAGCTGGCTGTACGTGCGCTGCGTCAGCCCGTACTTCTCCGCGATCGAGTTCCACAGCTTGACCGCGTGCTTCTTCTGTGTGGTCGCGGTGCTGCTCGCCCGGTCGCCGGCGTTGGTCTCCGAGGTGTTCTGGGCGTGGCCGCCCTTGCACACCTTGTGCTGGCTGTCCGCCTCGTCGGCCCACTTCGCGTAGTGGCCGTCGGCCGCGGCGGACGCCTGCCACGCCTGGGTCAGGGCGGCGGTCAGCTCGGCATGGTCCGGCAGCTTGTCGACCGCGAGGGTGCGCAGCTGGGTCACCAGGCCGGCGCGCTGGGTGGCGGCCTGGCGCAGGTCGGCGGCGGACTGGGACAGCGCCTTGCACTCCCTGACCGACGCCACCGCGCCGACCACGGCGCTGCGGCTGTTGCCGCTGGTCTTGAGCAGGGCGTCGAGCGCCTGGGCCTGCTGCTTGACGGCGTCGTCGTCCGCGCCGCCCGCGGCGGGCCCTGAGGCGCTGGTGGAGGAACTGGGGCCCGTCGAGGCCGTGTTCCCGGTGGCGGTGGGGCTGGAATCGCCGCCGCTGCCGCCGCCGAGCATGCCGCCGACGACGATGCCGCCGACGACCAGAACGGCCACCGCGATGCCGATCAGCACCTTGGGCGACATCCGGCGACCGCCGCCCTGGCCGCCGTCCCCCTCGTCGTAGCCGTAGGCGGGCTCGTACGGGCCTGCCTGCTGCCCGTACGGGGGCTGCTGGCCCGGACCGCCCGGGGCGCCCTGGCCGTACGGCTGCTGGCCGGGCTGGCCGGCCTGCTGCTGCCCGGGCGATCCGACGATGCGCTGGCGTATCGGGGGCGGGCTCGGCACGTCGGTACGGAAGAGGTGGTCGTAGTCGCTGTCGTGCTGCGGGCTGGGGGTCGGGCCGGACGAGGGGTCTTCGTAGCCGCCGCCGTACTCCTGCCCGCCGTACTCCGGGCTGCCGTACTCCTGGCCGCCGCCGTACTGGGGCTGGCCCGGCTGGCTCTGCTGACCCTGCTGGGGGTCCTGCTGGCCGTACTGCTGCTGCTCGTAGCCCCCGTCGTACGACTGCTGCTGGTCGTATGACGCCTGCTCGTAGCCCTGTTGGGGGGCCTGGCCGCCGTACTGCTGGTCGTCGAAGGACCGCTGCTCGTACGGCTGGTCGTCCTGGAACAGCGACAGCGGCATCGCCTGGGTGGCCTCGGCCGGCGCGACGGGCGGCTGGGCGTGCTGCGGCTGGTGGCCCGAGTGCTGCGCCTGGGCCGGTGTGTGCGGGGGTATGGGCGGCAGCGGCGGGACGGACCCGCCGCCGTGCCGTGCCACCGAGGGATCGTCGCCGGGGTACGGCGGCAGCATCTGGGTGGCGTCGGCTATCGGGACCTGGGCCGGAGATCCGGGGCCGCCGTGTCCGTTGCCATGCCCGTTGCCGTGTCCGGTGCCATGTCCGCCGTCCTGGCCGTCCGCGCCGGCCTGGGCCGAGCCGGGACCGCTACCGGGCGCGGGCATACCGGCCGGGTAGGGCGGCAGCATCTGGGTGGCGTCGGCCGGTTCGGGCAGGGAGCCGGCGCCGGGCCCCGGGCTGCCCCACGGGCTGCCACCGGCCGGCTGGATCTGCTCGCCGTACGTCAGGGGCTGATTCTGCCCCGGGGGGTGGCCGACGCCCCGGTACGCTTCGGGCGATTCCTCGCCGCGTCCGCTGCTGTGCATCGCCGCCCACTCCCGCCTCTACCCTGCCGTAAGCAACCGTCCGCCAACGCTACCGGGTTATCCGGAAGACGGACCACGCACCCGAACGAGTGAGCGCCGCGACACACTGCGCGGGCAGGTCCGCCCCCGCGGCGGGGACCGGCCCCGCCGGGCCTGCCCAGCGCTTTGACGCCCCTGCGGGGCACGCGGTGTCGGTCCGGTAACGATTCGGTGTGACGTCGGCTTTGTCGCTTTCCCTTCCTCCGGGCGGCCTTCGCGCTTCCTGCGGGCGGGCTCCCATTCGGCCTAGGCCGCCTCGCGTTCCTCCAGCCGGGCGTCGAACTCCCTTACCGCGGGCTCCGCTTCGTACGGCTCCAGCCGGCGGCGGAAGTCCTCCAGGTATTCGGCGCCGCGGTTGGAGCGCAGTCCGGACAGCAGGGTGACGGCCTCGGTGCCGGTGCGGCAGCCCTCTTCGACCTCGCCCTGCTGCACCTGGGCGTCGGCGAGCAGCAGCAAGTCGATGGCCCGGCGGCGCGAGCGCGTCTCGGGGTGCGCGGCGAGCGCCTCCTCGGCCTGGCGGGCGGCCGGCGCGGGCTGGCCCAGGTCGCGGTGGCAGTGGGCGAGTTCGTCCGCGAGATAGGCGTGGTCGAAGTGCGCTATCCAGGCCGGGTCCTCCTCCGGCCGCGAGCGCTCCATGGCCTCGGAGGCGAGTACGGCGACGGACGCGGAGGTGCGGGCGTCGCCGATCAGGGCGTGGCCGCGCGCCTCCGCGGCGTAGAACATCGCCTCGGCGGTGGCGGTGACCTGTCCGCGGGCGCCTTCCTGCGCGGCGCGGGCGAGTTGGGCTATTTCGCGGGGGTTGCCGAGGGAGGCGGCGAGGTGGCTCATGCTGGCGGCGAGGATGTACCCGCCGTAGCCGCGGTCGCCGGCCGCCTGGGCCAGCCGCAGGGCCTGGATGTAGTAGCGCTGGGCCAGGCCGGGCTGGCCGGTGTCCACCGCCATGTATCCGGCGAGCTCGGTCAACCGGGCCACCGCCGAGAACAGTTCGCGGCCCACCGACTCGCGGTAGCTGCCGCCGAGCAGCCCGGAGACCACGCTGTTGAGGTAGTGCACGACGACCGGGCGGACATGGCCGCTGCCGAAGCGGTGGTCGAGGTCGGTGAGCGCCTGGGTCGTCGCCTTGACCGCCTCGACGTCCGACCGGCCCACCCGCGCCCCGCCGTTGCGCGCCACGCCCTGGTCGGGGCGGGTGATCAGCCAGTCGCGGCTGGGCTCGACGAGCGCGGAGGCGGCGACGGTGGAGCCGGTGAGGAAGTCCCGGCGGCCCACGTCGCTGCGCCACAGCTCGCAGACCTGCTCGATCGCGCCGAGGACCGTCGGCGAGAAGTGCAGGCCGATGCCGGTCGCCAGATTCTTGCCGTTGGCCATGCCGATCTCGTCGATCGACACCGCGCGGCCGAGCTTGCGGCCCAGCGCCTCCGCGATGATCGCCGGAGCCCGGCCGCGCGGCTGCTGGCCGCGCAGCCAGCGGGCCACTGATGTCTTGTCGTAGCGCAGATCGAGGCCGTGCTCGGCCCCGCACATGTTGACCCTGCGGGCCAGGCCCGCGTTGGAGCAGGCCGCTTCCTGGATCAGGGCCTGCAGTCTTTCGTTCGGCTGCCGCGCCACTAACGGTCGTGCCGCCATCGATCCCCCCTTGTCGTCCCTCGGTTCGTCATTTCCCGCCAGTCGCCGGAAATACGCACGTAGTGGCGGTAATTCACCCGAGCCGGGCGGCTCCCGGGCCCAGTTGACTACCTGTGCCTACCCGAAACGGACGCCGACTGCCCGTACGCGCCCCCGGCCATGCATCGGTGCGCCCGTCATGAGCCACGGCCGCACCCCGTAACCGCCGATGAGTCAGGGAGTTGTGCAGCGCGTGGAAGACACCATCGGGGCCCCTCGGCAGCTCAGCGGCCAACTTCTCGACGCGGCGGTGCGATACGCCGAGGAAAGGCACTGGGACGTCCTCCCCGGTTCATGGCTGGACATCCCCGCGGGGGGCGCACCGCGCTGCTCGTGCTCCGCGCCCGACTGCCCGGCGGCCGGCGCCCACCCGACCCGGCCCGACTGGGCCGCCCAGGCGAGCGGCGACACCGCGGTGCTCCGCGAGATGTGGCGGCGGCAGCCGCTCTCCTCGGTCCTGCTGCCGACCGGCCGCGCCTTCGACGCGATCGACGTACCGGAAAGCGCGGGCTTCCTCGCCCTGGCCCGGCTGGACCGGATGCAATTACCACTCGGGCCTGTGATCTCCACACCAGCGCGCCGGCTGGCCTTCTTCGTGCTGCCCGGTGCCACGAGGAAGGTGCCCGAACTGCTGCGCGCGCTGGGCTGGCCGGCCGGCACCCTCGACATGGTGGTGCGCGGCGAGGGCGACTGGGTGGCCGCGCCGCCGACCCGGATGGGCACCGGGGGCTCGGTGCAGTGGGCCCGCCGGCCCACCGAATTCAACCGCTGGCTGCCGGACTCCCGCGAACTGATGAACCCGCTCGCGTACGCGTGCGGGCGGGATGTGGTCGCGGCCCGCGCACGGTGACGGGGCCGTGCTCCCCCGCCTGGGGCACCGCCGATGCGCCCCGGTATGTCCGTGGCCTTTCCGCCGCCTTTCCGAGGTGTTTCCGGCGCCGATCCACTGCCCGTCCACTGCCGCTCCGCCTCCGATCCGCCACCGTCCCGTCGCCGTCCCGTCGCCGTTCCGCCGCCTTCGAGCGGGGCGCCGCACTTCCGCCCGGGCCAAGGGCCGCCCGGGTCGATCGTCACTGTCAGTGGTCCCCTCTAGGGTTGCGGTACGGACGACATGTGCGCGCCGCTGCGACCGGTGGCGGGCACGGCCTGAGGGCGCAGTGGTGAGAGGTGCCGCGAGATGGGACAGCCGGAGGAGACTACGCAGGGTGAGGCCGTACGGCCGCAGCCGTACGGGGCGCTGCCCGTCTACGGCGGGACCGCGCCCGGCGGCGTTCCCGGCGTGGCGGGCGAGGGCGGCGGTCCGACGCCCGCGGTGCTGGTGCGCGGGCTGTGGAAGCGGTTCGGTGAGCACGCCGCCGTGGCCGGCATCGACCTGGCGCTGCCCGCGGGCCGCTTCATCGGCCTGGTCGGGCCGAACGGCGCGGGAAAGACCACGACCCTTTCCATGGTGACCGGCCTGCTGCGGCCCGACGAGGGGACCGTGCGGATCGTCGGCCACGACGTCTGGTCGGACCCGGTGGCGGTGAAGTCCCGGATCGGGGTGCTGCCGGAGGGGCTGCGGCTCTTCGAGCGGCTCTCGGGGCGCGAACTCCTCGGCTATACAGGCCGGTTGCGCGGTCTGCCCGGCGCGCAGGTCGACGAGCGGGCCGCCCAGCTGATGGACGTGCTGGACCTGTCCGACGCGCGGCACAAACTCGTCGTCGACTACTCCACCGGCATGCGCAAGAAGATCGGCCTGGCGGCGGCCCTGCTGCACAACCCCGAAGTCCTCTTCCTGGACGAGCCGTTCGAGGGTGTCGACCCGGTCTCCGCGCAGGTGATCCGCGGTGTGCTGGAGCGCTATACGGCCACGGGCGGCACCGTGGTGTTCTCCTCGCATGTGATGGAGCTGGTGGAGAGCCTGTGCGACTGGGTCGCGGTGATGGCCGCCGGACGGATCGTCGCCCGCGGCCCGCTCGCCGAGGTGCGCGGCGCCGCGAGCACCTTGCAGGACGCCTTCTTGTCGCTGGTCGGAGCCGATCGGCGCGGCGGCCAGGATCTGGACTGGCTCGGCGGGAGCACCCGATGACGGCCTCCGGCCCGCCGCCGTTCCCCGGCGCGGCCCCGGCTCCCCTCGCCCCCGCGGCCCCGGTCCCGGCCCGCGGCGGCTCGATCACCCCGGTGTTCGTACGGCTGAAGCTGGCCGTGATCCGCAACGGGCTGCGGCAGTCCCGGGGCCGCACGGCCGGCTGGGCGGTCGGGGTCGCCTTCGCGATGCTCTACGCCCTGGGCCTCGGCGCGGGCATGATCGCGCTGCGGGGCAGCCACTACGCACCGGCCGCCACCGTCACGCTCGCCGTGGTGCTGGGCCTGGGCTGGGCGGTGATGCCGCTGTTCTTCTTCGGCGGTGACGACACCCTCGACCCCACCCGGCTGTCGATGCTGCCGCTGCGGCCCCGCCCGCTGATGACCGCGCTGCTGACGTCCTCCCTGGTCGGCGTCGGCCCGCTGTTCACCCTGCTGGTGTCCACCGGGGCGATGATCGCGGTCGCCCACGGCGCGGCGGCGACAGCCGTGGCGGTGCCGGTCGTCGCCCTGCTGCTTCTGACCTGCGTGGCGCTGTCGCGGGCGGTGGCCGCTGCCAACACCCGCTTGCTGACCAGCCGCAGAGGCCGTGATCTGGCGCTGCTCAGCGGTCTGTTCGTGGCGGTCGGCGCGCAGCTGGTCAATCTCGGCGTCAGCTCACTGAGCTCCGACGGCGGTCTGCACCGGGTGACCTCGATCGCCTCGGTGCTGCGCTGGATACCGCCGGCGCCCGCTGTGGACGCGGTGCGCTCCACCGGCCGGGGTGCGTACGGCCTGGCGGCGGTGCAGCTGCTCTACGCGCTCGCGGCCCTCGCCGTGATCCTGCGGTGGTGGTATCGCAGCCTGGTGCGGCTGATGGTGTCGCCGGACGCCTCCACCCTCCAGGCGGCCGATGTCCCGACCGGCGGCGCGGCACGCTCGGGTTGGCCCGGGCGGGTGGCCGGCCTGTTTCCGGCGCGGCTGGTCGGGGGCCGGACGGGCACGGTGATGGAGCGCCAGTTCCACTACCTGTGGCGTGACCCCCGGTCGCGGGCGGCGCTGGCCACCGGTCTGGCGGTCGGGCTGCTGCTGCCGCTGGTCGCGGTGGTGCAGCACGGCACGGTCTACCAGTGCCTGTGGGCGGCCGGGCTGCTGGGCATGCAGATGTACAACCAGTTCGGCACGGACGGATCGGCGTTCTGGACCGTCGCCGCGACCATCTCCACCCGCCGGGACGCCGCGCTCGAACTGCGCGGCCGGGCGCTGACCCTGGTGGGGATAGCGGTGCCCTACGTCACCGTGGTCACGGTGGGCGCGGCTCTGCTCCTCGGCAGGCTCGACGCGCTGGCCGAGACGCTGGGCCTGTCCTTCGCCTTCCTGGGCGCGCTGACCGGCACCGGCACCTACGCCAGCGTCCGCTTCCCCTATGCGGTGCCGCAGCAGAACGCGTTCGGCAACGCCGCACCCGGGCAGGGCGGGCTGGTCGCGCTCAATGTGTTCGGCGGGACGCTGAGCGGCGCGGTGTTCTGCCTGCCGGTGCTGGCGCTGTCCGTGCTCCTGCACCACACCGGCCACCAAGGGCTGTCGTGGACGGTGCTGCCGGTCGGGGTGGTGTACGGAACCGCGGTGGGGGCGGCGGCCCTGCGGTTCACCGCGCCGCGGCTGCTGGACCGGCTGCCGGAGATACTCGCGGTCGTGGGGAAGGGCTGAGGGAGCCGCGCCGGGTGAGGGACCTGCGCACCGGGTCGCCGCCGTCACCGCTGGGTCAGCCGCCGACCCGCTCGTAGCCGGCCGCGGGGCGCCGGAGTTCGGTCGTCCAGCCGAGGAAGGCGATGACGGGCAGGGCGGCGCCGAGCACGGTCACGGCGGTCCAGCCGCCGGCGTGGAAGGCGTAGGACCCGGCCTGCGAGCCGATCGCGCCGCCGACGAAGAAGGTGGCCATGAAGGCGCTGTTGAGCCGGGCCCGCGCCTGGCCGTCGAGCTGGTAGACCACCTGCTGGCCCAGGACGAGGGTGGCCTGGGTGCCCATGTCCAGCACCACGGCCGCCGCGCCGAGCGCGATGACGTTGTGCCGCCCGAACCCGGCGACGACGAAGGCGACCGCCGCGGCGACGAACGAGACGGCGGTCATGGGACGTACCAGTCCGCGGTCCGCCCACCTCCCCGCGAGGGGCGCCACCAGCGCGCCCCCGGCCCCCGCCAGGGCGAACAGGCCGACCTGCCACTGGTGGTAGTCGAAGGGCGGCGCGGTCAGCACATAGGAGATGGTCGTCCAGAAGACGGAGAAGGCGCCGAACATCGCTGCCTGGTACAGCGCCCTGCGGCGCAGCGCCGGATGCACCTTGAGCAGCCGGGCGGTGGAGCGCAGCAGTTGGCCGTAGGACAGGCCGGCCGCGGCGCCAGCGGGGGCGCGGCGGGGCAGGCGGGAGCGCAGGACGAGCGTCAGTACGGTCATCAGACCGGCCGAGGTGAGGTAGACGACCCGCCAACTGGTCGCGCCCGCCAGCAGACTGCCGAACGTACGGGACAGCAGGATGCCGGTGAGCAGTCCGCTCATCACCTGCCCGACGACGCGACCGCGGGTCTCGTCCGGCGCGAGGTCGGCCGCGAAGGGCACCAGTATCTGGGCGACGACCAGGGTCGTCCCGCAGATCAGCGAGGCGATCAGCAGCACCGCGAAGTCCGGCGCCAGGCCGGCCAGCACAAGGGCGCCGATGGTGAGGGCGAGCAGCACGGTGGCGAGCCGGCGCTTCTCGATGACGTCGCCGAGCGGCACGAGCAGCAGCAGGCCCGCCGCGTAACCCAGTTGAGTGGCGGTGACGAGGCCGCCCGCGGTGACTTCCGAGATGCCGAAGGTGTGGCGCAGTTCGCTGAGCAGCGGCTGGGCGTAATAGAGGTTGGCGACGGTGACGCCGCAGGCCACCGCGAGCAGCACGATCAGGCTGCGGGGCGGCCCTTGGGACACCGGCCCGGGGGTCTCGCCGTCCGGGGTGCGCCCGGAGGACGCGAGGTCGGCGGGGTGGGACATCGGGGGCCTCACAGGGGGTCGCGGCGATGGTCGTGCGGGGCGGCGGGCGGCGGCACGAAGGAGGCACGAGGGCGGCGCCGGGCGAAGGATCAGGGACAAGGGTCGAATTGACGGTACCAGTTAAACCGGTGCCGCCAGTAGGCTGGTCCTATGCCCGACAGCGCCGCCGTCCGTGTCCTCGTGCCCGCCCGTTTCCGTCAGGGGTCGGGCCGGCTGTGCCTCGACTTCCTGCGCACCCTGCGGTTCAGGAACACCCCCGAAGTCACGGAGGAGTTGGCCGATCCGGAGGCGTTGACGGCCTGGGTGAGGCAGTGCGGTCCCTGCGGCGAGGGGCCGGTGGCAGCTCCGGCCCCCGGGCGGGTGGCGGAGGCACGCGCACTGCGCGAGGCGGTTCACGCGCTGATCCTCGCGGCCCTCGGTCCCGACGGGCCGGCCGCGATTCCCGCCGCCGCCCGCGCCCGGCTCAACTCCGCAGCTGCGGCCCCTCTTCCCACGCCCCGGCTCACCCCGTCCGGCGCACTCGGCTGGCATTCCGACGACCCGGTCACCGCCACGCTCGCCCTCATCGCCCGCGACGCGCTCGACCTCGCCACGTCCCCGGCCCTGCTCCCCCGCCTGCGCCCCTGCGCCTCCCCGATCTGCGGCGCCTTCTTCCTCGACCACTCCCGCCCGGGCGCCCGCCGCTGGTGCTCGATGGACACCTGCGGCAGCCGCGCGAAGAAGGCGGGCGTACGGGCCCGGGCCTGAAGCTCAGGGTGTGCGGGCCGGTTCGCTCCAGCGGAAGGTCGTCATCATCGCGTCGAACAGATCGGTCACGGCCCGGGTGAAGGCACTCGCCGGATCCCCGTCCCCCGCGGTCGAGAAACTCACCGCCAGCCAGCGGCTCCCCTCCCCCGGCACAGGCACCACGTAGTCCACATGCCGAGTCGCCGTATCCGCCTCCGCCTCCCCCTCCGGCGCCTCCCGTACGTACTCCCGGCGCACGCCCACCGTCTCCGCGACGCCCCGCACTTCCCCGGCCTCCCCGGCCAGCCGCCCCAACACCGCTTCCGCCCGTGCCTCCCCCTCCCCTCCCACCTCCCCTCCCACCTCCGCCACCAGAAACGACGCGGCCAGCACCCGGCCCCCGGGCCGCGCCCCCACCGGCACATACAGATCCAGGCCGCCCGCCTTCCGCGCATCCTCCACCAGCCGCTCCACCCACCGCCGCACGTACAGCCGGTACGCCATCCCCTTGTCCCGCGGCACCCCATCGGGAATCCGCTCGATCCCCCTGAACACCTTCACGTCCAGCACCCTCCGGGTCCCCTCCCGAAGCGGAACCCGGACCCACCCGGGCGGCAGCAGCAGGCTGTACGAGGTGGGCGGGGCACCGGGGGTCACCGCGGCACCTCTGCGCTGCGCGCGGCACGATGCATGCGCCAGCGGAAGAAGGTGGCGACGATGGGGGCGAGGAGGGGGATGGGCATGACGGCGAAAATCGCTGTGGTCGCAGCCGCGATGGTCGACAAGATTCCCCCAGACCAGATGTAGAACATGACGCCGGAATCCCAACCATTTCGACGTCGAAGAGCATTCATGCCCAGCCAGACGAGTACTTGACCAACGACCGACAGCAAGAGCATCTCGATGACGAACGCGGATCTGTTCGGTGTCAGGAGGCGGGCTGTCAGGCCGATGACGACGAACCCGAACATGGGAATGAAGGCTCCCCAGCGGATCAACTTGTCTCCGCGGGCGATCAGCGGATCATCCGTCAAGTCGCTCGGAAACACGTGACCTCCGACCCACGGTCGTGGCGGAGCTCAGAGGCACTGCTCACCATCTGCTGCCCACCTCCCTCACATATCGGTTCTTGAAGTGCCCATAGGGCCCATAAGAGGTCTTCCAGGGGAAGAGGTCGCTGGTCCCCGCGCCCTTGTCGACGCCATCCACAGCCGTGGCGACAATCCACGTCCCCTGAAAAACCCCCTTGTGCCCCTCCGCCCCCAAACTCGCCCTCTGCACCTCCGGGCTCTCCGGATACGCGGCCCGCAGCCGCTGCACGTCCTTGTGCAAGTTCGCCGTCTCCCGGTCTCCGCCCACCACCGCCGCCTCCCAGCGGGACGCCTCCGGCAGCGGGACGGCCGCCTCCGCCGCCGAGGCCGCGTGGCCGGCCCGTACCGACGCCGCGCGAGCGATATTGCGGAGGTGGCGGGCCCTGCCCCGCTCCGCCCGGGTGGAAGCGCGGCGGTTGACGACCGCTGACGTGCGGTCGCGGAGGGACCGGGTCTCGCGGGCCGAGGTCTCGGCGGCGCGTTCCTCCGCCGCCAGTTCCGCCGCGAGCTTGGTGGCGTCGCGGACACCGCGCAGGTTGGTGAGGGCGACCGTGCCGACCTTCATGGTGAGCAGGCCGAAGAGGTCCATGGCGACATCGGCCCAGGAGCCGTCGGCGGACGACGCGAGCAGGAGGTGACCCGCGAGGACGCCGAAGGTGAGCCAGACGGCGAGTCCGGCCACCCAGCCGGCCGGGGTCATGGTGATCGCGGCGATGGCGATACCGGTGGCGACCCAGCCCATCACGTCCACGACGAACGAGATGACGCTCTGGTACTCGTCAATGGCGTCCTTGCACCGATCCCACCAGCTGTCCTTGATCTCGTCGTCGATCTGGTCGCGGATCCGGTCCGCGAAGTGGGCGGCCCGCGCATCCCGTTGGGCGGTCACCCGGGCAAGGGCCCTGCGGTGGGCGGCGAGCGAGTCGACGTCCCCCGCGTTCCCTGCCTCTTCCGCACGGGCCGCATGAAGAATGCGCCCCGCCTCCGCCTGGAAGCCGTCCAACTCGCCTGCCCAGTGGGTCAGTCCGCCCTGGACGCGTTCGTAGCGCTCGGCGGTCTCCCGCAGCCGGACGTCCAGCTCCCGGGCGCCGTCGCGGAGGGCGTCGGCGTAACGGCCCTGGACGCCTCGGCCCTCGGCGATCGCCCGGAGGTCAGCGGCCTCGGCTCTGAGCAGGGCGGCGACCTGTCTCATGTGCGCGACCTCGTCCAGAATCGCGCCCGGGTCGCCTGGAACCGGATCGGTGTCGGCGAGGGGATGCCAATCGCGCGGCCGCAGACGCCCGGTCGCCGCTCCCGCTGCCGTACGTGCGCCGCTCAACTCGCCCGCGCCAGCCGCTGATCGGTCTGCCGGAAGGTCTCCCGGGCCGAACCGACCAGCTCGCCCACCGAGTCGATGCGGGTGAGCAGCTTCTTGCGGTACCGCGACCAGTTGTCCACGAACGCGTCCATCGCGTCCGCGACCGCGCCCGAGCCCCACACGTCGTGCAACTCGTCCCTGCGCGCCGAGATCGTGCGGAACTCGCCGTACAGCCTGCCCAGCAGCCGTTCCGCGTCGCTCAGTACCTCATCCGTGACCTGGAGGTCGCTCATGCGCGCACCTCCGGGCACCGCCGTGTTCCGTTGTCAGCAGCCACGACCGGACAACGGTGCTGATCACCCCGGAGGTTACGGCTCCATCGGCATATGCCAACCGAACGGGTGGCGCCCCCGGAGTCCAAGACCGGAACGGAAGACGGTCAGTTCGCGATCTGGCCGCGCCAGTGGGGGAGAAGCTCGTCCAGCAGCGCTTCGACGCGGGGCGGGAGGCCTCGGCCCGGGCCGCCGAGCGTGTCACCGCGGGCTGTCAGTGAGCGGGCGGCGGATTCGAGCCGGGCCGGGTCGCCGGTGGCGTGCGTGGCGCGGAGCAGGGCGAGCCAGAGGCGTTCGTCGTCGGGGGACACGGTCAGGCCGGTCTCGACCGCGGCCACCGCGGCCTTCGGCTTCGCGGCGTCGAGGTGCAGGGCGGACAGGGCGAGGGCGATCTCCGCGACCAGGATGGGGTGTTGGGCATCGACGATCTCATGGCCCAGCCAGCCGTAACGCCCCGGTGAGCCGCCGGGTGAACCACCGGCTGGGCGGCCGGAAGAACGATCGGCCAGCAGCGGCCCGCGGGCCAGCGAGAGAGCGTCGGTGAGCAGCCGGCGGCGGATAGCGGGATCGGCGGCGGACCGGCCCTCGGTCGCCTCGTGGTGCAGGGTCTGGAGCACGTCCCAGTCGGATACGACGGAGGTGGCGAGCACGATCCGGCCGGTGTCGTCGAAGCTGAGCCGGGCCGACCCGTCGGGGTCGGTGCCGAGCCACGCGCGGAGGCGTTCGATCAGGGCGTCGCGGACGTCCTCGGTGACGCCGCGCGGCCACAGCGCGGAGGCCAGTACGCGGGGGTGGACACCTTCGCGGTGGAGCAGGAGCAGGGCGAGCGCCTCGTGCAGGAGTTCGCTGCGGTCGGCGACGGGCGCGTCGATGCCGATGACCTCGAACGGACCGAGCAGGCGGGCGTACACACCGGGTCGGCCCTGGTCGGAGAGGTCGACCAGGAACGGCGGCGCGTCCGGCCCGGGGTCGCCGCCGTCCCCACCGTCCCCGCCGTCCCCACCGGCTTCGGCGAACAGCCGCAGCACGGCCTGGTATTGGGCGGCGGGCAGCAGTTGGGCCCGCAGGTCCAGGCCGAGCAGCGGGGCGAGCAGCCGCCCGGCGGGGGTGACTTCGAGTTCCCAGGCGGAGCCGGGCAGCTCGGGGCGGCTGGAGGCCACCAGGTAGCCGATGCCCAATCGACCGGCGTCCGCGGCGAGTTCGGCGAGGCGCTCGGCCTCGGCGTCGGTGGGCTCGGCGGCGAGCAGGACGAGGTGCGGGGCCCACTGGGTGTGCTGGGCGCGGCCGGTGCGGCCGGTGAGCACGCTGTCCTGTCCGGCGGTACGCAGCGCCCCGGCGCGCTGGGCCGTCTCCGCGGTCATCGTCTCGATCACCTCGGGCACGTCGGCGAGGTGCCGCACCCGGGTGGGGGCCAGGGCGGTGAGGTCCTCGGCGAAACCGACGAGGGTGACGGTCATCCGGTCCGACCAGCCGTTGGTGGCCAACTCCGCGGCGACGGAGGCGAGTACGGCGTCACGGTCGGCCCGGGCGCCGGCCAGCGAGACGATGCCGGGCACGGCTTCCAGATTGAGCAGCAGGCGGGCGCCGTCGAGCGTACCGAGGGTGACCAGGCCGGGGTACGGCGCCGCAGCGGCGACATCGGCGTCCTCAGCCAGGTCAGGGCGGTCCAGACGCCAGAAGGTCTGGTCCTGGCCGAGCTGCCAGGGCGTCGGCGGTTGGCCCTCGGGCCAGGCGAGTTGGAGGTGGATCGCCTCGCCGGTGAGCCAGGCGGCGTACACGGTGGGGAGCTTGCGGCCTTCGCTGTCGAGCCTGGCGGACAGCGCGCGCAGCGCCCGGTCGAGGAAGGCGACGGTGTCGGGTTCGGCGCCGATCCGCAGCGCGTCGGCGATGTCGGCCTGCGGGCCGCTCGGAGTACGGGGGGTGCGCGGTCCGCCTCCGCTGACCGACTGCCACAGCGCGGTACGGCGCCGGCGGCCGAGCGCGGCCAGCAGTCCGGCGGCCAGCAGCGGGGAGCCGATCAGCGCTTCGGAGAGACCGGCGGCGAGGGAGGGGGAGGTCGCAGCGGTGAGGGCGGCGGCGACCGGGGACCGGGGGTGCTCGGCGCGGGTGGGTTCGGTGCCTTCGGTACGTACGGTGTTCGCGGTGGTTCCGCTGCCTCCGCTGCTCGTGTCAGCACTGCCCGCGGTGCCTTCCGCGCTCCCCTCGCGTGTGCCGGTCGCCGTGTCCCCGCCGCCGGAGCCGCCTGCCGGGGTGCCGTTCTGTTCGGCGGCCGGACTTGGCGCGGCGGCGTGCGCGCCCTCCGCGGCGGTGTCCTTGGCGCCGCCGTGCTGGGCGTACCGCTCCACGTCGGGCGCGGTGTGCGGGGCGGCGACCGGCATCTGGACGAGGTCGCCGCCGTGCGCGTCGGCGGGCATCTCCATCACCCAGCCGGGCCGGATCAGGCTGGCCTGTGACAGCCGTGAACCGTCGGGCTGCACCCGGTCCTTGTTGAGCTCGTAGATCTCCTTGTAGCGGCGGCCGTCGCCGAGGTGGCGCTGGGCGATCTCCCACAGCGAGTCGTGGTGGCGGCCCTCGGGCGGGCTGATGCGGTAGAACTTGGTGGCCTCCCGGGCGGACTGCGCCGCGCCGCGGTCGGTCACGCCGAGCTGGGCCGTCTGCTGGTGCGGTACGGCCGCGCCGGCCCGCAGGAGTTGCTGGCCGGGGGTCTGCTGGGCGGTGACGGCCACCCCGGGGCGGGCCTGGCTCTCCACCGGGTGGTGCTGGCCGATCTGGGCCAGGCCGGGGACCAGCCCCGCGGTGCCCACGCCGATCAGCAGCAGCGCGGCGATCAGTTGCCGGGCCAGCAGCTGGCTGGGCCCGGAGGCGGGCACCCGGTGCGGCATCCCCACGCCGGAGACGGCGGCCTTGGCCTCCACGAGCACGCATGCCGCGAACTGCGCCCACGCCAGCCACACCACGACGGCCAGCGTGTTGACGAATGTCTCCGCGGTGATCGGCTGGCGCACCAGATCGGAGTCGAAGTGATGCGGCAGCGGCGAACCGAGGAAGTAGAGCAGCGCTCCGGGTACCCCGACCACCAGCACCGCCAGCGCCACGAACGCGGCCAGCGCCCGTACGAGGTCGCCGGCGGTACGTCGCCTGCGCGGTGGGCGGGCCGGCGCTCCACCCTGCGGCGCGCGGTTACGTCCCGTGGCGGCGGTGCGGGCCATGGCTGCTTCCTCTTCTGCCTGCTGTGCGGGCGTGGTGCGGATCTGCGCGGGGTCGACGGACGACGGGTCGGCGGGCGACGGGGTGGCTGCGTCGTGGCGGCGGTCAGTTCGCCGGGCCGGTCACGGACTCGGCTGCGGCCTTGCCGTGGACGACGATCGGCTTGTCGTAGAAGAAACCGGTCAGGATCGGCCGGTAGGTGAGCTGTATGGACACCTCGACACGGTCGGGCTCGGCCAGGGTGCAGCCGGAGTTGCCGGCGTCCTCGTTGTCGAGGCCCGACTTCCTGGCGAAGTCCTCCACGTCCGCGGTGCAGTTGTCGGTGTTGATCACCGGTTGCGTACCGGCGGGGGCATCGCGCAGCGCCTCGACGTTGATGTCCTGGGCCGCGTAACGGGCTGCCTGCTCGGCGATGTCGGCGGCGCGTTCGCGTTTGGAGATCGACAGTCCGCCGTCGACGACGAAGGCCGCGAGCGACATGAAGAGCAGCGCGAAGATGAGGACGGCGGCGGCGCCGGAGCCCCGGTCGCCCTGGCCAGAAGGCCCTGGACGGCCGGTGGGGCGCCGGCGGAACCATCTGACGAGCCCGGACTTCCTCATCAGCCGGCCACCGCCCTGCGGTAGGGGTCGAGCGGCGAGGCGGCCGTCGAGGTGAGGGTCTTGTCGATGGCGAGCCCGAGCGAGCCGAGCCCGCGGATGGTGCAGCTCACCCGGACCTGGAAGAGCGAGCCGGGCGCGAATCCTCCGTCGCCCACCTGCCGGAGCCGCAGGGTGCCGCCGACGCAGGTGTCCGCGAGGTCGTTCCTGGCGGCGTTCTCGGCTTCGTTCATCGCACCGGCCTGGCTGCGCTGGAGGGATCCGGCCCGTGCGGCGTCCCGCGCCGCGCCGTCCAGTGCCCCCCGCCCGTCGACGAGTTGGCCGAAGGCGACCAGTACCAGGATGAAGAGGATCATGACCGGTGCCAGGATCACCACCTCGATGGTGGACAGGCCGCGCTCGCCGTCGGCTCGCTGTGCGCGGCGGGCGGTGGCGCCTTCGAGGGGGCGGAGGGATGTGCCGGGCATCGGATCAGTCCCCCGCGTTGTCCGGGACGAAGCGCTCCACCGGGCCCTGCGAGAGTTCGCGGACGTGGAAGTGCAGGCCGGGGAAGATCGCCGGTACGGAGCCGGTCACCCGGATGCCGACGGTGACGGCGTCGGGGCGGACCGGCTCGATCGCCCCGTCGGTCAGCAGTTCGGGGCCGAGCTGGCGGATGTAGGTCCGGGCGGTGTCGGTGGCCGCGTCCGACCATCCCGTCGGGTCGGCGTCGGCGTCGGCGCGGGCTTCGCGCGCCCCGGCCTGGGCGGCGGCCTGCGCGACATGATCGGCGAAGAAGTACAGTCCGAACTGCACGGTCGCGAAGATCATGAAGAACAGCACCGGGGTGAGGAACACGAACTCGATCGCGGTCATGCCGTGATCGCCACCGGTGCGCGCGCTCACGCTGCCGGCGGCTGCATTACCCGTGACTCCGTCCCCAGTCGCGGCCGTACGGCGCCCCACGCCGCTGTCGCCGCGCACGGCGTCCAGCCGGCGGCGAACGGCCCGGTGCGGCACGTCGGTTGTCCGCTTCATCCCTCGGTCCCCCGGCCGCCGGTCAGCAACTGCCGGAGTCGCCGTTGGCGCCGTCGATGCAGTTCTTCACCGAGTCCGCCTTGCCGCTGAGCGCGCCCTTGATGGTGAAGCCGATGGCGACGACGATCCCGACCACTATGGCGGAGATGACCACCCACTCGACGGCCGAGGCGCCCCGGGACAGCTCCTCGCGGCGGACCCGGTCGAGGCGTCCCCGGAAGTAGGTGATCATGAAATCAAGTGCGGGATGGGAGACGGGCAGACGGTTCACGTGCGGTTCCTCTCGACTCGATGGCGCTCGGGTTTCGGTGACAGCGGGGGGATCAGACCTGGAACACGCGCATCGCGGCGGGGAATATCAGGAACACCAGGAAGCCCGCGCACAGCATGAGTTGCGCCACGAGCATCGACTGCGACTTCTCACCGGCCTCGCCCTCGATCTCGGCGAGTTCCCGGTGCCGCATGGTCTCGGCGCGGGCGCCGAGCGAATCGCGGATCTTGGCGCCGTCGTCGGCGACCAGACCGAGGGTGATCGACAGGTCCTGCAGCTCCTCGATGCCCAGTTCCTCGCCGAGCCGTCCCAGGGCAACCCATTGGCTGGTGCCGGTGATGCGGGCGTCGGTGAGGCAGTTCCTGATCCGCATCAGTGCCCAGCCGTCGCTGATCTCGGCGGCGGTCATCAGCGCCTCCGGCAGGCCGCGGCCGCCGGCCAGATTCATGGAGACCAGGTCCAGATAGGCGCCGATCACCCGGCGCAGGTCCTTGCGTTTCCTCGCGGCGTCCCGCCGGACCTCCATGTCCGGCAGCAGGAAGAACACTCCGCCGAAGATCAGCGCCATCCAGACCGGGATGATCGGGCTGAGGCCGAAGCCGAGTTCCCACAGGCCCGCGAAGACGAACGGCCCGAAGACCACGCCGACCGCCGCCAGCATGATCTTGGTGGCGAGGAAACCCTCCCAGCTCCGGTCCAGCACCGCCAGGTCGGCGCGCAGCGAGCGCAGCTCCCAGCCCTGCTGGCGGTAGAGGGCGGCGATCCGCTCCCCCAGCCGGCCTTGGAGGCTGCGGTCGGTCTCCGTTCCGCCCGCGGGGCCGCCCGGGCCGGCGGCTCGCAGCGCGTCGATCTGCGCGACGGTGGACACGGCACTTCGCCGCCCGGGCATCAGTGCCCTGATCAGGGCGAAGACGCCGAGGCCCACGAGGCCGCCGACCAGGCAGGTGAAGAGGATGCTGTTCATCGGGCACCCGCCCCCTGACCGGGCAGGGGCGCCTGGCCCGGCAGTGGCTGGCCGGGCAGGGGGTGGCCCGGCCCGAAGGGCTCCGGCGGGTCGGCGCGCTGCCCGAGCCGCTCCGGGGCGTGCACGAGGAACCGGTCCGGCGTCTCGATCTTCGCCAGGTTCCTCAGCCACCAGAACCCGGCGGCGAACAGCCCGCACACCACGGCGAGCACGAGCTGTCCGACCGCGGTCCCGTACGGCTCGACGAAGCCGCGGTTGAAGATCGCCAGGCCCAGGACGAAGCCCACCGAGACGACCACCACGATCTGCACGCTGCGCCGGGTGCTGGCCCGCTGGGCCAGCACCCGCTGGCGCATGTCGACCTCCTCGCGGGCGGACTTGGCCAGCGCGCCGAGCACGTCGCGCAGGCCGGGGCCGCGCAGCCGGGCGTTGAGGATGAGGGCGGCGATGATGACGTCGGCGGACGCGTCGTTGATCTCGTCGGCCAGGTGCTGGAGCGCCTCGGGCAGCGGGGTACGGGACCGCAACCGGTCCACCAGCGAGGCGAGATGGGGGCGCAGCGCGGGGGCGGCGGCCCGGGCGGAGGCCGGAATGGCCTGCTCCAGGCCGACGGCGCCGGCGATGGTGTCGCGCAGCGATTCGGTCCAGCCGGCCAGCGCCTCGATGTGCTTCATCGCGGCGCGTTCCTCCGCGGCGCCGCCGAACAGCTTGTTCCAGGAGAAGACGAGCACGGCGGTGGCGGCGCCGAGCACGATCCAGCGGGTGAGGCCGAGCACGACCAGTCCGGCCACGGCGGCCAGCGAGCCGCGCTGCGACAGGAAGCGCGCCAGCTCCGCCGCCCGGTCGGTATGCCCCTGGCCGGGCTTGGCGGGTTTGGGCGCCCAGCCGTACATCGCGACGACGAACAGGGCGATGCCGCCGCCGGCGATGGCCCCGGCGAGCAGGCCGTAGAGCACTTCGACGGAGAGGATCCCGGTCATTACCGCCACACCCCCGTGGGCTGGTAGCCGTGGGCGAGGAGTTCGTCGAGGCAGGAGATGGGTGCGTGCGGCAGCGCCACACCCTCGCGTGCCTCGGCGAAGACCTCGCTGGACAGAACGCGGCCGTCCACCCCGTTGACCTCGCGGATGGAGGTGACGACGCGGCGCAGCGTGCCGCCGCGCGCGAAGTCGTTGCGGCGCTTGAGGAAGACGACGAAATCGATGGCGCCGGCCACCAGCATCTGGGAGGCCTCGACCGGCAGCCGCTCCCGCGCCTGGAGGGCGTAGGTGGAGATGCGGTTGAAGACCTCGGAGGAGCTGTTGGCGTGGATGGTGGACAGCGAGCCGTCGTTGCCCTGCGACATCGCGTTGAGCATGGTGACGATCTCGTCGCCGAGGACCTCGCCGACGATGACCCGGGAGGGGTTCATCCGCAGGGAGCGGCGTACGAGATCAGCCATCGAGATGGCGCCCTGGCCCTCGGAGTTGGGCAGCCGTTCCTCGAACGCCACCACATTGGGGTGGAGTTCGGGGAACTGGTCCAGGCCGAGTTCCAGCGCGCGTTCGACGGTGATCAGACGCTCGTGCGGCGGGATGACGTTGGCCAGGGCTCGCAGCAGGGTGGTCTTTCCGGCGTTGGTGGCGCCGGCGATCATCATGTTCTTCCGTGCGAGGACGGCCGCCGACAGGAAGGAGGCCAGTTCCGGGGTGACCGTGTAGTTGCCGACCAGGTCGGCGAGGAAGACCTTGCCGAGACGGGCTCGGCGGATGGACAGCGCGGGACGGCGGGTGACGTCCATCACGGCGGACAGCCGGGAGCCGTCGGGCAGCCGCAGGTCGAGCTGCGGGTTGGCGGAGTCGAAGGGGCGCGACGACAGACCGGAGTAGGCGCCGAGCACCTGGATGAGCTCGATGAGTTCCTCGTCGGTCTCGGCGACGGGGTCGGCCGGGATCTCGCGGCCGTCGGAGTAGCCGACGAAGACCTGGTCGCAGCCGTTGATGTCGATGTTCTCGACCTCGGGATCGTCCAGCAGCGGCTGGAGCCGTCCGACGCCGAACAGCGCGGCGTGCACCGCGGCGGCGTACGCCTCCTCGGCCTGGGCGTCCGGCGGGGTGCGGCCGACGGTGATCTCGGAGCGGGCGTACTCCTCCAGGATCTGGGCGATGATCGCCCGGGCGAACTGGCGCTCGTCCTCCGCGGACATGGGCGCGGTGTTCGACACCTGGTCGAGCCTGCGCTGCTCCGAGATGCGGTCGCCGGCCTCCTGCCGGAAGCGTTTGACGAGCTGGTGGTCCACCTCGCTCATCGGAAGACTCCGTACCGCTGCGGCACGTCGGCGGTGATCCGGCGGGCGGAGCGGATCAGCAGCGACTTGTCGAGCCGGCCGCGGCGCCGGCCGCTGAGCATCTCGGCGCCCGCCGGGTCGTGTGCGAGGGTGCCCACAACGCGGGCGGAGATCTGCGAGCCCACCAGCATGTCGTTGACCTGCCCGGCGATCCGCACGCTGTGGCCCGGGTCGGTGACCAGCAGGATGCCGATCGGCGGGTGGCCGAGCGCCGCTGCGGCGCCGCGCTGCGAGCCGTGCAGCTTGGCGGACAGGGCGCCCGCCCGGTCCCGCACCCGGGCCAGATGCTCCGGTTCGGTGCGGGCGACCAGCAGCACCAGGGCGGAGTGCGCGAACAGCTCCAGGGTCGGCGAGTCCGTGCCGATCCGGCCGCAGTCGGCGATGACGTCGGCCGCGCCGCCCGGCGATTCATCTAGGGTGGCGAACGCCTGTCCGAGCATCGGCCACAACCCGGCGAGGCCGGCGGCCTGTTCGGCGCTGCCGAGGCCGACGAGCACATCGAGTCCGCCGGTGAGCGGCTGGGCGTGGTCCCACAACTGCTCGGCGGCCAGACCGCGTCGGGCGGTCGCCGCCAGCGACAGCATTCCGGTGTTGGGGTCGAGTGCCCCGCCGTGCGCGGCGCGCGACCGGTAGACGAGGTCGCCGCCGGCCGGGTCGGTCTCGGCCAGCAGCACGCGGCGCGGCCACACGGCGGCGAGCGCGACGGCGGCCGTGGTGACGCCCGGTGAGCCCTTGTCGGCGGCGACAGCGATCAGTGCCATGACGTCTTCGCCCGCTCGCTTCAGTTCTTGCCGGTGACGAGGACCAGGGCGACCGCGTTGGCCGAGGCGGCGACGGTCAGCCGACCGGCGTCCGCGGAGTCGGCCTGGACGGTGACGGAGGTGTTGCCGGAGGAGAAGTCACCCGACGACGCGAACACCTTCTTCACGATCAGGTTGCCGCTGATGAGGTTGCTGTCGCCGCCGGCGGAGCCGCTGTCGGGAGTCGTCCTGGCCGTATTGGTGCTCACGTTGTACGCGGCCACGGTCTCGCCGGCCCGCAGGCCGTTGGGAAACTGGCCGTCCTTCAAGGACAGACCGACCAGTGACTTTCCACGGGTGAGAACCTGGTCCTTCGAGGTGATCATGGTGTCGGTCAACACCGAGAACGCCACGATATTCGTGCTGGTCCGGTAGTTCTTGAGCAGGGTTTTACGCTGCTCCCACCGCACGAATTTCACTCCGGAGTCGTCCGAGAGCATCACTTCGCGAATGGCGGTCGCGGGGATCGGATCGCCGGCGGCGACCGCCGCGGTGACCTCCACGACCGAGATCTTGTTCCCCGCGCGCAGCACCAGCACGGTGGCGCCGAGGGCCCCCACGAGGATGAGCAGGACGGCGAGCGCGGCGAGTGCCGGCTTGCGTTCCCGCGGTGCGACCGGCAGCCGCTCACCGCCGGGCGGCGCCCCGAACGCCGTCGCGGGAACGGGCTGACGGCCGCTGCCGCCGCCCGATGCGGATCGTTCCCTGGTCTTCACGTCACTGCCCCCGTTGAGCCGGCGTGTGTCGATATCGGTTGCGTGGGGAGAGAGACTGCCGCGCTCCGGTCCGGCGGCAGCCCGCAGGCCGATGTCAAGCCACCGCACGTTATCAGCGCCTCACAAACACCCTCAAGGCGCGTCCACGGCAACAGACTTACGGCCTTACGACCGAACGGAACCGTCGGCGTGACACACCCTCAAACGGGCAGCACGGCACAACGCCCGCTCAATCCCCCTTCTTTGGTCCGGCTCGGAGACCACTCTGCCACTGCGGGCCCGTCCGGTGTCACTCCGGATTCCCGCCTGTGGATAAACCAGCGCGAGTTATCCACAGGCCGGTGCATCGGCCATGCCGGGAGTCCGCGGAAGCGGTTATCGTCCTTGACAACCAACTCGAATCCGGGGGAACGAGGAAGCCGTGCGCCTGTCGTTGACCGTGGTCGACCCGCTCCGCGGGGACCGCGCCGATGTAGTGGTCGACGCCGATCCCGCGTCCACCGTCGCGGACGTCGCGCGAGAATTGGGCCGGACGGTCGGCGGTGGCGGCGCGGACATCATCCCGATCGCGGGCGGCGGCTCCCGATCGCCCGGCGCTCCCCCGGTGTACGTCGACGGTTACGCGGTTGATCCCGGCTGGTCGGTGGCCAGGTCACCGCTGCGCGAGGGCGCGGTGGTGAGTCTGTACGACCCGGCCGGCTGCCTCCCGGGCGAACCGGCCGGTGTGGTGGAACTGCGGGTGGCCGGCGGTCCCGACGCCGGCGCGGTGCACCGCCTGGGCATCGGCCGGGTGGAGATCGGGCGCGGCCCGGCGGCGCGGGTACGGATCGAGGATTCCGAACTGGCCGACCGGGCGGCGGTGCTGACGGTCGGTATGGGCGGCAGCTGCCAGGTCTCGGTCGGCGGTGAGACGAGGGACTGGCCGCTGGGCGGTCAGCTCACCTTCGGCAACACCCTGCTGGAGCTGGGCCCCTACACCCCGCCGAACGCTGCGCTGCGTCCTGGGGACGACGGGGCGACATACGAGTACAACCGCCCGCCGCGGCTGTCTCCGCCGGAGCGGATCACGCTCTTCCGGCTGCCGTCGCCGCCGAGGGAGCCCGGCGCGCGGCCGCTTCCGTGGCTGATGGCGCTCATGCCGCTGGTCATGGCGGTGAGCATGGCCTTCATGATGCACCGGATGACGTATCTGATCATGGCGGTGGTCAGCCCCGTCGTCATGGTCGGCAACTACTTCACGGACAAGAAGCACGGCCGCAAGTCCTACGCCAGGACCGTCGGCGAATACCGCGAGCGCAAGGCCGGCATCGAGCGGGACGCCCGCGAGGCGCTCGACATCGAGCGCCGGGACCGCGCGGCGGCCTCCCCCGACCCGGCCACCGTCCTCAACACCGCGACCGGACCGCGCACCAGGCTGTGGGAGCGGCGACGCGGCGACGCGGACCATCTGCTGCTCCGGGTCGGCACCGCGAAGGTGCCGTCCGAGGTGGTGCTGGACGACCCGGAGCAGGAGGAGCACCGCCGCAAGGTCGCCTGGGAGATCGACGACGCGCCGGTCGCCCTGGAGCTGCGCCGGCTCGGCGTCGTCGGGTTCGCGGCGCCGGGCGAGGGTGCCCGGGCGATGGGCCGTTGGGCGGTGGCGCAGGCGGCAGCGCTGAGCAGTCCGATGGATGTGCGGTTCTATGTGCTCACCGATCAGTCGGGCCGGGAGAGCTGGGAGTGGGTGCGGTGGCTGCCGCACGCCCGGCCGGCCGACGGCCAGGACGCGTCGGCGCTGATGGGCACCGACGCGGAGACGGCCGCGGCGCGCATCGCGGAACTCGGCTCGATCCTTACCGAGCGGCAGAAGGCCAAGCAGCAGGCGGGCAGTGGCGCCCATCACGCGGCGTTCTTCAAGGACCCGGACATCGTGGTGGTGCTGGACGGCTCCCGGCGGCTGCGGGCCATGCCCGGCGTGGTCCACCTGCTGCGCGAAGGCCCGGGGGTGGGGATGTTCCTGATCTGCCTGGACTCCGAGGAGCGGTTTCTGCCCGGCGAGTGCCAGGCCGTGGTGATCGCCGAGTTCGAGACCCCGGCTGCCTCCGCGCGGGTCGCCTCGGTGCCGGAGGCGACGGTGGGGGCCGGTTTCCCGCAGGGCGGCTTCCCGTCGCACAACGCCTGGTACGCCGACGCCCGGCAGACCCGGGCGATGGAGACGGAGCCCGCGTTCGGCTCCTTCCGGTTGCGGGTGGAGCAGACCGGCGCGACCCGTATCCGTGGGGTGCGGCCCGATCTGGTGTCACCCGCCTGGTGTGCCCGGCTGGCCCGCTGCCTGTCGCCGATCCGCGACATCAGCGGTGAGGCCGAGGACTCGGCGATCCCCGGCGCGAGCCGGCTGCTCGACGTCCTGGAGCTGGAGCCGCCCACCGCGGACGCCATCGCCGCCCGCTGGCGGCTGAGCCCCGTCTCGACGCAGGCGGTGGTGGGCGAGTCCTACGACGGCCCGTTCGCCATCGACATCCGCAAGGACGGTCCGCACGGCCTCATCGCCGGCACCACCGGCTCGGGCAAGTCGGAGCTGCTGCAGACCATCGTGGCCTCGCTGGCGGTGGCCAATACCCCGGAGGCGATGACATTCGTCCTGGTCGACTACAAGGGCGGTTCCGCCTTCAAGGACTGCGTCCGGCTGCCGCACACCGTCGGCATGGTCACCGACCTGGACGCCCATCTGGTCGAGCGGGCGCTGGAGTCGCTGGGCGCCGAGCTGAAGCGGCGCGAACACATCCTGGCCGGGGTCGGCGCCAAGGACATCGAGGACTACACGGATCTGCTCAAGCGGCAGCCCCGTCTCACCGCGATGCCGCGGCTGCTGATCGTGATCGACGAGTTCGCCTCGATGGTCCGGGACCTGCCCGACTTCGTGACCGGCCTGGTGAACATCGCCCAGCGCGGCCGCTCGCTGGGCATTCACCTGATACTGGCCACCCAGCGGCCGAGCGGCGTCGTCTCCCCGGAGATCCGTGCCAACACCAATCTGCGGATAGCGCTGCGGGTCACCGACGGCAGCGAGTCCTCGGACGTCATCGACGCCCCGGACGCGGGCGGTATCTCCAAGTCCACGCCAGGCCGCGCCTATGTACGGCTGGGTGCGAACTCGCTGGTGCCCTTCCAGTCCGGCCGGGTCGGCGGCCGGCGTCCCGGCGCGGTGGAGAACGTACCGGTGGCGCCCTGGGTGGATGTCGTGGACTGGTCGCGCCTCGGCCGCAGCGCGCCGCGGCGCCCGGCGGGAGCCAAGAGCGACGATGACGAGATCACCGACCTCAAGGTGCTGGTGGAGGCCATCCGCGCGGCCAACGAACGGCTGGCGATCCCGGCGCAGCACAGTCCGTGGCTGCCCGCCCTGCCCGACGCGCTGCGGCTCGACGAGCTGCCCGCGCCGTCTGCGGGTGGTGCGCTGCCGCCGGCCCCCTTCGGTGTGGAGGATCTGCCCGCGCTCCAGGCCCGCCGGTCGGTGGCCGTCGACTTCCACGGCTTCGGGCATCTGCTGGCGGCGGGGGCGCCCCGCTCGGGCCGCTCCCAGTTGCTGCGCACCATCGCCGGTTCGCTGGCCCGCACCCTGTCCACGGCGGATCTGCACCTGTA
The DNA here is from genome assembly GCF_042650325.1 of Streptomyces polygonati. NCBI lineage: Bacteria > Bacillati > Actinomycetota > Actinomycetes > Kitasatosporales > Streptomycetaceae > Streptomyces > Streptomyces polygonati. Next base: position 262,514 of record NZ_JBHSBB010000013.1, on the reverse strand, counting down.
CGGCATCGACTGCGGCAATGGCGCACTGAACGCGCTGACCAGGCTGCCGCACTGCGGGGCGGTGGTGGGCCGTTCACAGTCCGAGCGGGCGGTCCGGCTGATCGGCAGGCTCAAGGCGGAGCTGACTCGACGTCAGGATCTGCTGGCGGCCGACGGTTTCGCGGACATCGGCGAGCAGCGGGCGGCGGTGGGGACCGACGAGGAGCGGCTGCCGCACATCGTGATCCTGCTGGACCGGTGGGAGGGCTGGACGACCTCGCTCGGCGAGCTGGACCACGGGGCGCTCAGCGACGAGCTGTTCACCTTTCTGCGGGAGGGCGCCTCGGTCGGCATCCATCTGATCATCACCGGGGACCGCACGCTGATGGCCGGGCGGATCGCCACCCTCACCGAGGACAAGATCGCCTTCCGGCTGGCGGACCGCTCCGATTTCGCGCTGCTCTCGGTGAACCCGCGCAAGGTGCCGGACGACATCCAGCCGGGTCGCGCGTACCGGTCGGAGTCCGGGATCGAGTTGCAGGTCGCGCTGCTGGACGGGGAGGTCACCGGTCAGGGCCAGGCGGCGGCGCTGACCGCGATCGGTGCAGCGGCCGCCGAGCGGGACGCCGGGCTGCCCCGCTCGCGGCGCCCGTTCCGCGTCGATGTGCTCCCCTCCCGGCTGTCCTTCGCCGACGCCTGGGACATGCGCGACACCGACGCGGCCCGCAGCCCCCTGTGGTCGCTGGTCGGGGTGGGCGGGGACGAACTCACCGGGCACGGACCGGACCTTTCCGACGGGCTGCCCGCGTTCGTCATCGGCGGCCCCGGCAAGTCGGGAAGGTCCACCCTGCTGCTCACCCTCGCGCGGGGCTATCAGCGGCAGGGCGTCAAGCTGGTGGTGGCCGCGCCGCGCCCGTCGCCGGTGCGTGAACTGGCCGGCGGCCCGGGGGTGGTGCGGGTCTTCACGGGCAGCGACATACCCGCCGGTGAGCTGGCCGAGGCGCTGGAGGAGGCCGGGGAAGCACCGGTGGTGGTGCTGGTCGACGACGCGGAGCTGCTGCGGGACTGCGATGCCAGGGACCTGCTCAAGGAGATCGTCACGCGCGGCGCCGACCGGGGCAGGGCGGTGGTGCTGGCCGGCGGCGAGGAGGACATCTGCTCCGGTTTCTCCGGCTGGCAGGTGGACGCCAAGAAGGCCCGGCGCGGTGTGCTGCTCTCCCCGCAGCAGACGATGAGCGGCGAGCTGATCGGCACCCGGCTCAGCCGCAGCACGGTCGGGGGTCAAGTGACGCCCGGCCGGGCCCTGCTGCACCTCGGGGACGGTGAACCGAGGACGGTGACAGTGCCGTTGACGGTCTGACGGTCCGGCCGGACGCGTACTCCCAATAGAGTAGGGGCCACCATTTCCACGCGGGGCCGGTGAATTCCTGTGGAATGCCGGGAAAGGATTGATTCTTTATGGGGGATCTGCAGATCAATGGCACCGTGATGGGGGATTTGAGAAAGACGTTCGCCACCATCGCGGACCGTATGGACGGCGTCAGCCGGTCCATGGGCAATACCGATGGCGAGGCGGTCGGGGCGCCCGAGCTCATCAACGACGTCCATGACTTCGCCGACGACTGGCACTACGGCATCCGGCAGATAGGCCAGCACGCCGACACCGCGGTCCAGATGATCGACCGGATCGGCAAGACCTTCGACGAGGCCGATCTGCGACTGGCCAACTCCCTGAAGACCGACGGGAAGAAGTGACGGCCGTGACCCGGAGCTTCCCGCATCTCGGTTTCGACCCCGCTCCCGGCGAGGTGGAGCGCACGCGTGCGCTGGCCCGGCAGCTCGGGGATCTGCACGGCGAGCTGACCGTCACGGTCGATGAACTCGCGCGGATCGACAGCGGTTACTGGAAGGGCGAGGCGGCCAAGGCGTTCGTCGCGCACATCGACAGCGATGTGACCCCGCTGATCAAGAAGGCCCACGACTCCTTCGGGCGGGCGTCCGAGGCGCTCACCCGGTGGGCCGACCAGTTGCACGGCTTCCAGGACGAGGCCGACTCGCTGGAGAGGGAGGCCGCCGCCCGGCAGAGCGCGGTGGACCGGGCGCGGTCCGCGCTCGGCTCCCCGGCGGCGGACGACGGTGTCCCGCACCCCGCCCCGGGCGCGGCCCCCGACCCGGCCGCCGCCGCCGACCGCAAGCGGAAGCAGCAGGCCGCCACCGAGGCCGGCGACGCCCTGCAAGCGGTGCGGCACCGCGCCGATGAGCTGCACGCCCGGTTCACCCAGGCAGCCGTGACCATAAGCCGCGACCTGGACAAGGCCGGCGACATCGCGCCCGACCGGCCCGGACTGTTCAGCCGGATGGTGCACGGTGTGGAGGGCGCCTGGAACGACACGGTCCAGTGGGTCCAGGACCACGCCGACCTCATCAAGACCATCGGCGATCTGCTCAGCGACCTCACCGGCATTCTGGCCGTACTGGCCATCATCACCGCCCCCTTCGAACCGCTGGGGGCGATCTTCGCCGCCGCCGCGGTCGTCACCAGCGTCGCGGCGCTGGTCAGTCATCTGATCGCGAAAGCGGCCGGCGCCGACGTGAGTTGGATGAGCATCGGCTTCGACGCGCTGGGCGCGGTCCCCGGTATCGGCGCCTTCGCCAAGGGCGCGAAGGTCGTGGAGGGCTCGGTGGCCGCCGCGCGGGCGGTCGAACTGGGCGAGGGGTTCCGCGGTGTGACCACCATCGGCCGCAACTTCGTCGGCAAGGCAGGCGAGTTGATCACCAACGGCAAGCAGATCACGCTGTTCAAGAATCTGACGCTGGAGTTCGGCGGCATCAAGACCGCCGGGAATATCGTCTCCGACGGGAAGATGATCAACCGCATGCAGCTGATCTCCGAGCAGGTCTACCACAACGGCCAGCTCATCGGCACCAAGGGACTCAAGGCGATCACCGGGGGCAGGGTCGCGGTCGACGCGATGAGCACCACGGGCCGGGCCATCGACGCGGGCCTGAAGCTGGCGCCCAAGCTCTACTCGATACCCCAGCACATCGGCGAGGCCGTCCACCTCGGTGACCGCTTCGACCAGGCCGCCACCTCGCACTGACCGGGCCGGCGCCCGCCCCGCCCCGCACACCCCCGCCCAGCCGACGCATCCCACAACCGCGGACCGACCGAGAGGCGCCTGACGATGGACTGGTATCCGGACCCGGACGAGACCACCCTGCTGCGTACGCCGATCCACTTCGCCACCGGCTACGCGCACCCGGTGGCGGGCTCGCGCTGGTTCCGGGACACCGAGCGGCGGGACATCCAGGCGGAGTTGCCGGGGTGGCCGGCCGGCCCCGAGTTCACCCCGCACACCAAGACCGCGCAGAACGTCGACCGGGTCGGGGGCGGGCTGCTCGGCGGAATCGTCACCGCCATCCAGGTCGCCGTCGAGGCGGTGATCGGCGGGAACAGTGTGCCCATCGGCCAGGACCCGTCGCGGTCCAAACCGGAGGACCCGGCCAACGAGTCGGAGGACTTCCCGGTGATGTGGGCCGCGCCCGGCACGCTGGCCCGTACAGTGCCGTGGCAGTTGGACCCGTCGCGCCGCCCGGACCGCTACCGGGTGGACGCGGTGGTCACCGAGCGGCGCTTTCTGCTGCTGGGCGTCGGCCCGGACCTGACGGCGCCCGCGCAGGTGCTGTGGGAGACCGCGCGGGACACCGTGGCCGGCGCCGAACGGCTGAAGTTCAGCGCGGGCGGCCACGATCTGCGGATCCGCTTCACCGACGGCTCCTGGGTGCGGCTGTCCACCGCCGCCACCGAGAAGCTCGGCGGGCTGCTGGCGGACCGCCGGCGGCTGGTGCCGGAGTCCGAGCTGACCCCGGGACAGCGCGAGCGGGTGGCGCGCTTCGTGACCGAACTGCCCACCACCGCGCAGACACCGAAGTTCTTCCGGCTGGCCGGCGGGGTCGTCCTGGTCGAGAGCCAGGTCCCGGCGAAGATCGGCAAGGGCCTGTTCGAAACCCATTCCATCCTGATGGGCGAGACCGGAGACCCGGCGCGTCCGCAACCCGGCGAACTCTAGGCGGGATTCCGTGACACCCTCCCTCCCGGCGACTCCCGCCGGTTCCACGAGCAGCCGCACGGGTGATCCCGCGAGCGGCCGAGCAAGCGACCCCGCCCCCGGTCCGATATCCCCGCCGGGCGCCGCCACCGCCGGCGTCGAAGGGGAGACAGCCACCCCGTCGCCCCCGGACATACCGCCGCTGGCCTTCGTCGTCCCCGAGTCCTTCCACGCCCTGCCCATCGCGGCCACCCGCGAGGAGCGCACCGAACTGGCCGGGCGCTTCGTCCAGGAGCTGTACGCGAACGGGAACGACGAGCTGTGGACCGCCGCCGCCCCCTACTACGCAGCGCTCGGCGAGGCCATGGGCGGACAGGGCCTGGACTACGCCGCGATGGGTCTGTTCGCCATCGATGACCGCATCGAGGGCGACGAAGGCGCCGAGGGCGTCGCGCACTGCTCCTTCACCGTCACCGCCATCGAGTCCGACCACCCCTCGGTGGAGGTGGCCGCGAACGGCATCCGGGAGATCCTGGTCAGGGACGAGAACAACGACGCCCGCTGGATCGAACTGCCCTGCGGCCCGGCCGTCTCCTGCGTCACCCTGCGCGAGTACGTCCTCGGCGCGGAGCTGACCACCGGCGGTGCGGCGGTCCGGCTGCGGATGGGGCAGATCCAGGTCTACGTGCCCTTCCCCACCGGCCCCTACACCGCCGTCTTCACCCTGGACACGGCGGCGATCGACTACTGGGGCGAGTTCAGCGAGATGACCATGGCGATCCTGCGCAGCGTCAGCTTCGCGGGTACCGAGGGCCCCGAGGGCGCCGGCGACGTTGACGACGCTGCCGACCCCCCGACTGCCGAGGAGCCCGCCGGTCGGCGGCACGCAGCCGGATCAGCCACCCGCTGACCGGTCGCCGGACGCCGCCTCCCGGCGTGGGCGAACCCCCGGCCGCCCCGCAGCCCGTCAACCCGCCCCCAGCGCCCCTCACGCCGTGCCCGCCGATCCCAGGACCGCGCCCGCCGGGCCCACCTCCTCCCGCAGGAAGCTCTCCACCGTCCCGTACCAGGCCTCAGGCTGGTCCCAGGGGACGAGGTGGCCGGCGTCGGCGATCTCCGCGTAGCGGCCCCGAGGCAGCACGCGGACCATCTCCTGCGCCTCGGCCCGGCCCAGCAGTCCCTCGATGCCGCGCACGACCAGGGCGGGGCACGTCACCTGGGCCAGCTCGTCCCAGTGGGCATCCCCTATCCACGGATCCCGGGAACGCAGCAGTTGCTCGGGGGTGCACAACGGCCGCCAGCCGTCCTGGCGCTCCTCCATCACCTCGGCGAAGAAGTCTCCCCTGGCCGGATTCGGCCGCTCCGCCCAGGAGTCGCCGGCGGTGAACCAGCGGCGTACGTCGCCGAGGGTGGCGAAGGGCAGTGGCCAGCTCTCCAGCCAGTCCCGCCACTTCCGCTGCCCGGCCTCGCCGACCGCGGAGGCCCGCATGTCGCAGATGATCACGGCCGCGATCAGATCGGGCCGGCGCGCCGCGCACTGCCATGCGGTGAGGGCGCCCATCGAGTGGCCGACGAGGGTGACCGGGGCCAGGCCGAGCTGCTCGATCGCGGCGATGACATCCGCGACGTACACCTCCGGGGTGTAGGGGCCGTCCGGCTTGTCGCTGCGCCCGTGACCCCGCTGGTCGAGGGCCAGGGCCCGGTAGTGCGGGGCGAGCCGGCGGGCCGTCGCCGCCCAGTGCGAGGCGCGGCCCAGCATGCCGTGCAGCATCAGCACACCGGGCCGGGCATCGGCCGGGCCGGGCGGCGACACTCCGGTGTCTCCCGGGACCGTCCGGGCCGGGTCACCGGCCTGCCCGGGAAGAGTTCCCTGGGCCGCGTACTCCCAGGCCACGAGCTGTGCGCCGCCGGCGCCCCTCACCTCGTACCGCTTGATCATGTGCCGCACCTCCTTTCCCGGCACACGCTATCGAACTTCTATTCGAACACGTGGTCAGCTCGCCCAACACAACTCGTTCGAGTGACAGGACTCAAGGATTGATGGCGCGGGCCGAGGGGAGGACTTCAGCGGGACGCGACGCGAAGGGGAAGCGGGTCGCGGGAAGGCACTCGGGAAGCTCGGGGTCCCGGGTCCGCCGAGGGGGGTTCAGGGGAGGGACACAGGGGAGGAAAAGGCCCCGGCGCCGCCGAGCGGCGCCGGGGCCCGGCACTCGGCCGCGGACGAGCCGGCCGTCGCGTCCGCGGAGGCGGGAAACGGACGCGGGGAACGACAGACAGCCATGAGGCACAGACAGCCATGAGGCGACGAAGAAGCAGCGGCAGGCCACGAGAAGCCGCGGAAACAGGGGAGGGGGTGCTTACCTCTTGGCCACGAACACATGCGAAGCGATCTCGGGGTCCAGCTCGGCGGCCTCACCGCCACTGCCGACCAGCACGCCGCCGGCCGAGGTGGTCACGCTGATCACGGCGCCCGGCTGCACACCGGCCCGCCGCAGGGTGTACATGACCTGGGCGTCGGTCTGGATCGGCTCGCCGATCCGGCGCACCACCACGCTGGCCCCGGACTCACCGGGCTGCAGCTCGCTGAGGCTGACCATGCCCTCCTCCAGGAAGGGATCGGCCCCTCCCAGCTGGCCCAGCTCCTCCAGGCCCGGAATCGGGTTGCCGTACGGCGACTCCGTGGGATGGTGCAGCAGCTCCAGCACCCGCCGCTCCACGGCCTCGCTCATCACGTGCTCCCAGCGGCACGCCTCCGCGTGCACCTGCTCCCACTCCAGGCCGATGACATCGACCAGCAGGCATTCGGCGATGCGGTGCTTGCGCATCACCCGGGTCGCCGTGCGGCGGCCCTCGTCGGTCAGTTCCAGATGGCGGTCACCCGCGACATGGAGCAGTCCGTCGCGCTCCATACGTGCCACCGTCTGGGAGACCGTCGGGCCGCTCTGATCGAGCCGCTCGGCGATCCGGGCACGCATAGGAACCACACCCTCCTCTTCCAATTCCAGGATGGTGCGGAGATACATCTCCGTCGTATCGATCAGTCCGGACATCGCGCCCCTCGTTTACTCGTGCGTGGCCCTGGGTCAATTCTGACGCATCGCACCGACAACCGGCCCCGGCACGGGATTCCCGCCTTGACACCGGTGCCGCGTCGGCACCACGGTGACCGCATGAGTGAGCCCCCCGCGGATCTTTCCGACCGGTATTTCGACGCTGCCATCGCCCTGCTGCGCCGGGTCCGGGACGAGGAGGGGGCCGCGATCAAGGCCGCCGCCACCGCCGTGGCGGATGCCGTCGCCGCAGGTGGCCGGGTGTTCACCTTCGGCGCGGGCCACTCCTCGCTGCCCGCGCAGGACGTGGTCTACCGGGCCGGCGGCCTGGCGCTGGTCAACCTGCTGTCCGTCCCGGGTGCCATCGGGGTGGACGTGGTGCCCGCCACGCTGGGCAGCGCGCTGGAAAGGGTCGAGGGTCTGGCGGCCGCGGTGCTGGACACCAGTCCGGTGCGCGGCGGCGATGTGCTCTTCGTGATCTCGCTGTCCGGCCGGAACACCCTCCCGGTGGACATGGCACGGCACGCCCGCGCGCGCGGAGTGCTGGTGGTGGGGGTGACCTCGGTCGTGTACGCGGAGGAGACCCGCTCCCGGCACACCTCGGGGACCTATCTCAAGGACAACTGCGACATCGTGCTGGACTCCAAGATCGCGGTGGGCGACGCGGAGCTGGCCGACGACGCCGTCCCGGCGCCCTTCGGGCCGGCCTCCACCGTGGTGACCAGTGCCCTGATGCAGGCGGTGGTCGCCACCGCCGCCACCGAGCTGGCCGCTCGGGGCATCACCCCGCCCATGATCCGCTCGGGGAACGTGGACGGGGGCCACGACTGGAACGGCCAGGTCTTCGAGGAGTACCGGGACCGGATCTTCTTCCGCCACTCCGCCCAGCGCTGAGCCCCGCCGCACCCGCCGGCCCAGCTGACCGGCCGGCGGAGCCGAACCCCCGCCCCCGGCTCAGCGGTCCCCCGCCAGCCCGGCCAGGTCCACCGCCATGGCGACCCGCGCCGCCACATCCTCCGCGTAGGCGGCGTCCGCGCGGTCGAACAGCGGGCGGCCGGAGCCGCGCAGGAAGGTGAGGGCGCCGACCGTGCGGCCCCTGCTGCGCAGCACCGTGGTCAGACCGTGCACCGTGCCCGGGGGCCAGCGCCGGGCCGCCGCCCACGCGTCGGCGCGCGACCGGGGGATCTCCAGGCCCCCGGCGGCGTCACCGGCCGCGCCGCCCGCCGCGCCGCAGCTGGTGCGCACGGTCCCGAGCCGTTCCACCGCCTGGAGCACCGGGTGGCCGGGCTCGTAGCCGACCGGGATGGCAGGGCCCACCTCCGGCAGGCCGGGCCTCGGTTCGCCCTCGGGGCTGGCGGCGATCCGGACCAGCCGCCCGGCGCCGTCCAGCAGGTCGACCAGCGCGTGGTCGGCGAACCCGGCGAGCGCGAAATCCAGCTGGAGCACGGCCGCCTCCAGGGCGCTCTCGCACTCGGCGGCGGCCCGGTCGGCCCGGTGCAGCTGCTGGTAGCGGAAACGTATCCGGGTGCTCTGCCGCTCCAGCTTCTTCTGCGCGGTGACGTCGGCGAAGAGCCAGCCGACGCCCAGCGGTACGGGCTCCTCGCCCAGCGGCGACCCGAGCAGCACGAAGCCGCTGCGCCAGCAGTAGCGGGCGTCGGTGGCGTCACCGCGCAGGCTGACCCACACCTCGATGCCGGCCGGTGAGACACCCTCGGCGAGGACGTGCTGCAAGGCGTTCTCCAGCTCCTCGACGCCGTGGTCGAGGAGTTCGCCGAGCGGTCGGCCGAGCAGTGCCTGGCGCCCGCAGTGCAGCAGTCTGGCGGCCTGCTCGTTGGCCAGCGCGGGCCGCAGATCGGCGTCTATCAGCACCACTCCCCACGACGCCCCGGCGAACAGCGACTCGCTCAGCGCGATCGACCGCTCCAGGTCGATCTGGGCGTGCACATCGGAGAAGGCGCAGTAGACCCCGGCGGGCCGCCCGTCGGCGCCGGCCACGGCCGCGGACTGGGTGCGCACCAGCACCCGGCGGCCGTCCTTGGTCAGCAGCGCGAACTCGTGCACCTGGCGCCCCGGCGTGTCCATCGCCGAGAGCAGCCGTTCCTGCGTCGCGCGGGCGTCGGCGGCGCGCGCGGCCCAGCCCCCGAAACCGCGCCGGCCGACGGCCTCCTCGGCCGTCCAGCCCAGAATGCGGGTCGCCTCAGCGTTCCAGTGGGTGATCACGCCCTCCCGGTCGAAGGCGCACAGGCCCGCCTCCATGCCGTTCAGCAGGGCGGCCAGCAGTTGCTCGTCACCTTTGGGTTGCGCCTCGAATGGCTGCACGTCACAACATTCAACCCGGGTGTGGGCTGCGTCACACGAGATTTACCTAAATAGGTTGTGCGTTTCCGGCTGAGTTTCTTAGGCTTGCCGTACACACGAAGGGAGGTGGTTCGAAGCATGAGTTGCAGTCGGACACGTGAGGTGACTGCGGGCTAGCACCGCGCACTCGGCGTGCAAAGTGCTCGCCAATCCCACGCAGTACACCCGACCCGCGGGCTCGTCGGACTTGTCCGGCCGGTGCTCGGAGCCGCAAGGCTCCGGGGAGAGTCCGCGGGTCGTTCGCGTTCCGGGCCGGAATCGCGGCCCGCCAGGCTCCCCCGGCGCTCCCCTTACGGCGCCAGCCGCTCCACCGCCCACCGGCCGCCGGAGCCCGCCCCGCCCCCGTTCCCCTCGTATACGAACCGCAGCCGGTCGTGCAGCCGGTCGTCCCGGCCCTGCCAGAACTCGACGGTCGAGGCCGCCACCCGGAAGCCGCCCCAGTACGGCGGCACCGGCACCGGTGTCCCCTCCGGCCAGCGGGCGGCGCGCTCGGCGTACGCCTCCTCCAGGACGGCCCGCGAGGCGACGACGCTGGACTGCTCGCTCGACCACGCGCCGAGCTGCGAGCCGTGCGGCCGACTGTGGAAGTAGGCCGCCGTCTCCTCGGGCGGCACGCGCTCGGCCCGGCCGATGACGATCACCTGCCGGGCGATGGGGTGCCAGGGGAAGACCAGCGAGACATGCGGGTTCGCGGCCAGCTCACGGCCCTTGCGCGATCCGTGGTTGCTGTAGAAGACGAAACCGCGCCGGTCGTAGCCCTTGAGCAGCACCGTGCGGGAGCTGGGCACGCCGTCCGGTGTCGCGGTGGACACGATCATCGCGTTGGGTTCGGCCAGGGCGCCGCTGCCGGTGGCGCGTACCGCGTCGGCGAACCAGCGGGCGAACTGCTCGTAGGGGTCGTCCGCGAGTTCCGCCTCGTCCAGCCCCTCCGCTCCGTACTGCCTGCGCATGGCCGCCGGGTCGGGGGTGGTCGCCGCCGGGTCGTGTTCCTCGTGGGGCTCTCGTGGTTCTCGCACGGCCACATCTTCCAGGACCGCGGCCGGAGTGGGAGCACAGCCACGGATGTGCGGCATCTCACCCTGTCTGTCATGTCCCCCAGCGGGGAGAATTGCCCGCCGGGACCCAGTTCGCGACGTGCGTGTTTGCACGTCACCGGCACACCGCATCAACACATCAGGGCGTCAACGCGTCACCGCCCCACCGCGTCACCAGCTCGTCAGAAGTTCACCAGATCACCCGGATCAGCAGATCATCAGAGGAGCCGCCTCATGTCCGACTTCGTACCGGGACTCGAAGGAGTCATCGCGTTCGAGACGGAGATCGCCGAGCCCGACAAGGAGGGGGGTTCGCTGCGCTATCGCGGGGTCGACATCGAGGAACTCGTCGGCCATGTGGGCTTCGGGAATGTGTGGGGCCTGCTGGTGGACGGGAAGTTCGATCCGGGCCTGCCGCCCGCCGAGCCGTTCCCCATTCCCGTCCACTCCGGTGACATCCGGGTGGACGTCCAGTCGGCGCTGGCCATGCTCGCCCCGGTGTGGGGGCTCAAACCACTGCTCGACATCGACGCGGAGGAGGCCAGGGACGATCTGGCCCGCGCCGCCGTGATGGCCCTGTCGTACGTCGCCCAGTCCGCCCGCGGGCAGGGGCTGGCGATGGTGCCGCAGCAGGAGATCGACAAGGCGCACTCCATCACCGAGCGCTTCATGATCCGCTGGCGCGGCGAGCCGGACCCCAAGCATGTCGCCGCGGTGGACGCCTACTGGAGCTCGGCCGCCGAGCACGGGATGAACGCCTCCACCTTCACCGCCCGGGTCATCGCCTCGACCGGCGCCGACGTGGCCGCCGCGCTGTCCGGGGCGGTCGGCGCCATGTCCGGGCCGCTGCACGGCGGGGCGCCCTCCCGGGTGCTCGGCATGATCGAGGAGATCGAGCGCACCGGCGACGCCGAGCGCTATGTGAAGGCCGCGCTGGACAAGGGCGAGCGGCTGATGGGCTTCGGGCACCGCGTCTACCGCGCCGAGGACCCGCGGGCCCGGGTGCTGCGCCGGACCGCCCGTGAGCTGGGCGCGCCGCGCTTCGAGGTCGCCGAGGCGCTGGAGAAGGCGGCGCTGGCCGAGCTGCACGCGCGCCGCCCGGACCGGGTGCTCGCCACCAACGTGGAGTTCTGGGCGGCGATCGTGCTGGACTTCGCTGAGGTGCCGGCCCACATGTTCACCTCGATGTTCACCTGTGCCCGGACGGCCGGCTGGTCGGCGCACATCCTGGAGCAGAAGCGGACCGGGCGGCTGGTCCGTCCCTCCGCCCGCTACGTGGGACCGGCCTCGCGCGGCCCGCAGCAGATCGAGGGGTACACCGGCATCGCCCACTGAGCCGCCGCCTGCGGCGCAGGACCCGTACGTACCGGCTCCGCCGCACATAGGACATCCGTACGACAGCGGTCCGCTGGCCCCGCCCGCGCCAGCACGCGGGCGGGGCGAACCGGACCGGCGGCAGCCCGTCCCCGCTGGGCCGGCCGGCCCGCCGGCCCGGCCCCACCGCACCGAAAAGGCGGCCCACCAGGCACCGTCTCACCCGATGGGACACTCACCGAAACGCCCCCGTTACGCACTACGCTGCCAGCGTGGCCGATATCCAGATTCCCGCTGAAATCAAGCCCGCCGACGGACGGTTCGGGTCGGGCCCCTCCAAGGTGCGGACGCAGGCGCTCGACGCCCTCGCCGCGACCGGGACCTCCCTGCTCGGCACCTCGCACCGCCAGGCGCCGGTGAAGAACCTGGTGGGTCAGGTCCGTGACGGCGTCCGCCAGCTCTTCTCGCTGCCGGACGGCTACGAGGTGGTGCTCGGCAACGGCGGGTCGACCGCCTTCTGGGACGTCGCCACGCACGGCCTGATCAGTGAGAAGTCCCAGCACCTGTCCTTCGGTGAGTTCTCCTCGAAGTTCGCCAAGGCGTCCGGGCTGGCGCCGTGGCTGGCCGACCCGACGATCGTGAAGTCGGAGCCGGGCACCCACCCGCTGCCGGTCGCCGAGGAGGGCGTGGACGTCTACGCCCTCACCCACAACGAGACCTCCACCGGTGTCGCGATGCCGATCCACCGGGTGGCCGGCGCCGACGAGGGCGCGCTGGTCCTGGTGGACGCCACCTCGGGCGCGGGCGGCCTGCCGGTCGACATCGCCGAGACGGACGTCTACTACTTCGCCCCGCAGAAGTCCTTCGCGGCGGACGGCGGCCTGTGGCTGGCGGTGTTCTCCCCGGCGGCCCTGGAGCGGGCGGCGGCGATCGCCGCGACCGGACGGCACATCCCGGCGTTCTTCGACCTGCCGACCGCGATCGACAACTCGACGAAGAACCAGACGTACAACACCCCGGCGGTGAGCACCCTCTTCCTGCTCAACGAGCAGCTGGAGTGGATCAACGGCCAGGGCGGCCTGGACTGGGCGGTCAAGCGCACCGCCGACTCCTCGTCGCGGCTGTACGGCTGGGCGGACCGGGCGTCGTACGCGAACCCGTTCGTGACGGACCCCGAGCAGCGTTCGCAGGTCGTCGGCACCATCGACTTCGAGGACGGCATCGACGCCGCCGCGGTGGCCAAGGTGCTGCGGGCCAACGGGATCGTGGACACCGAGCCGTACCGCAAGCTGGGCCGCAACCAGCTGCGGGTCGCGATGTTCCCCGCCGTCGACCCGGCCGACGTCGAGGCGCTGACCGCCTGCGTCGACTACGTCATCGGCCAGCTCTGAGGTCCCGGCGCCCCGCTGACGCTCTGACAGCACCGGAGATCTGACACCCGACCGTCCGGATACGGCGGCGGCCCGCTCCCCAGCGGTCCGCCGCCGTCGCACGTCCCGCCGGCCAGGGCTGACCCGGGCGACACCAGCGCCCCCGGGCGGCGCCAAGGTCGGCGGGCGGCCCTCAGCGTCCCTCGCGCCGCCGCTCCCGCTGCCGCCGCGCGAAGTTCCGCAGCCCCACCCCCGCCGCGCCGAGGCCGACCAGCACCGCGATGCCCAGCGCCTTGCGGCTGGTGCTCTGCGACTGCGTCGCGGGGGTGGTGCTCTGCGCCGCTCCGCCCCCGCCGCCCTGGGTGGCCGGGGAGGTCGCCGGAGCGTCCTGGTCGGGCAGGTCCTTGCCGCTGAGCGGCTCGCGCCACACCTCGCTGTCGGCGCCCTCGCTGCCGTACATCAGCGCGCGGCCGTCGGGCGTGTAGGTGACCGACTCGCCCTGCCGCTGTATCGGTACGGCCAGGCTGCCGATCTCCTGCGGCCGGTCGGCGGTCCAGCGGTAGTCGGTGGACCAGAAGTAGCCGCGCAGTGCCAGCCGGGTGCCGTCCGGGGAGAAGGCGCCGTCGGTCACCCAGGGCACGTCGGCGATCCGGCGGAAGACGTTGACGCCCTTCGGGTCGAGGGTGGCGGGGCCTTCGTAGAGATGGCCGCCGTTCTCGTTCTTGCTGGCGATGTAGACCCGGCCGGTCTTCGGCTGGACCATCAGCGCCTCGGCGTTGCGCGGACCGGCGTCGTACTTGACGGTGAAGCGGGTGACGTCCACCGTCTGGTCGCGCAGCTGCCGGGGCTCGGGGAAGCGGTAGATCCACACCTCCGGCCAGCTGCCGTCCAGGTTGTCGCCGATGTCGCCGACATAGAGGTCGCCGTCCGGGCCGAGCGAGATCGCCTCCACGTCCCGGGCGTGGATGCCGCGCATCGTCACCCGGGCCACCGTCTTCCCGGTGGCCGAGTCGACGGCGTAGACGTACGGGCCGTCGCCGCTGTCGTTGTGCGTCCAGTAGATGCCCGGGTGGCGGTGACTGGCGGCCAGGCCGCTGGACTCGGTGATCCGCGGGTCGCTCATATGAAAGGCCACCGAGGCCCCGCTGTCGGCGACGGCGGGCGCGGCGGCGGCGCAGGCCAGCGCGAAGGCGGCGCAGGCGGCGGCGACCGGCAGGGTCGGGAGAAGGGCGCGCATGCCCCCCAGTGTCCCTGTTCGGCCCCGGGTCGGGGATGATGCCCCGCATGCGCTACCTCTTCGTCGGCGATTCGATGACCGTCGGCGCCGCCGGTGACTACACCTGGCGCTACCGCATGTGGCAGCACCTGTGCGGCCTGGGCGAGCGGTTCACGGTGGTGGGCCCGCGCACCGGGCTTTACGACGCGGCGGCGGACGAGGCGGTCTCCGGCGATTACGCCGATCCGGGGTTCCCGGCCCACGCCCGCCGCCATCTGGCCGGGTGGGGCGAGGGCTGGCTGCACATGGTGCCGCAGATCGGCGAGGTGGTGCGCGAGCACCGCCCGGACGTGCTGCTGGTGTCGCTCGGGCTGATCGACCTGGGCTTCTACACCGACGCCGAGGAGACGGCGGCGAATGTGGCGCGCTTCGTCGCCGAGGCGCGGGCGGCCCGGCCGGGGGTGCGGATGGTGCTGCTGCCGGTGATCCCCAACACCCGGGCGGATCTGGACCCGGGCTTCGCCGACCAGTGCGCGGAGCTGAACGAGCGGACCGCCAAGGTCGTGGCCGAGCTGGACTCCCCCGCCTCGCCGCTGCTGCTGGCCTCCCGCCCGGCGGGCTACGACATACAGCTCCACACCTACGACGGCACCCACCCCAATCCGGCGGGCGAGCACAAGCTGGCGGCGGCCTTCGCGGACGCGATGCACCAGGCGTGGGACATCGGGGCGCCCTACGAGCTGGACTGAACGACGCCCGTTGCCCTGCCCCTTGAGCCCGGGGCAGCAGGGCCCCTTGATTGGAGCGCACTCCAAGGGCTTGGGTGGGACATATGGAGTACACACAGCTCGGACGCACCGGCCTCAAAGTCAGCCGCCTGGTGCTCGGCACCATGAACTTCGGTCCGCAGACCGACGAGGCCGACAGCCACTCGATCATGGACGCGGCGCTGGCCGCGGGCGTCAACTACTTCGACACCGCCAATGTCTACGGTTTCGGTGACAACAAGGGCCGCACCGAGGAGATCATCGGCAGCTGGTTCGCGCAGGGCGGCGACCGCCGGGACAAGACCGTGCTGGCCACCAAGGTCTACGGCAACATGGCCGCCGAGGGCGACGCCTGGCCGAACCACGACCGGCTGTCGGCGGTGAGCATCCGCCGGGCCGTCGAGGCCAGCCTGAAACGGCTGGGCACCGACTACATCGACATCTACCAGTTCCACCACGTGGACCGGTCGACGCCGTGGGACGAGATCTGGCAGGCGATCGACGTCCTGGTGCAGCAGGGCAAGATCCTCTACGCCGGGTCCAGCAACTTCGCCGGCTGGCACATAGCGCAGGCCAACGAGACGGCGGCCCGGCGCGGTTCGCTGGGCCTGGTCAGCGAGCAGTGCCTGTACAACCTGATCGAGCGGCGGGCCGAGATGGAGGTGATCCCGGCGGCGGAGCACTACGGCCTCGGGGTGATCCCCTGGTCGCCGCTGCACGGCGGCCTGCTCGGCGGGGCGCTGCGCAAGCAGCGCGAGGGCGGCGGCGCCCGCTCCACCAGCGGCCGGTCGGCGGACTCGCTGAAGTCCGAGGAGCAGCGCGCCTCGATCCAGGCGTACGAGGATCTGTGCGACAAGCACGGTCTCCAGCCAGGTGACGTCGGCCTGGCCTGGCTGCTGACCCGGCCCGGGGTGACCGGTCCGATCGTCGGCCCGCGCACCCAGGACCAGCTGGACTCGGCGCTGCGGGCGGTGGAACTGGAGCTGTCCGAGGAGTTCCTGACCGCGCTGGACGAGATCTTCCCGGGCCCGGGCCCGTCCCCGGAGGCCTTCGCCTGGTGAGGTGACGGATACGGGTGAGGTTCGCCCGCGCCGCCGCGGTTCAGCGGACCGCGGCGGCGACCACCACCACGGCGAGCAGCAGGACGAAGGCGGCGGTCATCACTCGCGTACGGGTCTTGGGGTCCACCCCCCGAGGTTAGCCGCCGGACCCGGTGCCTTCGTCGGCCGGGCCGCCGCTCCCGCGGCCCAGCGGCCAGGCCCGCACCGTTTCGTAGCGCGGCTGCTCGCCCGGCACCCCGGAACGCGGCGGAACGCTGCTGACCAGGCTGAGGGTGTCCGCGGTCCACGGCGAGCCCCGGAAGCCGGCCAGCGCCTCGGCGAGGGGTCCCAGCCGCGGCGGCCCGGAAGCCGCCGCCGCTTCGGTGCCGGCGGTCCGGCGGACGCCGGGGCTGCGGGCCACGGTCAGGTGCGGCTGGAAGCCGTGTCCCTCGTCCGCCGGGGCGCCGGCCCGGCGGCCGGCGGCGCGTACGGAGTCGGCGAGCCCGGCCACGCCGGCCAGATCGCCTTCCGCGCCGACCCACAGCGCCCGCTCGCCGAAACGGCCGGCGCCGGAAAGCCGCAAGGTGTGCGGGCCGTGCCGGCGGGCGGCGCGGCCGAGCCGTTCGTCCAGCCCGGGGCGTACGCCGTCCGGCACCTCGCCGAGGAAGGCGAGGGTGAAGTGCCAGCCGCCCGGCTGGGTCCAGCGCAGCGCCGACGCGTCGTCCCGGCGGCGTACGGCGTGCAGCGCCCCGGCGAGTTCCCCGGCCGCGGCCGGGGGCGGCAGCAGGGCGACGAAGAGCCTCATCCGGGCCTCACTCGGGCCTCACCCGGCCGGGGTGAGGTTCTTGGTCAGGCCGGTGTCGCCGCCGCGGTCCTCGGCGTCGTCACGACCGGCGGCATCTCTGGCGGCATCACTGGCGGCGTCGTCGCGTATGTCGGGCTCCCCTTCGGGAACCGACCCCGCGTCAGGACGGGGCCGGGCGATCCCCTCGCGCGGTACGAAGGCGACCAGCGGGCGGCCCTCCGTCCGCCGCAGGCTGATCCGCACCCGCAGGCCGCCGGTGCGGGCCAGCACCAGGCCGACCCCCAGCGCCGCGGCCGCCGAGATCAGACCGCCGGACAGGAAGCCGACCCGGGCCCCGTACGTATCGGTGACCCAGCCCATGACCGGGCCGCCGATCGGGGTGCCGCCGACGAAGACCATCATGTACAGGCTCATCACCCGGCCGCGCATCACCGGATCGGTGGCGAGCTGGACGGTCGCGTTGGCGCTGGTGTTGAAGGTCAGCCCGAAGATGCCGATCGGCACCAGCAGGGCGGCGAACAGCCAGTAGGAC
This sequence comes from Streptomyces polygonati, assembly GCF_042650325.1. NCBI lineage: Bacteria > Bacillati > Actinomycetota > Actinomycetes > Kitasatosporales > Streptomycetaceae > Streptomyces > Streptomyces polygonati. The sequence goes on along the minus strand of NZ_JBHSBB010000013.1, from coordinate 245,000 downwards.
GGCGCGATCGAGGCCAGCGCCTCCAGCAGGCCGAACAGCATCGCCGCGCCCACCAGCATCCGCAGCCGGCTCCGGGAGCGGCGGGCGGCGAGCAGCGCGCCGAGCAGTGAGCCGCCGGCCATCAGCGAGTTGAGCAGGCCGTAGCCGCCGGCGCCGCTGTCGAAGACCTTGTTGGCGAAGGCGGACAGCCAGATCGGGAAGTTGAAGCCGAAGGTGCCGATGAAGCCGACGAGCACGATCGGCCAGATGAGCTCCGGCTTGCCGGCCACGTAGCGCAGGCCCTCGCGCAGCTGGCCCTTGCCGCCGCGCGGCGCCCGCTCGATCTTGTGCAGCTCGGAGGTGCGCATCAGCAGCAGGCCGGTGAGGGGCGCGATGAAGGACAGGCCGTTGATCAGGAAGGCCCAGCCGCTGCCCACCGCGGTGATCAGCACACCGGCGACCGCGGGGCCGACCAGCCGGGCGGCCTGGAAGTTCGCGGCGTTCAGCGAGACGGCGTTGCGCATCACGCGCTGGCCGACCATCTCGACCACGAAGGTCTGCCGGGTGGGGTTGTCGACGACCGTGACCATGCCGAGCAGGAAGGCGATGGCGTAGACCTGCCAGACCTCGACCACGCCGCTGAGGGTCAGACCGGCCAGCGTCAGGCCGAGCACGCCGAGGGCGGCCTGGCTGCACAGCAGGATCTGCCGCTTGGGGTACCGGTCGGCGATCACACCGCCGTACAGGCCGAACAGCAGCATGGGAAGGAACTGGAGGGCGGTGGTGATGCCCACCGCGAACGACGAGCCGGTGATGCTGAGCACCAGCCAGTCCTGGGCGATCCGCGACATCCAGGTGCCGGTGTTGGAGATCACGGCGCCGGTCGCGAAGAGCCGGTAGTTGCGGACCTTGAGTGCGCTGAAGGTGCCCGTCTTCCCGCCGGGCTGTTCAGGTTCGGTTGCGGTGTCTGTTCCGGCTGCCGAACTCAATCGGTTCTCGCCTCCCCATTCATCGGTTTCACCGGTCTCATCGGTGTGCGTCAGGTGCGCCGGCCGCTGTCCTTCGGGTTTCCTCCGGGCGCGGGCCGCCGGGCGGCGGGCCTGGGCCGGTGCGTTGTCACAGGTGAGCGAGCTTGTCGAGGACAGGGGCGGCCAGCCGCAGCACGGCCAGCTCCTCTTCGCTGAGCCCCTCGGCCAGCTGGGCGAGCCAGGCGTTCCGCTTGACCCGGCTCTCGGCGAGCATCGCGGCGGCCTCGTCCGTACGGCTCACCACGACCTGCCGCCGGTCGTCGGGATGCGGCTCCCTGCGGACCAGCCCCTTGGCCTCCAGCATGGCCACGATCCGCGTCATCGACGGCGGCTGCACATGCTCCTTGCGGGCCAGCTCCCCCGGCGTCGCCGACCCGCAGCGCGCCAGTGTGCTCAGCACCGACATCTCGGTCGGGCTGAGCGACTCGTCCACACGCTGGCTCCGCAGCCGGCGCGAGAGCCTCAATACGGCGCCGCGCAACTCATTGACGGTCGCACGGTCGTCCTCGGACAGTTCAGTCACATTCGTTAGCTTAGCTTATTACCTAGGCTAATCAAACCGGCGCCGCACGCGTTTCTCACGCATACGGATGACATGACTACACTGAGATACCCCTCCCGGAGGAGGACCGCCCCGAAAGGGGCGCGGGGAACCGCGCGGCCGGCCACGACGGACCCGCGCCCCGGGGACGCGCCGCGACCCGTTGCGGCCGACCCCGTCCCGCCGCCTACGATGTCCGCATGAGCAGCGACAAGCAGCGGATCCCCCTGCGCGAGGCGCCCGAGCCGATGGAGGCCAACGACGTCGCGACCATCACGGTCGGCGTGATCGTCTGGTTCGTGCTGTTCGTCGTCCAGGTGCCCTTCTACGGCTGGTACGCCGACCACGGCCACGCCTGGTTCATCTGGACCTGCCTGGCCGGCGGCACCTGCGGCCTGCTCGGCCTGTGGTACGTCCGCACCCGGCGCGACGCGATCCGCCGGGCCGCCGCCGCCCGCACCGCGCCGGAGGCCTGAGCCGCCCGGGCCGACACCCCGGCGGCCCACCGCCCCGCTCAGCCGAAGGCAAGCACGGCGCGGCGACCCCTCAGTCGAACCAGCGCGCCTCGGCCAGCTCCTCCGTACGGGACGGGTCCTCCAGCAGCGCGGCCAGTTCGAAGCGGCGCTCCCAGCGGCCGGCCGCCCAGGCCAGACCGGCCGCGACGCCCTCCACCGTGGAGGCGTGCAGGACGCCGTCCGCCCAGCGCCAGTCCACCTCGATCCCGGCGGTGAGCAGCAGTTCCTCGTGCTCCACATAGCTGGTGGGAGCGCCCGGCAGCAGGTCGTGGACGGCGGACAGCACCTCGTGCGCCTCGCCCTGCGAGATCACCGCCGCCTCCACCGCCTCGCTCAGCCGCCGCACCTGGAACAGCTCGGCCAGGTCGCCGGCCAGCCGGGGCGGGACCGGCAGCAGTGCCCGGCCACCGGCCAGCGGCAGCAGATCGGGCGCGTCGGCGACCAGCGCGTCGGCCGCGTCCACCACCACCGGTTGGCCGTCGGCGACAGCCCGCAACTCGTCCGGGAGCGTCACCTGTTCGGGGTCGAGTTCGGCCAGGGCCGCGTACAGACCGTGCAGTTGGGCGGTGGACACCTCACGTCCGGGCTCGGCCAGCCGGCCCAGCAGCTCGGCGGCGCCGCCCGGTTCGGCCAGCAGCGCGGCCACGGTGGTGCGTACGCCGAGGGCCCGCAGCACCTGCTCGTCCACGCCCTCGTCGGTCTCGGCCTCGTCGTAGAGCCCGGCGAGCAGCCGGTCACCGCCGGCCGCGCGCAGACCCACCGGGCGGCGCCCGCCGAGCACCGGGTGGTCGCGCAGCCACCAGGCGGCGTAGGCGCGCACGGACTCGGTGGTGCCGTCGGGCAGCAGGACACGGATCGGCAGGGTGACCGCGTCCCGCAGCGGCGGCCGGGACAGCAGGGCCAGCGCCTGCGGCCAGGCGTCGTCGTCCACCAGGTCCAGGTCGCGGACGCCGATCACCTCGGTGGCCACCGGCGGCACATCGGTCTCGGGGAGCTGGTCGAGGACGTCCTCGCACCACACGTCGACCGCGTCCAGCAGGCCCACGTCGTCGGGCTCGGCGAAGTCGCTGTCCCGGGGTTCGAGGTCGTCGGGGTCGAGGACGACATCCTCGGCGCGGACCAGGGCGAAGGTGGCGAGCACGCCGACCGCGGTGAGCGGCTGTTCGCCCCAGCGCGCGGCCAGTTCGGCGTCCACGGCGGCGAGTTCGCCCTCGCGCAGCACCTGCTCCAGCGCGCTGCCGGGCATGATCAGCTCACCGGCGGGGGCGAGTTCGCCGTCCTCGTCGGGCAGCGCCAGGCCGCCCAGCCACGGCTCGTCGCCCGGCGCCAGGCCGGCCGCCCGGGCCAGGCCCAGCACGGTCTCGGCCAACTCCTCGGCATCCAGACCGCTCGGGTCGTCCCAGGCGGCCCGGTCGTCGTCCAGCGACGCGGCCACCGCGGCCCGCACCTGCGGTGTGGTCAGGATGGCGCGCGGGGTCGCGGGCGAGGCGCCCAGCTTCTCCAGCAGCGGATGGGCGGCGTCGGCGTGCGCGACGCGCAGTCCGAGCCGGGCCAGCAGCAGCGGGTCGGCGGCGGTCTCGTCGTTCTCGCCGCGCACCGGCAGCAGTACCTGCCGGGGGCCGACCACCGTACGGCCGTCGGCGAGCGGTACGGGCAGGCCGCTGAGGATGTCGGAGTCGGTGCCGGCCAGGGCGTCGTAGAGCCGGTACCACCAGTCGGCGGGCCGCTCGGCGCCGGCCAGCCGGTCGACCGCGTCGGCCAGCGTGAGCCGGGCGACGCCCAACTGGCGAAGCGCCGGACGCCGTTCGAGCGTCGAGGGGACCAGGGTCGGCAGCACTTCGGCCAGCACCCGGACCGCCTCGGCGGTGGCGCCCTCCACCACCTCGGCCTCGACCGGGCGCAGCGCCTGGCTGTCACCGGCCAGCGGGCCGCCGTCGTCCCAGGCGTCCGGGTCGGCGACGGGGGCCGGCGCGTCCTGCGCGGGCGGTTCGGCGGCGCGGGGCAGGAAGGCGGTACGGGGCAGCGCGGCGAGGACACGGCGGCGCAGTTCGGCGTCCAGCTCACCGGTCCCGAGCGGGCCCGGCACCAGGTCCACCACACCGGTGCCGACCGGTCGCCAGTCCGCCATCAGCCGGACGTACGCCTCGGCGGCGCGGTCCAGCAGGAAGTCGGTGAGCGGGCCGAGGGCGGCGTGCCGCCGGGTCGGGTCGAGCGGGAAGGAGGCGAGCAGCAGCGCGGGCAGCCCGAGGGGCTCGTCGGTGGGCGTCGGCGCGTGGACGACGGCGGCGGTAAGGGGTGCCTGCGGGGCGCCCTCGGCGTCCACCGGGACGGCCCAGGTCACCGACCAGACCGGGCGCAGCCGCTCCTCCACCGGCCGGTCCACCAGGAGTTCGGGCTTCAGCGGGCCGCCGTCCGCGTCGACGCGCCAGCGGGTGGGGGTGGTTCGGGCACTGTCCTCCACCAGCACGTCGCCGTCGTCCAGTTGACGGCGAGTCAGTGTCCTGGTCCCGTCCGGGGTTTCGACAACGACTTCGCCGAGACCTGGCAGGGCGAGCAGCAACGCGTCGTCGATGGATGCGAGCAGACGGGCCGTCAGTTCCTCGGCGGAGCTGTCCCGCAGCGGCAGTACGATGACCGTGTCGTACGTGTCCGGCGCGGTGCCTTCCGCGGCGAACGGCAGCCGCAGCAGCGGGACATGTCCGTCGCGGCGACGCAACTCGTCTTCCAGGCCAGGGACTTCGGCGCTCAGCTCGCGAGCCTCGGTGAGCGACCAGCGGACGCCTCCGGTGCGGCTGAGCACGGCGGGTTCGTCACTGACGGCGAGGACGGCCGCGAAGCCGACGCCGAAGCGGCCGACGGCGGCCGGACCGTCGTCGCGTTTGGCGGAGGCTCGCAGGGTGGACAGCGATTCCACGGCGGCGGCGTCGAGCGGGGCGCCGGTGTTGGCTGCGGCCAGCACCGCGGGGGCCCCGTCCGCGCCCTCCTCGGCCGGGTGCAGGGTGAGGCGCAGCCGGCCGGGCACACCGGCCCGGGTGGCCGCGTCCGCGGCGTTCTGCGCGAGCTCGATGGCGAGGCGGTCCCGGTAGCCGCCGAGCGCGAGGTCCTCCTCCGCGTTGGCGTCCTCCCGGAACCTCGCGGTGGAGGTGGTCCACGCGCCCAGCACCGCTTGCCGCAGGCTCGCCGTACGGAAGGGGTCCGCATGGCCTTCCGGGGCCGTCCGTACAACACCTGCGCGGGTCACTTACGGGCCCTTCCGTCGCCGTCCGCGGCCCCTGCGGGGCCCTGCAGTCGTGACGGTACCGCCATCCGAGCGTCCCCCGCTCCGCGGCCGGCTCCTCCCCTCCCCCCGCGCGGCCGACGCGGGCCGCTATCCCGGCCCGTGCGGATCCCCTCCGGGGCGGCCCCGCTCCCGCGCGGGCGGCGGGCTCCTCTTCCCACCCGCAGCCACCACCTGTGCGAGCCGGTGAGCCGCTCTCCGCCGCCACCGCCTGCGGCGCTGCCCCCTTCCCTGAGGCCGCCCGTGCGGGTGGGTGCTCGGTGCTCGGCTTTCCGCCCTCTCGCGGGGCTTTCCCGCCATCGGCGGCGAACCGTCCGCGATACTTGCCGCGCCTGCGGCGCGGGGTTCCCACCCGCAGCCACCCGTGCGGGTGGGTGGTCGGCTTTCCGCCTTCTCGTCGGACTTCCCGCCATCGGCGGCCAGCCGTTCGCGGATTTGCCGCACCTATGGCCCGACCTGTGCCAGGTGAGTGGCTGATGCCCCGCCCTCTCCTGGGACTTCCATGCTCGCCCCGCGCCGGTCCCGCACGACGCACGGGCCGGCAGCCGCCGACGGCGGGCAGCCCCACCGGAAGAACCCGCACCCGGCAACGAATCCGCACGGGTGGCTGCGGGTGGGAACGACACCGCGCCGCAGGCGCGGCCCGCCCCGCACGACCGGAGCAGCCGCCAGCGGCGAGATCCCCGGCCGGGGAAACGGCGACCCCGCGCCGCAGGCGCACCCGCGGCGGAGCGCGCCGCCCCCGCGACCGCCGCCGTACCCGCACCCCCCGCCCGGAGGGCTAGTCGTAGAGGTCGTCGAGCACCATCGGCGACGGCTCCGGCGACTTCGGCATGACCGCCGCCTCGGAGTGGGCGCCGCAGCCGTAGCCGAGGGAGACGATGTGGCCGTCCGCCGGGGAGTACTCGTTCGCGCAGATGCCGAAGGCCTGGCTGAGGGAGCCCGAGATGGGGATGAGGAAGGCGCAGGTGTCGCAGGCGGCCGGGGCCGCCTGGGCCATCGGGGACTTGGGGCCGAATTCCTCCTCCCAGCGGTCCGCGGCGATGTGGAGGCCGTAGCGGGAGAGGACCCGGGGGCGGCCCATGCCGAGTTCCGAGGCGACCGAGCCGATCTCGGCGACCGAGGGGAGCGGCAGGCCCTCCTCCGAGGGGGCCGGCTCGCCCGCCCAGCCGGGCTCCAGCCGGAGGTCGTCCGCCTCGCTCGGCAGCAGATCGCCGGGACCCATGTCGCCGGGCCGCAGGCGCTCGCTCCACGGCACCCATGCGGGGGCCAGCACGGCGTCCCCACCGGGCAGCAGCACCGTTTCGTCGATGGTGATCTGCTTGGACCTCGAAGCCCGGGTCAAGGTGGTGGCCCAGTGCCAGCCCCGGTAGGCCGGTTCCTCGCAGGCGAAGTGATGGGTGACCACCCGGTCACCCTCCGCGACCACCCCTAGGTGCTCACCGACGGAGTCTGGCCCCGCCGCCTCCTGCGTCACAGCCAGTGCGACATCGACCGCCTCGGCGCACAGGCGGTCAGGGGTACGGCTTCGCATCGCAGGACTCACAGAAATCGTTTCTCTCTCTACGCCGTCTCACGTGTGCGCCCGCGGGGGCGGACCCGGTGGTACAGAGGAGCGGTGGCGGAGCGGACCTGTGGACCGCGTCAACGCCTTCGTTCCCTGCTTCCCGGCCAGCTTCCCCGGTCTGCCCGAGCGTCCCCCGGGCGCACCTGTTGCCACTATTCTGCGCGATCGCACGCTACCTGTGCGCACCACCACTGCAAAGGAGGGGGTGCGGGGGCTGTCAATTGGGGGAGGATTGCGTCGTGGCACGTACCGTGACCGCGGGCCCAGGGCCCGTACGCAGGGGAGGGCGCGCCCTCACGCACGGCGTGGGGCGGGCCCTGAGCGGCGTTGTCCGGCGTATCCGCCGTACGACACGCGCGGGAGGCGCGGGCGAGTCGGGTCTGTCGAAACTGATCGAACTGCACGCGGTGAACTCGGCCGGCGACATGCTGATCACCGTCGCGCTGGCCAGTACCGTGTTCTTTTCGGTACCTACGGGCGAGGCCCGCGGCCGGGTCGCGCTCTATCTGCTCGTGACGATGGCGCCCTTCGCGGTGCTCGCGCCGGTGCTCGGCCCGCTGCTCGACCGCTTCCAGCACGGCCGCCGGGCCGCGATGGCCGCCTCGATGATCGCGCGGGCGGTGCTGGCCTGGACGATGGCCGGGGTGGTCTCGACCGCGGGGCTCGGGCTGTATCCGGCCGCGCTCGGCGTCCTGGTGTCCTCAAAGGCGTACGGCGTGGTGCGCAGCGCGGTGGTGCCCAGACTGCTCCCGGGGCGCACGACCCTGGTCAAGGCGAATTCCCGGGTCACCCTGGCCGGCCTGCTGGCCACCGCGGTGGCCGCGCCGATCGGGGCCGGGCTGCACTTCATCGGCCCGCAGTGGCCGCTCTACGGCGCCTTCGTGGTCTTCGCGTGCGGCGCGCTGCTGTCGATCTCGCTGCCGCACGCGGTGGACTCGTCCCGGGGCGAGGCCAAGGCCCGGCTGACCGCCGACGAGGAGCTGCCGGCCGAGCCGGTCGGCCCGCCGGGCAAGAAGCCCGGCCTGCTGGGCGTCGGTTCCTCGGTGCTGCACGCGCTGCAGGGCAATTCGGGGCTGCGGGCGCTGTCCGGTTTCCTGACGCTGTTCCTGGCGTTCGTGCTGCGCGAGCACCCGCTGGGCGGATTGAGCCCGGCGGTGTCGCTGAGCGTGGTCGTGGTCTCGGCGGGTGTCGGCAACGCGCTGGGCACCGCGCTGGGCTCCTGGCTGAAAGCCCGCGGCCCGGAGATCATCATCGGCACGGTGCTGATCTTCGCGCTGTCGGCGGCCATCGTGGCGGCCGGCTGGTTCGGGCTGTTCACGGTGGCGGCGCTGGCCGCGATCGCCGGTGTCTCGCAGGCGCTGGCGAAGCTGTCGCTGGACGCGCTGATCCAGCGGGACGTGCCGGAGATGGTCAGGACCTCCGCCTTCGCCCGTTCCGAGACGGTGCTGCAGCTGTCCTGGGTGGTCGGCGGCGCCATCGGCATCATCCTGCCGCTGAACGGTCAGGTGGGCATGGGAGTGGCCGCCGGACTGGTGCTGATCGCCTTCGTGACCTCGGTACGCGGGCTGCTGGGCGCGGCCCGGCGCGGCAATTCGAGCCCGGCCCGGGTCGCGTAGGCCCCCGCGTACGCGGCGGGCACTTCCCCGTCAAGCCCGTGTCAAGCCCGCGGGGCGGGACGGCACACCCCCGCGCAGGTGGGGCCCCAACGGCCCGGTAGCCTCACCCCCATGAGCATTCGCCGCGCCGCCACCGCTATCGGTGCCATCTCCCTGGGGCTGATCGCCCTCACCGCCTGCGACAAGCCGACCGCGCTGGCGACGGTGACCGTGGGCTCCAAGTCCGTCCACGCGGAGGCGATCAGCAAGTGCTACGCCAAGGGCAAGAAGCTGCCCCAGGAGATCTTCCTGGCCTGCCTCCAGGCCAAGCCGACCCACCACATCACCGTCCCGGTGGGCGACCAGGTCCGGATCGGCGTGGACCCGGGCATCGGTGACAAGGGCTGGCTCCTCGTCCGCGACACGAGCCTGGTGACCAACGAGCTGCTCAAGAACAAGACCTACTGGCAGCTGGACAGCGCCTCGCTGTTCACCACCCAGGACCCGCAGACCGGCCAGAGCACGATCGCGAAGTCGGTGGACCTGAGCGTCGTGGAGTCCAGCGACACCAGCGGCGCCAACGTCTTCCGGGTGATCTCCTTCACGCTGACCCGGGGCAAGTGACCGATCCGGTGGCACCCGCCCGGATCCTGGTGGTGACGGCGGTGGCCGCCGAACGCGACGCCGTCACGGCAGGCTTGCGCGCCCCGGCGGCCGGGAGCGGAGCGATCACCGCGGCCGGAGCGGTCACCGTGCTGGCCGGCGGAGTGGGCCCGGCCGCGGCCGCCGCTTCCACCGCGACCGCGCTGGCCCGGGCCGCGCACGACCTGACTCCGTACGACCTGGTGGTCTCCGTCGGGATCGGCGGCGGTTTCGCCCCGGCCGCGCCGGTCGGCTCGGTGGTGGTCGCCGACGCGATCGTGGCCGCCGACCTGGGGGCGCAGACCCCCGGGGGCTTCCTGCCGGTCGCCGAGCTGGGTTTCGGGACCTCCCGGCATGATCCGCCGCCGGTGCTGTCCCGGGCCGTCGCCGGGGCCCTGGGGGCCGCCTACGGGCCCGTGCTGACCGTTTCCACGGTGACCGGCACGGCCGGACGCGCCGCCGAGCTGAGCGGGCGTCACCCTGGCGCCGTGGCGGAGGCCATGGAGGGCTTCGGGGTGGCGGAGGCCGCCGCCGCGGCCGGGGTGCCGGTGCTGGAGATCCGCGCCGTGTCCAACGCGGTGGGCCCCCGGGACCGGGCGGCCTGGCGGATCGGCGAGGCGCTGGCCGCGCTGACCACGGCGTTCGGGAAGCTCCCGGCGGCCCTGGCGGACTTCGGGAAGCTCTCTCCGCCGCTGGAGGTTGAGGCACAACATGGCTGACATCGCTGACACCGCCGGCAGCGCCGGCACCGCCGGAACGACCGACATCGCTGACACGGCTGACGCGCTCGACACACTGGACACACTGGAAACCGCCGACGACAGGGCGCTGCGGATCGCGTACTCCCCCTGCCCGAACGACACTTTCGTGTTCCACGCCTGGGCGCACGGCCTGGTCCCGGCCGCGCCCGCGCTCGATGTGACCTTCGCCGACATCGACATCACCAACGGCATGGCCGAGCGCGGCGAGTTCGACGTGCTGAAGGTGTCCTACGCGGTGCTGCCGTGGGTGCTCGACGAGTACGCCCTGCTGCCCTGCGGCGGCGCGCTGGGGCGCGGCTGCGGCCCGCTGGTGCTCACCCGGGAGGCCGGCACGGACCTGTCCGGCAAGACGGTGGCGGTGCCGAGCGAGCGCTCGACCGCGTATCTGCTCTTCCGGCTGTGGGCCGCCGACCAGGTGCCCGACGGGGTCGGCGGCATCGTGGTGATGCCGTTCAACGAGATCATGCCGGCCGTACGGGACGGCCGGGTGGACGCCGGCCTGGTGATCCACGAGGCCCGCTTCACGTACCAGAACTACGGTCTGCACAAGCTGGCGGACATGGGCGAGCACTGGGAGTCCACCACCGGGCTGCCGATCCCGCTGGGCGCGATCATCGCCAAGCGCTCGCTGGGCAAGGAGCGGCTGCACGCGCTGGCCGACGCGGCCCGCGCGTCGGTGCGGAGGGCGTGGGACGACCCGGCGGCGTCCCGGGCGTATGTGCTGGCGCACTCGCAGGAGATGGACCCGGCGGTCGCCGACCAGCACATCGAGCTGTATGTGAACGAGTTCTCCGCCGACCTGGGCGAGGACGGCTACGCGGCGGTACGGGGGCTGCTGACCCGGGCCGCGGCCGAGGGGCTGGTGCCGGCGCTCCCGCAGGACGCGCTGGCCTTTTGAGCCGTTCGGGTTGTCGTGGTTGTTGGGGTAGTTCGGGCAGTGCCGTTGTCCCGGCGCTCGACTCATCCGCGTGTTCGAGACGGTGAAGGCGGGGAAGGCGGCGCGGAGTTCGCCGGGTTTTCCGGCCGGTTTTTTCGGCCGGTACGGAGGAAACCGCTGGAACCGCCGGAACCCGACTCCGTTTTCGGCCGGTGAAAAAGGCGTTCGACCGGAAAGGATGGCCGGAAACCACCGGAGAATCCGGCCGGAATTCACCGAGACGCTTTACCGGAAGCAGCCCTTCCGGTAAAGCGGCGGAAACCCGGCGCGGTCTTGGTGAGAGACCGTCAGACGTCCAACTGGTCCGCCACCACCCGGAGCACGGAGGCAATCTTGTGCCCGTGCGCCTTGTCCGGATACCTGCCGCGCTGGAGCGAACGCGCGACCTCTTCGAGCAGCGTGGTGAGATCCTGCACGATGGGCAGCAGTTCATCGGGCTTGCGGCGCTGGGCCGCGGCAACCGAGGGGGCGGGGTCGAGCAGGGTCACCGAAAGTGCCTGATCACCGCGCTGCCCTGCGACGACGCCGAATTCCACGCGCTGGCCGGGCTTGAGGGCGTCAACGCCTTCGGGCAGCACCGAGGAGTGCACGAAGACATCGCCGCCGTCATCGCGGGAGAGAAAGCCGAAGCCCTTCTCGCTGTTGAACCACTTGACCTTGCCGGTAGGCACGTCCGACCTCGTCCTCATTGCTCGAAACCTCATCGATACAACACATCAGCGGGTCCACCGGAGACCCGCTGGCAACCAGGCTAATGGCCCGCCGCCGTGTGACAAGACGCCGAGGTCCTGATCCACGGTCCACGGCGCCACGCCACGGATCTACCCTTGTCGGGTGAGCAAACAAACCATGGGCGCCGGTGACCTGCTGGTGCGGATCGGCGCGATCGTGTTCCTCGTCGGGGCGGTCGGCACACTGGCGACGGTGGCGCCGCTGCTGCTGGACACCCGGCGGCTTCCGACACCGGCCTATTTCGTGTCCATGCTGATGGCGGTGGGCATGGCGCTGGCCTTCGGCGGGCTGCTGAAGGCCGCGCTGGCCCAGCGGCAGGCGGCTCAGGTGGGGCCTGCCCCGGAAGGGGGCGGTCAGACCGCCGCTGAGCTGTAGGCGGCGAACCAGGCGGGGAATCCGGTCAGGTCGTCCAGCACCACATCGGCGCCGGCCGCCCGCAGCTCCGCCGCGCCGCACGGACCGGTGGCCACCGCGACCGACAGCGCGCCCGCCTTCTGGGCGCCGCGTACGTCGCCGACGTGGTCGCCGACGTATACGGTCGCGCCGTATTCGATCAAGGCCTCCGCCTTGGCCTCGGCCCACAGCCAGCCGCGGACGTCGGCGTCGATGCCGACGTGCGCCAGGTGCAGCCGCGCGTTCGGCTCGAACTTCGCGGTGACGACGACCGCCCGGCCGCCCGCGTCCTGGACGGCCTGGACGGCTTCCACCGCGCCGCGCATCGCGGGGGTCGGCGCGATCGCGTGGTCGGGGTAGAGCGTCCGGTAGCGCTCCCCCATCTCCTCGACGTGCTCGGCGGGGAACCAGTTGGCCAACTCCTCGTCCAGCGGCGGCCCGAGCCGGGTCACCGCCAGCGCCGAGTCGATGAAGACACCGGTCTCGACGGCCAGCCGGTCGTACACCGCCTTGATGCCGGGCCGCGAGTCGATCAGTGTCATGTCGAGGTCGAAGCCGACGGTGAGCGGGGCGAGGTCGTTGATCACGCCGACCATTGTCCCCCGGCGGGTCCACAGGTCGCGCCGCTGGGGGTCCGGGCGGCCCGGCGGGACGCTACGCCGTGCGGCGCGCGCGCCAGACCAGGTAGAGGGCCGAGCCGACGGCGGCGACGCGGATGGTGGCCGGCAGCGAGTCCTGGATGGCCGGGCCGAGCGCGCCCTGCGCGATGGGCGTGCTCCACTTGCCCGCGTCGCGCCCCCACAGCCACACGAGCATGCCGACGGCGGCGGCGCCCGGGATGCCGAGGATGCCGAATTTGGCCTGCTGGCGGGTGAGCCGCCGGGACAGATAGCCCATCAGCCAGCCCAGGCCCATCGGGATCAGGGAGCCGATCACCGCGCCGGCGATCAGCAGCGCGGCGGCGGTCAGCAGCACCGGGCTCCCCCAGCTCCTGGCACCGCCCTTGGCGGCCGGTCCGCCCGCGCCGCGCGAACCGGGCAGGCGGGGCAGCCAGCGGCGCGGTCTCTTGGCGGACGCCGCAGGGACCTCCTCCACCGCCTCGGCCGGTTTCTCCGCCACTTCGGGCGGCAGCGCCTTGCGCAGGGTCGGCGGGCCGTCCTCGGCGAGCTCCTCGTCGTCGAACGGGATGGTGATGCCGCCGGTCATGCCGGTCAGCCCGGCCAGCTCGTCGCCGGCCCGCAGCCGGTCACCGGGGCCGTCCAGGCGCCACCAGTCGGTGCCGCCGTCGTCCGCGGCCCCGCCGCGAGGTCCGGGGCCTGCCGTGGGCTTCGCGGCGGGCTCGTAGTAGCCGAGCGGGGCCCGCTCGGCGGCGTGGTCGGGGTAGTCGGGCTCCGGCGCCGTACGGCCGCCCGCGCCCGCTCCCGGGACCGTGCCGGCCGCCGCCTCCACCACTTCGTCGGGGGCGCCGATCCGGTCCAGGATGCGGCGGACGGTGGCCGGGCTGTCGGCGGCGCCGCGCTCCCGGTCGATGTCCTTGCGGAGCTGCGTGACGAGCCGCATCCGCTGGGCGGCGGGCAGGGCGGTCTGTGCCAGGTCGCCGACCCGGCTCAAGTAGTCGAACACCAGCTGATCGCTCTCGACACCCACCGCCAAGCCCCCTTCTCCCGCGCCGCGTTGCACCTGCCCCGACGGTACCGGCCCACCGCCGCGGCTGTCCTCACCCCGATGGGCGGGCCCGGATATTCGAGCGGTACGGCTAATGTGGGACGGATGAGGAGTGAAGGCGGACCGGTGGGCCCGCGCACCCTGGCGGAGGACCTGCGCGCACGAGACGACGCGGCGCTGGCCCTCCTGCTGCGCGCCCGCCCCGATCTCCTCACCCCGGTCCCCAACGACCTCACCCAGCTCGCCACCCGCGCCGCCACCCGCTCCTCCGTCCTGCGCACCCTCGACCGCCTCGACACCTTCACCCGCCAGGTCGCCGAGGCCCTCGCGGTCTCGGCGGACCCGTGCGGGTACGAGGCTCTGCGCGAGCTGATGACGGGCCGCACGGATACGGCGGGCGGCGCCCGCCCGGGGGCGCCCTCCGCCGACGCCGGCGGTGCCACCGGGCCCGGCCCGAGCACGGATACGGCGGCCGGCGGCCCCGGCCGGGCGCCGGAGGCGGGGGCCGCGGCGACGCAGGGCGGCGCCCACGCCGATGACCGGGCCGCCCGCAACCTCGCCGCCCGCGCGGCCGTGCCGCTCGGCGGGGAGTCGCTCGCCGAGGGGGTCGCGCGGGCCGTCGTGGAGGCGCTGCCCGGGGCCGTGGAGACGTTGCGGCGGCATGGGCTGGTGTGGGGCGGGGACGACGCGCTGCGGCTGGTGCGGACCGCGCGGGACGTGCTGGCGCCGACCGCGGCCGTGGTGTCGGCGACCGGGCTCGGCCCGTCCGTGGGGGAGACGACCGCCGGGATGTCCCCGGCCCGCCTCCAGGAGGTGCTGGAGGACGCCGGCCTGGCCAAGACGCACGACTCGGTGAGCGCGCTGAACGCGCTGGCCGGGCTGTTCGGCGACCCCGAGCGGTTGGCCGCGCTGCTGGAGCAGGCCCCCGAAGGGGTATGGGCGGTGCTGGAGCGCCTGGTGTGGGGGCCGCCGTACGGCGAGGTACGGGACGCCGCCGCGGCCGTACGGGCGGCGCGCGCCGCGACCCCGGTGCAGTGGCTGCTGGCCAGGGGGCTGCTGCTGCCCGCCGGCCCGCACAATGTCGTGCTGCCCCGCGAGGCCGCGCTGACCCTGCGCGGCGGCCGGGCGCACCGTACGCCCGAACCCGCGCCGCCCGCCGTGGAGGCGGTCGCCCGGTCCGAGAAGACGGTGGACCTGACCGCCGCGGGGCAGGCCCTGACCGCGGTCCGTACCGTCACCGAGCTGCTCACCGCCTGGCAGAGCGGCGGCCCGCCGGTGCTGCGGGCCGGCGGCATCAGCGTCCGGGACCTGAAACGTACCGCCGGCGCCCTGGACCTCGCCGAGTCCGAGACCGCCTTCTGGCTCGAACTCGCCTACGCCGCGGGCCTGATCGCCACCGACGGCGAGCTGGACGAGGCCTACGCCCTCACCCCCGCCGCCGACGAGTGGCGGCAACTGCCCACCGCCCGCCAGTGGACCGTACTGGCCGCCGCCTGGCTGACCGCGACCCGCACGCCCGGCCTGGTCGGCAGCCGCGACCCCAAGAACCGGGCGCTGTCCGCGCTCGGCCCCGACCTGGACCGCTCACTGGCCCCACAGGTCCGCCGCCGCGCGCTGCGCCTGCTCGCCGGACTGCCGCCGGGCTCGGCCGCCGACCGGGCGTCCCTGCTGGCCCGGCTGCGCTGGGAGCGTCCGCTGCGGGCCGGCACGGAAACGCTGCGCACCGACCTGCTGGGCTGGAGCCTGAACGACGCCGAGGTGCTGGGCGTCACCGGACGCGGCGCGCTGGCCGCCCACGCCCGGCCGCTGCTGGAGGGGGACCCGGGGGAGGCCGCCGACGTCCTCGCGCCGCTGCTCCCCAAACCGCTGGACCACGTCCTCCTCCAGGCCGACCTGACGGCGGTGGCCACCGGCCCGCTCGTCGCGGCGCTCGCCGAGACCCTCGACGTACTGGCCGACATCGAGTCCAAGGGCGGCGCCACCGTCTACCGCTTCACCCCGGAGTCGGTACGCCGCGCCCTGGACGCGGGCCGGACCGCCGCCGAGCTGCAAGCGTTCCTGAGCAGCCACTCGCGCACGCCGGTCCCGCAGCCGCTCAGCTACCTGATCGATGACGTGGCCCGCCGCCACGGCACCCTCCGGGTCGGCGCTGCGGCCGCATATCTGCGCTGCGACGACGACTCCCTGCTCACCGAGCTGCTGGCCGACCGCCGCGCCGCCAGCCTCGGCCTGCGCCGCCTCGCCCCGACCGTGCTGGCCTCCCAGACCGAGCCCGGCACCCTGCTGGACCGGCTGCGCGCGATGGGCCTGGCCCCGGCCGCCGAATCCGCCGACGGCGATGTCCTGATCAGCCGCCCCGACGCCCGCCGCACTCCGCCGCGCACCCCGCCCGTACCGATCGGCGAGGGGCCGCCGGTCCCGGACGACCATCTGCTCGGCGTCGCCGTCAAGGCCATCCGGGCGGGCGACCGCGCCGCCACCGCTGTCCACCGCACCAGCCCCGCGGCCCCCGACGGCCTCCCCCGGACTCCGACCGCCGACACCCTCGCCACCATGCAGGCCGCCGTCCTGGCCGGCGAGTCCCTCTGGATCGGCTACGTCAACGCCGAGGGCGCCGCCAGCCAACGCGTCATCGCCCCGGTCCGCGTCGAGGGCGGCTACGTCACCGCCTACGACCACAACGCCGACACCGTCCGCACGTTCGCCCTCCACCGCATCACCGGCGTCTCCGAACTGGCCGACGACCCGGCCTGACCTCGTCGGGGCGAAGCCGCGACTCAGCCCCGAGGACGCACGAGCCGCCCGGGGTCCAGCTCGACGGAAAACGGCTTCTCGATCAGCGTCTCGCGCCCCGCCTCAGCCACGATCCGGTCCGCATAGCGCCCGGCTTCCAGCTCGGCAACGATCAGCGCGGGCCCGGGCTCCAGCTCAAACCGCCACAGGTGTTCGATCCCGGCCTGCGCGTAGTACGGCGGCTTCAGCAGTCGGTCGATCCGGCGGCCGGCCGAGGATGGCGAGACGATCTCGACCACCAGGACCACGGCTTCGGCGTCATACGCCACCGGGTCCCCGGCCGCCGCGGCGGCATCCACCACCGCGATGTCCGGGATGAAGAGGCCGTCGGGAAGGACCACGTTGACGGCCTCCAGAACCTCATACGGCGCCCCGGCAGACCGGATCGCCGCGTCCAACAGCATGGCAAGGCCGAGTGAGGCCCGTTGGTGCTTCGTGCCCGGTGCCGGCGACATGAAAAGCGTGTCCCCCATCAGTTCCCGCCGCTGTCCGCGATCTTCCTCCAGCGCCAGCACTTCCTCCACGGTCCATGGTCCGTAGTGGTCTTCGTGCGCGACACTCATATCGCCACCTCCTCCTCGGAAGTCGTCACGGACAGTGTGGCATGGCCCACTGACACGACGGGACAGCTCCGCTCACAGACCCCCGGCTCAGTCCTGGGGCTTCTGCCCGTAACCGAACCGGTGCCACCAGTGGGCGCGGCGGGGGTGGAGGGCGAGGCCGAGGCGGCGGCCGAGGAGGGCGTAGCCGATCAGGGCGCCGGTGGTGTTGAGGATGACGTCGTCGATGTCGAAGGCGCGGCCCTCGACGATGGCGCCCTGGGTGGCTTCGACCATCAGCATGACGACGGCGGTGATCACGATGACGCGGAAGAGGCCGCGGGCTCGCGGGAAGAGCATCGGGAGCAGGATGCCGAAGGGCACACCGAGCAGGACATTGCCGCCGATCTGCTTCACGGTGTCGCGCAGCGCCGGCTGGTCGAGGTAGGCGCGGATGGAGGCGCCGGGGCGGAAGTTGCTGTGGACGAGCTTGACGGAGGCCGGGGAGGGCACCAGCGTCACCTTGGCGAGGGCGACCGCGAAGGCGAGCATGAAGAGGATCGCCAGGGCCAGGACGGCGGCCCGGGCCAGCGAGGACCCGAAGGAGCGCCGCTGGAGCACCGGGCGGCGCGGCGCGGGGGGCGGCGGTGGGGCTGGCGCGGCGGGCGGCGGCTCGGGGGTGGTGCGGGGCTTGGTCGTACGGAATCTGGGTGTCCGCGTCTTGGCGGCGGGCCCCTTGGGGAGCGGAGCCTTCGCCGCGTCGTCCTTCGCCCCGCGCGGCTTCGGCTCCGGCTCCGGCCTTTTCGACGTCACGCGGAACAGCGTGTCTCGGACGGCCATGAACCGCATCCCCCTCGATAGGCACCCGATGTGCTGGGAGGGCGCTTACCCCCGACCCGCCGCCTTACGCCCGCCCGGCCACTCGGGTCATGCCCGCTTCAGTCCGGACGGGTCCGCGCGGTTCCCTCAGACGTCCTCGCCGGCGCCCGTGAGCAGATCGTCCGCGTCCACGATCCGGTACGCGTATCCCTGCTCGGCCAGGAACCGCTGCCGGTGCGCGGCGAAGTCCTGGTCGATGGTGTCGCGGGCGACCACCGAGTAGAAGCGGGCCTCGTGGCCGTCGGCCTTCGGGCGCAGCACGCGGCCGAGGCGCTGGGCCTCCTCCTGGCGGGAGCCGAAGGTGCCGGAGACCTGGATGGCCACGGTCGCCTCGGGCAGGTCGATGGAGAAGTTGGCCACCTTGGAGACGACCAGCACCGAGATCTCCCCCTGGCGGAAGGCCTCGAAGAGCTTCTCGCGCTGCGCGTTGGACGTCTCACCCTTGATCACCGGCACCCCGAGGTGCTCGCCCAGCTCGTCCAGCTGGTCGATGTACTGCCCGATGACCAGTGTCTGCTCCCCGGCGTGCTTGGCGACCAGCGCTTCGGTGACCTTCCGCTTGGTCGCGGTGGTGGCGCAGTAGCGGTACTTGTCCTCGGCCTCGGCGGTCGCGTACGCCAGCCGCTCGGACTCGGTCAGATTGACCCGGACCTCGACGCAGTCGGCGGGCGCGATGTAGCCCTGCGCCTCGATCTCCTTCCAGGGAGCGTCGAAGCGCTTGGGCCCGATCAGCGAGAAGACGTCCGACTCGCGGCCGTCCTCCCGGACCAGCGTCGCGGTCAGCCCGAGCCGGCGCCGGGCCTGAAGGTCGGCGGTGAATTTGAACACCGGGGCGGGCAGCAGGTGCACCTCGTCGTAGACGATCAGGCCCCAGTCCCGGGAGTCGAACAGCTCCAGGTGCGGATAGACGCCCTTCCGCTTGGTCGTCAGCACCTGGTAGGTGGCGATGGTGACCGGCCGGATCTCCTTGCGCGTGCCGCTGTACTCGCCGATCTCCTCCTCGGTCAGCGAGGTGCGCTTGACCAGCTCGTGCTTCCACTGCCGGGCCGAGACGGTGTTCGTCACCAGGATCAGCGTGGTCGCCTTCGCCTGGGCCATCGCGCCCGCGCCGACCAGCGTCTTGCCGGCGCCGCAGGGCAGCACCACCACGCCCGAGCCGCCGTGCCAGAAGTTCTCCACCGCCTGCTTCTGGTACGGCCGCAGGCTCCAGCCGTCCTCGGCCAGGTCGATCGCGTGCGCCTCGCCGTCCACATAGCCGGCGAAGTCCTCGGCTGGCCAGCCCAGCTTGAGCAGCGCCTGCTTGATCTGGCCGCGCTCGGAGGGGTGCACCAGCACGGTGTCCGGGTCGATCCGGGCGCCCACCAGCGGCTGGATCCGCTTGGACCGCAGGATCTCCTCCAGCACCGGCCGGTCGGTGGTGGTCAGCACCAGACCGTGCGCCGGGTCCTTGCTGAGCCGCAGCCGCCCGTAGCGGTCCATGGTCTCGGCGACGTCGACCAGCAGGGCGTGCGGCACCGGGTAGCGGGAGAACTCCACCAGCGCGTCCACCACCTGCTCGGCGTCGTGCCCGGCGGCGCGGGCGTTCCACAGGCCGAGCGGGGTGAGCCGGTAGGTGTGGATGTGCTCGGGGGCGCGCTCCAGCTCGGCGAAGGGGGCGATGGCCCGCCTGCAGGCGTCGGCCTGTTCGTGGTCGACCTCCAGCAGGAGGGTCTTGTCGCTCTGGACGATCAGACAGGACACGCAGGACCTCCGCGGTCGGGAAGCGCGTTGGACCCGGACGTTCCGGGGAGCGCGGTACGGGACCGGTCCGGGGAGTGCGTTCGGGGGGAACAGAAAATTGTACGTCGGATGCCGCACCCACCCGGGCGGCCGCGTTCCTCGCCCCGGCAGGGGCGCGAGGAACTGCGCGAGCAACCCACCACCGGCGGACGGTCTGGGCACGACCGCGGCCCACCCCCTGGAGCGGACTCCCCCGGGAGTCACCCCGCGCTCACCCGGTTGGCGGCCACGCCCGCCAGAAGGTGTGGCCATCCGTGCGAATCTGCCCGGCCGCCCTCCGTGGCATACAAGCTGATGAGTCATATGTGATGTTTTCTGCCCCCATGGATCACCAGCAGACGCATCCTCCCGCCCGGCCGCGCGAGCGGAGGACGCTCCGTGCTGTCGCGGCGTCCACGGCAGTCGTCGGCGCGGCGGTCATCGCCGCGGCCGGCCTGCTGCTCCCCGGCTCCGCGTTCGGCCTCACCCCGTCCGACGACGGCGGGCCGGACAGCGCGTACACACAGAGCGACTCGGACTCCGACGGCTACGGAATCGGCTACGGAATCGGGCACGGCCCCGGTGCCGGCCACGGGTACGGCTACGTCCGGCCGTCGCAGAGCTCCGGCTACGGCAGCCCGCAGCCCTCGGACCCCTCGCCGAGCCAGGAACCCTCCCGGCCCGCGTACGGCTACGGCTACGGCAGCCCCCAGCCCTCCGACTCCGGGCCCGGGCACGAGACCACTCAGCCCGGCTACGGGTACGGCTACGGCCACCCCCAGCCGTCCGACTCCTGGCCGGGGCACGAAACCACCCGGCCGGCCCCCGTGCACCACCCCCGGCCGACGCACACCCGGCCGGTGCCCGTGCACCACCCCCGGCCGACGCACTCCGTGCCGGGACACGAAACCACCAGTTGCCCGCCCCACAAGCCGCCGCACAAGCCACCCCACAAGCCCCCGCACAAGCCCCCGCACAAGCCGCCGCACACCCCACCGACCAAGCCGCCCCACACTCCGCCGACCCACCCGCCGCACACACCGCCGACGAAGCCTCCGCACACACCGCCGACCCACCCGCCGCACACACCGCCGACGAAGCCTCCGCACACACCGCCGACCCACCCGCCGCACACCCCACCCACGACGGCACCCCACACCCCGCCGACCCACCCCCCGCACACGCCTCCCACCAAGCCCCCGCACCTGCCGCACACCGGCACGGACGGCGTGGAGTGGATGGCGCTGGGCGCGGTGGGCGTACTCGGAACGGGCGCCGCGCTCGTGGTCTTCACCCGCCGCCGCGGACGGCACGGCTAGCAGCCCGTAGCCAATAGCAAGTAGCCAGTAGCAAGAAGCCGGCGACCACTTCGCCGCTACGACCGAAGCCGGCCGCTGTCCGGGACACCCCGGACGGCGGCCGGCTTCGGCATGCGCCCTCGGACCGCCACCGCACACCTCCGACCGGCCCCCACCGTCCGCACATTTACCCAAAGTGACATAAACATCACCCTTTGGAGTGGATCATCACGGTCATTCGGCATACGCGACGCGTGGCGGTGGGCATGATCGGCTCGTCTTGTCCCGGTGTCACACCACTTGGAGGATTTGTGACCACGAATACGACGCGTATGACGACGGCCGCGACGACGACGGCGCGCACGTCGCGTGTGAAGCGTCGGGCCGCCGGCGCGGGCGCGGCGGCGATCGGCGCCGGGCTGCTGCTGGGCGCGCTCGCGCTGGCGCCGACGGCGGACGCCGCCGCGCAGGTGAACACCCTGACCCTGCGACTGGCGAGCGACCCCGGCCAGGTGGCGAACGTCAGCGGTGCTTCCACGCACAATCTGGCGCATGTCATCCAATGGCCCTACTCCCGCGCGTCCAACGAACGATGGGAGCCCGAGGCCACCTCGGGCGGCTGGTTCCGGCTGAGGTCCGAGCACAGCGGCAAGTGCCTCAACGTCGAGGGCGGTGGGAATGAGGAGGCCGCCCAGGTCATCCAGTACACCTGTGGCACCGGGGCGAACGAGCAGTGGAAGTTCGTCCACAAGGGCATCGGCTACCAGATCGAGGTCAAGTCCAGCGGCAAGTGCCTCAACGTCAAGGGAGGCGTCGGACAGGGCCGCGACCTGATCCAGTACACCTGTACGACCCACGGCGTGGACAACGACGTCTGGCTGCCGGTCTGGGAGAACGCCTCCAACTGACCGGTCGGCGGCCCCGGGCGGGTAGCCCTGATCCGCTCAGTCGGGCCTGGCGAGACAGGCGAGGAGAAGGGCGATGTCGTCCTCCCTGCCCTGTCGTTTCTCGATGGTGGCGACGATGTGCTCCGCCAGCTCGTCGAGATCGCCGGGGCCCTCGTCCAGCAGCGCCCGGATCCGGCGTTCGCCCGCGTCGAGGTCCGAGCGGTGCGACTCCAGCAGTCCGTCGGTGCACAGCAGCAGGGTGTCATCGGCGGTCAGCCGGATCCGGGTGACGGGGTACGGCTCGTTGTTGTACTGCGGCAGCCCGAGCGGCACCCCGCCCGCGACCTCGATGGGGCCGCTGCGGCGATCGGCGCCCCGGAGCAGCGGATAGGGGTGCCCGGCCCGGACGAACTCGGCGTCGCCGGTCGCGGGGTCCAGATGGACACAGACGCAGGTGGCGATGAGTTCGGTGTCCATGTCCTGCAGAAAGGCGGAGGTGCGGGCCGCGATGACGGCCGGCGGGTGCCCTTCCGAGGAGAAGGCCCGGATCGCCGCCCGCACCTGTCCCATCACCGCCGTGGCGTCGACGTCGTGGCCCTGCACATCGCCCACCACCAGCCCGATGCTCCCGTCGGGGAGCGGCATGGCGTCGTACCAGTCGCCGCCCGCCTGATGACCGGCGGTGGCGGGCTGATAGCGGACCGCCAGGCACAGCCCCGGCAGCCGCGGAATGCTCCTCGGCAGCATGCCCTGCTGGAGGGCGACGGCCATGGAGTGCTCCCGGTCGTACGCCTGGGCGCGCTGGAGGGACTGCGAGAAGGTGCCCGCCAGGGCGAGCAGCAGATTGCGTTCCTCGGGGCTGAACTCCCGTTTGTCCTTGTACAGGATCGACAGTGCGCCGGTCGGCCGGGCTTCGGCGGCCAGCGGCAGGATGGCCGAGGAGGTCAGCTCCGTCAGCTCGATGTACGGCCACAGCAGCGGGTAGTTGTCCCGTACGTCCTCCCGGGTGACGAAGGAGGGCGTCTGGGTGCGGATGGACTCGGCGACGGGCAGCGCCGAGTCCATCCGGGTGACCCCGAGATCGCGCTGGAGGGCGGGCGGCAGCCCCCTGGTCGCGAGCAGCCGCCGGCGGTCCTGTTCGACCACGCTGAGGGCGACCCCTGACGCGCCGAGCAGTTCCAGGAACGGCCGGCCGGTGACAAACGCGAGGATGTCCTCGACGGTCAGGGCCCGGGCTAGCGCGGCCGTGGTCTCCTGGACCGCGTCCCGCTGCCGCAGTCGCTCGCGGGTCAGGGTGCTCTGGTGGGCCGCGTGCCCGATCTCCGCCTCGGCGCTGCGGACGACACCGACAGCGTGGAGTGCGGTTCCGTCGTCGTCGCGCTTGATGACAGCCCGCAGATGCGTCCAGGCCAGACTCCCGTCGCGGGCGCGGACCCGGAAGTAGGCGCCGTATTCGTCCGCGCCGGCCAGCGCGGTCTCCGCCAGTCCGGGTGTGTCCTCCAGGATCATGCGCTCGCGCAATGCGTCGGCCCGGCCGTCGAACTCGCCGGGCGCGAATCCGAAGGCCGCCAGGGCACCGTCCCGAAGGAATACCTGATCCGAGGGGAAGTCCCAGATGAGGCCGCCGACGCCATTCGTGACCAGATAGTCGGGGAGTTCCACCTCGAGGATCGACTCAAGGCTTTCCTGAGTGGCGTCCGGCCGCGGGGGCCGGGGTGCGCTTCCGTGTTCCATATGACCTCCGGACCGATCCGGCCTGCCGGATTCACCCTACAGGCCGAGGCGGAGTTCGTATTGAGCAACGTCCCTGATCAGCGGCACAGGCCCGCCCCTGTCGGCGGTCGGCGGCTGCCTCGCCAGGGCCTCAGGAGTTCGGATAGCGCGATGTGCCGAGCGCCTGGCCGTCATTGCCGAGGACGACCACCTCGACAATCGCCGAGACGTAGACCCGCACCGCTCGCAGCGCATTCCCGAGGCGGTGACCGGGGGGATCGGGGTGGGCGCCTATCGCGGTGCCACCGGTCGTGGTGGGAACGGGATAAAGTGTGCTCGAAGCCATATCTCAACGGTACGATTTCCGCATCCGGAGTGGATCGGACCGGGGGCTCGAATCTCACCTTCTGTCTCAGCCTCCGGGCTGACCCGGAACCCTGAGCCGTCCCCGGGCCCGCATCAGGCCCGCCCAGGGGCCGCCTCGGGGTCGACCCCCTTGGGCGCCGCCCCCGCAGGCCGCCCGCAGGCCATCGGCGACGCTCCGGAAAACCATTTCGTACCGGTCCACCCGGGCGCGTAGGATCGTCCGTCTTGCCGCCTCCCCTCGGGAGTGCCGCCGCCCGGACGGAAACCGGCCGGCTCTTCGTGACACCGCCTCGCGTGCGTCCGCGGACGCCTTCGCGCGCCGCACCGCGCGTACGCACCGGGCCCACCGTCGCGAGCCGTAGCGAACCGATCGAACCGCACCAGCCGGAGGCGAAGCCTTGCCCTCGCACGCCCACACCCAGGACCAGCCCCAGCCCCGACCGCGGCCGCGGTCGGAGGCCGATCACCCAGAGGCATCACCGCGGGACCCGCTGGGCCGCGAACGCGACCACCTCGCCGCCTCCCGGGCGGCGCTGCGCTCCATGCGCCAGGACGTCGAAGCGCTCGACATCGCCGATGTCGCCGCCAACTGGGTGAACGCCCAGGTGCTGACCGCCCAGATCGACACCCGGATCAAGGCGCTCGCCGACCTCGCCCACACCCCGCTGTTCTTCGGCCGTCTCGACTACCGGCACGCCCCCGGCGTGGAGCTGGCCGAGGGCGCCGAAGGAGAGAGCTTCTACATCGGGCGGCGGCACGTCCATGACGGCGACGGCGACCCGATGGTCATCGACTGGCGCGCACCTGTCTCGCAGCCGTTCTACCGCGCTTCCCGCACCGAGCCGATGGATGTCGCGCTGCGCCGCCGCTTCGGTTACACGGGCGGGGAGTTGACCGCCTACGAGGACGAGCATCTCTCCGATCCCGAGGAGTCGGACACCTCCAGCCGGCTGCTCCAGGCCGAGATCGAGCGGCCCCGTGTCGGTCCGATGCGGGACATCGTGGCCACCATCCAGCCCGAGCAGGACGAGATCGTCCGCGCGGGCGTCACCGGCACGGTCTGCGTCCAGGGCGCGCCCGGCACCGGCAAGACCGCAGTGGGCCTGCACCGGGTGGCGTACCTGCTGTACGCGCACCGGGACCGGCTGGCCCGTACCGGCACGCTCGTCATCGGGCCGAACGCCTCCTTCCTCCAGTACATCGAGCAGGTGCTGCCGGCGCTGGGCGAACTCCAGGTCAAGCAGGCGACGGTGGACGACCTGGTGGCCCATGTCGAGGTGCGCGGCGCGGACTCGCCGGCCGCGGCCCGGATCAAGGGCGACGCGCGGATGGCGGAAGTGCTGCGCCGGGCGGTACGGTCCGGCATCCGGATGCCCACCGAGCCGGTGATGGTGGTACGCGGGTCGCGGCGCTGGCGGGTACCCGCCTACGAACTGGAAGAGATCGTCCGGGAGTTGGCGGACCGCGACATCCGCTACGGCGCCGCGCACGACGCGTTGCCGCAGCGGATCGCGCACGCCGTCCTGGTCCAGATGGAACGCGCCGGGGAGGCCCCCGACGACCGCGTACAGGACGCGGTGGCGCGGACTCCCGCGGTGAAGGCGGCGGTCAAGGCGTGCTGGCCCTCGGTGGACCCGGCGAAGACGGTGCTGCGGCTGCTGTCGGACCCGGAGTTCCTGGCGTCCTGCGCCGACGGGCTGCTCGGCGAGGAGGAGCAGCGGGAGATCCGGTGGGCCCGCCCGGCGCGCGGGCTGAAGGCGGCGCGCTGGTCGGCGGCGGACGCGGTGCTGGTGGACGAGGCGTACGACCTGGTGCAGCGCACGTCCTCGCTGGGGCATGTGGTGCTGGACGAGGCGCAGGATCTGTCCCCCATGCAGTACCGGGCGGTGGGCCGCCGCTGCTCCACCGGCTCGGCGACCGTCCTCGGCGACCTGGCCCAGGGCACCACCCCGTGGGCCACCGCCTCCTGGGCCGAGGCCTTGTCGCACCTGGGCAAGCCGGAAGCCCGCGTCGAGGAGCTGACCCAGGGCTTCCGCGTGCCCCGCGAGGTGATCGCGTACGCGTCCCGGCTGCTGCCGTCGATCGCCCCGGGGCTGGCGCCGGCCACCTCGGTCCGGGAGGCGGCGGGGGCGCTGTCGATCCGCCCGGTGCCGGCCGAGGGGCTGGACGCGGCGGTGGTGGCCGCCTGCCGGGAGTCGCTCGGCCACGAGGGCTCGATCGGCCTGATCGCGGCCGACCCCCGGATCCCGGCGCTGTCCTCGGCGCTGGCGGCGGCCGGCCTGCCCCATCTCTCCCCGGGCGAGGAGACCTCGGCGTCCGCCCGCCTCACCCTCGTCCCGGCCTCGCTGGCGAAGGGCCTGGAGTACGACTACGTGGTCCTGGACGATCCCGCCGCCCTCGTGGCCGCCGAACCGGACGGCCGCACCGGGCTGCGCCGGCTGTACGTGGCGCTGACCCGTGCGGTGTCCGGTCTGACGGTGCTGCACAGCGATCCGCTGCCGGAGGCGCTGGTGGACTAGCCGCTCGGTCCGGGGAAGCCGGTCCGGGGAGGTCCTGCCGCCGGGCTACGGGCGGGCGGAGGCCGGTTCGGCTTCCGGCTCGGCCGCCGCGACCGGTGCGTCCAGGGCGGCGCGCCAGGTGCGTACCGCGGTGACGTCCACCGAGCCCGCCCAGCCGTCGCGCCGCACCGCGCCGCCCACATGGAAGGCATCGAGCCCGGCGGCCCGCAGCTCCGGCACATGGTCGAGCAGCAGGCCGCCACCGACCAGCAGCCGCGGCTCGTAACCCGGTTCGCCGACCCGGGCCGCCTCGGCGCACAGCACGTCGATGCCGGTGGCGACGCCGTGCGGCGAGCCCGCGGTGAGATACGTGTCCAGTCCGGGCAGTCCGGCCAGCTGCAATCTCAGCGCGTCCCGGTCGGCGGCCCGGTCGATGGCCCGGTGGAAGGTCCACCGGCACCCGTCGAGCACGTCCACCAGCGCGTGCACGGCCTCCAGATCGGCCCGCCCGCGGTCGTCGAGAAACCCGAGCACGAATTCGTCCGCGCCCTCCGCCCGCAGCCCCTGCGCCGCCTCGCACAGCGCGTCCAGCCCGCGCTCGTCGCCCGCGCTGAAGCCGTCGGACAGCCGCAGCATGACGCGCAGCGGAAGGTCGACGGCGGCCCGGATCGCGCCAAAAGTGGCCCGACTGGGTGTCAGCCCGTCCGCTGCCATGTCGGTGACCAGTTCGAGGCGGTCGGCCCCGCCGTCCTGGGCCGCTACGGCATCGTCTGCGCCGAGCGCGATCACCTCGAAGATTGGTCTAGACATATGAGAAGGGTGCCACACCCGTAACTCCCGCGCGAGAGGCGGCCCCACCTCCGCGCGGCGGTCAGTCGGCACCCATAGCCCTCCGTACCCGGGCGGCGGGCCGCCCAAGGGGGCCGACCAGGCCGCGGCCCGCGCGCAAATCCGCTGGCGACGGCCGCGCGGGCCCGCCCGACACATGCGCGGCGAACCGCTGACCGATGAATCGGGGCCGGCATGGCCCGACGGGTACGCAGCCGGAACCGTGCACCACCTTCGGAGGCCCGCCCCTCCAGGGCACCCGCGCCCGGGTCGTCCCGCAGGGCGCCGTAACCCCAGTGGCAACAGTGCCGCACAATAGCCCGCATGCCCACCTCGACCGCTGCCGCGCACCCCCGCTACGCCGCTCTGCTCGCCGAGTGGTGCGAGCTGGTGCGCCGCTGCCGGAAAGACCCGGACTCCGCGCCCGATCCCGCGCCGTACGGGCGGGAGCTGCTGGAACGGTGGGCCGAGCCGCAGCGGCGCTATCACACGCTGGACCACCTGCTCGCGGTGCTGACCCGGGCCACCGAGCTGACCGCGCACGCGGACGACCCGGACGCGGTGGCGCTGGCCGCCTGGTTCCATGACGTCGTCTACCGGCCCGACCGCAGCGAGAACGAGGAGAGCAGCGCCCGGCTGGCCGAGCGCGCCCTGCCCGAGATCGGCCTGGACCCGGGCCGTACGCGGGAGGTCGCCCGGCTGGTGCGCCTCACCGTGACCCACGACCCCGCCGAGGGCGACCGCAATGGCGAGGTGCTCTGCGACGCCGACCTCGCCGTGCTGGCCGGCGACCCCGCCGACTACGCCGCGTACGCCGCCGCCGTCCGCGAGGAGTACGCCTTCGTCCCCGACGACGCCTTCCGCACCGGCCGCGCCGACATCCTGCGCCGTCTGCTCGACCTCCCCCACCTCTTCCGCACCGGCTACGGCCAGGCCCAGTGGGAACCGGTCGCCCGCCGCAACATCGGCACCGAGCTGGAACTTCTCGGCTGAGCGGTGACGGTCCGAAGAGGCGGACGAGGCGGCTGCGGCAGCCGCCACCCGCCGGACCCGGGGCGCCGCGCCCTCACGGCTCCGGGTCGATGTCGAAATCGGGGAGGGGGACGTCGTGGACCAGGCGGAGGCCCTTGGGGGGCTTGCGGCGGCGGAGGCCGGCGGCGGTGAGGCGGCGGAGGAGGTCCTTGCTGGTGACCTCGATCGCGCCGAGGCGGACGGCGTCGGCGTAACGGGGGGAGGGGACGTCGTAGTGGTCGCGGTCGAAGGCGCGGGGCGGGGCGCCGAGCAGGTCGGCGAAGGCGTGCAGCTCGGCGTAGGAGGTGTCGCTGATCAGGTGGGACCAGAGGCGGCCGTGCCCGGGCCAGCTGGGGGGATCGATGTAGACGGCCATGGAGGCGTCACCTGCCCAGGGCGCCGACGGGGGCGATCGGGAGGCCGCGGGACTCGCAGACCCACTGCGGGTCCGGGCCGAGTTCCGGTTCGACCGCCAGGGCGTGCGGCTCCTCGCAGTCCGGGCACAGCGGCCAGCGGCCCTGCGTCTCCAACAGGGCGTCCTGGATGTCCTGAGCGAGCAGCCCGGCGACGTACGCGGCGCCGTCCGGCCACTGCTGGACCCACCACCGGCGCTTGCTGAGCGCCTCCTCCAGCAGGGACACGACCTCGGCCTCCGCCACCGCGCGGGCGGTGAGATCGGCGAGGACGCGCGCGCGGGCGTCATGCAGCGCCACTTCGATCGTACGGTTGTCAGCTTGGCCTTCCATGCTTCCATTGTCGCAAGCCCGCGCGGTTACGGACCGGGACGGGAGCGGACGGCCGGATCCGGCCGGTCCCGGGGCGGCCCGGACCGCCGTGAGGCCGCCCGGGCGCCGGCGAGAGCGCCCGCCCCATGGCTTCATGGGCGCGGCCCCGCCCCCTCTCCCCCGAGCGGACCCTTGACGCCGCCACGCCCTGAAAATACCTTTCAGAGCGTGACCTACAGCGTGAAGGAAACTTTCTCCCCGAGCGTCCGCGCCCCCTCCGGCGCGCCCGGCACACCCGGCGCCCCCGTCACGACCCCCGACCCGGGGGCCCTCGCCGCCAAGGTCCGCACCGTCGCGCCGTCCATGACCCGCTCCATGCAGCGGGTGGCCGACGCGGTCGCGGGCGACCCGGCCGGCTGCGCCCGGCTGACCGTCACCGCGCTCGCCGTCCGCACCGGGACGAGCGAGGCCACCGTGGTCCGTACCGCCCGGCTGCTCGGCTATCCCGGCTACCGGGACCTGCGGCTCGCCCTGGCCGCGCTCGCCGCCCAGCAGGCCACCGGCGCGGCGCCGGCCGTCACCGCCGACATCGCCGTGGACGACCCACTCGCCGATGTGGTCACCAAGCTCGCGATGGAGGAGCAGCACACCCTCGCCGACACCGCCGCCCAGCTGGACATGACGCAACTGGAGGCCGCGGTGGCCGCGTTGGCGGCGGCCCGGCGGATCGATGTCTACGGCGTGGGCGCCTCCAGCCTGGTCGGCCAGGACCTGGCGCAGAAGCTGCTGCGGATCGGGCTGATAGCGCACGCCCACGCGGACCCGCACCTGGCGGTCACCAACGCCGTACAACTGCGTCCCGGCGACGTGGCGTTGGCGATCACCCACTCCGGCAGCACACACGACGTGGTGGACCCGCTGCGGGCCGCCTTCGACGTCGGCGCCACCACCGTCGCCATCACCGGACGGGCCGACGGCACGGTCACCCAGTACGCGGACGTGGTGCTCACCACCGCGACCTCCCGGGAGAGCGAACTGCGGCCCGCCGCGATGTCCAGCCGGACCGGGCAACTCCTCGTGGTGGACTGCCTGTTCATCGGTGTCGCCCAGCGCACCTACGAGGCGGCCGCACCGGCGCTGTCGGCGTCGTACGAGGCGCTGGCGCACCGGCACACCCCGCGGGCCGGCCGCGCGTAACGCCGTAACTCCGTAACGCCCCACCGCACGAAGGATGAACGAACCGCTGATGACCCAGTACACCGAGCTGCGCCGCGAGTTGGAGACGCTGACCACCGAGGCGTTCCGGCCCGAGCTCGCCGAGATCGACCGGCTCTCCACCCTGGAGATCGCCCGGACCATGAACGCGGAGGACGCCACCGTGCCGGCGGCGGTGGCCGGCCGGCTCCCCGAGATCGCCGCGGCCATCGACGCGATCGCCGACCGGATGGCGCGCGGCGGCCGGCTGATCTACGCGGGCGCCGGCACCGCCGGGCGGCTCGGCGTGCTCGACGCGAGCGAGTGCCCGCCGACCTTCAACACCACACCGGGGCGCGAGGTGGTGGGGCTGATCGCGGGCGGTCCCGAGGCGATGGTCATCTCGGTCGAAGGGGCCGAGGACAGCAGGGAGTTCGCCGCAGCCGACCTCAAGGCGCTGGATCTCACGCCGGAGGACTCCGTGGTGGGCGTCTCGGCCTCCGGCCGCACCCCGTACGCGCTGGGCGCGGTGGAGTACGCGCGGTCCGTGGGCGCGCTGACGGTCGGGCTGTCCTGCAACGCGGACTCCCCGCTGGCCGCCGCCGCCGACCACGGCATCGAGGTCGTGGTGGGGCCCGAACTGGTCGTCGGCTCGACCCGGTTGAAGTCCGGCACCGCGCAGAAGCTCGTGCTCAACATGCTGTCGACCATCACCATGATCCGGCTCGGCAAGACCTACGGCAGTCTGATGGTCGACGTCCGCGCCTCCAACGAGAAGCTGCGGGCCCGCTCGCGCCGGATCGTGGCCCTCGCGACGGGAGCGGGGGACGCCGCGATCGAAGCGGCGCTCACCGCCACCGACGGCGAGGTCAAACCGGCGATTCTGACCTTGCTCGCCCACGTCGACGCCGCCACCGCCAGCCGCCTGCTGACCGCCTCGGCCGGCCACCTCCGCCAGGCGCTGGAGTCGGCCGCCCGGCCGTAGGGCAGACTCGGCGGGACCACACGTGACCGGAGCGGACGGTTTTCCCTCCGAGTTCGATCGAGCTCGACCGGACACGAACGGACTCGACGGGGTTCGACCGGACACGACCTGCGGCGACCGGACCGGGGCCGTCCCGAAGCGACCGGCGCCGTCCGGGCCGGCCCCGACCCGCCCCCGCTGACCGAAAGGCCGCCGTCATGCCCGAGCTTCTGGATGCCGCGCGGCTGGACGACCTCTGCGTCGAGGCGCTGGCCGCCCACCGCTGCCCTTCCGTCTCGGTCGCCCTCGCCGCCGACGGCGAGGTCGTCTTCGCCCGCGCCTGGGGGCAGGCCGACCTCGCGACCGGGCGGGCGGCGACACCCGCCACCGCTTACGCCCTCGGCTCCATCACCAAGCCGATCACCGCGACCGCCGTCTGCCGGGCCGCCGACGAGGGCCTGCTGGATCTGGACATCCCGGTCCCCGGCGAGCTGCTGCCCTCCTTCGGATCGCGTCACCGCCGCCCCACCCCCCGCCAACTCCTCCAGCACCAGGGCGGATTGGGCGCCTTCTACACCTTCGACTACGGTGACGGCGCCCCGCTCGTCGACGCCGACCGTTACGCCGTGGCCCACCGCGAGCCCGGCTCCGGCTTCGAGTACGCCAATCTCGGTTACCGGGTGCTCGGACGGCTGCTGGCGGACGCCACCGGGCAGCCGCTGGGCGAGGCCGTACGGGACCGGGTGTTCGGCCCGCTCGGGCTCGACGGCTGCCATCTCGGTCCGCACTACCCCGGCCCGGCGCCCACGGCGGTCCGGCACACGATCGACGGCCGCCCGTACCCGGACTACGACTGCCCGCATCCCGGCGCCACCCTCGGCTGGGCCACCGCCGCCGAACTCGCCCTCTTCGCCCAGCACTTCGAGCGGCTGCTGAAGCCGGGCACGGCCGCCGCCGTCCGCGACGCGCTGCCGGTGAACGAACACCTGGGCTACGGTCTCGGCTGGAGCGTGACCGGCCCCGCTGGCGGCCCGCGGCTGCTCCATCACAGCGGCGGCGGTGGCGGGGTCGCCGTCATGGTGGTCGCGGTACCCGAACAGCGGTTGTCGGTGGCCGTATTGACCAACTCGACCAGCAAGGCGGCCCGGGACGCGATCCTGCGCGGGCTGCTCGGCGAGCTGGTCCCGGGCTTCCGGGAGGAGTGGATCGTGTCGGTGGTCACGGACCCGGCCCGCCCGCTGGAGCTGCCGGCCGGCAGTTGGACGGGCCGGATCGGCGCGCCCGAGCGGGAGTTGGCGGTCGAGCTGCGGATCGGGGAGGCCGGCCGGATCGAACTGCGGGTGGACGGCGACCAGGCGGAGGGCACGGCCACGGCCTCCCGCGCCTGGGACCTGCGGGCCGACCTGCCGCTCCAGCTCCCCACCGCCGACGCCCGGATCAGCAGCCCGCTGCTGACACTGGCCCTGCGCCTCGCCCCCGCCTCGGCCGGCCCGACGCTGACCGGAGTGGCCCACGCGTACAAATCCGGTGACGCCGAGGGCTTCCTCGGCAACTACCTCGCCCACCGCTGCGCGCTGCGCCCGCGCTGAGCGCCGGGGCGCGCCGAGGCCGACGCGCCCGGGACAACGCGGAGGCGGCGCCTCCTCCCCGCGAAGGGAGAAGGCGCCGCCTTCCGTGCGCGTGCTGGACGGTGATCCCGGAGGATCAGAAGTCCATGTCACCGCCGGGCATGCCACCCGGAGCGGCCGGAGCGGCCTTCTCCGGCTTGTCCGCGATGACGGCCTCGGTGGTGAGGAAGAGCGCGGCGATGGAGGCCGCGTTCTGCAGGGCGGAGCGGGTGACCTTGGCCGGGTCGATGATGCCCTCGGCGATCAGGTCGACGTACTCGCCGGTGGCGGCGTTCAGGCCGTGGCCCGGGGTCAGGTTGCGCACCTTCTCGACCACGACACCGCCTTCGAGGCCGGCGTTGATGGCGATCTGCTTCAGCGGGGCTTCGAGCGCCAGCTTGACGATGGAGGCGCCAGTGGCCTCGTCGCCTTCCAGCTCCAGCTTGTCGAAGACGGCGGTCGCCTGGAGCAGCGCGACGCCACCACCGGCGACGATGCCCTCCTCGACGGCGGCCTTGGCGTTGCGCACCGCGTCCTCGATGCGGTGCTTGCGCTCCTTCAGCTCGACCTCGGTCGCCGCGCCGGCCTTGATGACGGCCACGCCGCCGGCCAGCTTGGCGAGACGCTCCTGGAGCTTCTCGCGGTCGTAGTCGGAGTCGCTGTTGTCGATCTCGGCGCGGATCTGGTTGACCCGGCCGGCGACCTGGTCGGTGTCACCGGAGCCGTCCACGATCGTGGTCTCGTCCTTGGTGATGACGACCTTGCGGGCGCGGCCGAGCAGGTCCAGGCCCGCGTTCTCCAGCTTGAGGCCGACCTCTTCGGAGATGACCGTGCCGCCGGTGAGGATCGCGATGTCGCCCAGCATCGCCTTGCGGCGGTCGCCGAAGCCCGGGGCCTTGACGGCGACGGACTTGAAGGTGCCACGGATCTTGTTGACCACCAGGGTGGACAGGGCCTCGCCCTCGACGTCCTCGGCGATGATCAGCAGCGGCTTGCCGGACTGCATGACCTTCTCCAGCAGCGGGAGCAGGTCCTTCACCGCGGAGATCTTGGAGTTGACGATCAGGATGTACGGGTCGTCGAGCGACGCCTCCATACGCTCCAGGTCGGTGGCGAAGTAGGCGGAGATGAAGCCCTTGTCGAAGCGCATGCCTTCGGTGAGCTCGAGCTCCAGGCCGAAGGTCTGCGACTCCTCGACCGTGATGACGCCTTCCTTGCCGACCTTGTCCATCGCCTCGGCGATCAGCTCGCCGATCTGGGTGTCAGCGGCGGAGATGGAGGCGGTCGAAGCGATCTGCTCCTTGGTCTCCACGTCCTTGGCCTGCTCCAGCAGGGCGGCGGAGACGGCCTCGACGGCCTTCTCGATGCCGCGCTTGAGGGCCATCGGGTTGGCGCCGGCGGCTACGTTGCGCAGCCCTTCCTTGACCAGGGCCTGGGCCAGTACGGTCGCGGTCGTCGTGCCGTCTCCGGCGACGTCGTCGGTCTTCTTCGCGACTTCCTTGACCAGCTCGGCGCCGATCTTCTCGTACGGGTCCTCGAGCTCGATCTCCTTGGCGATGGAAACACCATCGTTGGTGATCGTGGGGGCGCCCCACTTCTTCTCGAGGACGACGTTGCGGCCCTTCGGGCCGAGGGTGACCTTGACGGCGTCGGCGAGCTGGTTCATCCCGCGCTCGAGTCCGCGCCGCGCCTCCTCGTCGAACGCGATGATCTTAGCCATGGTGAAGTGTCCTCCGCGGACTGGGGGTTCCCCCACCGAGGCGGGGGGCGGTGGATCGGACCGTGTGGCGCCCGCGACGGACGGCCAGCCGGCCGCCGGTTCCTTCCCGACGCCCGGGCGGGCCTCACCGACCCGGTCCAAGTTGTCACTCTCACAAGGAGAGTGCCAATGCCAATGATTAGCACTCTACCCCTGCGAGTGCAAGCGCCGAGGGCGGCGCCGCGCGTTGAACCCCGCGCGGCGCCCAGGATCCGCTCCGGGAGCCGCCCGGCCCGGCCCGGCCCCGCGGGCCCGGACAGCGGCACCGGCACCGGGCCGCCCCGCCCAGCCCCCCGTGGCCGTCCCGCGACCACCGGCCGGTGGTCCGCTGGCCGCGCAGTTCCCCGCGCCCCTTCGGCGCCCGGCGGGTGCCGAACCCTCGGCAGCCGTAAGTCCAGGCTCCGGTCGGCCTGGGCCTGGGCCCCGTAGGGGCGCGGGGAACTGCGCGGCCAGCCAAGTACCGGCCGGTGGTCGCGGGACGCCGGGAGGGGCTGGGCGGAGCGGCCCGGGAGCCGGGCCCGGAGGGCGGGACGCACGAAGAGCCCGCACCCCCCTTAGCCGGGTGCGAGCCCTTCGTGCGTGAGAAAACGTGAGAACGCCGCGTCGATGGTCGAACGCGCCGGGATGTCAGCCTGCCAGCCGGACCATGTCCGCCTGCGGCCCCTTCTGACCCTGCGAGATCTCGAACTCGACTCGCTGGCCTTCTTCGAGGGTGCGGTAACCGTCCATCTGGATCGCGCTGTAGTGGACGAAAACATCCGCACCACCGTCGACCGCGATGAAGCCGTAGCCCTTCTCCGCGTTGAACCACTTGACGGTGCCCTGAGCCATTCCTAACTCCCCTATTACTGGCCCTATCGCAGCCCCGCACTCCGCGGGCCCGGGTCAGACCTCACCCTCCGGAGCGACCCTTACCGTGGACGGGTGGGAGCCCTGGGAGGTGTGCGCCGGAACGCGTCGACCGCGGCTGAATGTATCTGCACGGATGCCCAGTGCAACAGGTCAATCGGACGAGAATTCTGGGGCTGACTCATCGGAAATAACCCAGGAAAAAACGATAAGACGGGGCATCTCGGGCCGGACAAACCCGACCAATCAGAAAATTCGCATGTGAATTTGGCGATAAATCGCCGCACCTGGCCGCGCCGGCCCCAACTCACTTGCCCCCGGCAACTGTACAACATTTCAACTATCTCCCCGCGCCACCCCGGCACGGCGACGCCCCGCCCACCACAGCGGGTGAGCGGGGCGCAAGATCGGACAACGTCCGCCAAAGATCCGCGTCAGAGCTTCATACAGAAACGCGGCGGTTCCGTTTCAGCCGCCCGCGACCGCGGGAATGATCGAGACACTGGCGCCGTCCGGCACCGCGGTGTCCAGCCCTTCGGAAAAACGCACATCGTCGTCGTTGACATAAACGTTCACGAAACGGCGGAGCTTTCCGCTGTCGTCGAGAACACGCGCCGAAATACCGGAGTGATTGCTCTCCAGCGAGGTGATGACCTCGGCCAGCGTCGCGCCCTCGGCCGGCACTTCCGCCTGGCCGCCGGTGTAGGTACGGAGAATGGTCGGGATTCGAACGGATGCGGTCATGCGAGGCCAGCCTCTCGGAACGCGGCAACGGTGGGGCGGATGACGGCGGTGGGTCCGGTGGTCGGAGCCACCGCGTCCAGGGTCTTCAGTCCGTCGCCGGTGTTCAGCACGACGGTCTCGGCGGCCGGGTCCAGCTGCCCGGTCTCGATCAGCTTCCTCAGCACGCCCACGGTCACCCCGCCGGCCGTCTCGCCGAAGATGCCCTCGGTCCGGGCCAGCAGCTTGATCGCGTCCACGATCTGCGCGTCGTCGACATCCTCGATCGCGCCGCCGGTGCGCCGGGTGATGTCCAGGACGTACGGCCCGTCGGCCGGGTTGCCGATCGCCAGCGACTTGGCGATGGTGTCCGGCTTCACCGGCCGGACCACGTCCCGGCCGGCCTTGAAGGCCGCCGACACCGGTGAGCAGCCCTCGGCCTGGGCGCCGTAGATCTTGTAGGGCTTGTCCTCGACCAGGCCGAGCTTGATCAGCTCCTGCAGGCCCTTGTCGATCTTGGTGAGCTGGGAGCCGGAGGCGATCGGGATGACCAGGTTGTCCGGCAGCCGCCAGCCGAGCTGCTCGGCGATCTCGTAGGCCAGGGTCTTGGAGCCCTCGCCGTAGTACGGGCGGAGGTTGACGTTGACGAAGCCCCAGCCCTCGCCGATCGGGTCGCCGATCAGCTCCGAGCAGAAGCGGTTCACATCGTCGTACGAGCCCTCGATGCCGACCAGTTGGCCGCCGTAGACCGCGGCCATGACGACCTTGCCGGCCTCCAGGTCGTGCGGGATGAACACGCACGAGCGCAGCCCCGCGCGGGCCGCCGCGGCGCCCACCGCGCCGGCCAGATTGCCGGTGGAGGAGCAGGACAGCGTGGTCAGGCCGAAGGTGCGGGCGGCCTCCAGGGCGATCGCGACGACCCGGTCCTTGAAGGAGTGCGTCGGGTTGCCGGAGTCGTCCTTGACGTACAGGCCGCCGGTGATGCCCAGTTCGCGGGCGAGATTGTCGGCCTTGACGAGTTTGGTCCAGCCCGGGTTGAGATTGGGCCGGTCGGCGAGGTCGGCGGGCACCGGGAGCAGTGGCGCGTACCGCCAGATGCTGGTAGGGCCGGCCTCGATCCGGCGGCGCAGGCCCTCGGGGTCGCCCAGCGGCAGGTCGTAGGCCACTTCGAGCGGGCCGAAACATTCCTGGCAGGCGAAGATCGGGCTGAGCGGGAAGCGGGTGCCGCATTCCCGGCAGGACAGCGCCGCGGCCGGCCCGAAGGGGCGCGGGGTGGAGGGGGTGTCGTAGGTGCTGGCGACGGTTTGCACAGCCATGTCGGCGAGGCCCTTTCTCCTCATCTTCCCCGTGGCGTACGTCGCCACGAGACGGAATTGGCACCTTCCCCACCGTGTGACCTCGCGGTCGGCGGGAG
Source organism: Streptomyces polygonati (assembly GCF_042650325.1). NCBI lineage: Bacteria > Bacillati > Actinomycetota > Actinomycetes > Kitasatosporales > Streptomycetaceae > Streptomyces > Streptomyces polygonati. The sequence goes on along the minus strand of NZ_JBHSBB010000013.1, from coordinate 207,566 downwards.
GGTTGCCGGGGCTTCAACGGGCCGTTCCCTCTGCCCCTCTGGATGAGCGGTATGGCACCGGACGCGGTGATCCGGGCATTTGTCGTTCTTGTACGGCGGCCCCGGGATGCGAGGACCGTACGTGTTGCTCAAGACTGTAACTGAGAAGTGTCGTGTCCGAGCGTCGCGTCCGTACCGCGAGATGGGTCGGACGGAGTCGCACCGGGCACCGCAACCGGGCATCACAACCGGGTTTCACTCCGGCAGGGAGAAGCGCACGTGCTCGATGAAGTGGAGCGCTGGCTGGCGCACCGGTCGTGGTCGGCGGACGACCGGCCTCTTGATCTGCTGCTGGCCGCCAAACGCGCGGCGGGTCAGTGGGGCACGATCAGCGTGGTGCTGCCCGCGCTGAACGAGGAGGCGACGGTCGGCGCGATCGTCGCCGCGATCCGGCGCGACCTGATGACGCCGGAGGTCCCGCTGGTGGACGAGCTGGTGGTGGTCGACTCCGCCTCCGACGACCGTACGGCCCAGGTGGCCGCGCAGGCCGGCGCGCGGGTGGTGCGGCGGGACGCGATCCTGCCGCGGCTGCCGGCCGTGGCCGGCAAGGGTGAGGTGCTGTGGCGGTCACTGCTGGTCACCAGCGGTGAGATCGTCTGCTTCATCGACGCGGACCTGCGGGAGTTCGACACCCGGTTCGTGTCGGGCATCGTCGGGCCGCTGCTCACCGATCCCGCGATCGGCCTGGTCAAGGCGATGTACGACCGGCCGCTGGAGACCGGCGGCGAGGTGGTGGCGGCCGGGGGCGGCCGGGTCACCGAGCTGGTCGCGCGCCCGCTGCTGAATCTGCACTGGCCGCGGCTGGCCGGCTTCGTCCAGCCGCTGGGCGGGGAGTACGCGGCCCGCCGCTCGCTGCTGGAGCAGCTGCCCTTCCCGGTCGGCTACGGCGTGGAGCTGGGCATGCTGGTGGACGCGCTGGATCTGGTCGGCCTGGACGCGATGGCCCAGGTCGACGTGGGAGAGCGGCACCACCGCCACCAGGACGGCCAGGCGCTGGGCCGGATGGCCGCGACGATCTACCACACCGCCCAGCACCGCCTCTCCCGCGGCCACCTGGTCCGCCCCCGGCTGACGCAGTTCGACCGGGTGAGCGAGGAGGGGTTCGTGCCGCGCACCCATTCGGTGGATACGCAGGAGCGGCCGCCGATGCTGGAGATCGGCGAGTACGTGGCACGGCGTGCGGCTTGACCGGGCCCGGCGCCGGCCCTTCCGGCCGTTCTACGGGTGCGGGCCCCTCGTGGCCGCTCGCGCAGTTCCCCGCGCCCCTGACGGGGCCGTTCCCCCGCCCGGGAGCAGCCCGCGCCCCCGCGCCGGGGCACTGACCGTCGTTGTGCCCGTGCCGGCACGTCGTGGCCGCTCGCGCAGTTCCCCGCGCCCCTGACGGGGCGCGTTGTCCCTCCCCCCTGCCCCCGAGGGCGACGAGGCCACCGCGGACCCGCGGCCGGGGCTCCGGGCCGGCCCCCGGTGCCAGGGGCTGGCCCGGGGGCCGGGTAGGGGGCGACCAGGCAGGACGGAAGCGCAGCCCCGGGGGAAGAAAGGCGCGGACATGCCAGGGGGGTTGGTTTGAGGCACGGCGTGCCTGGCTAGGCTCGCCGCATGGTCGGAACGCAGCACGCTGCCCGGATTCTGGTCGCCTCCAACCGCGGCCCGGTCTCGTACACCCTCCGTGAGGACGGCACGCTGAGCAGCCGGCGCGGTGGCGGGGGCCTGGTGTCGGGGCTGAGTGCCATCGGGCCGGACGCCGACGCAGTGTGGGTGTGCGCGGCGCTGTCCGACGGCGACCGGGAGGCCGTACGGGAGGGGGTCGGCGAGGACGGCTCGCGGATGATCGCGGTCGACCCGCTGACATTCGAGGCGGCGTACAACGGGATCGCGAACTCGGTGCTGTGGTTCGTCCACCACATGCTCTACCAGACCCCGGTGGAGCCGGTCTTCGATGAGGACTTCCGCGGCCAGTGGGCCTCCTTCGAGGCCTACAACGCGGCCTTCGCGGACGCGCTGGCGCAGGAGGCGGCCGAGGGCGCCGCCGTGCTGGTACAGGACTACCACCTGTCGCTGGTCCCGGCGATGCTCCGTGAGCGCCGCCCGGACCTGCGGATCGGGCACTTCAGCCACACCCCGTGGGCGCCGCCGGACTACTTCCGGCTGCTGCCGGACGACGTGGCGGAAGAGCTGCTGGCCGGCATCCTGGGCGCCGACCGGGCCGCCTTCCTGACCCGCCGGTGGGCGGACGCCTTCGCCGCGTGCTGCGTCTCGGTGCTGGGAGCCACTCTTTCGGCGGATGGGCTGGAGGTTTCCTGGCGGGGCCGCACCACCCGGCTGGGGGTGCACGGACTCGGCGCGGACGGCGACTTCCTGCGGGAGCGGGCCCACCGGCCGGACGTGGCCGACTGGATGGAGACGCTGCGCGCCGAGACCGGGCCGGGCCGCAAGCTGATCGTGCGGGTGGACCGTACCGAGCTGTCCAAGAACATCGTCCGGGGTCTGCTCGCCTACCGCCAGTTGCTGGACGACCACCCCGATTGGCGCGGCCGCGTCGTCCACATCGCCTTCGCCTACCCGTCCCGGCAGGATCTCGCGCTGTACCGCGAGTACACCGCCGAGGTCTCCCGCGTCGCCGAGGCCATCAACACCGACTACGGCACGCTCGACTGGACCCCGGTGCTGCTGCGGGTCGACGACGACTTCGCCCGCTCGCTGGCCGCCTACCGCCTCGCCGACGTGGCCCTGGTCAACCCGATCAGGGACGGGATGAATCTGGTGGCCAAGGAAGTCCCGGTGGTCTCGGACAACGGGGTGGCCCTGGTGCTGTCCCGCGAGGCCGGCGCCTACGAGGAGATGGGCCGGCACGCGATCACCGTCAATCCGTACGACATCCGGGCCACCGCCGCCGCGCTGCACACCGGTCTGACGCTGCCCGACGCGGACCGCGCAGACCGCACCAAGCGCCTCGCCGACGCGGCCACCGCCCTGCCGCCGTCCCGCTGGTTCCTGGACCAGCTGCACGCGCTCGGCGACTAGCCGGAACAGCCGGCGGGCTATTCCAGCGCGTCCGCCAGCGCGTCCAGCAGGGCGACCAGGCCCTCGGGGCCGGGGACGGTGAGGTCGGAGCGGTCGATCAGCTCCTGGGGGGACTCCGAGGTGGCCACGCTGGCGACCAGCAGGCCGGGCAGACCGTGGCCGCGCAGGCTGGTGACGGCGGCGAAGGCGGCCAGGTCGCCGAGGTCGTCGCCGGCGTAGAGGACGCTGGCCGCGTCGGTCTCGCCCAGGTAGGCCGCGAGCGCGACGCCCTTGTCCATGCCGGGCGGGCGCAGCTCCAGGACGTAGCGGCCGGGTTCGACCATGAGGCCGTGGGACGCGGCGAGTTCGGCCAGCGGCGCCCGCAGCGCCTCGAAGGCGGCGTCGGGGTCTTCGGTGCGGCGGGTGTGGACGGCGACCGCCCGGCCGCCCTTGTCCTCGATCCAGGTGCCGCGCCAGGCGCCGTTGCGGTCCAGGAAGCCCGGGAGTTCGGCCCGGACGGCGGTGACCGCCGGGTGGGCGCCGGGGGCTCGGACATCGCCGGTGTGGGCGTCCCAGCGCTCGGCGCCGTAGTGGCCGAGGACCACCAGGTGGTCCAGGCCGGGGACGCCGGCGAAACCGCCGTAGCGAACCGCGACACCCGCCGGGCGGCCGGTGACGACGGCGATCGCGGCCACCCGCGGGGCCAGCCGGACCAGCGCGGGGACCACGCCCGGGTGGGCCCTGGCCTGCTCGGGGTCGGGCACGATGGGCGCGAGGGTGCCGTCGAAGTCGAGGGCGATCACGGCTCGTTCGGGTCGCGCGAGCAGCGCGGCGAGCCCTTCCTTCCCCTCGGGCGTACGGGGCGTGGGGATGTCGGCGGAGGCCATGGATCCGACCCTACCCGCGCGGGGCGGGCGCACGCCCGGCGTACGGTCATATGCCCGCGCCAACCCGGAGAAAGCGCGGGCCGGCGCCGGGACAGGGCACCGGGAAGGGCTCAGCGCTCGTCCCGCAGCCGCTCCCGCTCCCTGCGCAGCCGGTTGACGAGCCCGGGGGCGTATTCCAGGGCCCGCGGGTCGTCCAGCAGCGCGTTCAGCAGCTGGAAGTAGGCGGTGGGCGACAGGCCGAGCCGCTCGCGCACCGCCCGCTCCCGGGGGCCGGGGCCGGTGAAGGCGCGGCCGGCGATGTCCAGCACCGCGCGGTCGCGTTCGGAGAGCTCCGCGCGTTCCACCGGCCCCACCCGCCCCGCCCGACGATCCATCACTTGCGCCGTCACTCCCGCCGTCGATCCCGCCGTCGATCCCGCCGTCGGTCGCGCCGTCCGTCCCGGTGCACCTGACGACGTGACAACGTCCTAGGAGGGCGTCTTGTTGCTGGCCGCGTCCAGCGATGTCGCGCTGTTCTGCAGCTTCGACAGCACCGTCTTCGGGTCCGCGTGCATCGCCTGGCCGATGCCCGTCTTGACCTCGGCGCTGAGCGGTCCCCACGAGGTCTTGTTGACCGGGTAGAAGATGGCGTCGGGCAGCAGGTCGAGGAACTTGACCAGCTGCTTGTCCTTGGGAGACACCCGCATGGCCTGCGAGGCGCTGGTGGTCACCGGCAGCAGACCGTACTCGTCCAGGAACTTGACCGAGTTCTGCTCCTGGAAGACGTACTGCAGGAACTTGCCGTCGGCCGCCTTCTTGCCGTTCTGCTTGAAGGCCATCATCCAGTCGGCGACGCCCAGCGTGTTGGTGCTGGGACCGGTCTCGCCGGGCAGCGGCACGACGCCGACGTCCATGTGGGCGGCCTGCGCCTGGGTGAGCAGCGTCGGGTGGCCCATGACCATGCCGGCCTTGCCGGCCAGGAAGTCGGTGAAGATGTCGGCGCGGTTGGTCTTGGCCGGGTCGCCGGACTGGACCAGGCCCTTGTCGACGAGGTGCTGCTTGACCCAGGTGAGCGCGGTGACGTTCTCCGGGGAGTCCAGGGTGTAGCCGCCGGCCTGGCTGGTGTAGCCGCCGTTGGCGCCGAGCATCCACATCAGCGCCTCGGCCTGGGCCTCTTCGGGCCCCAGCGGCAGTCCGTACGGGACCGGTACGCCGTTCGCCTTGAGCTTCTCGGCGTCCTTCTCGATGTCCGCCCAGTCCTTCGGGGCATTCTTGATGCCGGCGCTCTTGAAGAGCTTCTTGTTGTAGAAGAACATCCGTGAGTTGGACACCCACGGTATGCCGTACTGCACACGGTCCACCGAACCGGCGGTCACCAGCGAGGGGATGAAGTCCGCCTGCTCGCTGACGGTGAACAGTTCGTCGGCGGTGTAGAGCTGGTCCTGGGCGGCGTAGGCCGCGTACGAGCCGATCTGCGCGATGTCGGGCGCCTTGCCGGCCTTGACCATCTTGGCCACCGTGTCGTCCACGACGTCCCAACTCAGCACATCCACCTGCACCTTGATGTGCGGGTTCTTCTGTTCGAAGGCGCTCACCAGGTCGTTCCAGTAGGTCTGGGAGCTGTTGCCGGTCTTGGGGTCGCCGTAGTCGGCGGCCACGAGGTGCAAAGTGACGTCCCCGCTCAGCGGATTGCTGTTGCCGCACGCGCTGAGCGTGCTCATTGCCATGACGGACGTGACGCCGACCGCCGCCAGTCCGAGAAGTCGCCGCTGCACCGTTCTACCGCCTTTTGAAGTACTGGCGTACTGCGTTGTGTACCGCCTACTTGGAAGCGCCGAGTCTTCCCCACATCTTTAGCCAAGGTCTACACCATGCGTGATATCGCTTCGGCATCGGGTTCCGCCCTGGTGGGCCGCCAGTTCCGAATTCCACCGGATGATCGATCTTTGCGGCGGAGTGGACTAGACCTTTACCGGGGTTAACCGCGAGACTGTCCCCCGTGAGACATGTCATCGCCCTCGATGTGGGCGGCACCGGGATGAAGGCCGCCCTGGTCGCCGCGGACGGCACCCTGCTCCATGAGGCACGCCGCCCCACCGGCCGGGAACGCGGACCCGACGCGGTGGTCACCACCATCCTCGACTTCGCCGCCGAGTTGCGCGAGCACGGGATCGCCGCGTTCGGCGAGACCGCGGCGGCCGCCGGACTCGCCGTCCCCGGCATCGTCGACGAGGCGAACGGCATCGCCGTCTACGCCGCCAACCTGCACTGGAAGGACGTTCCGCTGCGGGCGCTGCTCTCCGAGCGGCTCGGCGGCGTACCGGTCGCCCTGGGGCACGACGTACGGGCCGGCGGGCTCGCCGAGGGCCGGATCGGCGCGGGGAACGGCGCCGACCGCTTCCTGTTCATGCCGCTGGGCACCGGCATCGCCGGCGCCATCGGCATCGACGGCCGGATCGAGGCGGGCGCGCACGGCTACGCGGGCGAGATCGGCCACATCGTGGTCCGGCCCGGCGGCCGGGAGTGCGGCTGCGGGCAGTCCGGCTGCCTGGAGGCCTACGCCTCCGCCGCGGCGGTCTCCCGCACCTGGGCGGCGGCCTGCGGCGACCCGGCGGCGGACGCGGCCGACTGCGCGCGGGCCGTCGAGGCCGGCGACCCGCGGGCGGCGGCGGTCTGGGGCGAGGCGGTCGACGCGCTCGCCGACGGACTGGTCACCGGTCTCACCCTGCTGGACCCCCGGGTGCTCATCATCGGCGGCGGTCTCGCCGAGGCGGGCGACACGCTCTTCGGCCCGCTGCGGGCGGCCGTGGAGGCCCGGATCACCTTTCAGAAGCTTCCTCTCCTCGTCCCCGCCGCGCTCGGGGACACCGCTGGATGCCTGGGCGCCGGCCTGCTCGCCTGGGATCTGATCTCCCTGGAGGTAACCGCCTGATGGCCCCGGTAACGACAACGCAGCGCACGGTGCTGGCGGGTGCCCGTGTGGTCCTGCCGTCAGGTGTGGCCGAGGACCGCCCGCTGACGGTCGAGGGCGCCTCGATCGCCGCCCACGAGCCGGCCGGACCGGCGCACACCACGCTCGACCTGTCCGGGCGGGGCTGGACGATCGTCCCCGGCTTCGTGGACCTGCACAACCACGGCGGCGGCGGCGCGTCTTTCACCTCCGGCACCGCCGAGGAGATCCTCACCGGGGTGCGCACCCACCGCGAGCACGGCACCACGACACTGGTGGCCTCCACGGTCACCAACGACCTGGGCGTCCTGGCCCGGCAGGCGGCCCTGCTGTCCGAACTCGTCGAGCAGGGCGACCTCGCCGGCATCCACTACGAGGGCCCCTTCATCTCGCCCTGCCGCAAGGGCGCGCACGACGAGGGCCTGCTGCGCCACCCCGACCCGGCGGAGGTCCGCGCGCTGGTCGAAGCGGGGCGCGGCGCCGTGAAGATGGTCACGCTGGCCACCGAACTGCCCGGCGGCATCGCGTCGGTGCGGCTGCTGGCCGACCTCGGCGTGATCGCCGCCGTCGGGCACACCGACGCCTCGTACGAGCAGACCCGCGAGGCGATCGACGCGGGGGCCACGGTGGCCACCCATCTGTTCAACGCGATGCCGCCGCTCCAGCACCGCCTGCCCGGACCGATCGTGGCGCTGCTGGAGGACGAGCGGGTCACCGTCGAGCTGATCAACGACGGCACGCATCTGCACCCCTCGGTGCTGCGGCTCGCCTTCGGCAGCGCGGGCGCCGGCCGGGTCGCCTTCATCACCGACGCGATGGACGCGGCCGGCTTCGGTGACGGCATGTACGACCTGGGACCGATGAAGGTCGAGGTGCTGCGCGGGGTGGCCCGGCTGGTCGAGGGCGGCTCGATCGCCGGCTCGACCCTCACCCTGGACACCGCGTTCAAGCGGGCGGTGACGCTGGACGGCCTGTCGCTGACCGACACCGTCCGGGCCATCTCCACCAACCCGGCCCGGCTGCTGGGCCTTTCGGACCGGGTCGGCACGCTGGAGCCGGGCAAGGACGCGGACCTGGTGGTGCTGGACGAGGCGTACGACCTGGTGGGCGTGATGCGCAAGGGCGAGTGGGTGATACGGCCGTCCTGACGGCCCTACGGGTGTCCTACGGCCGTCCCCGGGCGGTCCTGCGGCTCGTACGGCGGCGCGGTGTGCGGCGTTCGGCCCCTTTCCCGGTCCCCGGGGCTGGGCCGGGCGCCGCCGGTTTGCCATCATCGACGGGTGATCATCACCGTCACGCTGAACACCGCGCTCGATGTCACCTACCGGGTCGGCTCGCTGCGCCCGCACACCACCCACCGCGTGCTCGACACCGCCGAGCGGCCCGGCGGCAAGGGCCTCAATGTGGCCAGGGTGCTGGCGGCGCTCGGGCACCGCGCGGTCGTCACCGGCTTCGCCGGCGGCCCGGCTGGCGACGAACTGCGCCGTCTGCTGGCCGCCACCGGACCGGCCGGCCTGATCACCGACGCGCTGGTGCCGACCGCCGGGACGACCCGGCGCACGGTCGGCGTGGTGGACGGGGCGACCGGCGACACCACGATGTTCAACGAGCCGGGCCCGGTGGTCTCCCCGGCCGAGTGGGCGGCCCTGACCGGTGTCTACCGCGAGCTGCTGGCCGCGCCGGACACCACCGCCGTCGCGCTGTGCGGCAGCCTGCCGCCGGGGCTGCCGGTCGGCGCCTACGCCGAGTTGGTGCGCGAGGCGCGGGCGGCGGGCGTGTTCGTCCTGCTGGACACCGGCGGGGAGCCGCTGCGGCGCGGCCTGGCCGCCCGGCCCGATCTGATCAAGCCGAACGCCGACGAGCTGGCCGGCCTCACCGGCTTCACCGAGCCCGCCAGGGCGGCCGGGGACGCCCGGCGGCGCGGAGCGCGCGCGGTGGCGGCCTCGCTGGGCGCCGACGGCATGCTCGCGGTCACCGATGAGGGCAGCTGGCGGGCGCTGCCGCCGGACCGGCTCAGGGGCAACCCCACGGGCGCCGGGGACTCCGCGGTGGCCGGGCTGCTCTCCGGACTGGCCGAAGGGCTGTCCTGGCCCGAACGGCTGGGCCGCGCCGTCGCCCTGTCGGCGGCGACGGTGCTGGCGCCGGCCGCCGGGGAGTTCGACCGGACCGCCTACCGGGACGCGCTGGCCCGGGTGGAGGTCGTCCCGGCGGCGGGCTGAGCCGCCCGCCGGGGAGCGGGACGGTCGGCCGGGCCGGCCGCGGGGCTGCGGGCTACTGCTTGACCTGGCCCTGCTTGAGCCAGACCTGGTCCAGATTGACCCCGCAGTTGGTGTTCGGCATGCAGGTCAGCGTCAGGACGTTGGCGCCCTTCTTGAGGTCCACCCACTGGTAGGTGTGGTTGCTCCACGCCTTCGCCCACTCGGTGTAGTTCCCGTAGTTCGGCATGTTCACCGGGGAGCTGCGGGGCTTGCCGTTGATGCCCAGGGTGAGGTCGGCGGTCTGGCCCGCGTTGCCGTAGCTGATGAAGAACGTGTAGGAATCGTCCTTCGGCACCGTGACCGTCCAGGACACCGTGGCCCCGGGCTGGGTCATGTGGTCCACATAGGTGCCGCTGTCGGAACCCGGCCACTGCGTGCTCTGCGCGGCGCCGCCGGCCAGGGCCAGCGACGACGCGTCGACCTTCGGCGAGGCGAAGGGGGTCGCCGACGCGGAGGGGGTCGGCTGGGTGCTGGGCGCGGCGGAGGTGACCGGCGCGCTGGGCGGGGTGGTGGCCGCCTGCTTCTTGCCGTCGTCGCCCGAGCCGTTGGTCATCGCGAAGGCGATGCCTATCGCGACGGCGGCGACCACGGCGACCGCCCCGATCAGCAGGCCCTTGCGGCTGGGCGTGTCCTGGCCGCCCCCGCCGCGGTGGCCGCCGGGAGGCGGGGAGTCGTACGACTGCTGCTGCGGCACGCCGTACTGCTGCTGGCCAGGCCCCTGGCCCTGTCCTTGGCCCGGTGCCTGCCCGTACTGCTGCTGGCCCTGCTGCGGCTGCGGATATCCGTAGCCGCCGGGCTGCTGCTGGCCCTGCTGGGGATAGCCGTAGCCACCCTGCTGGGGCGGCTGCGGCTGCGGGGCGCGCCGCTCGCCGACCCGCTGCACCGAGTTGTACGAGGTACGGGGCTGGCGCGGCTGGGGGGCTTCGGGCTCCGGCTGCTCCATGCCCTCGGACCGGTAGAGATACCCGAACGGGTCGTCGTTCTCCGGTGTGCCGTCATGTCCGGCCGTCATGAGCTGTCCACTCCCTACGTACTTCCGATGCCGAAACCCTACCGGCCCCGGGAGACACACTGCCCGACCCTTGGACGCTTCAGCAGGTCAGGAAGGTTCCCTGTGACCGTTACCACCTCACCCGTCACGTACGGTTCAGCCTGTGGACAACGAGTGGCTGCCCTGGCGTCCCGCGATGGAGCGCGCCCTCTACGGTCCCGGCGGGTTCTTCCTGACCCGGTCCCCGGCCGACCACTTCCGTACCTCCGTGCACGTCTCCGGCCGGTTCGCCGAGGCGGTCGCGGCGCTGCTGCTCCGGGTGGACACCGCCCTCGGCCACCCTTCCGACCTGGCCTTCGTCGACATGGCGGCCGGCCGGGCGGAACTCGCGCTGGCCGTGCTCCGCCAGGTCCCGGCCCCGGTCGCGGCCCGGCTGCGCCTCTACGCGGTCGAGCGCGCGGCCCGGCCCGAGGGACTGGACCCGCGGATCGGCTGGACCGCGTGCCCGCCGGCCGGGGTCCGCGGGCTGCTGTTCGCCAATGAGTGGCTGGACAATGTGCCGCTGCCGGTCGCCGAGGCGGACGAGCGGGGGATCGCGCGCTATGTGGAGGTCCGGGTCCCGGACGGCGCCGAGCGGCTGGGGGCGCCGGTGGCGGGCGAGGATCTGCGGTGGCTGCGGACGTGGTGGCCGCTGGAGGCGGGCGGCGCGCGGGCCGAGATAGGGCTGACCCGGGACCGGGCCTGGGCGGACGCCGTCGGTTCGCTCGCCGAGGGCCTGGCCGTGGCGGTCGACTACGGGCACACCCGGGCGGCCCGGCCGCCGTACGGCACCCTCACCGGCTACCGGGCCGGCCGTCAGGTGCCCCCGGTCCCGGACGGCGGCCGCGATCTGACCGCCCATGTCGCCATGGACGCGCTGGGCGGCACGATGACGACCCAGCGGGAGGCCCTGCGGGCGCTCGGGGTCGACGGCGGACGCCCGCCGCTGGCCCTGGCGTCCACCGATCCCGCCGCCTACGTCAGGGCGCTCGCCGCCGCCGGGGAAGCCGCCGAGCTGACCGCGACCGGCGGCCTCGGCGACTTCCTGTGGGTGACGGCGCCGGTCGGCCCGCGGTGCGCGGATCTGGCGGCCGGTCCCGATGCGCCGGGGCCCGCGCTCAGTCGGTGAGCCCGGCCAGCACCCTGCGCTCCACCTCGGGGTCGAGGCCCGGCGCCGGCCGGTCGGCCCGCCGCGGCGCCCGGCCGCCGATCGACCGCAGCCACTCCCAGGTGTCCGCGACCGTCTCCCCCACCGGCCTGCACCGCAGGCCCGCGCCGAGCGCCTTGCGCACATCGACGCCGTGCATCGCGTCGTGGTCCTCCCCCGGCGGCAGCCACACCGGCAGCTGCGTCCACGGCTCGATGCCGGCCGCCGCGATCACCTCCGGGTCGGCCCAGCGCAGCCGCGCCGAGGAGCCGGTGACGCTCACACACTTCTCCAGCAGTTCCCCCATCGTGGTGTGCCCGCGCTCGCTGATCAGGTTGTACGGCCCGCCGAGCCCGGCGGCCAGCGCGTCCAGCGTCCACTCGGCGAGGTCCCGCGCGTCCACGTACTGCAACGGGAGGTCGCGCGGCCCGGGCGCGAGCACGTCGCCGCCGCGGGCGATCCGGTTCAGCCACCAGGGCAGTCGGCCGACGTTCTCGTACGGCCCCAGGATCAGCCCGGCCCGCACCAGCAGCGCCCGGTCGCCGTAGGTCCCGAGCGCGGCGAGCTCCCCGCCCCGCTTGACCGCCGCGTAGTCGTCGCCGCCGCCCGCGACGACCGGCGCGTCCTCGTTCGCCCCGAGCGGCGCCGGATACACGTACACCGACCCGCTGGACACATACGCGTACGCCCCCACCCGCCCCTCCAACGCCCGCGCCGACGCCCGCACCGCCCCCGGCTTCGCCGACCAGGTGTCGACCACGGCGTCCCACCGCCCCGCCGCCAGCTGCGCCAAGTCCCCCTCCCGGTCACCGATCAGCTCGGCCGCCCCAGCGGGCGCGGGATGCCGCCCGCGATGAAACACGGTCACCCCCCACCCCCGCCCGACCGCGGCCTCGACCACGGCCCGCCCCACGAATTCCGTCCCACCCAGCACCAGCAGTTCCATCCCCCCACCCTCCCCGCCCGCCTCCGCCGGCGTAACCCCGGATCGCTCCGAGCGGATTCCGCCGAACGCGTAGCGGAGCAGGCGGCCGGGGTGCTGGTCACGGTGTTGCGACGGGCCCGGCGGGGGCGGTGGGGGACCTGAGAGGATGGGGGGCATGACGGAGACCACGATCGGGGTCGGCGGGGCGGCCGAGAGCACGGACATGGTGCTCAACATCGGGCCGCAGCATCCTTCGACGCATGGGGTGCTGAGGTTGCGGCTCGTGCTGGACGGGGAGCGGATCGTGCGTGCCGAGCCGATCGTCGGCTATATGCACCGCGGCGCGGAGAAGCTGTTCGAGGCGCGGGACTACCGGCAGATCGTGATGCTGGCCAACCGGCACGACTGGCTGTCCGCGTTCTCCAACGAGCTGGGCGTGGTGCTGGCCGTCGAGCGGATGCTCGGCATGGAGGTGCCCGAGCGGGCGGTGTGGACGCGGACGCTGCTGGCCGAGCTGAACCGGGTGCTGAACCATCTGATGTTCCTCGGCTCGTATCCGCTGGAGCTGGGCGGGATCACGCCGATCTTCTACGCGTTCACCGAACGCGAGGAACTGCAGCGGGTGATGGAGGAGATCTCCGGCGGCCGGATGCACTACATGTTCAACCGGGTCGGCGGGCTGAAGGAGGACCTGCCGGCCGGCTGGACGGACCGGGTGCGGGCGGTGGTGGCCGGGGTGCGGTCGCGGATGGGCCGCTTCGACGACCTGGTGCTCGGCAATGAGATCTTTCGCGGCCGGACGCGCGGGGTGGGGGTGCTGAGCCGCGCTGACGTGCACGCCTACGGGGTCAGCGGCCCGATCGCCCGCGCCTCCGGGGTGGACTTCGATCTGCGGCGCGACGAACCGTATCTCGCCTACGGGGAGTTGGCGGACACCCTGAAGGTGGTCACCAGGACCGAGGGCGACTGCCTGGCCCGCTTCGAGGTGCTGCTCGGCCAGACCCACAACGCGCTGGACCTCGCGGACGCCTGCCTGGACCGGCTGGCCGGGCTGCCGCCCGGCCCGATCAACCAGCGGCTGCCGAAGGTGCTCAAGGCCCCGGAGGGCCACACCTACGCCTGGACCGAGAACCCGCTGGGCCTCAACGGCTACTACCTGGTCTCCAAGGGCGAGAAGACGCCCTACCGGCTCAAACTGCGCTCGGCGTCGTACAACAACGTCCAGGCGCTGGCGGTGCTGCTGCCGGGCCAGCTGGTCGCCGACATGGTGGCGATCCTCGGCTCGATGTTCTTCGTGGTCGGGGACGTCGACAAGTAACGGCAAGTAGCGGCGAGCGGGGGAACGCGTTACGCCTGCGCCCGCAGCCCGGACATGTCGAGCTGCTCGGTGTCGTCGTGCGCGGTGAGGTCGATGACCTCGGAGGAGGGCTCGTCGGCCTGGGCGTGCTCGGCGGGTGCGGCGTCCGCCGCGTCCACCTCGGCCTCCGCGCCCGCCTCCCCGTCGTCGTCGCCCGGCAGGCCGGGCGCCCGCTGGGTGCCGAAGAAGTCGAAGCCGCCGATCGCCCGGTGCGCCGAGGTGCCGGGGGCGGCGGAGCGCTGCGGCTGGGCGTAGGGCAGGACGGCCGCGGCCACGGCCGGCACCAGGCGGTGCTCGCGGACCGGAAGCCCGGCGGGCGAGGTGGCCGGCACGCCGTCCTCCGCCGCCGCGTGCTTGCCCTGCGGCTCGTCGGGCGCGGCCACGTCACGCCGCCGCGCCTCCTCGACGGTGCGCTGGGCCTGCTGCCGGGCCGCGTTGCGGGGCAGCTCCCGGAGCGCCTGCTCGGCCTTGAGGAAGGCCGCGGGGCCGACCGCGGCGGGGACGGCGGCGAGGGCCAGCCCCTGCTGCGCCCCGGCGCCCTCCAGCTGGAGCCGGCGGCGGGCCTCCAGCGCCCTGGCCCGCTCACTTTCGGCCGTGGCGTAGCGCCGCAGCAGATCGGCGTGCTCGGTGCGCAAACGAGCCAACTCGGCCCGCTTGCCGCGCAGCTTCTTCTCCAGCCTGTCCCGCAGCTCGCGGGACTCCTCCAGGTCCGTCTCCAGCTCGGCGACCCGCTCGTCGGTGCGCCACTCGTCGCGCTCGCGCAGCGTCTCCAGCTCGGCGACCCGGCGGCCGGCGGACCGGTCCCAGCTGCGGGCGAGGGTGGCGCCGGCGCCCGCGGTGAGCGCGGTGGCCACCGTGATCACCCGCAGCGCGCCCTGATCGCCGGCGAACAGCGAGGCGGCGGCGAGGGCGGCGGCGCTGCTCGCCACGGTGAGCGGCGGCAGCATCCGGTGCAGCGGCTGCATATGGCGGTGACGTCCACGGGGCATGGCCAGAAATTTAGCGTGCGCGGCGCGTTCATGGGGCGGCGGGGGTCTTAAATTTCGGATGGTTTGAGCCACCGATTCGCTCCGGGTGCACGCAGGGCGTCCAGCGCTGCACAATGCGTTGATCCCCGTGCGCCGGAATGCCCGCGGGCGCGCCCGCGAACAGCCGCGACCATCCGTACGTGCTAAGCGGGTTGAACCAGTTGACGCCGGTTGACACGGGACCGCCCGGCGGCGGACCGCCGCTACTCGCTCAGGCCTTTCGACTTCAGATAGTCCGCCGCGACATCGGCCGGCTTCAGCCGCTCACGGTCCACCTGCGCGTTCAGCGCGGTGAGATCGGCGGTGGTCAGCACCGCGGTCAGCCGGTTGAGCGCCGCGGCCACGGCCGGGTCGCCGGCGTGCGCGGTATTGACCACCGGCAGCAGGTTGTCCGCGTTCTGCAGGTGTTTGTCGTCGGTGAGCAGCACCAGGTCGTACTGGTCCAAGGTGGCGTCCGTGGTGGTGGTCAGTACGAGTTGGTCGGTGCCGTCCTTGACCGCTTGCTTGGACTGCGCGGTTCCGACGCCCTTGGGGTCGATTCCGGTGATGTCGATGCCGTAGGCCGTCTTCAGGCCGGGCGAGCAGAAGGGGCGGTCGGGGCATTCGTCGCCGGCCGCCAAGGTGATCTTGAGCTTGGACGCGCCGAGATCGGACAGCGTTTTCAGGTGGTGCGCGGCGGCGAAGTCCTTGGTGACCGCGAAAGCGTTCTGGTCCACGGCCCGGCCGGCCGGCAGCACCGTCAGTCCGCGCGGTGCGGCCAGCGCGGTCAGCGCGGCCACGGTGGCCTTCGCGTCACCGGAGGCGACCGGCTTCTCGGCGGCCGCCGAGGCGCCGTTGACCTTCACGTTGAGGAACTCGGCGAGGGTGGCGGCGTATTCGGGCACCACGTCGACCTGGCCCTTCTCCAGCGCGCGTTCGTAGAGCTCACGGTCCGCCACCGTCCGCACCGAGGTGTGGTAGCCGGCGCCGGAGAGCAGCTTGGCGTAGAGCTCGGCCAGCACCACGCTCTCGGTGAAGCCGGCCGAGCCGACGACCAGGCTCCCCTTGCCGCCGCCCGCCCCGGACGGCGTGTCGTTGGCCTTCTTCTCCAGGCTCTTGCCTCCGCAGCCGGCCACGCCCGTGAGCAGCAGGGCGGCGACCAGGGCCGTACCGGCGGCGCGTACGCGTCCGTTCATGGGCTCAGCACTCCAGACAGTGAGGTCGCGCCGGGCCGATCGCGCCGGCGCATGGGGTCCAGCAGCCGCTCCAGGACGAGGAAGACCGCTTCCACCAGCAGGGCGAGGACGGCCACCAGCACCGCGCCCGCCACCACCTCGGCGGTGATCTGGCGTTTGAAGCCGGCCGTGATGATGCGGCCCAGGCCGCCGAAGCCCGCCATGGCGGCCAGCGTGGCGGTGGCCACCACCTGGACGGCGGCGGACCGTACTCCGGTCCAGATCAGCGGGAAGGCCAGCGGCAGTTCGATCCGCAGCAGCAGCTGGCGGTCGGTCATCCCCATGCCCCGGGCGGCCTCGACCACCGCCCGGTCGGCCTCGCGCACCCCGACATAGGCGTTGGTGACCAGCGGCGGCACCGCGAACAGCACCAGCGAGACGATCACCGGCCAGTCGCTGCCGGAGCCGAACGCCACCAGCAGCAGGGTCAGTACGGCGAAGGTCGGGACGGCCCGGCCGATGTTGGAGATGTTGACGGCGACCGCGCCGCCCTTGCCGTAGTGGCCAAGCACGACGGCGGCCGGCAGCGAGAGCACCAGGGCGATGCCCAGCGAGACCCCGCTGAAGTAGAGATGCTCGGACAGCCGGTGCGGCACCCCCTCGGCACCCGACCAGTTGGTGCCGGTGGTGAGCCAGTCCCAGGCTCCGCCGATCGCGCTCATGCCGCCGCCACCTTCTCCGTCGTCTCCGCCTCGTCCGTCCCGGCCCCGGCGCCGACCGGGGCGACCGGCCCGGCCGGCTGACCGGCCCTCCCCCGGCGGCGGTGCGTCCAGGGGGTGATCACCCACTGCACCCCGAGCAGCAGCATGTCGGCGACCAGCGCGATCACCACGCACAGCACGGACGCGGCGAGCACCGGGGCCTTGAAGTCGCGCTGGATGCCGTCGAGCAGCAGATTGCCCAGCCCGCCGTAGCCGATGATCGCGCCGACCGTGGTCAGCGCGACCGTGGAGACGGTGGCGATCCGCAGACCCGCCATCACCGCGGGCAGCGCCAGCGGCAGTTCGACGGCGAACAGCTGCCGGGTCGGCCCGTATCCCATCGCGCGCGCCGCCTCCCGTACGTCCTCGGGCACGCCGGCCAGGCCCGCCAGGATGTTGCGGACCAGGATGGTCAGCGAATAGAGCACCAGGCCGGTGACCACCAGTGACGGCGAGAGGCCGAACACCGGGAGCAGCAGCGAGAACATCGCCAGCGACGGCACCGTGTACAAGATGGTGGTGATCGCCAGCACCGGGCCGGCCAGCAGCCGCCAGCGGCGGGCGATCAGCGCCAGCGGAAAAGCGACCAGCAGGCCGATGGCCACCGAAGCGGCGGTGATCCAGATGTGCTGGACGCAGGCATCGGTGAGTTCCTGACGGTAAGTGCGAAGATATTCCCCGCATATCCAGTCGTTCGCCACCATGCAGTTCTCGGATGCCATGGGTGTCCCCCTCCCCCGCTGAGTCATGGTTATGCCTCAACCCACCCAGGATGACCCTATCGTTGGAGGGTGACATTCGGGACACCCTCCATATGGTCGCACCATTGCCGCCGCACCATTGCCTCCTCCCGAGGTCGCCGGAATTGCGCGGGCCGGACGAGTACGGTGAGGACAGAGATCCGCCGGACAGTTGAGGACTCATGATCCGATTCGAGAACGTCAGTAAGCGCTACCCCGACGGCACCACTGCGGTGGACGACCTGTCGTTCGAGGTCAAGGCGGGTGAACTCGTCACGCTGGTCGGCCCGTCGGGCTGCGGTAAGACCACCACCATGAAGATGGTCAACCGGCTGATCGAACCCACTTCCGGACGCATATATCTGGACGGCGAGGATGTGGCCGGAATCGAACCCGTCAAATTGCGCCGCCGGATCGGCTATGTCATCCAGCAGGTCGGCCTGTTCCCGCACAAGACCATCCTGGAGAACACCGCGACGGTCCCGGCGCTGCTCGGCTGGAAGAAGGCCGCGGCAAGGGAACGCGCCGCGGAACTCCTGGTCCTGGTCGGTCTCGACCCCGTGACCTTCGGTTCCCGTTATCCGCATCAGCTGTCCGGAGGCCAGCAGCAGCGGGTCGGCGTGGCCAGGGCGCTGGCCGCCGATCCGCCGGTGCTGCTGATGGACGAGCCGTTCGGGGCGGTGGACCCGGTGGTGCGGCAGCGGTTGCAGACGGAGTTCCTCAACCTCCAGGAGCGGGTGCGCAAGACGGTCCTCTTCGTCACGCACGACATCGAGGAGGCCGTACGCCTGGGTGACCGGATGGCGGTCTACGGCACCGGCCGTATCGAGCAGTTCGACACCCCGGCGACCGTGCTCGGCGCTCCCGCGACGCCGTACGTAGCCGAATTCGTCGGCTCCGACCGGGGGTTGAAGCGGCTGTCGGTCACCGCGATCGAGCCGACCGACCTGGAGCAGCCGCCGACGGTTCGGCTGGACGACACGGTGGCCGCGGCGGCGGCCCGGATGCGGGAGGAGGACGCCCGCTGGGCGGTCGTGCTGGACCCGGAGGGCGTGCTGCACGGCTGGGTCCCGGCCGAGACACTGGCGCGGGCGAAGAACGGCACCGTGCGCGCGCACGCCCGGCGGATGGACGCGTGGGTGCCGGTCGGCGCCAGTCTGAAGCAGGCCTTCGCGACGATGCTGCAGTACGACGCGGGGTGGATCGCGGTGCTGGACGGCGCCCGGTTCGTCGGCGTGCTGACCCCCGCCCTGCTGCACGAGGCGCTGCGGCGCTCGATCGACGCGGAGTCCTCCGGGGTGGAGCGGGCCGCGGTGACCATCGAGTCGGTGGGCTGAGGCGGGGCTGAGACGGGCTCGGGCCGGGCCGGTGCGCCGGCCCGGCCCCGACCTGAGCGGCAGCTAGGAGCCTTCGGGCCGGCCGATGTGCGGCGTCGGCACCGTGGGCGTGCCGTCCGGCGGGGTGACCGGCAGGCCCGCCTCGCGCCAGGCCTGGAAGCCGCCGGTCAGGTCGGTGGCCCGGCGCAGGCCGAGGGCCTGGAGGGAGACGGCGGCCAGCGAGGAGGCGTAGCCCTCGTTGCAGATCACGACCACCGGCAGGTCGTGGCCGACCGCCTGCGGGACGCGGTGCGGGCTTCGCGGGTCGAGGCGCCATTCGAGTTCGTTGCGCTCGACGATGACGGCGCCCGGGATCGTGCCGTCACGGTCGCGCAGGGCGCCGTAGCGGATGTCCACCAGCAGGGCGCCGCCACGAGCGGCCTCGGCGGCCTGGGCGGGGCTGAGACGGCTCAGCCCCTCGCGTATGGCGGCCAGGTGCTCGTCGATGGACGGCATTCACCACTCCTCGGGACGTTCCACCATTTCGAGCCGCAGCGTGCTGCCCTTACGGCTGTAGCGGCGGATCAGCGGCAGCGGCGGGTAGTAGGCGTGCACGGAGACCGCGTGGCCGGTGGGCGAGCGGTTCTCGACCTGGTGGACGTGTTCGCGGCCGAAGGCGCGGCCCACTCCCTCGGGGAGGATCCGCTGGCGGTCGAGGCCCTCGGCGAGTTCCAGCGAGCGCCAGCCCTCGGTGGGCAGCGGTACGGACAGCGACCGCTCGGTGAGTTCGCCCGCCGCGGTGACGAAGACGCCGTACGAGCCGCCGTGGTCGTGCCAGCCGGTCTCGGCGCCGGGCGGCCAGCCGATCAGCCACGCCTCGGCGCCGCCGGGGCCCTCCAGGCGGACCCAGGTGCGGCCCTCGGGGTCGAGCGGGAGTTCACCGACCAGCGCGTGGTCGGCGGCCACCTTGCGGGCGAAGTCCAGCAGGTCGGCCGCGGTGGGCGCGGTCGGGGACTGGCTGGGGGAAGTGCTGGGGGAAGCGGTCACCGGAGCGGCGGCTGAAGCGCCGGCGGCGGTGGGAGTCGTGGTGGAGGAAGCGGCGGTCGGCGTCGTCATGGGAACACCCCGGGGAGAGATCGCGTCGACACACGGCTCAGCGGGCGGGCGGACGCGAAGTGAACAACGGGCCGGAGGCGCGCGTCAGCGCGCGGCCGTACACACGCAGCCCGCGTACCGGAGCAGGTCCAGATGGACCCTCCGGTGCAGACGCAAGCCGATGCCCTTCACGCTACGGACTGAATCACGCCACGGGCCCGCCGGTCAAGCCGGAACACCCCGCCGGAACACTCCTTGCCCCAGGTCACCGGTTGTGCTGGTGAGGCCGGTGCACCCGCGGCTGCGGGGTGTCGTCGTCCTCGGGGAGCTTGCAGACCCGTTCCAGGAAGATCGCCGCCGCGATGACGCCGACCGCGGCGAGCACCGTGAAGCCCGCGTAGACCGCCTGCTCGCGGCGCGGGTCCATGTCCAGCTTGTACATCGCCAGATAGACGCCCGCGCCTCCGTACAGCCCGGCCACCAGGGCCGCGACCAGGGCGCTGGACTGGCCGAAGACCACCGAACGGGCGGCGGCCAGCGGGTCGACGCCCTTGGCGCCGGGCCGCCGCTCCCGCTGGGCCCGCAGCCGGGACCGCAGCGACAGAGCGGTGGCGTACAGCGAGACGGCGATCAGCGCCAGCACGATCGGCGCGGCCACCGGCACTCCGGGCAGCGTCCCGAAGGTGTCCCACAGATGGGCCACCGACCACGAGAGCACCAACGCGACGGCGAATACCCCCGCCAGCGTCCTGATCCGCAGCGTCCTCACCGAGTGCCCGCCTCCACCTTCTGGTGCCCGTCCCCGCCCAGTGCGGCCACGCGCCGACGTTCTGTGTCGCTAGCAGTGTGAACGTTTACTCGGGCAGCCGGAGTTCCACATCGGTGCGGCGGCGTACGCCCGAGTCGTCCACGGCGGCGAGCAGCTCGGCCACCGGGCCGTGCGGGGGCAGGTCGGCGGCCGGCTCCACATCGAGCCAGGGTACGAGCACGAAGGCCCGCTCATGGGCGCGCGGGTGCGGCAGGGTGAGGACCGGGTCCTGCGAGCGGACCCCCTGGTACGCCACGATGTCGACGTCGATGGTGCGCGGGCCCCAGCGCTCGGCGCGCACCCGGTGATACGCCTCCTCGATGGCGTGGCCGCGTTCCAGCAGCGCCTCGGGCGGCAGTGTGGTGCGGACCAGCAGGACCGCGTTGAAGTAGCTCGGCTGGCTGCCGGCCGGCACGCCCCACGGCTCGGTCTCGTAGACCGGGGAGACCGCGCGCACCCGGACGCCCGGGGTGTCCTCCAGGGCGTCGATGGCGCCCTGGAGGGTCTCCAGGCGGTTGCCGACATTGCTGCCGAGGGCGACCACCGCGGTCTTGGGGTTGCTCAAGGTGGTGTCGGCGGCATCGACCCGGGCCACCACCGAGTCCGGTACGGGCTGGACGGTGGGGTCCCCGGTGGGGGGTTCGCCGTCGATCCGGCCGTTCCAGCCGGGGTACGCGGGCTTGTCCGCGGTCACGGGCGTCTCCGGATGATGGTCACGGTCACGTCGTCGAAGGGCACGGTGATGGGGGCGTCCGGTTTGTGCACGGTCACCTCCACCTCCTCGACCACTTCGTGCGCCAGGCAGGTGTCGGCGATGCGCTGGGCCAGGGTCTCGATCAGATCGACCGGCTCGCCCGCGACGACCGCGGCCACCTGTTCGGCCAGCACACCGTAATGCACCGTCCTGGTGAGGTCGTCACCGGCCGCCGCCGGGGCGGTGTCGAGGCCGAGCGAGACGTCCACCACGAAGGTCTGGCCGTCCTCCCGCTCGTGCTGGAACACCCCGTGGTGGCCGAGGATCCGCAGTCCGCGCAGTACGACGCGGTCCATCCGGTTCACTCCTCCGTGTCCGTGGCGGGGCCGCCGCCGAGTCCGTCGAGGCCGCCCGGGGCGTCCTCGGGGCCCTCCGGCTCCTCGCCGTCCTCCTCGTCGGCGAGCACCGGCGAGCCGTGGTGGACCCACAGCCGCCAGCCGTCGGGGGTGCGGCGGAAGACATTGGTGGCCACCACCAGGCCGCCGACCAGCGAGCCGGCCGAGCCGTCCTCCTCGGCCGGGCCGCCGGTCAGGATGTTCTCCGTACAGGTCACCAGCGCGGTCTCGCCGTCGACGGCGACCTCGACATCGGTGAGGAAGAACTGGATGTACTCGGTGTTGGCCATGATCAGCGCGTAGGAGCGCATCACCTCGCGGCGCCCGCGCAGCACCGGCCAGCCGGGGTGCACCACGGTGACCGACTCGGCCAGCGGCCCGGTCAGCACCACGGCTTCCAGCGCGTCCAGGTCGGAATTCTCCACCGCGTCGTAGAAGGCCTGGTTGGCGCGCTCGGCGGCGCGGCCCTCGGCGGTGCGCGCGCTCACGCGGCGGCCTCGATGGCACGGGCGACCCGTACCGCGTCGGAGCTGGCGTGCACCTCGTGCACCCGGACCGCCCAGGCGCCCTCGCGGGCGGCGATGGCGGTGACGGCGGCGGTGGCCGCGTCGCGTTCCCTGGCCGGCGGCGGGTCGCCGGCCTCCCCGGCGAGGACCCGGCCGAGGAAGCGCTTGCGGGAGGCGGCGACCAGCAGCGGCCGGCCCAGCTCGCGCAGTTCGGCCAGATGGGCGAGCAGGGTCAGGTCGTGGCCGGCCGTCTTGGCGAAGCCCAGGCCGGGGTCGAGCACGATCCGCCCGGGGGCGATCCCGCCGTCCACCGCCCGGTCCAGGCCGGCGCGCAGTTCGGCGCGGACCTCGGCGAGCACGTCGTCGTAGACCGCCCGGTTGTTCATGTCGATGCTCTGGC
Organism: Streptomyces polygonati; assembly: GCF_042650325.1. Classification (NCBI taxonomy): domain Bacteria; kingdom Bacillati; phylum Actinomycetota; class Actinomycetes; order Kitasatosporales; family Streptomycetaceae; genus Streptomyces; species Streptomyces polygonati. The sequence continues at coordinate 185,097 of NZ_JBHSBB010000013.1, read as the reverse complement.
CCCGCCAGTGCATGAGCACGAACGGCACGTCGGCGGCGGCGACCACCGGGATCATCGCCGGGTCGGCCAGGCCGCCGCTGACGTCGTTGACCAGCCGGGCGCCGACGCCGACCGCCTGCTCGGCCACCGACGCCCGCATGGTGTCCACACTGACCAGCACACCGGACGCGGCCAGCTCGCGGACCACCGGGACCACCCGGCGCAGCTCCTCGGCCTCGTCCACCCGTTTCGCGCCGGGGCGGGTGGACTCGCCGCCCACGTCGACCAGGTCGGCGCCCTGCGCCACCAGGTCCAGGCCGTGCTTGACGGCCAGCTCGGCGTCGAACCAGCGGCCGCCGTCGGAGAACGAATCGGGCGTGACGTTCACCACGCCCATGACCGCGCAGCGGTCCCACTCCGGCAGTCCGAGCGGACCGGTGCGGCCCTGTGACGTACTCGTGGACGTAACCATGGGCCCAGCGTACGGGTCAGGCGACCACGCTTTTCGTGCGCGGGTCCGGGGTGGCGGGCGCCGAAGGGGTTTCGGCCGCGTAACCGCACGGCTTGTGGTGCGCGAGCCGTCCGGCGCGTCCCGGCAGGAAGCGCTGGAGGGCCTCGGGCAGCGGCAGGGACAGCGTCACGAAGCCCTCGGCCTGCATGATCGCGAAGCCGATCCGGGGCAGGTCGCGGGAGTTCGGGAAGATCAAGAAGCGCGGCACCCATTCGGGCTGGAATTTGGCGTTGAACTTGTAGAGCGACTCGATCTGGAACCACCGGGACATGAAGACCAGCAGGCCGCGCCAGCCGCGCAGCACCGGTCCGGCGCCGATCCGCTCCCCGCGGGCCAGCGCCGAGCGGAACATCGCGAAGTTCAGCGACACCCGGACCACGCCCAGGCCGGGCGCCTGCTGGAGGGCGGCGACGATCAGCAGCTCGTTCAGACCGGGGTCGGCGGCGCGGTCGCGGCGCATCAGCTCCAGCGACATGCCGTCGGCGCCCCAGGGCACGAAGTGCAGCACGGCCCGCAGATCGCCCAGCTCGGGGTGCGGGGCGCCCTCCTCGCGCTCCTTGTGGGCGGTGACGACCACGCAGTCGCCGTCGGCCTCCTCGCCGAACCGGCCGAGCGCCATGGAGAAGCCGCGCTCGGTGTCGGTGCCGCGCCAGGCGTCGGCGGCCAGCCGGACCCGCTGCTTCTCGGCCTCGGACAGCTCCCGCACCCGCCGCACCCGGCACACGTAGCCGGACCGCTCGATCCGCTTGACCATCTGGCGGACGTTGCGCATGGCGCGGCCCTCCAGGGTGAAGCGGGCGGTGTCCACGATGGCCTCGTCGCCCAGCTCCAGGGCGTCCAGGTCGGTCTCCCGGGTCCACACCTCGCCGCCGGTCTCGCTGCACCCGACGACGGCGGGCAGCCAGGCGTGGGCGCGGGCCAGCTCGGTGAAGCGCTCGATGGCGCCGGGCCAGGCCTCCACATCGCCGATCGGGTCGCCGCTGGCCAGGGCCACACCGGACACCACCCGGTAGCAGATGGCGGCCTTGCCGCTGGCGGAGAAGACCACCGATTTGTCGCGGCGCAGCGCGAAGTGGCCGAGCGAGTCGCGGGCGCCGTGCCGGGCCAGCAGGGCCCGCAGCCGGTTCTCGTCGCCGGCGCTGAGTTCGGCGACCGGGCGGGCCGGGCGCAGCAGCAGGAAGGCGGTGGAGCAGGCGATCAGCAGGCCGAGGCCGCCCAGCGAGTAGCCGACGACGTCGCCGACCCGTTCGCTGGTGTAGTGGACCGGCCCCTCGAAGCCGAACAGCCCGTACAGGACGTGCCAGCAGCGGTCGGTGAAGCCCGGGTTCCCGCGTTCGGAGGCCGGGTGCGCGCTGGTGATGACCAGGCCGAGGACGAAGGCGAAGCTGCTCAGCCCGGCGAAGTTCGCCGCGGCCCGCCAGCGGGTGCGCGGGTCGGACAACGCGGTGAACTGGCGGCGGTGGTGGACGAGCACGCCCATCAGGGCGAGCGAGACCACGGCGCCGAAGATCGAGTGCCGGTAGATCAGCTGCGAGGCGGCGGCCACCGGCAGCAGCGACACCGTCGCCCACCAGGCACGCTGCTTGCCGCGCTTGAGGGCGTGGGCCAGCATCAGCAGCAGGATCCCGCTCACCACCGAGGTGGCGGCGGCCAGCGAGCTGACGGCGCCGGGAAAGACCTCGGCCAGCGCGTGCATCCGGGCGTGGCGGAAGGCCGGGAAGACCGCCGAGACCACGTCGAGCAGGCCGATCACCGCGGCGGCGCCGCCGATGATCTTCGGCACGGACGCGGACCGGGGCAGCCGGCGTCGCCGGACCGGCCCGCCCGGTCGCGGAACCCGGCTCCGGCTCTCGTCCTCTACCTGTGCAGACATGGGTCACCAAGCCCCGACATGACCGGGAACCACGGGAGGCACCCGCGATCTGCTCCGGTACGAATATGTGCGCCCTGTAGGACGAGAACCCGCCTCTGAGGGTTCCCTTCCGGTCGGACCGTGGTCCTGGCACGGCCGCCGCTCGCCACGACGGCGTGCCTCAGGAAACGAGTCCTGGGGTCGTGGTGGACGATGCCATGGGTGGAGCGGCGCGGCAACTGCGGGCGGCGGACCGGGTGATGACGGTTAGGGTCTGTCGTTTGGATCTCCGTGGATGGAGGAGCGGTGTCCGGTGCGTGCAGCTGCGAGGCGGAGGAGGGAGGCGACGCGGAGCGTCGTCGACCGACGAGAACGCGGCAGATGTGCGTGCCGGGCGCCGCGACGCCGCGGAGATCCGAACGACAGACCCTAAGTGACGGCGGCCGGGTGATCAGCCGCGTCCGATGATCAGGCTCATCGCCTCGGCGCGGGTGGTCGGGTCGAGCAGCTGGCCGCGGACCGCGGAGGTGATGGTCTTGGCGCCGGGCTTGCGGACCCCGCGCATCGTCATGCACATGTGCTCGCACTCGACCACCACGATGACGCCGCGCGGTTCCAGGATGCGCATCAGCGCGTCGGCCACCTGGGTGGTCAGCCGCTCCTGCACCTGGGGGCGCCGGGCGTAGACGTCCACCAGCCGGGCCAGCTTGGACAGGCCGGTGATCTTGCCGCTGCTGGACGGGATGTAGCCGACATGGGCGACGCCCACGAAGGGCACCAGGTGGTGCTCGCAGGAGGACATCACCTCGATGTCCTTGACCAGCACCATCTCGTCGTGACCGATGTCGAAGGTGGTGGTCAGCACATCCTCGGGCTGCTGGCGCAGGCCGGAGAATATCTCGCGGTAGGCGCGGGCCACCCGCGCCGGGGTCTCGCGCAGCCCGTCGCGTTCGGGATCCTCGCCGACGGCGATGAGCAGTTCCCGGATCGCGGCCTCGGCCCGCTTCTCGTCGAACTCCCCGATGGTGCTCTCACCGTCGAGTGTCACGGGATCGATCATGAGTGCCTCGTTCCTTTCGCGGACATCCGGACATCACTGCGGCCCCAGAGGCGTAAACCCTGGGGCCGCAGTACGCATTCCGGACCTACCCGGGCATGCGGTGGATCGGTGCTGCTCAGCTCTCCGGGCGGTCCTCCGGCGGCAGGTCCACCGGTTCGGTGGGCTGCTTGGTGGTGGAGACCGGACCGTTGCCGTTGGCGGGCTGGGCGCCGTTGGTCAGCGCCAGCTCGCGCGGCGAGAGCACCGGCGGCCGGGTGGACGGCGAGCGCCGGGCGGAGCCGGTCCAGGCCGGACGCGGCGGACGCTTGACGATCGGGGCGAAGACCTCGGCGATCTCCTCCTTGTTGAGCGTCTCCCGGTCCAGCAGAGCCAGCACCAGGTTGTCCAGCACGTCGCGGTTCTCGACCAGGATCTCCCAGGCCTCGTTGTGCGCCGTCTCGATGAGCTTCTTGACCTCTTCGTCGACCAGCCCGGCGACCTCTTCCGAGTAGTCGCGCTGGTGACCCATCTCACGGCCCAGGAAGGGCTCCGCGTTCTCGGAGCCGAACTTGATCGCGCCGAGCCGCTCGGTCATGCCGTACTGCGTGACCATGGCGCGGGCGGTGGCGGTGGCCTTCTCGATGTCGTTCGAGGCGCCGGTGGTCGGGTCGTGGAAGACGAGTTCCTCCGCGGCCCGGCCGCCCATCATGTAGGCGAGCTGGTCCAGCATCTCGTTGCGCGTGGTGGAGTACTTGTCCTCGTCGGGCAGCACCATGGTGTAACCCAGGGCGCGGCCCCGGGACAGGATCGTCACCTTGTGCACCGGGTCGGAGTTGGGGGAAGCCGCCGCGACCAGGGCGTGTCCGCCCTCGTGGTACGCGGTGATCTTCTTCTCCTTGTCCGACATGATCCGGGTGCGCTTCTGCGGACCGGCCACCACGCGGTCGATGGCCTCGTCCAGCGTGCCGTTGTCGATGATCTTCTTGTCGCTCCGGGCGGTCAGCAGCGCCGCCTCGTTGAGCACGTTGGCCAGGTCGGCGCCGGTGAACCCGGGGGTCCGGCGGGCGACGGCCATCATGTCGACGTCCGGTGCGACCGGCTTGCCCTTCAGGTGCACCTTGAGGATCTCCAGGCGACCGTGCAGGTCCGGCGGGTCCACCGCGATCTGGCGGTCGAAGCGGCCCGGGCGCAGCAGCGCCGGGTCGAGGATGTCCGGCCGGTTGGTGGCGGCGATCAGGATCACGCCGCCCTTCACGTCGAAGCCGTCCATCTCGACGAGCAGCTGGTTCAGCGTCTGCTCGCGCTCGTCGTGACCGCCGCCGAGGCCCGCGCCGCGGTGCCGGCCGACGGCGTCGATCTCGTCGACGAAGACGATCGCCGGGGCGTTCGCCTTCGCCTGCTCGAACAGGTCGCGGACCCGGGAGGCGCCGACGCCGACGAACATCTCGACGAAGTCGGAACCGGAGATCGAGTAGAACGGCACGCCCGCCTCACCCGCGACCGCGCGGGCGAGCAGGGTCTTGCCGGTGCCGGGGCGGCCGTACAGCAGCACGCCCTTGGGGATCTTGGCCCCGACGGCCTGGAACTTGGCGGGTTCCTGCAGGAACTCCTTGATCTCCTGGAGCTCCTCCACCGCCTCGTCGCAGCCGGCCACGTCGGCGAACGTGGTCTTGGGGGTGTCCTTGGTGATCAGTTTGGCCTTGGACTTCCCGAACTGCATGACGCGGGAACCGCCGCCTTGCATCTGGTTCATCAGGAAGAGGAAGACCACCACGATCAGCACGAACGGCAGCAGTGACAGCAGGATGCCGAGGAAGGCGTTCTGCTTGGACTGCGAGACGGTGTACTTGTCCGGCAGCGTGACGCCGCGGACCTTGCCGTCCACGATGTTCTGCAGGTTCCGGGCGATGTCCGAGCCCTGGTTGCCGATGTAGCTGGCCCTGATCTTGCTGCTGCCGTCGATCTTGATGCCGTTCCTCAGCTGGACCTTGATGGAGTTGTCGTCTCCGGTCGTCAGCTGGGCGGATTTGGCCTGGTTGGTGTCGATCGCATGCAGTACCGCGCCGGTGTCCACCGTTTTGAAGCCGCCGCCGGACCCGACGACCTGCATCAGCACGACCACGGCGAGGACAGCCAGCACGATCCACATAACTGGCCCACGGAAATAGCGCTTCACGTCCATCCATGCGGGGCGAAGTCGCCCCGTCCCTCCTGCCACAGTGAGGCACCGGCGTTTGATGGCGCCGCGTGCATCCGGTGTTGTATTGACCCGACCTTCGGACGGTACCCCAGCATTGTGGCCCGAGGTTGCCGCCGACCGTTAACAATCCCGCTTTCCCCTGCTCCAACGGCGGGAAACCGGTCGGGGTTCCCGCCCCGCCCGGCGCCGGGCGCCATCCGGCCCTCAGCCGCCGTACACATGGGGGGCCAGGGTGCCGACGAACGGCAGGTTGCGGTACTTCTCGGCGTAGTCCAGGCCGTACCCCACCACGAATTCGTTGGGGATGACGAAACCGGTGTATTTGACATCGATGCGGACCTTGGCCGCCTCCGGCTTGCGCAGCAGCGTGCAGACCTCCAGGGAGGCCGGGCCGCGCGAGCCCAGATTGCTGATGAGCCAGGACAGGGTGAGCCCGGAGTCGATGATGTCCTCGACGATCAGCACGTGCCGCCCGGCGATGTCGGTGTCCAGATCCTTGAGGATGCGGACCACACCGGAGGACTTGGTGCCGGCGCCGTACGACGACACCGCCATCCAGTCCATCGTCACCTCGCTGGACAGGGCGCGGGCCAGGTCCGCCATCACCATGACGGCTCCCTTGAGCACCCCGACGATCAGCAGGTCCCTGCCCGCGTAGTCCCGGTCGATCTCGGCGGCCAGCTCGGTCAGCTTCGCGTCGATCTCTGCCTTGGAGATGAGCACCTTTTCCAGATCGGCGCCCATGTCGTTCTCGTTCACACGCGGTACATCCTCAGGTCTACGACGGCGAGAAGAACAGTCTGCCATTCGCCCTGAGGACGGTGACGCCGCCCGGTAGGTTGAGCGCCTTCTGCCCCCGCCAGGCCGTGACCAGGCGGTCCACCTCCTCGATGTGCCGGGCGAAGAGGAAGCCCGGCGGGGAGCCGGCCGCGATGGCGCAGCGCCGCAGCACCCGGCGGCGGACCGCGGGAGGCAGCGCGCGGAGCCGTGAGACGTCCAGGCTGCCGTCCTCACCGGCCGCCTCGCCCTGGGCGTCGGCCGCCCACTGGTCGAGGGCGTCCGCGTCGTCCCTGGACAGCTGGGCGGTACGGGCCAGCGCCTCGACGACGCCCTTGCCGAGGGACTTCTCCAGCACGGGCAGCGCTTCGTGCCGGACCCGGGAGCGGGTGTAGGCGGGATCGTGGTTGTGCGGGTCCTCCCACACCGCGATGCCCTGGGCCAGGCAGCCCTGGCGCACGGTGTCGCGGTCCAGCAGCAGGAAGGGCCGGCGATAGCGGCCGTTCTCACCCGAGATGGCGGCCATCCCGGACAGCGAGCGGGTGCCGGAGCCGCGGGCCAGGCCCAGCAGCACCGTTTCGGCTTGGTCGTCGCGGGTGTGGCCGAGCAGGACCGCCGCGGCGCCGCGGCGCTCGGCGGTGGTGTCCAGCGCGGCGTAGCGGGCGTCCCGGGCGGCGGCTTCCGGCCCGCCCTGACGGCCCACGGTGACGCCTACCGCGTCCACCGGGTCCAGGCCGAGGCCGCGGAGCCGGTCGGCGACCTCGACGGCCCGGCCGGCCGAGCCGTCCTGCAGGCCGTGGTCGACGGTGACGGCGCCCGCGCGCACGCCGAGCCGCGGCGCCTCGAAGGCCAGGGAGGCGGCCAGCGCCATGGAATCGGCTCCGCCGCTGCACGCGGCGAGCACGAGGGGTTGCGGGTCGGGGCACGCGGTGAGCACGTCGTGCAGGACGCGGCGGACCGCCAGGCGTATCGCCGCGACCGTGGGGTGGGGTCCCATGTCCGGTTCCCTCCAGGGGAGGTGGTGAGGGGGTTCGGTGAGCGGGGGAAGCAAGGTGGGTGACGCAGGGTATTCAGATGGTGACAGAAGACCGGGCATTACCCGAGCATCGCACGCGGCACCCCACGCCTACGGTCCCTCGGACGGGTGAACCGGTCGTCAAACGGTCGCTTTCGGTGGTGACTTTGGGTGGCCGGGCGCGGGCTCTGGCCATGGCTCCGGGGGGCAGGTGACGGTGGGTGGCCGCCGGGTCGTTCCGGCGGCCACCTCCGGGAGTCACGGCTCCCGAGCGGGCTCCTGAGCGGGCTTCCGAAGAGTCAGCAGCCCGGCGCGGCTCACTCGCCCCGGCTGTGCACCCTCGTCACCCATTCGGCCGGTTTGGCGATCTCCGCCTTGGTGGGCAGCGTGTTGGGCGAGGTCCACACCCGGTTGAAGCCGTCCATGCCGACCTCGTCCACCACCGCGCGGACGAAGCGCTCGCCGTCGCGGTACTGGCGCAGCTTCGCGTCCAGGCCCAGCAGCTTGCGCAGCGCCTGGTCGAGGCGGCCGGCGCCGCTGGCCCGGCGCTGGCTGAACTTCTCCCGGATCTCGGCGACGGTGGCCACCACCTGCGGCCCCACCCCGTCCATCACATAGTCCGCGTGGCCTTCCAGCAGCGACATCACGGCCGTCATCCGGCCGAGGATCTCCCGCTGGGTCGGGGTCTGCACCAGGTCCACCAGGCTGCGGCCCTCGTCGGCCTCGTCCTCACCGCCGAGATTGGCGTTGCCGCCGCCCGCGAAGGACTGCACGGCCTGCCGTACCCGCTCGATCACCGTGGACGGGTCCAGCTCGGTCTCGCCGAGGAAGGACTGGATCTCGCCCTCGATGTGGTCGCGCAGCCACGGCACGGCGGAGAACTGGGTGCGGTGCGTCTCCTCGTGCAGGCACACCCACAGCCGGAAGTCGTGCGGGTCCACGTCGAGTTCCCGCTCCACATGGACGATGTTGGGGGCCACCAGCAGCAGCCGGCCCGCCTTGGCCTCACCCGGTCCGAGCTTGACCGGACCGGCCGGCAGCTCCCTGGTCGGCGGGGCGAAGGTCTCGTACTGGCCGAGGACCCGTGAGGACAGGAAGCTCAGCAGCATCCCGACCTCGACGCCGGTCACCTTCCCGCCGACCGTGCCCAGCACCACACCGCCGGCGCCGCCGGGCCGTCGCGCCTGCATCTTCCCGAGGAGCGGTTTCATCACCTCGCGGAAGCCGGCCACATTCGCCTTCACCCACCCGGGCCGGTCCACGATCAGCACAGGTGTCCCGTGCGGGCTGGGTTCCGCGTCCCCGAACATCCGGGTGAACGCCCTGACGTGACGCTCGGACGCCTGCGCGTGTTCGCGCAGCTCAGCCACGATCGCCCGCGCCTCGTCCCGGCTCACCTCAGGCCCCGGCCGTGTCAGCCGCTGTGCGGTCGCCACGGCGAGGTTCCAGTCGACCATCTCGCTTCCACCGATGCTCGTCATGTATTCACGGTACGTTGCCGCTCCGCCTTTGGGGGTCCACCCACGTCATCGGGCCGTCCGGGCCCCGTGATTCGCGCTATTCGGTGAGGGCCGACGCCAGGTTGTCCAGCGCGCCCTGGGCGGCCGCGGGGTCGCCGGCGCCCTGCGTCATGAAGGAGAAGGCGAGCAGCCGCCCGGCCCGGCTGACGGTGGTGCCCGCGATCGTGTTGGTGCCCGTCAGCGTGCCCGTCTTGGCGTGGACGACGCCGGCCCCCGGGGAGGCGTGGAAACGGGCGCTGAGGGTGCCCGTGAAGGCGGCGACGGGCAGGCCGGTCAGGATGGGACGCAGCTCGGGGTGCGCCGGGGAGGCGGCCAGCGCGAGGATACGGGCCAGGGTGAGGGGGGCCAGGCTGTCGGCGTGGTCGAGGCCGCTGCCGTCGGTGAAGACGGCGCCGCCGAGGGGGACGGCGTCGTGGGCCAGCACGGCACGGATCGCCTTCGCCCCGCCGGCGAAGTTCGCGGGCAGCCCGGCCGCCCGGGCGGTCTGCCGGGCCAGCGCCTCCGCCAGGTCGTTGTCGCTGTCGGTCAGCATCCGCTCCACCAGGTCGGACAGCGGCGCCGACCGGTGCACGGCCAGCGGCGTACCCCCGGCGCCGCTGCCGGCCCGCGGGGCGCCCTTGACGGTGATGCCGCGCTCGGCCAGCAGCGCCGCGAAGCCGGCCGCCGCCGCGCCCGCCGGGTCGGCCGCCCGCGGCGCCGGGCCGCTGCCGCTCTTGTCGAGCCGGCCTTCGTCGGCCATCAGCGCGGTGACCGGGGCGAGGTTCTCGTTGGGCCCGATCGGGTGCAGCGCGGGGCCGGCGAAGAAGGACGTGTCGTACGCGAGGACGACCGCGGTCGTACCCCCGGCCTTCAGGGCCCTGGCGGTGTCGTCGGCGAGGCCGTCCAGGACGAGGGTGGGGTCGCCGCCGCCGACCAGCACGATACGGCCGGGGTCGGCGGCGTCGCTCACCACGCTCGTGGTGAGGCGGTGGCCCGGCCCGAGGGTGGTGAGCGCGGCCACGGCGGTGGCGAGCTTGGTGGTGGACGCCGGGGTGGACACGGTGGTGGCGTGGTGGCCGTAGAGCAGCTGCCCGCTGGCGACGTCCACGACGGCCCCGGTCCGTACCGTGCCCAGACCCGGCGCGGCGATCAGCCGGTCCAGCCGGGCGGTGAGGGGGGCGGCGCCCGGCGCGGAGGCGGCCCCCGCCACGACCGGGACCGGGAGCAGTACGGGTGCGGCGGCCGGGGGCGGGGCCGGGGCCGGCTTCGGCACCGGACGGGCGGCCACTTCCAGTTGCCGGTCCCGGGCGACGGCGAAGGAACGCTCCGCCGTACGCTGGCCGGACTCCCACGGCCCGGCCGCGGCGATCGTCCCACCAGCCACTGCCAGCCCGATCGCGGCCGAGCCGGCCACGACCTGCCATGTCCTGCCGAGCGGCACCGACGACCAGCCCCTTTCGCGACCACCCCTAAGCGTGGGAGACACTTAACCACCCGCACTGAGCGCTGATTCATGGAGGAGTAGGGCCTTGGAGTTCGACGTCACGATCGAGATCCCGAAGGGTTCGCGGAACAAGTACGAGGTGGACCACGAGACCGGTCGTATCCGCCTGGACCGGAGGCTCTTCACCTCGACCAGCTACCCGGCGGACTACGGCTTCGTCGAGAACACCCTCGGCGAGGACGGTGACCCGCTGGACGCGCTGGTCATCCTGGACGAGCCGACGTTCCCCGGCTGCCTCATCACCTGCCGCGCGATCGGCATGTTCCGCATGACCGACGAGGCCGGCGGCGACGACAAGGTCCTGTGCGTCCCCGCCTCCGACCCCCGCGTCGAGCACCTTCGCGACATCCACCACGTCAGCGAGTTCGACCGCCTGGAGATCCAGCACTTCTTCGAGGTCTACAAGGACCTGGAGCCCGGCAAGTCCGTCGAGGGCGCCGACTGGGTCGGCCGCGCCGAGGCCGAGGCCGAGATCGAGGAGTCCTTCCGCCGCCTGAAGGACCACGGCCCTTCCCACTGACCCTCCCGGACCGAACCGCACGCGAAAGGGCGACCGGACAGCCCCGGTCGCCCTTTGGCATGTCGGCGGGTCCCCGCGGTCAGGCGTCGAAGTCGTATTCCAGCACGTAGGCGGCGGCGTCCAGGGTCATCTCGTTGAGCTCGACGGCGCGGCCGTCGGCCGTGAATGCGGTCCGGTGGATCAGGATCACCGGGGTCCCCGGCGAGAGCCCGAGCCGCTCGGCCTCGTCCTGCGAGGGCATCCGGGAGCGGACCTCCTCCCGGAAGTGCGCCGGCCGGTGCCCGATCTCGGCGAGCCGAGCGTAGACCCCACCGGGGCCGGTGTCCTCCCGCGTGATGGCCGTACCGGCGAGCAGCTCGGCGGACAGGTACGAGGTGGCCAGCACCGGCTTGCCGTCGAGGACGTAGCGACGGCTGCGGACGCAGACCTCGGCCGCCGCCGGAAGCTCAAGGACGCGCGCGACGCTTTCGGGCGAGGTGGTGTGACCGACACTCAGTCGGTCGACGTCCAGATCCCGCTCGACCGCGTCGGCCTCCCAGATGGAGCCGCCCGCTCCCCAGCGCCGCGCGGACAGCCGATCGATGCCGCGCCGCCGCACCGGCCGGAACTCCCGTACGAAGACCCCCGCACCCTTGCGGGACTCCGCGACGCCTTCCTGCTGCAACACCCCCAGCGCCTCCCAGGTGTGCGGCGGGCCGGCGGACCGTACGGCGGACGGCGTGCTGTGGGTTCTCGGGGAGCCGGCGGACGAGGGAGAGGTGACGACGCACCCGCCGCTGTGCCTGCCCTGCGCCGAGAAGTCCGTGCAGGCCTGCCCCACTTGCGTCGCCAGTACGTGGCCCTTCGGGTGCGTTCCTTCGCGGTCGCCGGTGTTCGCGGCGCGCTGTACGGCCCTGGGTATCCCGCCCCGGTCGCGGTCGACGCGGTGGGCCTCGGCTTCGGCGACCCGCGCATCCCCCGGGTCAAGGCCGGCCAGCTCATCATGAGGCTGGGCGACTTCACGAGGGTGGAACCCGATGCGGGCTGACCGCTAACCCGCCCCCGCCAAGGAGAGTTTGGCCGCGAAGGCCAGGAAGACCGCGCCGGTGGTCGCGGAGAGGGTGGCGGCGAGGCGGTGGCGGCGGCGGAAGGTGGTGGCGAGGTAGTTGCCGGTGAAGATGAGGAGGGAGAGGTAGGTGATGCTGAAGAGTTGGACCCAGGCGCCCAGGAAGAGGAAGGAGAGGGCGGGGTGGGGGTAGTGGGGGTCGACGAACTGGACGAAGAAGGCGACGAAGAACAGCAGGGACTTGGGGTTGAAGAGGCTGACGATCAGGGCCCGGCGGAAGGGGCGCTCCTCGGGTTCGGGGCGGGGGTCGGCGGCCGGGTCGGCCAGGTCGGGGGTGGCGGCGGTGGCCGCGGCCGTGCGGTTGTGCCAGAGGCGGCGGGCGCCGCGCAGCATGGCGACGGCGAGCCAGGTGAGGTAGCCGGCGCCGGCGAACTTGACGATGTCGAAGGCGATCGGGCTGGCCTTGAGCAGGGAGGCGGCGCCGCCGGCCGACAGGGTCATCAAGGTGAGGTCGCCGCAGAACACGCCGGCGGCCCCGCGATAGGCGATCCGCGGGCCGCGGCGGGCCGCGACCGAGACGACGTAGAGCGAGTTGGGGCCGGGCAGCAGCACTATCAGGGTCAGCCCGGCCAGGTACGTCGGAAGGTCCGTGGTCCCCAGCATGGCGTCAGTGTGGCAGCCGTCCGCCGCCGCGGCGCCCGGTTTTCGCCGTCCTGCCGGACGGCCCGCGAGCGCCCGTTCCAGGCCCCCCGAAGAGGCGGCTGGCAGGATGCTCGCAGAGCCCTACCGAAAGGTGCCCGCGACATGGCCGTCATCCACAACACCACTTTGACCCCGAGCAAACTGGAGCTGATCGCCGCCTGGCTTCCCACCCGCCCCTGGTATCTCGGCACGGCCGAACCGGAGTTGGACAAGGCCGGCGGCTTCCGGCTGGACGACCCGGAGGGCGCGGTCGGGATCGAGTTCATGGCCGTCCGCGACACCTCGGGGACCGAGCCGGTCACCTACCTTGTGCCGCTCACCTACCGGGACGCGCCGCTGGACGGCACCGAGCACGCGCTCCTCGGCACCACCACGCACGGCGTGCTCGGACAGCGCTGGGTCTACGACGGCGCCAACGACCCGGTGCTGGCCGCCCAGTTGCTCGCCCTCGTCGTCGGCGAGGCCGAGCCCCAGGCCCAGGGCGTCAGTGACACCCCCGATCCCTCGGTGGTCGGCTGGTCCGCCGACCCGGGCCACGCGGCGGCCGGCGCCGGGCTCAGCGCGGTGACCGACGGGCCGCACGGCAGCGACCTGCTCGTACAGACCCCCACCGGCAGGCTGGCCCTCCGCATCCCCCGCGTGCTCCGGCCGGAGGACCCCGAGCACCCCGAGAACTCCGAGAGCTCCGGGAGCTCCGGGAGCTCCGGGAGTTCCGAGGAAGCCCTGGGCCACGTCACGGCGAACTGGCGCCTGCCCGACGGCGCGCAGGCCCGCGGCCGCTTCGCCGTCGTCCGCGGCGCGGTGGAGTGAGCGCGCGGTGAGCGCGGCCGGGTCATCACGGCAGCGCCCCGGCACTGAACCCCTATCGGGTCTTTTCCGCCTTCGGTGGTGAATGGGGCATCCCGGAATTGCCGCGCCCCAAACATTGATGTCCCGGCAGAATACCCCTGGCGCATACAAGCGGCCGACCTTACGATAGGGGCGCGGTCGGCGCCAGGGGGCGGAAAGAGCGCCGCATATCCTTGCACGGCGTCATGACGATCACGCCGGAAAACGGAATGGCCGCTTTCCGTTTTCCACCGCGCCGGCCCGTGGGGGGCCGGCGGCCGAGTCGTGGGACGGGCTCACCGCGGTCCAGGTGAGGAGCTCACGACGACCACGGAGGGGGAACAACGTGTCCGATGTGTCGAGGCGTTCGCTTTTGGGCTACACGGGTACGGCAGTGGCCGGCACAGTGCTGGCGGGGGCCGGCACCGCCCAGGCCGCTCCGGCGAATACGACCACGCCGCACACGACCGCCACCACGCCGAGCGTTGTATTCGCGGGCGACACCAAATTCAGTGGCTACGCGACAGTCCCCACTGATTTCGGCGGGACCGGGGAAATCGACCTCAGCTTCACTGTCGGCATCTCCGAAGCGGGTGGATCATTCACCGTCACCCCGCTGGAGATAGCGAATGCCCTGAACGCGCTTCTGGCGTCCCACGGCTGGCCGCCGGTCACCTTCTACGGCAGCCCGGCCCCCGTAGCGCTGAACTGACCACCGGCCCCGGGTCCCGGGAGCCCGCGCCGCTCCCGGGACCTGCCCCGCCGAGAGCTACTCCAGCCGCGGCTGCCGCACCGGCGCCGGGCAGATGCGGTTGCCGTCCTGGTCGAAGACGTACAGGTAGGCGAGATCGACCAGCAGCGGTACGCGGTCGCCGCGCCGTACCCGGATGTCCGGGCCGGTGCGGACCACCAGGTCGCCGGTCTGGGTCTCCGGCGGGCCCAGCGGGCGGTCGGTGACGGGGATCGAGTTCTGGCCGGGGCTGTAGGCGGGCTTGGGCGGGGCGTCGCCGTTGCCGGTGCCGCCGGCGTGGTCGCGTTCCATCACCGAGGCCTGGATGCGGCGGGCCGCCTTCTGGGCCAGCTTGCCGATGCCGTTGGAGCCGTTGGCGGCCCGCCGGGCGGCGGACCGCGAGCCGGGGCCGCCGGTCGGGCGCGGCGCTTCGAGCTCGGGCACCACGGCCGGCCGGGAGCCGGTGTTGAGGTGCACCAGCGACTCGTGGCCCTGGTATTCGATGTGCTCGACGATGCCGCTGAGCACCACCTCGCCGGCGTGCGCCTGGCTGGGCTGGGCGATCCGGACCGCCTCCGAGCGCAGGCCGACGATGATCCGCCGGCCCTGCTGGATCCGCAGCATCTGGTGGTCGTAGTTGAGCGGCTCGGGCAGTCCGAGGCGCTGGCGCCCGAAGTCGATCCACATCCCGCCGGTCAGCGGGGCGATCACCATGGCCTGGAGCAGATTGATCCGCGGCGTGCCGACGAAGGCGGCCACGAACACGTTCTCCGGCAGGTGGTACGCCTCGCGCGGGGTGCTGATCTGCTGGAGCACGCCGCTGCGCATGATCGCCACCCGGTCGCCGAGCGACATCGCCTCGGCCTGGTCGTGGGTGACGTAGACGGTGGTGACACCCATGCCGTGGGTGAGGCGGGCGATCTCGGCGCGCAGATGCGCGCGCAGCTTCGCGTCCAGGTTGGACAGCGGCTCGTCCATCAGGAAGACCGAGGGGTGGCGGGAGATCGCGCGGCCCATCGCGACCCGCTGCCGCTCGCCGCCGGACAGCTGCCCGGGGTAGCGGTGCAGGATCTCCTCGATACCGAGGATGCGGGCGGTCTCGTCGACCCGCGGTCCGTGCTCCTCGCCGGGCATCTCGAAGCGCAGCGGAAAGCCGATGTTCTCCCGGCTGGTCATGCTCGGGTACAGGGCGAAGTTCTGGAAGACCATCGCCATCTTGCGGTCGCTGGGCGCGAGGTCGTTGGAGTATTCGCCGTCCAGCAGCAACTCGCCGGTGGTGATGTCCTCCAGGCCGGCGATCATCCGCAGCACGGTCGATTTGCCGCAGCCCGAGGGGCCGAGCAGGACGAGGAACTCTCCAGGAGCGATGTCGAGCGAAAACCGGTCCACGGCCGGCGACGGCTGTTTCGGGTAGTACTTGGACACTTCGTGCAGGGTGATGGCGCGTGTCATAACGGGAGCCGCCAGGGTGGTCGGACATGGTGACGGGGCACGTGGGGGGTGGCGAACGGGTACTGCGAGACGTGCTGGTCCTGCCAGCGGTGTCCGGGTCGTTGTCGATGTCGCTGATGCCGGTGTGGCCGAATTGGTGTGACGTGCATGACGTGCCTGACTTGCTGTACTTGCCGTGTTGTGACGGCAGTTGCGAAACTTCGGATGGTGCGCGGATGACGCTGCGGAGAAGGTAGTCCACGTACCACTGCTTGCGGAACGTTTGTATCAACACAGGATTGATACTTTTGGACCGTGACGAACATCGCGCTCGGCCCGAGCTGGCTCGACCCGGACCACTTGATCAACACCTACGGCCTGTGGGGCGTGCTGCTGATCGTGTTCGCGGAGTCCGGCCTGCTGATCGGTTTCTTCCTGCCGGGCGACTCCCTGCTGTTCACCACCGGGCTGCTGGTGGCGTCCGGCACCATGCACCAGCCGCTGGCGCTGGTGGCCGCCTCGATCGCGTTCGCGGCGGTGGCCGGCGAGCAGGTGGGCTATCTGTTCGGGCGCAAGGTGGGGCCGTCGCTGTTCGGCCGGCCCGATTCCCGGCTGTTCAAGATGGAGAACATCGAGAAGGCGCACGCGTTCTTCGACCATCATGGCCCCAAGGCGATCGTGATGGCGTGCTTCGTACCGGTGGTGCGTACGTTCACACCGATCGTGGCGGGCGTCAGCCGGATGAACTACCGCACCTTCCTCACCTTCAACGTCCTCGGCGGCACGATGTGGGGGGCCGGTGTCACGCTGCTCGGCTACTGGCTGGGGCAGATCGCCTTCGTCCGCGACAACATCGAGCCGATGCTGGTCCTGGTGGTGCTGGTCTCCGTGGTGCCGCTCGGCATCGAGTACCTGCGCTCGCGGGGCAAGGCCAAGAAGGCGGGTCCGCAGGCGGCGGCCGAGGCGCCGGGCGGTTACGCCCCGGCAGCCGAGCCCACCGCGGCCGACGGTTCCGAGCCGCTGATCCCCGTCTCGCGCGGCGGGCGCCACCGGGCGCAGAAGCGCTGACGCGGTGAAAGGGACGGGTACGGGACCGGGCACGGGTACGGATTCCGGTGCGGCGGCGGGCGGCGGCCGGGACACCGATCGGGGTCCGGCGACCGGCTCCGGCCCGCCGGCCGGCTCCACCGGCTCCGCCGGCCTGCCCGGCGCCCCCGGGCCGGGCAGCGCCTTCACGCCGCCCGACGGCATCCCGGTGGTGCTGCTGCCGCCGGACGACGCCCGCTGGCAGGACCGGATGCGGGCCATCGTCCGGCTGCCCGCCACCGAACGCCCGGTGCCCGAGCTGCCGCTGGCCCGCGCGGAATCCGGGCACACCGTCGCCGTCCCCCGGGTGCTGGACCTGACGCTGCGGATCGGCGAGCTGCTGCTGGCCGGCGGTGAGGGCGCCGAGGACGTGGAGGCGGCGATGTTCGGCGTCGCTTACGCGTACGGGCTGGCCCGGGTGGAGCCCGCCGTCACCTTCACCCTGCTCGGCATCTCGTACCAGCCCTCGCTGACCGACCCGCCGCTGACCATGAGCCGCACGGTCCGGCGGCGCGGCACCGACTACACCCGGCTGGCCGCGGTCTTCGCGCTGGTCGGCGCGATCACCGAGCACGAGGTGACGCTGGAGGACGCCTACCGGCGGCTGACGGTCATCCGGCGGAACCGGCACCCGTACGACAGCTGGGCGCTGACCTGCGCGGCCGGGCTGCTCGCCGGGGCGGCCAGCATGCTGGTCGGCGGCGGTCCGATCGTCTTCGCGGCGGCGGCGCTGGCCGCGATGCTCGGCGACCGGCTGGCCTGGCTGCTGGCCGGGCGGGGGCTGCCGGAGTTCTACCAGTTCGCGGCGGCGGCGATGCCCGCCGCCGCGACGGGCGTGGTGGTGGACCGCTACGGGCACTGGATACCGGGGGCGACCGGCCTGCAGTCCTCCGCGGTGATCACCGGCGGCCTCTTCGCGCTGCTGCCCGGCCGGGCGCTGGTGGCCGCCGTGCAGGACGGCCTGACCGGCTTCTACATCACCGCCTCGGCCCGGCTGCTGGAGGTGGTCTATCTGGTCGTGGGCATCGTCTTCGGCGTCACGGTGGTCCTCTACGCCGGGGTGTCGCTCGGCGCCGACCTCGACCCGGACCAAGCGCTGCGGGCCTTCGACCACCACCCGTGGGTGCAGCTGATCGCGGCGATGGTGGTGACGCTGGCCTTCGCGGTGCTGCTCCAGTGCGAGCGTGGCGTCCTGCCGCTGGCCACCCTCAACGGCGGCGTGGGCTGGACGGTCTTCGGCGCGCTGCACCAGCGGGCGGGCGGCAATCAGGTGGCGGCCACCGCCGCCGCGGCCGGTCTGGTGGGCCTGTTCGGGCAGCTGATGGCGCGCTACCGCTACAAGTCGGTGCTGCCGTACGTCACCCCCGCCATCGGTCCGCTGCTGCCGGGTTCGGCGACGTACTTCGGGCTGCTGGCCATCACCCAGCACCACACCGACCAGGGGTTCACCCAGCTCACCAAGGCCGCCGCGCTGGCACTGGCGATAGCGGTGGGCGTCAACCTCGGCGGGGAGATCGCCCGGCTGGCGCTGAAGCGTCCCGGCGCCGCCCCGCCGCGCAAGGCGGCCAAGCGCACCCGGGGATTCTGAGCGGGCCGCACCCCCGGGGCCGGTGGGACCGCGCCGGTAGGGAAGGCTGTTGAGCGACGGGCCGCCGGCCGGGCGCGACAAGCTGCAATGGGTGAGATATGCCCGTAATGTCGCGTACGGCGCACGGCTCGTCACGCTGGTCACCCACGGCGTGCAGCCCGCGCCCACCGTCCCCGCCGAGAGGCCCCCCGCATGTCCCTGCACAAAGGCTCCGGCAACGCCCGCGAGATCTCCGTCAACCCGTTCTTCGGAGCCGCCGACCCGGTGGGCGGCATGACCACCGCCCCGCCCAAGCACCGGCTGCCGGACGGCCCGATGACGCCGTCGGCCGCATATCAGCTGGTGCACGACGAGCTGATGCTCGACGGCAGCGCCCGGCTCAACCTCGCCACCTTCGTCACCACCTGGATGGAGCCGCAGGCCGGCGTCCTGATGGCGGAGTGCACCGAGAAGAACATGATCGACAAGGACGAGTACCCGCAGACCGCCGAGATGGAGCGGCGCTGCGTGGCGATCCTGTCCGACCTGTGGAACGCGCCCGATCCCGGCGCGACCGTCGGCTGCTCCACCACCGGCTCGTCCGAGGCCTGCATGCTGGCCGGCATGGCGCTCAAGCGCCGCTGGGCCAAGCGCACCCCGGGCTATCCGGCGACCGCCCGGCCGAATCTCGTCATGGGCGCGAATGTGCAGGTGTGCTGGGAGAAGTTCTGCGCGTTCTGGGAGGTCGAGCCCCGGCTGGCGCCGGTGACCGGCGACCGGCTGCACCTGGACGCGGAGTCGGCGCTGGCGCTCTGCGACGAGAACACCATCGGGGTCGTCGCCGTCCTCGGCTCCACCTTCGACGGGTCCTACGAGCCGGTCGCCGAGATCTGCGCCGCGCTGGACGCGTACGAGGAGCGGACCGGCACGCACATCCCGGTGCATGTCGACGGTGCCTCCGGCGCGATGATCGCGCCCTTCCTGGACCCGGACCTGGTGTGGGACTTCCGGCTGCCGCGGGTCGCCTCGATCAACACCTCGGGGCACAAGTACGGGCTGGTCTACCCGGGCGTCGGCTGGGCGCTGTGGCGGGACGCGGAGGCGCTGCCGGAGGAGCTGGTCTTCCGGGTCAACTACCTCGGCGGCGAGATGCCGACCTTCGCGCTCAACTTCTCCCGGCCGGGCGCCCAAGTCGTCGCGCAGTACTACACGTTCCTGCGGCTGGGCCGGGACGGCTACCGGGCGGTGCAGCAGACCAGCCGGGACGTGGCCCAGTCGCTCGCCGCGCGGATCGAGGAACTGGACGACTTCCGGCTGGTCACCCGGGGGGACGAGTTGCCGGTCTTCGCGTTCACCACGGCGCCGGAGGTGACGGCGTTCGACGTCTTCGACGTGTCCCGGCGGCTGCGCGAGCACGGCTGGCTGGTGCCGGCCTACACCTTCCCGGCCAACCGGCAGGACCTGGCGGTGCTGCGGGTGGTCTGCCGCAACGGCTTCTCCGAGGACCTGGCCGATCTGCTGATGGACGACCTGAACCGGCTGCTGCCCGAACTGCGCGCCCAGACGCACCCGTTGAACCGGCCGGAGAGCAAGGCGACCGCGTTCCACCACTGAGGTCCGCCGGCCGGGGCAGACGGAGAAGGCGACCCGAACGGACCGAACCGACCGAACCGATCAACCGACCCGGTTGACCCAGCTGACCCAGAGGGAGAGCGTCATGGCCGATCACACCTACCGCGTCACCGAGATCGTCGGCACCTCGCACGAGGGCATCGACGCCGCCGTGCGCAACGGCGTCCGGCGGGCCGCGCAGACGCTGCGCGGACTGGACTGGTTCGAGGTCACCCAGGTCCGCGGGCACATCGTGGACGGCGAGGTGGAGCACTACCAGGTGGGGCTGAAGGTCGGTTTCCGCCTGGAGGACACCGAGTAGGAGCCCCGTGGCGGCCCCGCCCGGGCGCGGGTCCCCGGCATCCGGCGAGCGCCGTGACAGAGTGAGCGTCACGTCAGATTTGTCTGCTTTGCCAGTCTTTGTCACGTCTGGCAGCTTCGGCGGGTCTGGCGCGTTCGCAAGGCTTGTCACGTCCGTCGCGCTCGCTCCGGGAGACCCGCCGTGGCCCGTACCACCCATGCCGCCGCACACGTCCATGTGATCCTCAACCAGAAGGGCGGCGTCGGGAAGTCGACGCTCACCGTCAATCTCGCCGCGGTCACCGCCGATGTGCTGGGCCGCGGCGAGAACCCTGCCGGCGGCCCCGGCGCCGCCGGCGCGGGCCCGAGCGTGGTGGCCGTCTCCATCGACCCGCAGGGCTCCGCGGTCTGGTGGTCCCAGCGGGTCGGCGAGGAGCTGCCGTTCGACTTCGTCCAGGCCCATGACGACCTGGCCGGACTGGCCGCGCTGCGCGATCTGCCCGGCGTACGGCATGTGTTCGTGGACACCCCCGGCTGGCTGGGGGTGCCGGCCGCGGAGGGCGATCCGCTGGGTACGGGACCGGCCGCGGACGCGCTGCGGGCCGTGCTGGACAGCGCGGACGACGTGATCGTGCCGATCGAGCCCGAGCCGCTGGGCTTCGAGCCGACCCAGCGCACCGTCGAGCGGGTGATCGTGCCGCGCGGGCTGCCGTACCGGGTGGTGGTCAACAACTGGGACCCGCGCGACGGCCGGGCCGACCTCGAACAGACCCAGGCGTTCATCGCGGCCCAGGGCTGGCCGGCCGCCCGGACCGTGGTCCGGCACTACAAGCTGCACACCCGGGCCAGCGCGGACGGCCTGGTCGTCACGCAGTACGGAGCGAACCGGACCGCGCTCCAGGCCCGCGAGGACTTCTTCCGGCTGGCGCTGGAGGTCGGCCTCGGCGCACCGCCGGTGCCGCGCGCCCGGGCCGCCCGGCAGCGGGCCGGAGCCGTCCGGTGATGGGCCGGCGGACGGATCTGGCGACGCTGCTCGGCCCGGGCGGCGCCCGGGGCAGCCTGGTCGGGGCGGCGGCCGACGCGATGGCCGGCGCGATGGCCGGCGCGGCCCCGCCGCCGCGCACGGCCCGCCCGGCTCCGCCGGCCCACCCGGTGACCGTCCCGGTGGGCGCGCTCGCCCCCAATCCCGGCAACCCGCGCGCCGAACTGCGCGACCTGGCCGGGCTGGCGGACACCCTGCGCGAGCGCGGCGTGCTGCAACCGCTCGGCGTCGTCCCCCGGGACGATTTCCTGGCCGCGCACCCGGAGCACCGGGAGGCGGTCGGGGCGGCCGCGTACGTGGTGCTGCACGGCCACCGCAGACTGGCCGCCGCCCGCCTGGCCGGACTGACCGAACTGCCCGTGCACGTAAGGACGGACGCGTCCCGGACGGACGAGGACGCGCTGATCGAGAACGTCCAGCGCGACGACCTCACCGAACTGGAGCAGGCCCGGGCGCTCCAGGGCCTGATCGGCGCCTACGGCTACTCGCAGCGGGAGGTCGCGGCCCGGATCGGCAAGACGCAGGGCTTCGTCTCCCAGCGCCTCGCCCTGCTGAAGCTGAGCGGCGAACTGCGGGACGCGCTGGCCGCCGGCCGGCTGACCGTGGAGGACGCCCGGCGGCTGGCCCGCCTGCCGCGCGAGGCCCAGACCATGCCGGCCCCCCGGACCGGCGGGGCGGCGCCCCGGTCGGCGGCCCGGTCGGCGGCCCCCTCCTCCGCGCCGGACCGGCAGGAGCCGGCCGCTCCGGCGACCGTGATCACCCTCGACACCCGCTCCACCCCGGAAGCCCTCGCGGACACCCTGCGCCGCCACCTGTCCCCCACCACGCTGGACCGGCTGGCCGCGCTGCTGGGCGCCGGGTAGCTCCCGGCCGGGCGGCAGGACCCCGGGGCCCGCTGCGCCGACCGGGTGTGGGCCGTACGGGGGTGATTTCGGCGGTCGGGTGGCCCGGACGGGTCATGTGTGGTCGCGCGGACCGACAATGCGTCAAATCCTTTTGTCATAAAGCGGGTCAAAAGCGCCGGACTCCTCTCCCAGCCGTTCGGCTCCCCGCGCCGTGGACGCCGACGCATTCCCGGGAGCCCGTCATGAGCCACCAACCGCCCACCGCGCCGCCGCCACCGGGGGCGAAACCGCCGGGCCCGACCGGGCCGACCCCCTCGGGCCCCACTCCCTCGCACACCCCGCCCGGCGGCCGCCACCCGCACGCGCACCCCGGCGGCGGTGACCACAACGCGTGGGCGGCCAGCGGCATCCTCTTCGCGGGCACCCTGCTGGTGCTGGCCGGCGTCCTGGCGGTGCTGGAGGGCGCGGTCGGCATCGCCCGTGACTCGGTCTTCACCGCCACGCACAACTACTCGTACCGCTTCGGCGTCCGCGCCTGGGGCTTCGTCCACCTGGTCATCGGCGCCATCGCGGTCGTCGTCGGCCTCGGGGTGCTGCGCGGCCTGGTGTGGGCCCGCTGGACCGGCATCCTGATCGCCGGGGTGAGCCTGGTCGCCAACTTCATGTTCCTGCCGTTCCAACCCGTCTGGTCGGTCGTCCAGATCGCGATCGACGTCTTCGTCATCTGGGCGCTGGCCACATACCGCCCCACGCACACCCGAGGTGGTCTGCTGTGATGCCCTACTCGGCGTACGTTCCGCTGACCCCGACCCTGACGCAGCTGCGCCGCTGCACCCTCGCGGTGGACATCGGCGCCGCCCGGACCCGGGTCTTCCTGCGCGGCAAGGGCCTGGTGGTCGACGAGCCGAGCGTCGCGGCGGTCGACGTACGCACCGGCGCGCTGGTCGCGGTCGGCAACCGCGCCGAGAGCATGGCCGGGCGCACCCCCGCCCACATCCGGGTGGTCCGCCCGGTGGCGGGCGGCGCGGTGGTCGACATCTCGATGGCCCAGCGGATGCTGCGGCATGTGCTGGGCGACCGGCTCGGCCGCCGCTGGCTGCGGATGTCGGTGCTCCGCGGCATGCCGGTGATGCGGGCGGCGGTCTGCATGCCGCACGGCAGCGAGCCGATCGCCCGCCGCGCCGCCGTCGAGACGCTCTACGGGATCGGCGCCCGCCGGGTCGAGCTGGTGGACACGCTGATCGCGGCGGCGGTCGGCTGCGGGCTGCCGGTGGAGCACCCCGAGGCGACCATGATCGTGATCTGCGGCGCGGGTACGACCCAGATCGCCGTGCTGTCGATGGGCTCGATCGTGTCCGCCGAGACGGTGCCGGTGGGCGGCGACGCCATCGACCGGGCGGTGGTGGAGCACCTGCGCAACCGGCACGAGCTGCTGCTGCCGAGCCAGTCCGTCCGCCCGCTGCACCAGGTGCTCGGCGGTCCCGGCGCCGGCGGCATGGAGACCACGGAGGTGCACGGCCGGGACGTCCTCAGCGGGCTGGCGCGTTCCGCGCTGGTGGACACCGAAGGCGTACGGCAGGCCATGCGGGCCCCGATGACCGCCGTGCTGGACGCCATCACCACCGTGCTGCGCCAGTGCCCGCCCGACCTGGTGGCCGACCTCGCCGACCGCGGCATCATGACGGCCGGCGGCGGTGCGAGGATGCCGGGCCTCGATCTGATGCTGCGCCAGGCCACCGGTATGCCGGTGCACATCGCCCCCAACCCCGACACGGTCACCGTGCGGGGGCTGGGGGCGATGATCGAGGGCAAGGTGCGGCCGATGCCGCTGGACCGGGCGGGGGCGTGAGGTAGGCGGTCAGGGCCGGAAGCTCGCCGTGTCGGCGGCGGAGTGGCCGTGCCGCCAGCCCTCGGCGTCCCGGCCCCTGAGACGGGACGTGGTGGTCGAGGGGAACAGCCGACGCGTCTCGGACTCGACCGCGAGGTCCCGCGAGGCCAGCACCGGCAGGAGGTCCGGCGCGGTGGTGGTGGCGGTCTCCTCGGCGGCGGCGCCGGCCAGCCGCTCGCGGATGCGGGAGGCGTAGGCGATCAGGAAGGACTCGCGGAAGTCGCGGGAGCGCGAGGCGCCGCGCTGGAGGGCGCGGTCGGCCTGGACCAGCAGCGAGGTGTAGAGGAGTTCGACGGCGTCGAGGTCGGTGGCGTGGCCGACGACGGTGGAGAAGCCGAAGTCGGCGGACCATACGGCCTGGCAGCGGTTCGCGGCGGCGACCGCGTCCAGCAGCAGGGCCCTGGCGCCTTCGTAGGGCCGGTCCACGCCGATCCGGCGGGCGCCGGGGCCCGCGTCGGAGCCGGCCGCGACCAGCGCCTCGTCGATGCTGTGCCGGGCCATCAGGTGCTGCGCCTTGGCCGACAGGGCCTCGGCCTCCTCCGGGAAGCCGGTGGACTCCGCCTTGGCCAGCAGCGCCCTGATCCGGGCCAGCGTTTTGCTCTCGCCGGCGGCGGGGGCGGCGTGCCTGGGCGCCACGAGCGCGGTGATGCGGGGCAGCCGCCCGTACAGGCACAGCACCTCGACGGCGAGCCCGGCCGCCGAGAACCGGTCCAGCCGCTCCCGCGCGGCGAGGGCGGCGAGCCCTTCCCCGCCCTTCCCCAGCGCGACGGCCACCCGGTGATGCCGTGCGGTCAGCTCCCGCCCCACCATCCGCAGCAGATCCGCCGCCTCCCAGCCCCGCGCCGCGCACTCCCGCCCCACCCTCCGGGCCACCCCTTCCGCCGCCCCGGCCCACCCTTCCCCCCCGGCGGCCAGCACGGACGCGGCGGCATCCACCTCGACGTCCCCGCCTCCGGCGGCCAGCGCCCGCCCGTACGCTTCCTCGAATTCCTCCACGCCCCCATTCTCCCCGGCACCCGCACCGACCGCGCTGCCCTGCCCGGTCCCCGGGGGCACCGGCTGGCGCCCTGCGGGGCCCGGACCCGCCGCGACACATCGACCGGCTCCGGGACCGCGCGCCGGCGGTGGGTCGCTCGCGCAGTTCCCCGCGCCCCCTGCGGGGGCCGACCGCCCGGTTCCTCCGCGCGGCGGGGACCCATCCCGGCGGAGGAAGCACGGCCGCGCCCCGACAGGGGCGCGGGGAACTGCGCGCTCAGCAAGTCACCGGGCGACGGTCCCCGAGCCAACTCAGGTCTCGCGGCGGGTCCGGGTCCCGCAGGGGGCGCTGGGGAACCTCGCGGGGAACCGGCCGCCAAGCGAAGGCCCGGCGAGACCGGCGGAGGAAGACCCACAGGGCCGCGCCCCGACAGGGGCGCGGGGAACTGCGCGCTCAGCAGGTCACCGGGCGACGGTCCCGGAGCCGGCTCAGGTCTCGCGGCGGGTCCGGGTCCCGCAGGGGCGCGGGGAACCGGCCGCCAAGCGAAGGCCCGGCGAGACCGACGGAGGAAGACCCGCGGGGAACTGCGCGAGCGAGTCGGCACCGGCGGACGGTCCGGGGGCGGGTCCCGGAAGCGCGGCGGGGCGGACCCGGTCACTCGCCCTGGGCGACCTCGATCGAGCCGTGGAGGTCGGTGGCCGCCTGCAAGGCGCACCCCGCGGAGAGGGCGAGGCAGGTGAGGAGGACGGCGGCCACCGCGTGGGACGCGCGGGAGCGGGGTTGGGCCGGGTCCGGGGGTGTGAGCAGGGCGGCGACGCGGCGGGGGACGGGGCCGGTGGTGGCGGAGAGGGCCGAAGGGGCGGGGGCGGGGCGGGGGGCCAGGGAGGCCAGGGCGGCGCGGCCGATCGCGCGAGCGGCCAGGCGGCGGTCGCCCACAACGGCGGCGGCGTACTCGTCGGCCCAGCGTTCGAGCGCGTAGGACAGCGGCGAGCGCAGCAACCGCAGCGCTGGATGGCACGCGCAGGCCAGCGCGACCGCCGTGAGGAAGAGGTGGTGGCGCCCACTGAGATGGGCGCGCTCATGGGCCAGCAGGGCTTCCCGTTCCGCCGGGTCCAGCGCCCGCAGCATCCCGCTGGTGACCACGATCCGCCCGGGCCGCCCGCGCCGCCCCGGCAGGGCATACGCGTCGGGTCCCGGATCGGGCAGCACCGTCAGATCGCCGGCCGTCGTCCCCGCCTCGGCGGCGAGCCGGCGGGCGCGCGCGGGCTGGACGACATGACGCCGCAGGGTGCGCAGCAGGGCCACGACCACGACCGTGAGCAGTCCGGCGGCGGCGCACGCGGCCGGCACCGTCACCTGGTCGCCGACCACCGGCAGCCGGAGGTGGCCGAGCGCGGCGACCGGCGGCAGCATCAGCGCGCCCGCGCCGGCCAGCAGCGCCAGCGCCGCGCTGCTGCACACGGCCAGCGCGCCGGCCGACAGCGCGAGCAGCCAGGCCGCGGCCCGGGGCGGCAACGACTCGGCGAGGCGCCGGGCGGCGGGCGCGGCCGGCAGCGGGAGCAGCAACGGCACCCATACGGCGAGGTTCATGCGCGCTCCCCCTCAGGACCGGCTGCCGGTCCGCCCGCGCCGCCCACCCCGCCGGACCCGAGCTCCGCATCCCCGCCGGACCCCGCACCGGATTCACCCGCCCCGGCCGCCCGCCCGAGCCCCGGGTCCGACCCGGAAGGCGCAACGCCGTCCAGCAAAGACCGCAGCAGCGCCTCGTCCGAGGGATCGAGCCCGGAGACGAAGCGGGCCAGCACCGTACCCCGGTCGTCGGAGCCGGACTTGTCCAGTTCCGTCCGCATGCGGCGGGCCGTGAGGCCCGGGGAGTCCTGGACCGGGATGTAGGCGTAGCCGCGGCCGACCCGGCTGCGGCTCACCGAGCCCTTTTCGAGCAGCCGGGCGAGGATGGTGGTGACCGTGGTGCGCGCGAGGTCGGTGCCGAGGTCGCGCTGGACCTCCGCGGCGGTGAGCGCGCGGCCTTCCGCGGCCCACAGGGCCGCCAGCACGCTGGCCTCGAGCTCGCCCGAAGGGCGGCGGGCCGCGGCGCCTTCCGACCCCGACAGGTCCGGCATGGATCGCCCCTTCCCGCTCGCTCGCCTACAGTGCTGTGGAACGACTACATCACTGTAGTCGGCAGGGCGCCTCACCGCGCCCCCGGACCATGGGCCCGTCAGCCCATCAGCCCCGGACCCATTATGAGAGGGCCCCACCACTATGCCGCTGCCCACGCTCGACCAGGCCGTGAACGTACTCGACGCCACCTCGCTGCTGTCCTCCTTCGGAGCGCTGGGCATCGCGATCGTGATGTTCGCCGAAACCGGCCTGCTGATCGGCTTCTTCCTGCCCGGCGACTCGCTTCTCTTCACCGCCGGACTGCTCTGTGTGCCCGGCGCGTCCGGTGTGGTGCATCTCTCGCTGTGGCAGGTGCTCGTCGCCTCGCTGGCCGGCGCGCTGCTCGGCGCCCAGGCGGGTTACGTGATCGGGCGCCGCGGCGGCCCGGCGCTGCTGGCCAGGAGCCGGAACCGCAAACTCCACCAGGGGGCGGAGCGGGCCGCCGAGCTGCTGGGGACGTACGGGCACGCCAAGGCGGTGGTGCTGGCCCGCTTCATCCCGGTGGTCCGTACCGTGCTCAACCCGCTGGCCGGCGCGCTCGGCGTGTCCGCCCGGACGTTCGCGCTCTGGCAGACCGTGGGCGGCACGGTGTGGACGGTGGGCCTGGTGCTCGGCGGATACGGCCTCGGCTCGTCGATCCCGCATGTGGACACCTATCTGCTGCCGATCGTCGGGGTGATCGTCATCGTCTCGCTGACACCGCTGGTGGTGGAGATGCGGCGCGGCCGCAAGAAGGCGGCCCCGGAGACCCCGGAGCGGGCGCCGGAACGCCTCTGAGCGCCCTCGGGCCGGAAGGCGGCGCGGCGCGCCGACGATCGGAGCAATCGGGCAGCGGCCTGGTCACACAGTGCGATCGTCGGATCTCCGCACTTCTTCGTGCTCGCGATAGGAGCGATATGCGTATCCGTACCGCCCTGGCCGCCTGCGGCCTCGCCGCCGCGGTCGTGGCCGGCACCGCAGGCAGCGCCGCCGCCGTCGGCAACGACGACGGCACCACTTCCGTCAACGGCAACGGCTCCACGCAGGCCTTCGGCAACACCGTGACCGGGGGCAGTCTCAGCCCGCAGATCGGCCTCGTCCAGGGGTCGCTGAACAAGCCCTGCATCGGTCTGCCGCTCAAGGCGAACGTCGGCTCGCTGATCGGCCTCATCCCGATCACCGTCCAGGACGTCAATGTGCTGGCCAACCCGCAGAACCAGCAGTGCGCCGAGAACTCCACCCAGGCCAAGGGCGACGAGCCGCTGTCCCACATCCTCAGCAACATCCCGGTCCTGTCCGGCAACGGCACGGCCAACCGCTGACCCCTGGCGGCTGATTCCTGGCCGCTGATCGACCCGCGGGTCGTACGACCGCACCGCCGCTCCGCCACCGCCGCCCTTCCCCTGCGGCGGTGGCGGCCGGCGGTGCGGTCGTTCCGCGCGCCCGGCCGGCGCACAGCGCGACGGCCGCCGTCCACGCGCGGGGGCGCGGACGGCGGCCGTCGGAGCAAGGCCGGTGAGGGCCGGGGCGGGCCGGAGGCCCGGGCGGAGGTCAGGCCTTGGCCTGGGCGGCCTCAATCTCCAGCGCGATCTTGATCTTGTCGCTCACCGCGGCACCCGCGGCGCCACCGGTGACGCCGAACTCGCTGCGGCTGATCTCCGTCGCGGCCGAGAAGCCGGCGATGGGGTGGCCCTCGTAGTGCGTGCCGAAGCCGTTCAGCTCCAGCTGGAGGGTGACGGTCTTGGTGACACCGCGCAGCGTGAGCTCGCCGTCGACCTCGAACAGCTCGGAGGTCTTGGGGCGGACAGCGGTGGAGGTGAAGGTCATCTCCGGGAAGTTCTCGACGTCCAGGAAGTCGTCGCCGCGGACGTGGTTGTCCCGCATCTCGTTGTTGGTGCTCACCGAGCTGGTCTTGATGACGGCCTCGACCTTGGAGTCGAGCGGGTTCTCCGCGGTGGTGATGGTGCCTTCGAAGGTGGCGAAGGAGCCGCGGACCTTGGACACACCCAGGTGACGGACAAAGAAGGAGACGTCGGAGTGCACCGCGTCGATGGTCCAGGTACCGGCGACGTAGCCGTCGATGACATCGGTCTGCGTGGTCATTTTCGTGGAGCTCCTAGAACCGGGAAGGACGGAACGTGGGGTCAAGATATTTGAGCTTTCACGCAAACCCTAGCGGGTAGGTGTTGAGAGTTCAACCACCCTTATGCTGGAACCATGAGTGATGTGCCTGATGTGCGGTGGCTCACCGAGTCCGAGCAGGAGATCTGGCGGGCCTACATGACCGCGAGCGTGGAGTTCGCGGCCCATGTCGACCGCCAGCTGCGCCGCGACTCCGGCCTGCCCATGGCGTACTACGAGATCCTGGTCCGGCTGTCCGAGGCGCCCGACCGGTGCCTGCGGATGAGCGAACTGGCCGAGGCCTCGTTGTCCTCCCGCAGCCGCCTCTCGCACGCCGTCTCGGCGCTGGAGAAGAACGGCTGGGTGGAGCGCCGCCCGGCCGACGCGGACCGCCGCGGCTGGATCTGCCGGCTCACCGAGGCCGGCTTCGCCGCCCTGGCCGCCGCCGCGCCCGGCCATGTCACCACGGTCCGCGAGAAGCTGTTCGACGTTCTCACCCCGGCGCAGCTCGACAGCCTGCGTGAGATCGGTCACGCCATCAGCGCGGGCCTGCGGGCGGAATGCGCCGAGGCCCGCGCGGAGGACGAGGACGCCTGCCCCGACCCGGCCGCCGAGGCCCCCTGCTGACCTGCCCCCGGTCCCCGGTCGCCCCGTCGCCAGGCCGATCGGGCGGGTCTCACAGCGGTCTGGCCGGCCAGTCCAGCAGGCGGGCGCCCAGCGCCGCGGTCTCCAGCGTGTAGCGCTGCAGCGCGTCGTCGGGGTCGAAACCGGTGAGCGCGGTGATCCGCTCCAGCCGGTACGACAGCGCCCGGACGCTGAGGTCCAGATGGCGGGCGGCCTCGGCGTTCACATAACCGACGGCGGCGTAGGCGCGGATGGTCTCCAGCAAGGGCTCGGCGCCGCCGCGTGCCCGCTCCAGCGGGCCGAGCACGCTGCGGATCAGGTCGGCCATGGCGGCGCGGTCGCGGAGCAGCACCGGGAAGACCACCAGGTCGGCGGCGTTCAGCACCGGAGCTGTCAGACCGAGGCGCGCGGCCAGGTCCAGCGCGCTGAGCGCTT
The DNA here is from genome assembly GCF_042650325.1 of Streptomyces polygonati. Lineage (NCBI taxonomy): Bacteria > Bacillati > Actinomycetota > Actinomycetes > Kitasatosporales > Streptomycetaceae > Streptomyces > Streptomyces polygonati. Next base: position 154,831 of record NZ_JBHSBB010000013.1, on the reverse strand, counting down.
CCTCGTAGGAGCGGACCACGCCCGGCGCCCCGCTGTGCGGCCGGCTGACCGCGACCCGCTGGGCCGAGACGGGCGCGCTGCCGGAGGAGGGCGCGGGAAGCTCGGGTGTCTCGGGGCGCGAGGTGAGCTTGACGAAGGCGTCCAGCACGGCCCGCTGCGAGGTGGGCGTGATGCACACCAGACGGCCGTCCTTGGGGGTGATCAGGGCGTCGTGGTCGCCGAATCGGCCCGCCAGCTCCCGCTCCACCCGCCGCAGCAGCGGATGCCGGGTGTCGTAGGCCTCGCCCTCCGGGGCGGTGGAGACGGCGACGAGGTGGCGGTCGGCGAGCCGCAGTCCGTACCGCTCGGCCTGCTCGGCGATCCGGCCGGGGTCGCTGCGGCCGTAGAGCAGGTCGTCGACGAAGGCCCGGCGCTCGGCCTCGGCCCGGTGCACGGCGTGGCGCTGGGCGCGGTCATGGCCCTCGGCGAGCGCGGCGATCCCGGATTCCAGCGCGCCGAGCACGGCGCTGCCGACCTGGCGGAGTTCGGCCGCGTCACGGGCGCCGACCACTCCGGGGAGCTGCGGCCAGGCGCGGCGGGCCGCGGCCAGATGCGCCGCGGTCAGCTCGCGCAGCCCGAGTCCGGAGGCGGCGGCCTGCTCCCCCAGCACCCGCCGGCTCTCCCGCTCGGCGCGGGTGAGCGTACGACAGCTGCTGGACACGTCCGCGAGCGCCTCCGGGAATCCGGCGACGAATTCCGGCGCCACGGCATGCGCTGCCGCCCCCGCCACCGACACCACCACAGGCCCCCTGCTGTTTCCTACGGTTGCTTGCCCCGCCCAGGCCTTGTCCAGGCGTCGGAGCGCCTCGAACATACCGAGGCCGCCCAGGTCGGGGAGCGGGGGCCCGTGGGGGTGGAGCCCTGGCGGCTACTTGACGGTGGAAGTGGCGGCGGTCGGCTGCGGGGTGGTCGCCTCGTTGGCGGTGACCACGTCGCTCGGGGTGATCGCCTCGGGCGCCGGAACGGTGGAAGTGGTCGGCGCGCCGCCGGCGGGCACGTCGTCGGTCTTCATCGCCTTGGCCTCGGACTTGAGAATGCGCATCGACTTACCGAGGCCGCGGGCGGCCTCCGGCAGCTTCTTGGAACCGAAGAGCACGATGACGACGATCGCCACCACGATCAGGTGCCACGGCTCCAGCCCGTTTCGCAACATGGGATCCTCGCTTCGTTAAGGGCCGATCACTCACACTTCGACCTTCGCATTGTCACCCGGAACCGGTTGGAGACGGCACCCGGGTACCCAAAGCATGCGCAAAAAGCTCGTGAACGGGAAGCCCCCGCCGACGATCCATCCGGTCGAATCCCTGTCCCTCGCCTCCCCCCACCCTGCCGCGGAGCCGCGCTGACCAGCCACTTCACCGGTGGTGCGACTGCCGGGAAGGTGAGCGGAGGGCGAACGAGAAAGGCGGGGCGGGAGCATGCGTCCCAGGGGTGACGGACCCGGCCGCGGCGGTCAACGCCCCCGTTCACGAGGGGAGGTACCCCGCTCGCGCCGCCGGGCCGGATCCGATGGAGCAAGGATGGGGAATGGCACCAACCGGCGGCTAACATATGGCTAACGGATCTTTGCCACCGACCCCGTCCCGGCGGCCGACGCGACCGCGTCCCCCGGACGGATCAGCGCACACCGCCGACGCCGCCGCACCCCTCGGCCAGCTCCGCGGCGGGCACCCGAACGTACCCGACGTGACCGGCCGAGGAGGCCCATCAGATGCGGTTCGGCCTGCTCGGCGCGGTGATGGTCCGCGAGGGTGACGGCTCCGTGTCCGGGGTGGCCGGCGGACCGCCCCCGGCCGGCTCGTCCGGAGCGCCCGCTGTCGGCGCCCGGCCCGCGCCCGCCGCCCTGACCCGCCCCTTCGGCTCGGCCAAGACCCGCGCCCTGCTCGCCGCGCTGCTGGCCACCCCGGGGCGGACGGTGTCCCCCGGCGCCCTCAAGTCGGCGCTGTGGGGCGACCGTCCGCCGCCCACCGCGAGCGCGTCGCTGCACAACCATGTGGCCCGGCTGCGCAAACTGCTGGCCCAGGAGGGCCGGGGTGACGCCCGGCTGCGGGCGGTGCCGCCGGGCTATCTGCTGGACGTCGCGGACGGCGAGCTGGACGCCCAGCTCTTCGCCGGGCACCACGCGGCGGCCCGGGCCGCGCACCGCGACCGGGACTGGGCGGCGGTGCTGCGCGAGTGCGGCGCCGCGATGGCGCTGTGGCGGGGGGAGCCGCTGGCGGACGTGCCGCTGCTGTCCGACGGGCTGCGGGCGTACGCCGCGCATCTGGCCGAGGCGCGGCTGCTCACCCTGGAGTGGCGCTTCGACGCCGAACTCGCGCTCGGCCGGCACCAGGGGTTGACCGCCGAGCTGGCCGCGCTGACCGGGGCGCACCCGCTGCGGGAGTCCTTCCACCGGCAGTTGATGCTGGCGCTGCACCGCACCCACCGGCAGGCCGAGGCGCTGGCCGCCTTCCACAAGCTGCGCGGCACCCTGGTGGACGAACTGGGTGTGGAGCCGGGCCCCTCGGTCCAGGCCGCCTATCGGGAGATCCTCACCACTCCCTCCTCGGCCGCCCCGCCCACGACACCGCCGCCGGCCGCCGAGGAGCCCGCCGCCGGCCGGCCCGCGCCGGCCCAACTCCCGGCCGAAGTGCCCGACTTCACCGGCCGCGTGGACGCGCTGGCGGCCCTGCTGCGGGTGATACGCCCCTGTCCTGCGGCCGGCGGCGAGCCCCCCGCGGCCGCCTCCACCACCCCGGGCACCGGGTCCGGGTCCCCTACGCCGCGCATCGTCGTCATCTCCGGCATGGGCGGGGTCGGCAAGACCGCGCTGGCTGTGCGGGCCGCCCACCTGGCGCAACCCGCCTTCCCCGACGGGCAGTTGTACGCCGACCTGCGCGGCTTCGGCGCCGGGGGCGCCCGCCGGCCCGGCGATCTGCTCGCCCGCTTCCTCGGCGCCCTCGGCCAGGAGTGCCAGCCGCTGCCCGAACACCCGGACGACCGCGCGGTGTTGCTGCGGGAAGCGCTGCACGGCCGCCGGGTGCTGCTGGTGCTGGACAACGCGGCCGACGCCGCCCAGGTCGTCCCGCTGCTGCCCGGCTGCGGCGACAGCGCGGTGATCGTGACCAGCCGCCGCACGCTGGCCGATCTGCCGGGCGCGGTACGGCTGCCGCTGGAGCCGCTGAACGACGACGAGCAGCGGGAGTTACTGGCCTCGGTGTGCGGCGCGCACCGCGTCGCCGCCGAACCGGCCGCGGCGGCCGGGGTATTGGCCGCGTGCGGCGGGCTGCCGCTGGCGCTGCGGATCGCCGGTGCCCGGCTGGCGGCCCGGCCCAACTGGCCGCTCACCGCGCTCGCCGACCGGCTGGAGCCCACCGGGGACCGGCTGCGCGCGCTGTCGGCCGGCGGCCTGGCCGTGGAGGACACCTTCGCGATGAGCTATGTGGCCATGCGCGACAGCCCGCGGCCCGCCGAACGGGAAGCGGCCCGCGCCTTCCGGCTGCTCGGCCTGTGGCCCGGTTACCCGCTGGACCCCTCCCCGGCCGCCGTGCTGCTCGACCGGGCACCGGCCACGGCCGCCGAGGACGTACTCGAAGCGCTGGTGGACGCCCACCTGCTCCAGACGCCCCAGCCGGGCCGCTACACCTTCCACGATCTGCTCGGCGAGTACGCCGCCACCCGGGCCGGCCACGAGATCGCACCGGCTGAGCGGCTGCGGGCGCTGCGCCGGCTGGTCGTCTGGTACGAGGCCAGCGTCGCCGCCACCGCGGACGTCCTCACCCCGGAGGGCCATCCGATCCCGCCGCTGGACGAGCGACCGGCGGTGCCGGCGGCGCGCTTCGACGGCGACGAGAGCGCGATGCGCTGGCTGGTGCGTGAACTGCCCGCGGTGAAGGAGGCGATCCGGGTGGCCCGGACGCACCGCTGGCCGGATGTGGCGTGGCGGCTGGCCGCCGGGCTGTTCGGCTACGCCCAGGCCTTCTGGTGGACCGGCGAGTGGCAGCGCTGCCTGGAGGAGGCGATGGCCTGCGCCCAGGAGAACGAGGACGTGCTGGGCCAGGCGTGGATGCACAGCCGGCTGGGCGTCGCGCACGGCATGGTCGACCGCTACGACGACTGCGCGCACCATCTGCTCATCGCCCAGCGGTACTTCGAGGAGGCCGGGGACCTGCGCGGCCAGGCCGCGATGCTCACCAACCTGGGCGGGCTGCACCGGGGCCTCGGCGACTACGAGCGGGCGCTCGAATACGGCCGCCGGTCCGTCGCGCTGCATCTGGCGCTCGGCGACGTCCACCGGGTGGCCACCGTGCTGGGCAATCTCGGTGACGCGTACCTGGGCGCGGGCGATCTGGCGGCGGCGGAGGGCTCCTACCGCCAGGCGCTGGCGGCCTGGCGGGAGCGCGGCAGCGTGGTGCACATCGCCCGCATCCTGACCAGCCTCGGCGAGACCCTGCACGGTCTCGGCCGCCACCAGGAGGCGGTGGCCGCCCTGGAGGAGACCCTGGTGCTGCTGGACCGCCTCGGCGACCGCGCCACCACCGCCGACGTACTGGACATCCTCGGCCGCACCCACTTCGCCTACGGCGACCCCGCCGTCGCCCGCGCCTGCTGGGAGGAGGCCCTGATCCGCGCCCGCGAACACCGGTTGCCCGCGGTCGCGGAATCGGTGGAGCGGGGCCTGGCCCGCATGAACCCGTAGCCCTGGCCGGGCGGGCCTCGCGGGTGGGGCGGCGGCCCCTGACGCCTCTTCCCCGAGCCTTCGGCGCGGGGGGTGCCCCCGCCGCAGGCCCTCGCCCGGTCCTTCGGGTGGGAGGTGCTCCCACCCGGCCCCCCTCTGGGGGGATGACCGCCTGAGCCGGGGCGCCAGGGCCGACCCGCCCCCGCGGAGATGAGCCCCGGGCCACACCGAGGACACCCGGGCAAGGGGGCCTCGCTCCCCCACCTGGCGAGGTGCCCCTCACCCCGCGAGGCGGCGGGGCCAGCGGTAGCTGGGGAGTCGTTCTCGTGCCGGGCGGGCTCGGGCGGGGCCGGCGATGCGGCGGGGTGTCCCCGCCACCCGTGGGAGGGCCCCGCTCTCGCCGCCGTGGCGGGGAGAGCGGGGCCGGGACACGCCGGTCAGGCGGTCTGCATCTCCAGCGGGGCCGCGTCCAGCGCTTCCTGGATCGCGGCGATCAGCCGCCGCGCCGAGTCGGCGGTGAGCTCGACGGCGACGCGCGCCGAGGGGCCCTTGGACGGGTCGGTGAAGTCGATGTTCAGGGTGTGCCCGGCCATCGCGTGCACGGGGTGGTCGAAGTAGACCGTGACGTCGCTGACATGGAACCAGGAGCCGTTCGGGCCCTTGGCGCTGCCGTTGATCTCGTCCTTGACGGTGAGGTAAGTGCACATGGTCAGCTCCCGAGGTGGTGGCCGAAGAACGCCTCGATCCGCTCCCAGCCGTCGTTCGCGGCGGGCACGTTGTAGCTGGGGCGGTCGGTGGCGAAGAAGGCGTGGCCCGCGCCTTCGTAGCTGTGGAACTCGAACTCCTTGCCGAGGTCGGTCAGCCGCTGGTCCAGCTCGGCGACCTGCTCCGGGCTCGGGTAGCCGTCGTCGGCGCCGAACAGGCCGAGCAGCGGGGCGCCGAGGTCGGGCAGCTTGTCGACCAGGTTGGTGATCTTCAGCGGGAAGCCCTCCGGGACCGTACCGGTCACGAAGGCGCCGTAGCAGTCCACGGCCGCGTCCAGCGGGGTGCCGCAGGCGGCGAGTACGGACTGCCGGCCGCCGGAGCAGTAACCGATCACGCCGACCTTGCCGTTGGAGGTGGGCAGCGCGCGCAGGTGGGCGGCGGCGCCGGCCACGTCGCCGACCAGCCGTTCGTCCGGCACGCCGCCGTTGGCACGGGCGAGCGCGGCCGCGTCGTCGGGCGAGGCGCCGGGCGCCTCCCGCGAGTAGAGGTTGGGGCAGATCGCGTCGTAGCCGAGTTCGGCGAAGCGCCGCACGATCTCCTTGGTGGCCCGGTCGTATCCGGGCAGGTGGTGGATCACCACGACGCCGCCGCGGGTGGTGCCGCCCTCGGGGCGGGCCAGGTAGGCCTCGATCTGGTCGTCGCCGTGCCCGGCGACGGTGATCGTGGTCGCGGTCAGGGAGCCGGTGGCGGTAGCAGAGATGTCGCTCATACCGCCAGCTATATCATAAGGCTGGACTGTTCAGTTTATGCTGAAGACCATGACACCCAGCAGCGCCCGAACCGCCGACCCGGTCGGCAGCCGCAGCGGCGGCCCGGCCGACAGCACGGCCGAGCCGGAAAGCAGCCTGGAGAACCACCGGGAGAACGGCCCGGCAAGCCGCCCCGACAGCACCCCCGAGAGCGCGGCGGCCGGCCCGGCAGAGGACACGCCGGGGGACACGCCGGGGGCGACCGCGGGCGCCGCCCCGGCGGGCGATCCCGGCCGCGCCGCGGCCGGCGCCCCCGCCGACCCCCCTGCCGACCCGCCGGAAGGCAATCTCGCCGAACGGACGGCCACCGAACTGCGGGCCGCCCTCGGACCGCTGGTCCGCCGGCTGCGCCAATTCCGCCCCGACGGCGAACTCACCCTCTCCCAGACCTCGGCGCTGGTCCGGCTGGACCGCGAGGGCCCGGCCACCGCCTCCGAACTGGCCACCGGCGAGGGCATCAGGCCGCAGTCGATGTGCACGATCGTCAACGCGCTCCAGGAACGCGGTCTGGTCGCCCGCGCCCACGACCCGCACGACGGCCGCCGGATGGTCGTCTCGCTCACCCGGGCCGGCCTGGACGGTCTGCACGGCGCCCGGCGCGAGCGGGCCCGCCGCCTGACCGCGGCGATCACCGAGGAACTGACCCCGGCCGAGCAGGAGCAACTGGCCGCCGCCGTCCCGCTGCTGGAAAGGATCACCCGCCGTGTCTGACACCGCCGATTCCGCTCGCCCCGATCGCTCCCGCGGCTCCACCGGGTCGGGGTCCGAGGACGGCTCCGAGCGCGCCGACCGCTACAAGTGGATAGCACTGTCGAACACCAGCCTCGGGATGTTCATGGCGACGGTGGACTCCTCCATCGTGATCATCTCGATGCCGGCCATCTTCCGCGGCATCCACCTGGACCCCTTCGCGGCCGGGAACATCAGTTATCTGCTGTGGATGATCATGGGATATCTGCTGGTCACAGCGGTGCTGGTGGTCACCCTGGGGCGGCTGGGCGACATCGTGGGCCGGGTGCGGATATACAACCTCGGCTTTGTCGTCTTCACCCTCGCGTCGGTGGCGCTGTCCTTCGACCCGGCGCACGGCGGCAAGGGCGCGATGTGGCTGATCGCCTGGCGGGTGGTGCAGGCGCTGGGCGGCGCGATGCTGATGGCCAACTCGGCGGCGATCCTCACCGACGCCTTCCCGGCCCGCCAGCGCGGCATGGCGCTGGGCATCAACCAGATCCTGGCACTGTCCGGTACGTTCATCGGCCTGGTGCTGGGCGGGGTGCTGTCCGCGTGGGACTGGCGGGCGGTGTTCTGGGTCAATGTGCCGGTCGGCATCTTCGGCACCATCTGGGCCTACCGCTCGCTGCGCGAGATCTCCGCCCGCCAGCCGGCCCGGATCGACTGGTGGGGCAACCTCACTTTCGCCCTCGGCTGCGGGCTGATCCTGGTCTCCATCACCTACGGCATCCAGCCCTACGGCCACGACACCATGGGCTGGACCAGCCCCAAGGTGCTGACCGGGCTGATCGGCGGGGTGGCGCTGCTGATCGCCTTCGCGGTGATCGAGACCCGGGTCCCCCAGCCGATGTTCCATCTGGCCCTGTTCCGCAACCGGCACTTCGCGGCGGGCAACGCGGCCGCGCTGCTGGCGTCGATAGCCCGCGGCGGGCTCCAGTTCATGCTGATCATCTGGCTGCAGGGCATCTGGCTGCCGCTGCACGGCTACGACTTCGCCGACGCGCCGCTGTGGGCGGGCATCTTCCTGCTGCCGCTGACCGCCGGATTCCTGCTGGCCGGACCGGTGTGCGGCATCCTGTCCGACCGCTTCGGGGTGCGGTACTTCACCACCGGCGGGCTGCTGCTGTTCGGCCTGAGCTTCATCGGCCTGCTCCTGCTGCCGATCAACTTCTCCTACTGGGCGTTCGCGCTGCTGATCCTGCTCAACGGCATCGGGTCCGGGATGTTCTCCGCCCCCAACACCTCGGCGATCATGAGCAGTGTCCCGGCGACCCATCGCGGGGCCGCCTCGGGCATGCGCTCCACCTTCCAGAACTCCGGTACGTCGCTGTCCATCGGTGTGTTCTTCTCGCTGCTCATCATCGGTCTGGCCAACCGGCTGCCCAGCGCGCTGGACTCGGGCCTGCGGGCCCAGGGCGTACCGGCGGGCGTCGCGCATCAGGCGGCGTCGCTGCCGCCGGTGTCCACGGTCTTCTCCGCGTTCCTCGGCATCAACCCGATCGAGACGCTGCTCAAGCCGTCGGGCACGCTGGCGAAGCTGCCCGCGCACAACCGGGACGTGCTGACCGGCAAGGAGTTCTTCCCGCATCTCATCTCCTCGCCCTTCCACCACGGCCTGGTGATCGTCTTCGCCACGGCGGCCGGGATGTCGCTGCTGGCGGCCGTCGCCTCGGCGCTGCGGGGCACCCCCAAGGCGACCGTGCTGGAACCGGCCGCCGCGCGGACACCGGCGCGGCCGGTGGCGAAGACCGAGAAGTAGCCGGGCCGCTCGCCCGGGAGAACAAGAGGACCCCGGGACAACCCGGGGGACATGGGTGCGGGCGGCCTCCCGGAGGAGACCGCCCGCGGGTCCGGCGGTTCGAGCTGCCGTCGGTGCGTCAGTGGAGGCGCACCTCAGTTACGGCGGCTGAGTCGCCGAGTCGCCATCAGGCCGAGGCCCATGGTGGCGACCCCAACGAGGCACGCAACACCACCTGTGAACGCGTTGTTCCAGATGGTCTTGTGGAAGGCCCCGGGGCCTGCCACCACCCACGGCGCGATGATCGTGAACACGCCGATCGCCGCGGCGACCCAGCCGAGGCCGTGGGTCCGCTCCAGGACCGAGCCGAAGCTGAAGCCGAGCGCAGCCAGGGCGATGCCCAGGATCAGGTTGGTCACCCTCAGGCTCGGGCTGAAGTTCTGGAAACCGACAACCCAGGGCGAGATCGCCAGGTACAGGCCGGTGATGATGGTCAGACCTTCCAGCAAACCGCTCACTGGCTTGTGGGACAACGCCGTGTACCTGTCCCGGAGGGATACCAGGTCGGGGTGAGTGTCCATATGGGATGTGTCGGTCGAATGGGTGGCCATTCAAGCCACCTCCTTCGTTCCATGTAGGAAGTGCAGTTGATTTTCGGCTGCTTGCCAGCCGTTCAAGGCCACCGGACTTCCGCCGGGCCCCCGGATGCGCCCCGGGTCCATGCCCCGGAACTGCCGCATCCATCAATTCAGCGTAGGACCCATATGAGCAATGCGGCCACTGGAGGAGAAATCGCATCTCGTCCGGCATCCCGGATTCTCACCACTATGTCCTCATCCATGCCGACCTACACGGATTTTTCGGTCTCCCTGGCCGTCGCGGCCTGCTCCGCCGCGTCCAGCAGGACCGCAGCCGCGGCGCGGGCGGTGGTGGCCGCCGACGGGTCGCGGTCCATCCGGCCGCAGAGCACCGCGCCGTCGTAGAGCAAGTGGAGCTGCCGGGCGAGCGTTTCGGGGTCGGCGACACCCGCCTCCGCCGCCAGTTCGACGAGCAGGCCACGCATCCAGCGGCGGTGCTCGTCGGCGGCCAGCTCGATGGCGCTGCCGCGCGGGGCCTCGGCGGTGGCCGCGACGAAGGCGCAGCCGTTGAAGCCGGGGGCGGTGACCGTCTCGCCCGCCGCGTCGAACACGCCCAGCAGCCGCTCGCGCGGGGTCCGGAAGCGGGTCAGGGTGCGGGTGATGCGCTCCCGGACGATGACGTGCCGGGCCTCCAGATAGGCGCGGACCAGGCCTTCCTTGTTGCCGAAGGTGTTGTAGAGGGAGGCCTTGGCGACGCCGGCCTGATCGATGATCCGGTCGATGCCGACGGACTGCACACCTTCGCGGTAGAACAGCTCGGTGGCGTCGAGCAGGCGCTCGCGTGCCGACGGCTTGGCCGTGTTCATGGGGTTCGTCCTGGTCACCATCTCGTCACCATGTCCTTCCTCATCCCGATCCCCTGGTCCCGACACCCAGTCAGACAGGTCTGTCTATGCTAGCGGTCGCCGGCCGGGCGGGGCTGCGCCTCGGCGGCTCCCATCGCCCGGTGCGCGGCGGCCGTCACGGGCTCGCGCACCTCGACCGGGCCGGACGCGGCGGCCGGGCCGGACCCGGCGACGACCAGTCCCGGCCGGACCCGTACGGCGCGCCGGCCGCTGAGCAGCAGCCCGGCCAGCGCCGCCGCGGCCAGCACGATCACCGCGGCGCCGTACTCCCGGGCGGTGTCGAGCAACCCGCCGCCGTGCACGACCAGTACGCCGCCGATCACGGCCGGCACGCCCATGCCCAGGTACGACACCACATAGAGCAGCGACAGCACGCCGGCCCGCTCGTGCGCCTCGACCACCGGGACCACCAGCCGGATACCGCCCTGGAAGCCGCCGCCGAAACCGAAGCCGGCCAGCGCGGTGCCGATGAAGAAGCCGACGACCGAGGCCGTACCGCCGCCGCCGGAGCCGACCGAGAGCAGGGTGACGGCGACGCCCACGATCAGCGCGACCACGCCGAGCACCATGGCCGTACGGGTCGAGGTGCCCCGCAGCAGCAGGACGGACAGCGCGCCCGCGCCGGCCAGCGCGAACAGGCCGAGGCCGCCGTAGACCACCGCGTGCGAGTGGAGCAGGACACCGGTGAGGCTGGGGGCGAGGGCGCCGTAGAACCCGGCCAGCGCCCAGATCGCGAACAGCACCGGGACCGCGATGGCGACCGGCCGGCGGGCGGCGCGCGGCAGCCTGATGTCCGGCTTCATGCTGGCCAGTGCCCCGGGCTTGCGGGTCACCGATTCACGCAGCAGCGTCACACCGAGCACCTGGAGCACGAACACCGCCAGCAGCAGCAGATAGACCAGGTGCGTGGGCGACGGCAGGAACTGCACGATCAGCCCGGAGACCAGCGCGCCGCTGGCGGTGCCGCTCATCGGCGCGAAGGAGTTGGCGACGGCGCCGCGCACCCGGTCGATGTCCAGCAGTCCGGCGCCGATCGCGCCGAGCGCCGCACCGGTGGACACGCCCTGGACGACACGGGCGATCAGCAGCGCGTCGACACTGCCGGCCCCGGCGAACACCACCATCGCGACGATCTGCCCGGCCAGCGCGGCGAAGAGCACCGGGCGGCGGCCTATGTGGTCGGAGATCCGGCCGAAGACCAGCAGCGCGGCCAGCACGGCGAGCGCGTACACCCCGAAGATCACCGTGGTGGTGATCGGCGAGAAGCCCCACTCGCGCTGGTAGACCGCGTAGAGCGGGGTCGGCGCGCTGGAGGCGGCGAGCAGCGAGACGACGATCGACGCGAGCAGGACGAGGGAGGCGGTGGGACCGAGACGGAGACGGCTGGACATGGGTGCTCCTGATCACCGGGGCGATGCCGAGCGGAACGGCGTTGACGCAGACATTAGACAGACCTGTCTGGTCATGTCAAGTTGAGCCAAGAAAGACCAGATAGGACGGTATCCACTGGGGTCCAACAGCCGACTCGGTGGACCGGTCTGTCTGACCGGTCCACTGCCAAGCCCGCCCGATATGCCGGGTTTATCGGGGTGGCGCGCCGGAGAGACGCACAGAGGATCGTGCGTACGAACGTCCGTGCACGCGGAAGGAGGCGACGGTGGCCGCCAAGGATTCGCTGACCGACTACCAGCGCAAGCGCGACTTCTCGAAGACCGCGGAGCCGGGCCCCCGGTCCGCCGACCGGTCGCGGGACGGGGCCGGCGGCGAGCCGGGGCCCGCGCTCGGCTTCGTCGTGCAGATCCACGACGCGAGCAGCATGCACTTCGACTTCCGGCTGGAGGTCGACGGCGCCTTGAAGTCCTGGGCGGTGCCCAAGGGCCCCTCCCCCGACCCGCACGAGAAGCGGCTCGCCATGCCCACCGAGGACCACCCGCTGGAATACCGGGAGTTCGAGGGGGTCATCGCACAGGGCGAGTACGGCGGCGGCACGGTGATCGTCTGGGACCAGGGCGTCTACCGCAATCTCAGCAAGGACCGTTCCGGCGCGGAGATCCCCTTCGCCGAGGCCCTGCGGCGCGGCCACGCCTCCTTCCGGCTCGACGGCGCCAAGCTGCACGGCGGCTACGCGCTGACCCGTATCCGCAACAACCGCGGCTCGGGCGAGGCATGGCTGCTGGTCAAGGAAGCAGACCGGCGGGCCACCCCGGGCCGCGGCACCCCCGACCCGGAGCGGGCGCGCTCGGTCCGCAGCGGGCGGACGCTGCGGCAGGTGGCGGCGGCCGAGTCCGGAACCGGGTCCGGAACCGGCGCCGAAACCGGGTCCGGCGCGAAATCCGGCGGGGGTACGGGCGGGCGTTCCGGCGGGGGTACGAGCAAGCGTTCCCGCCCGGCGGCTCACGGGCGCAGGGCCGGCCGGCGGAAGGCCGAGCGGTGAGCCCCCTCAGGGCCCGGCCGGCCATCAGCCATGTCCCGGGGAGCGGGGAACTGCCCCCCGCGCTGGCCCGGCTGCCCGAGCGGGAGCGGGCCCGGCTGCGGCCCTCCCCCGAGGACCGCTCCCTGCTGGTCGACCGGCCGATGCTGGCCAGCCTCAGCGACCGCCGGACCTTCGACGACCGCTGGATCTTCGAGCGGAAGCTGGACGGCGTCCGCGCGCTGGGCGTCCGGGAGAGCGACGGCGCCCGGCTGCTGTCCCGTACCGGCCGGGTGATGGACCCGACGTATCCCGAACTGGTCGACGCGCTGGGCACCCAGGACTGCGGCGACTTCGTGGTGGACGGCGAGATCGTCGCCCTGCGGGACGGCCGCACCGACTTCTCGCTGCTTCAGCAGCGGATGGGCCTGACCGACCGGCGGGCGGTGGCCGCCAGCCCCGTCGAGGTCGTCTACTACCTCTTCGACCTGCTCAGCCTGGGCGGCTGGTCCACCGCCGGTCTGCCGCAGCGCGTCCGCAAGACGCTGCTGCGGGACGCGCTGAGTTTCCACGGCCCGCTGCGCTACACCCCGCACCGCAACAACGGCGAGCTGGGCGGCGGCGGACTCCTCGGCGAGGCCTGCGCCAAGGGGTGGGAGGGGCTGATCGCCAAACGCGCCGACGCCCCCTACCAGGAGCGGCGGTCGACCGACTGGCTGAAGCTGAAGTGCCAGGCCGGGCAGGAGTTCGTGATCGGCGGCTTCACCGAACCGGCCGGCAGCCGGATCGGCTTCGGCGCGCTGCTGATCGGCTACTACGAGGACGTCGGCCGGGGCGGCGGCGACCGTCCGCTGCGGTACGCGGGCAAGGTCGGCACCGGCTACAACGACCGGACGCTGCGGGCGCTGCGGGCCCGGATGGAGGAGCTGGAGCAGCCGCGCTCCCCCTTCGCCGACCCGGTCAGGGAGCGTTCCGCGCACTGGGTGGGCCCCGAGCTGGTCGCCCAGGTCGGCTTCAGCGAGTGGACCCGGGACGGCATGCTGCGCCACCCGCGTTTCCTGGGCCTGCGCGACGACAAGCGGCCGGCCGAGGTCGTGCGGGAGCTGGCCCGGCCGCATTGAGAACGGCCGCCGGGCCGGCTCGGTGGGTCAGGCCTTGCGGACCGCCGGCGGTTGCCAACGCCCGCTCAGGGCCGCGTTCTTGGGCGCGTACAGGCGCAGGGTGATGCCGAGCGGCCCGGTCGGCGCCGGCAGCCAGTTCGCGGTGCGCTCGCCGCCCGGGTTCCGGTGCGAGATGAGGATGTCCAGCGAGCCGTCGGGGTCGCGCAGCAGCGGGTCGCGGTCGCCGATCGAGAAGCGGTCGAGTTCGTTCGCGGTCTGGAAGCCCTGCGCGTCGTACATCGTGACCGACCAGAAGGCGTGCACCGGCGGCAGCTTGTCCGCGTCGAAGTGCAGGACGTAGTCGCGCTCGCCGGACAGCGGTTCCCCGTCGGCGTCGGCGACGAGCAGCGGATAGGTGGCGTCCTCGGGGGCGTTGGCGCCCAGCCCGACGGCGGTGACGACGGCCCGCCGGAAGTAGTCGTTGCCGTAGACGCCCATCGTGTCGGTGAAGGTCGTCCAGCCGTTGACCGGCGTGCCCACGGTCGGCAGCCCGGCCTGGATCGCCTCGCGCGCCGCGCCCGCCCCGGCCTCGATCTCGGCCCGTTCGTCGGCGTCGAAGCGGGAGGCGTCGAAGATCGTGCCGGGCACGATGCCCAGCCGCCCGATCCGGGCCACGGTGGAGAAGTCGGTGACATGCGGCGGGTTGACGGCCAGCGCCCGCGAGGCGCGGGTGAAGAAGTCGGTCCCGCTCATCGCGTCGACGAGCTTGCGCGGCTCGGTCGAGATGTCCAGGTCCTGGCGCGGGCCGGGATGCGGGTCGAACGTGTACGCGGGCGCGGCGTCCAGCGGGGTGATGCGGTAGCCGTCCTGCACCACGCGTACCGCCTCGTAGTCCTGCGTCCCGTCGGTCTGGGTGCGGCCGATGATCCATACGTAGGGGGTCGGCGCCTTGATGACGGGCAGTCCTTCGGGGAGGTCGCCCACGTGGCCCGGCCCGGTCACGACGAACTCGCGGGCGCCGGTGCCGGTGGTGCGCTTGCCGGGGTTGGCGAAGACGTCGGTCCACATGTCGAGCAGCGGCAGCATGTAGTAGCGCTCGTGCGTGTCGGGCGTGTGCAGGACCATCGGGCCGGCCGTCAGGTCCAGCCACGCGGTCGAGTACAGCGTGTCGAAATTCGGCCGGACCACCACGCGGAAGTCCGCCGACGGGAAGGTCCGCAGGTGGTGGAACTGGTTGGCGGGACCGTAGCCCGGGCGGGTGCCCGCCTCGGCGCTGAGTCCCTGGAGCCGGGTGATGTCCATCGTGACCAGCGGATACAGATAGACGTACGCCTCGTGGGCGAGGGTGCGCAGTTCGCCCGACAGCATGCTCACAGGGCCTCCCGGTTCGAACACCGGCACCGTCCAGCTGCCCGCGCCGCCCGGTCACCGCGCTCTTCGGCGTTGACCGCCACGCTGCCGCGCCGCCCCCGGAGCGGCAACCCGGCGGGTGCCGGGCTGCGCCGTCCGGGTGATGGGTGCCCGGGTCCGCCGAACCTGTTGCACCGCCACCGCGCCGGTGCCATCCTCACGGTTGCCCTCATCCACCCGCCGTCCCGCCGCCCGCCGTCCCGCCGACAGCCGCCAAGGGAGCCCCGTGACCGAACCCGCCGATCGCACCTCAGCCGCCTCGGGGCCCACCGCGTCCTCCCCCGGGCACCCGCATGTGGACGTACTGATCGTCGGAGCCGGCCTGTCCGGTATCGGCGCCGCCTGCCACCTGCGGCGTGAGGCGCCCGGCAGTTCGTACGCGATCGTGGAGGCGCGCGGTGCGAGCGGCGGGACATGGGACCTGTTCCGCTACCCCGGTGTGCGGTCGGACTCCGACATGTACACCCTCGGCTATTCCTTCCGCCCCTGGCGCCACCCCGAGTCGATCGCCGACGGCGACCAGATCCTGCGCTATGTCCGGGAGACGGCGGCGGCGTACGGAGTGGACGACCACATCACGTACAACTCCCGTGTGCTGCGGGCCGACTGGTCCGGCCAGGACGCCCGCTGGACGGTCACCGCCGAGGACACCCGGTCGGGCGAACGCACCACGCGCACCTGCGGTTTCCTCTACATCTGCTCGGGCTACTACCGCTACGACCAGCCCTACACGCCTGCCTGGCAGGGGCGTTCGGACTTCGCGGGCACCGTGGTGCATCCGCAGGCCTGGCCGCCGGAGCTGGACGTCGGCGGGAAGCGGGTGGTCGTCATCGGCAGCGGTGCGACAGCCGTCACCCTCGTACCGGCGCTGGCGGCGGCGGGCGCGCGGGTCACCATGCTCCAGCGCTCGCCGTCGTTCGTGATGGCGCTGCCGACGCGCGATGTGGTGGCGACCGCCCTGCACCGGGTGCTGCCGGCCCGCCGGGCGTACGCGGTGGTGCGCTGGAAGAACGTGCGGCTGGCGAGCGCGCTCTACCGGCTGTGCCGCAAGTACCCGGCCCGGATGCGGGCGTTGTTCCGCAAGGGCGCGGTCAGACTGCTGCCGGACGGCTACGACGTGGACACCCACTTCAACCCGGCCTACGACCCCTGGGACCAGCGGCTGTGCGTGGTGCCGGACGGCGACTTCTTCGCCGCGATCCGGTCCGGGGCGGCGGACGTCGTGACCGACCGGATCGAGGCGTTCACCGCGACCGGCTTACGGCTGCGGTCCGGCGGCCGCCTCGACGCGGATGTGATCGTCACCGCCACCGGGCTGAACCTGCTCCCGCTGGGCGGCATCGAGTTGAGCCTCGACGGGCAGCTGACCGAACTCCCGGAGCATGTCGCCTTCAAGGCGATGATGCTCGACGGAATCCCCAACCTCGCCTTCGCCCTCGGCTACACCAACGCCTCCTGGACGCTGAAGGCCGACCTGGTCTCCTCCTACGTGGCCCGGCTGCTCGCCTCCATGCGGCGCCGGGGCCACACGGTCGTCACCCCCCGGCTCCCGGCGGAGCCGATGGACACCGGGCCGTACGTCGACATGAGCTCCGGTTACCTCCAACGCTCCCTGGCCACGCTGCCGTTGCAGGGTGACCGGGAGCCCTGGCGGCTGCGCCAGCACTATGTGAAGGACGCGCGGCTGTTCCAGGACCCGCTCGCGGACGAGGAGTTGGAGTTCCGGGCCTGACCGGTTCCTAGCTCCTCGGCTCCGGGTCCGCTCCGCTCACCGCCAGATAGACGGTGTTGGTGGCCGTCCCGCCCTGCAGCGGATTGTCGAAGCCGACCACGTGGGCTTCCGGCCGCGCGAAGACCTCGGCGAGGACCGCGGTGAACTCCTCGTCCGGCGGATCGTTCGACCACAGCGCGAAGACCCCGCCGGGACGCAGCCGTTGGGCCAGGGTCCGCAGTCCCTCGGGCCGGTAGAGGGCGGCGTGGCGCGGGTGCAGCACATGGCGCGGCGAGTGGTCGATGTCCAGCAGGATCGCGTCGAAGCGGCGGCCCGGCGCCTCCGGGTCCAGACCGGTCCCGTCCCCGACCATCGCGAAGAAGTCGCCCTGGACGAAGCGGCAGCGGGTGTCCGACGCCAGCCCGGCCCCCAGCGGCACCAGCCCCCGCTGGTGCCAGTCGATGACCTCCCCCAGCGCGTCCACCACGATCAGCGACCGCACCCGGGGATCGTCCAGCGCGGCCCTGGCGGTGTATCCGAGGCCCAGGCCGCCGACGGCGACCTCCAGTTCCGCGTCGGCGGGCAGCTCGGCCAGCCCGAGCCGGGTCAGCGCGATCTCCCCGGCCGTGAAGAGGCTGGACATCAAGAACTCCTCGCCCAGCTTCACTTCGTAGACGTCCTCCCCCGACGCCGGGTCCCGCCGGCGCCGCAGGCTGATGTCACCCATGGGTGTCGGCTGCCAGTCGATCTCCTCGAAACGCGCGCTCATCCGCTCACCCTTCCGCCGCAAGTGGTGCCGACGAGTTCTACGCCCGCCCGGCCCTTCCCGGCAAACCGGGCGCCGGGCGCGTCCGGACGGAGCGCGGCTCCACTCGGGCGGCACCCGGGCCCCGGCTACCCAGGGGTGCGCTGGATCGGCGTGAGTATCCGTACTCATGTGCTGATTCGCCCCGGCCTCCAGACTCACTCCCATGGACGCCCCATACCCGCGCTGCCCCGACTGCGGTACGCCCCTGACGGTCGCGGGACATGCCTTCTGCCCGCGCTGCCGGCTGCCGCTCACCGGCCCCGAAGCCGCCGAACTCCGGGACGTGCACCACGCCCTCACCGACCTCGGCCTGCGGCGGGCGGCGCTGCTCCGGCGGCGCGGTGACCTGCTCGTCCGGCTCCGCGCCCAACGCCCGGGCGCCGCCGCGTGGCAGACCGCCGCACCCTGGCACCCGGCGACGCTGTACGGGCCGCCGCGCAAGGACGCGAAGGCACTGTCGGCGCAGACCGTGCTGCTGGTGCTCGGCGGATCGCTGATCGTCGTGGCCGGGCTGGTCTTCACGCTGGTCAGCTGGGGCCGCCTCGGCCTCGGGGGCCGCGCCGCCGTCCTCGCGCTGCTCACCGCGCTCGCGCTGACCGCGTACCTCCCGCTGCGCCGCCGGTCCCTCAAGGCCACCGCCGAGACCTCGTCGGCGGTGGGCCTCGCGCTGGTGCTGCTCGACTGCTACGCCGCCCGGGGCAGCGGACTGGCCGGACTCCAGCACATCGGCGGCGCCGCCTACTGGGCGGTGGTCACCGGACTGGTCGCGGCGGGAGCGGCGGTCTACGGCCGGGCGATCCGGTCGGCCGTCGTGCCCTTCGCCGCGCTGCTGCTCGTCCAGTGCACCGCGCCGCTGGCCGCCCTGGCCGCCTCGGCGGGCCCGGCCGGCTGGGCCACCGCGCTGGCGGCCGCCGCCGGCTTCGACCTGGCTGCGGCGATCGCCCTGCGGCACCGGGCCGGCGCCCTCGCCCTGGCCGGCCGGACGGCCGCGAGTGCCTGGGCCGTCCTCGGGGGCGCGGTGGCGGCCACCGCCGCCTTCCAGGCCACCGGCTACGGCGAGGCCCTGCGCCCGTGCGGGCCGCTCCTGCTGCTGGTCCTGCTCGGCCTCGCCGCCACCCTGCGCCGCGAGCTGCCCTACGGGAACCGTCTCGGCGGCGCCGTCCTGGCCGGGCTCGCGCTGACCACCGCGACCGCCGCCGCACCACGCGTCGCGCTGCCCGGCTCCTGGTCCGTACTCGCCGCCGCGCTGCCCGCCACCGCGCTGACCGTCGCCGCCCTCACCTGCCTCTCGGCGGGCGTCCGGGACCGGGTGCTGTGGACCGGACTCGCCGCCTCGGGCGGCGCGGTGCTGGCCCTGGCGGCGCTGACCGTGCTCGCCGATCTGCTGCGGGCGCTGGCGGAACCGGTGCTGCGCGCCGCCGGCGTGTCCTTCACCGGCGGCTGGCAGGTCGCCCCCGCGATACCCGGCGTGGCCGCCCTGGTCGCGGCGGCCCTGGGCGCGGCCGCCCCGCTGCTCGGCCGGGTCATGGAGGCGGGGACCACCGAGCCGGGCGGTACTCCCACGACCGGGGTGACCGCCGGGCCGGGGCCGGCTCCCCGGCCCGAGGGGACCGCCGACCCGGGCCCGGCTCCGCAGCCCGGGGCGACCCGCCCAGGGGGGATCCGGCCGGGGACTCCCCGCCCCGCCCTCATCCGGACCCTGTTGCGCTGCGGCGCGCTGACCGCCGCCCTGATCGCCCTCGCGCTGGCTCCGGTGGCGGCCGGGCTCCCGTACGCCGTCGCGCTGGCCGCGGCCTGGCTGCCGGCGTGCGGCGCGGCGGTCCACATCGTGCGGCGCCCCGCCGCGGCGCGCGCCCCGGGGTTGTGCGTCCTGGTCGGGAGCACCGCGCTCGCCCTGCTGTGGTCGCTGCCTGAGGACGCGGCGGCGCTCAGCGTATGGGGAGCCTCGGCCCTGCTGGCGGCGGGTCTCGCCACCGCGCTGCGGCGGTCCGGGTCCGAACCGGTGATCGCGGCGGTCGCGGCCGGGTTCACCGTGGCCGCGCTGGGCATCGAGGCGGCCAGGGCCGAGATCGCCGCCGGCCTGCCCGCGCACGTGGCGGCGTTCGCGGTGCTCGGCGTCGCGCTGCTCACGGTGCCGACCGCCGCCGCGCTGCGCAGCCTCACCGTCGAGCTGGCCGGTTACGACGTGGCCGCCGTCGCGCTGCTGATGACCGTCGACCACCCGGACGCGCTCAGTGTGACCCTGGCGGTCGCGGGAGTGGGCGCGCTGGGGGTGGCGCTGCGCGCCGACCGGCGCCGGGCCGCCGCTCTCACCGCCACCGCCCTGCTCACCGCGGCGTCCTGGGTGCGGCTGGCGCTGGCCGGGGTGGCGGCCCCGGAGCCGTACACCCTCACGGTCAGCGCCGCCGTACTGCTCCTCGGCCATCTGCGCCGCCGCCGGGTGCCGGCGACCGGTTCATGGGCGGCCTACGGCGCGGGGCTCGCCTTCAGCCTGCTGCCGGGCCTGATCGCCGCCTGGAACGACACCCACTGGCCGCGGCCGCTGCTGCTCGGCCTCACCGCCCTCGCGGTGACCCTGGTGGGCGCCCGCCACCGCCTCCAGGCCCCGCTGCTGACCGGCGGCGCCGTACTGCTGGCCGACGCCCTGCACGAACTGGCCCCGGCCATCGCCCAGTCGCTGGGCGCGCTGCCGCGCTGGGCCCCGCTGGCCGCCGCCGGACTCCTGCTGGTCTTCGTCGGCGCCACCTACGAACGGCGGCTGGCCGACGGCCGGCGCCTGCGCGAGGGGCTGCGCCGGATGCGGTGAACGCGGTCCGGGCGCCGTTCACCGGGCGAGCGGTTCAGCGCGGTGGAGATGTGTACGGTGAGCCGACACCGCCGGGTCGCCTCCTCGGTGACGAGGCTGTCTGGCGTGGCCCGGGCGAAATTGCCCGCCGGGCCCGGGAAGACCTCGATTCGGCCCTCCCGCATGGGACGGAGTCCACTGGGGGTACGCCATTCGGACGCTTTCCGCCCGCTCCGGCTGCACCAAGAATGACGTCGAGTGGAGCTGTCCGAACCGCCGCACCGAGGCACCGCCGTCGATCGATCCACAGGGTGCGGGGCGTCGTCCTACCCGCCCGTCGCCGCTCGCGCCCGCCCGGGGCGACCCTCGGCAGGTGGGGACCATTACCGGGCCCCGCGCTGTCCCCGCAGGAAGGCGGCGTATTCGGCGGTGCGCGCCCCCGTGGAACAATTGTCTTGCCGCAGGTGACTGGTTCGCCGAACCTGAGGGAGAGCACGCCCTCAAGCCTTGGAGACAGCCCATGAACGCCGGTCCCGCAGGTCTTGAGGCCCAGCCCACGGCCACGACGTACGAGCTCGGAGACCTGATCCCCCTCGCCTGGGGCGGGCGGATCCGCGTGCCCCATTTCCAGCGCGATTTCCGCTGGCAGAGCCAGGATGTCCTGCGGCTGTTCGACAGCATCGTCAAGGGCTACCCCATCGGCAACCTCCTCCTGTGGGTGCGCGCGCAGCAGGCCGAGGAGTTCATGCTGGGCCGCCTCCGGCTGACCGCGCCCACGCACAACGAGTCGCTGTGGGTGGTGGACGGACAGCAGCGTCTGACCAGTCTGGCCAACGCCCTGAGCGCCGAAGGACACCCGTACCGGCCCTTCACCGTTTACTACGACCTCGCGGCGAAGGAGTTCGTGGAGAATCCGAAGTCCCCCGAGCCGCACCATATCGCTCTCCCCATCCTCTTCGATCTGAAGAAACTGCTCACCTGGTTCCGCACCGACGGCCTGGCCGCTTCCGAGCACTTCGACGAGGCCGAGCGGGTGGCCACCGCGCTGCGGCAGTACAAGGTCCCCGCCTACCTCGTACGACAGGACGACAGAGACGTCCTGACCGACATCTTCGACCGCATGAACAATTACGGTCGGCGGCTGAATCGCGCTGAGATCTTCTCCGCCCTCTACTCGGGCGAGGAGCGGGCGGCCGACGACCGGCTGACGCTGGCCAAGATCTCGGACAACGTGGCGGCCCGTACCGGCTTCGGAAGTATCGACACGGGTACGGTCCTCGCATCGGTCCTGGCCCGGCGGGGACCTGACCCCATGCGGGACATCCGGGTGGAATTCTCACTTTCGGGCCGGCGCACACTGCCGGAATTCCCCGACGAGGATCAGCTCACCGCATACTCCCAGGGTGAAGAGGCGTTGGTCCGCGCCGTGAACTTCCTCGTCCGGGAAGCCGGCGTACCCCACATCTCCCTACTCCCCTACCGGGCCCTACTGGTAACTCTCACCCGGTTCTTCGCACACTTTCCATATCCGCAGCCCAACAATCTTCGGTTGCTGCGCAGGCTCTTCTGGCGGCTCTCCCTGGTCGGCCCGATGGTCTTCAAGGGAAGCTTCACCCTGTTCAGCCGAACGCTCGGGTCGAAAATCCACCCCGCGGACGAGGAAGGTTCGCTCCGCGCCATGCTGGACACCCTCTCCGAAGCGAGTCCGGTGCTGCCCGGCGCGGACCGCTTCCGTACCAACGAGGCGACCACGAAGATCATCCTCAGCGCCTGGTGGTCGCTGCGCCCCCGCTCGCTGACCTCGGGTGACGTCCTCGACGCGCAGAATCTCGACGCCCTCCTGGGATCGGACCGGACTGCGGCCAATGCCGCCCCTATGGTCTTTCCGCGCCTCCGTGACAGTCGCATGAAGCTGTTGCCCGCCAACCGGTTGTTCCTGCCCACCACATCCGATCCCGTGTCCGAGATTCCGGCGCTCCTGGCCGGTCAGCCGCTAGACATCGACGAGAGCACCTGGGACGCCGTCCTCGCGTCGCACCTGCTCGACCGCGATGTGGCGGCGCTGGCGGACCGTGACCGTGATGTCTTCCTGGCTCTGCGCCAGCAGCGCGTCCTCGGCCACCTGGCCGGCTTCCTCGGTCGAATGGCCGAGTGGGACTACGAGGACACCCCCTCGTTGGACTCACTGGATCTGGACCGAGAATTCGATGAGTTCGACGAGTTCGAAGAGACAGACCTTCCCGCACCCCCCGAGGTGGACTGACCTCCGCGTCGAAAATCGTCCATGAACGAACGGACCACGCATACGATGGGCGCCCTTCCCGAGACCTACTACGCGGTTCTGCTCCACGGCCGCCGTATTGGAACGCTGTGTCAGAAGGGTGACTACACGCGTTTCGTGATGAACGACCACTACGTGGAGGACCCCTCACGGTCCGTCCTCGGCCTGAGGTTCGAGGAGAATCTCAGAGCTCCTTACGCATCCGCGCTACGGCTGCCCAAGTGGTTCTCCAATCTGCTGCCCGAGGGCCCACTGCGCGAATGGATCGCCGACGACCGCGGGGTTTCCCTGGACCGGGAGATGGAGTTGCTGGCGCAGGTCGGCCATGATCTGCCCGGAGCGGCCCAAGTGGTGCCCGCGGAAGGGCCGGACGACAACTGGGAGTGGCAGGAGTCCGAGGCGACCCGATCCGGCTCCGCGCAGATGTCCGGTCGTGGCGCCGTCTCCCCCTGGCGATTCTCGCTTGCGGGGGTCGCCCTGAAGTTCTCGATGCTCGCCCACGGCGACCGGCTGACGGTGCCGGCCGCCGGAGAACTGGGCGACTGGCTGGTCAAGTTCCCCGACTACCGCCACGCAGACGTGCCGCGAAACGAATTCGCGATCATGTCCCTGGCCAAATCGGTCGGACTGGATGTCCCGGACATCCGGTTGCTGCACCGCGAGGAGCTCGGGGGGCTGCCGGACCGCATGTGGCCGAACTCCGAGAAGTGGGCCTACGCGGTGCGGCGTTTCGATCGGGCGCCGGACGGCGTGAAGTCGCGGGTTCATATCGAGGATTTCGCGCAAGTACGGGACAAATACCCGCGGGACAAGTATCAGTCCACCTTCGAGACGGTGGCAGCCGTCGCCTACCGGGGCCGGGATCTGGACTCGCTCCGGGAGGCGGTGCGTCGTATCGCGTTCTCGGTCGCGGTCGGGAACGGTGACGCCCATCTGAAGAACTGGTCGCTCATCTACCGCGATCGTCGTACTCCTACCCTCTCCCCGGCGTACGACCTGGTCTCCACCATCCCCTACGCACCGGGCGACGAGCCGGAGGACCTGGGCCTCAAGTTCGGCGGCAGCAAGCGCTTCGAGAATGTGCGGCTCACCGGTTTCGACCGGCTCGAACACATGCTGGACCACAGGTTCGGTACGTCCGGTGCCCACCTCGCAGCCGTCGCCGAGGAGACGGTACGAGGCGTTCGCGAGCAGTGGCCCGCCCACGAAGAGGCGCTGGCAGCGAATCCCGGACTGTGCTCGCAGGTCGGCAACTGGATCGCCGGGGCGACAGCCCGTCTGCTCAAAGGCTGACGGGCTGACCTTCGGTGTGCCGGGCCTCCAAGGACTCGATGCGGGCCGCCTGCTCGGCGGTGATGAGGTCGCAGACCCAGTCCCAGTGGAGGGAGACCAGGTCGCCCGGGGACGGGGAAGGGATCAGGGAGCGGCCGCCGGTGGACCAGCGGACGGTTTCGGTGCGGGGTGGGCCGGGGTGGAGGGTGGGGGCGGTCCAGGTGAGGGGGCGGGAGGTGACGGTCGCCGATTCGCCGTCGACGGAGAGGACGCGGCCGGTGCGGATGCGGCAGCGGTCGAGGACGGACAGGGCGGTCGGGTGGCCGGTGGTGCGCAGCAGTTGGGCCCAGGGGTAGACGTCGAAGACCTGGAAGCTGTGGTGGGGCAGGGCGCGGTGGGCCGCTTGGCGCCAGGTGCCGGCGAGTTGGCCGCGGAAGCGGTCCAGCAGCCGGTCGAACAGGGCCGCCGGGTCGGCCCGGTCCAGCAGGTCGTTGCCGATCCAGTAGGCCTCGACCACCCGGGAGTCGAGCGGATCGGGGAGGCCGGCCGCCTCGGCGAGGAATTCGAGATAGCACCAGGCGCCCTCGAACTGCCGGGCCTGCCGCTCGATGCCGGCCGTCGCCCCGGGGCGGAGCAGGGCCGAGGCGTCCGGCGGGCCGCAGTAACCGAGTTCGTTGGGCGGGTAGGCGTATCGCGCGAACAACAACGCGCCCTGCGTGCTCATTTCAGCAGATCCTCGGCAGTTGCTCGCCGATCGGGAGGCCGACGACACGGGTGCCGCCGATCGCGGTCCTGGCCACCACCATGCCGGGGTGGTCGGCCACGCAGGTGCCGATCCTGGCCGCCGACCGCCCGAGCGGGTGGGCGCGCAGGGCGGCGAGCACCTCGTCGGCGGACTCGGGCGGGACGAAGGCGATCAGCTTGCCCTCGTTGGCCACTTGGAGCGGGTCGAGGCCGAGCAGGCTGCACGCGTCGCGGACGTTCTGCGGGACCGGCAGGTCGCGCTCCACCAGCTCGACGCCGACATCCGAGGCGCGGGCGATCTCGTTCAGCGAGGCGGAGACGCCGCCGCGAGTCGGGTCCCGCAGGACGTGCAGGTCGGCCCCGGTGGCGAGCATCGCGGCGACCAGACCGTGCAGGGCGGCGGTGTCGCTCTCCACCGCCGTGCCGAATTCCAGGCCCTCCCGGCAGCTCATCACCGCCACGCCGTGCACCCCGATGTCGCCGCTGACCAGCACGGCGTCGCCGGGGCGGGCGCGGCGCGGATGGATGTCGACGCCGTCGGGGATCACCCCGATGCCCGAGGTGTTGATGTAGACGCCGTCGCCGCTGGCGCTGTCCACGACCTTGGTGTCGCCGGTGACCAGCCGTACGCCCGCGGTCTGCGCGGCCGTGCCCATCGCCTGGGCGATCCTGCCGAGTTCGGCCAGTCCGGTGCCCTCCTGGAGGATGAAGGCGGTGGACAGGAAGAGCGGTGTCGCGCCGGACATCGCCAGGTCGTTGACCGTGCCGTTCACCGCGAGGTCGCCGATCGACCCGCCGGGGAAGAACATCGGCTTGACCACGAACGAGTCGGTGGAGAAGGCCAGTCGGGTGCCCGCCCCGGCGACGCCGTCGGTCGCGGCGCCGGTACCGATCGACAGCACCGCCGAATCGCCCAGTTCGGCGGCGGCCGCCGTGCCGAAGGCGGGCAGGAAGAGATGCTCGACCAACTCGCCCGACATCGCCCCGCCGCCGCCGTGGCCCATCACGACGGACGGGGTGTCGCGCAGCGGCACCGGGCAGACCCAGCTCTCGAAGTCGAGGTCGGCCACCTCTGTGTGGTGCATCGCGTCAGTCACTTCGCATCGACCAGTTCCAGGCGGCGGTAGGTGTAGTAGGCGGCGCAGGCACCCTCGGAGGAGACCATCGTGGCGCCGAGCGGATTCCTCGGGGTGCACTCCTTGCCGAAGGCGGCGCACTCGTGCGGCTTGATCAGGCCCTGGAGCACCTCACCGGACCGGCACAGTCCCGACTCGGCGGTACGGATACCGGTGACGTCGAAGCGCTCCTCGGCGTCGAACTCCCGGTATTTCGCGGCCAGTTTCCAGCCGCTGAGCGGAATCGTGCCGATGCCGCGCCAGGTGCGGTCGGTCACCGCGAAGACGTCCCGCAGCATCTCCATGGCGGGCACATTGCCCTCGTCGCGTACGGCACGCGGGTAGGCGTTCTCCATCTCATGCCGCCCCGCTTCGAGTTGGACGACGGTACGGCGGATGCCCTCAAGGATGTCCAGCGGCTCGAAGCCGGTGACGACGATGGGGACCTTGTACTTCCGGGCCAGCGGCGGGTATTCCGCGGTGCCCATCACGCTGCACACATGCCCGGCCGCCAGGAACGCCTGGACCCGGCAGGTGGAGGACTCCATGATGGCGGCGATGGCCGGCGGCACCAGCACATGGGACACCAGCAGCGAGAAGTTGTGTACGCCCAGGCGCTCGGCCTGGTAGACGGTCATCGCGTTGGCCGGCGCCGTGGTCTCGAAGCCGATCCCGAAGAAGACGACTTCCTTGTCCGGGTTCTCCCGGGCCAGTCTCAGCGCGTCGAGCGGCGAGTACACCACCCGGACGTCGCCGCCCGCGCTCTTGACCGCGAACAGGTCCTGGCTGCTGCCCGGCACCCGCAGCATGTCGCCGAAGGAGCAGAAGATGACCCCGGGGCGGGCGGCGATGGCCAGCGCCCGGTCGATGACCTCCAGCGGGGTCACACAGACCGGGCAGCCCGGACCATGGATCAACTCCAACTCCGGCGGGAGCAGTTGGTCGATGGCGTGCCGGATGATCGAGTGCGTCTGGCCGCCGCACACCTCCATCATCGCCCACTTCTGAGTGGTGGCGGCATGGATCTGGTCCAGCAGTTTCCTCGCCAGATCGGGGTCGCTGAACTCGTCGAGATATTTCACCTGGCGGCTCCTTCGATGAACTGCTGCTGCTTGCGGGCCAGTTCGGATCCGTCGTGAGGTCCGTCGCCGGGTGCGTCGCCGAACTCCTCGGCGAGGATTCCGAGCCGGTCGAAATTGGCCAGCGTCTGCTGGGCGGAGCGCTCGTCGAGGCGCTGGATGGCGAATCCGACGTGCACGATGACGTATTCACCGACCGCCGCGTCGGGGATGTACTGGAGGCACACCTCTTTGCGCACGCCGCCGAAGTCGACCTCGGCCATCAAGGTGCCGTCGACCTCGGCGGTGCTGAGGACGCGCCCCGGAACTGCCAGACACATGGTCCCTCTTCTCTGTGGATCGGTCGGAGCCTTCGCGGCCCGCGTGGCCGCCCGCGCGTCAGCCGGAGGCGGCGACCAGCAGCTGGCCGAAGGCGATGCCGCCGTCGTTGGGGGGCAGCAGCCGAGGCCGCAGCACGGTGAAGCCCCGCTCGTGCAGGGACTGTCGCGCCTGGGTGAGCAGTACGGCGTTCTGGAAGACACCGCCGCCGAGCGCCACCACGTCCAGGCCGGTCCGGGTCCGGCAGATGTCCGCGAGATCGGCGACCAGAGCCGCGACGGCGGCATGGAAGCGGGCGGCGATCAGGTCCGCGCCGACCCCCGCCCGTACGTCGGACACCACGGCGCGGATCACCGGCGCCGGATCGGCGATCGCGAACACCCCGGCTTCCGGGCCCGGTCCGGGGTCCGCCGCCCCGGGCCACGGAGCCTCTCCCGTCGCCGGGCCCTTCCCGGCGTCGCCGCCCTGGCCGGCGCGGACGCCGAACGCGTAGCCTGACCTTCCGGCCGGGTCGGCCGCGGCGGACCGGGCCAGCCCTTCCAGCGCCACGGCCGCCTCCGCCTCGTAGTCCACCCGGTGGCGGACCCCGGCCAGCGAGGCCACCGCGTCGAAGAGCCGGCCCATGCCCGACGTGGGCACGCAGCCGAAACCGGTCCTGAACTGGTGGTCCAGCACGGCCCGTTCCCGTACCGGGCAGGTACTCACGGCTGGCAGCGCCTCGTCCCACTCGATCCCGGCCGCGTACAGGTGCGCGAGCGCCATCCGGTACGGGCGCAGCACACTCGCGTCGCCACCGGCCAGGGGTACATAACCCACGTGGGCGGCCCGGTGGAAGGACTTGTAGCCCGCGATGAGCACCTCGCCGCCCCAGGCCGCGCCGTCGGTGCCGTAGCCGGTGCCGTCGAAGGCGACGCCGATCACGGTGTCCCCGGGGCCGAGTCCGTGCTCGCCCATCACGGCGGCGATATGGGCGTGGTGGTGCTGGACGGTACGGACCGGCCGGCCGGCCGCGTGCGCGCGGGCCCAGCGGCCGGAGCCGTAGTCGGGGTGCGCGTCGGCCACCAGCTGCCGGGGCTGGACTCCGGTGATGTGCTCCAGGTGCCGCTCGGTACGGGTCAGCGCCTCCACCGTGGCCAGGTCGTCCATGTCGCCGAGATGCTGGCTGACCCAGGCGTAGCGGCCCTCGGCCAGCGCGCAGGTGTTCTTCAGGTCCGCGCCGACCGCGAGCATCGGCGGTACGTCGAAGGGCAGCGCGAGCGGCAGCGGTGCGTAGCCGCGCGACCTGCGGACGGGCACCTCCGCGCCGGCCGCGAACCGGCTGACCGAGTCGTCGCACGGCACCTGGATGCCGCGGTCGTGGCGCAGCCAGGCGTCGGCGAGCGGGGCCAGCTCGGCCAGGGCGAGCGCGTCGTCCGTGACGATCGGCCGGCCGGCCGGATTGCCGGAGGTCATCACCAGCGCGTCCGGCCCCGGCCGGTCGTCGCCGATCCCGAAGAGCAGGACGTGCAGCGGGGTGTAGGGCAGCATCAGCCCCAGATCCGGACTGCCCGGCGCCACGGACTCGGGCAGGACGGCTTCGGGCCGGTCCCCGGGATCGCGGCGCCGCGGGAGGATGACGATCGGCCGCCGGACACCGCTGAGCAGTTCTTCCTCGTCCCCGGTCAACGTCACCAGCCCGGCGGCGACTTCGAGATCGCGGACCATCACCGCGAAGGGCTTGCCGCCCCGCCGCTTGCGGCGCCGCAGTTCGGCCACCGCCGCTTCGTTTCGGGCGTCGCAGGCGAGGTGGTAGCCGCCGAGCCCCTTGACCGCGACGATCCGGCCGGCGGCGAGCAACTCCCGTGCTCCGCGCAGCGCGTCCGCACCGGTCACCGGCGGTCGGGCGTGGGCGGCGGAGACGGCCGTCCCGGCGGGAGCCGCCCCCAGCTCCTCCTTGCGGATCAGTTCGAGCCGCGGGCCGCATTCATGGCAGGCGATCGGCTGTGCGTGGAAGCGGCGGTCGTCGGGATCCTCGTACTCCGCCCGGCAGGCGGCGCACATCGGGTGCGCGGCCATAGTGGTGGCGGCGCGGTCGTAGGGCGTTCCGGTGACGATGGTGAAGCGGGGGCCGCAATGCGTGCAGGTGATGAAGGGGTGGCGGTAGCGGCGGTTCGCCGGGTCGGCCAGCTCGTCCAGGCAGTCCCGGCAGGTGGCGATGTCGGGCGAGACCAGGGTGCGGGCCCGGCCCGGCCCATGGGATTCCTCGATGGTGAACTCGGTGCCGCCGAGCAGCGGTTGCTCGCTCTCCCGCACGGACTCCACCACGGCCAGCGG
This sequence comes from Streptomyces polygonati, assembly GCF_042650325.1. Lineage (NCBI taxonomy): Bacteria > Bacillati > Actinomycetota > Actinomycetes > Kitasatosporales > Streptomycetaceae > Streptomyces > Streptomyces polygonati. Next base: position 125,322 of record NZ_JBHSBB010000013.1, on the reverse strand, counting down.
CGGCGGGTCCGCCCGCAGCCGGCGGCCGAACTCGCGCACCGCCTCGGCGTCGCCTTCGACTTCGGCGACGACACCGGTGGCGGTGTTCGCCACCGAGCCGGCCAGGGCGAGCCGGGAGGCGGTGACGTAGACGAAGGGCCGGAAGCCCACGCCCTGGACGACGCCGCGCACCTCGAACCGCCGCCGGACCTTCTCCGGACGTCCGCGTCCCATCATCTCCAGCCCCGCCAGAGCCTCTTGGGCCTTGGCCCGGTCGATGAGCTCGACCGCGAAGCCCATATGGAGGAGCACCCACTCACCGGCCGCCGGGGGCCGGTCCAGCATGCCGATGTTGACGCGCCGCCGCGCCCCCTCGACGTCGACGAGCGCGAGCTGGCCGGCGTATCCGTCCACGATCTCCACGACACGACCGGGAATGCCGAGGCACATGATCAAGGACTCCTGAACTCTGCGGGCGCTGCTGGCTCTGCTGGCTCGGTGAGGTCGGCCGGGGCTACGGGTCCGGCGGGCACGGGAAGTTCCGGCGGCGCTACGGGCGCTCCCGGTGATACCGGCGCCAGGATGTCGGCCGGCACCAGCCGCCGGATCAAGGCGCGGACCGCCTCCACCGCTTCGGGTACCGCGGCGGCGACCGCCTCGCTGAGGCCGATCCCCTCCTCGACCCCGGCGGGAGTGCAGCCCACGAGGTAGGTGGCCGGAAGCGCACCACCCAATCGGTGCAGATTCGCCAGCACCGACACCGGGTTCATCCCGTGCGCGTCGAACTCACCGGTTCCGAGGTGCTCCGGGCCGATGTCGAGCAGGGTGAGCCGTCCCGGCGGGCCGTCCCCGGGGCAGGCGTCGATCAGGATCAGCGCGTCGTAGCCGTCCAGCAGGTCGTAGGCGAGGTGCATACCGCGGGTGCCGTAGTCGACCACCCGGACGTGCGGCGGCAGGCCGCCGGCACCGATCAGCCGCCGCACCACCTCGGGGCCGAAGCCGTCGTCGCCGAGGAACAGATTGCCGACGCCGGCCACCAGCACATTGGCGCGGACCGGATCGGCGTGAACGGGATCGGCTCGGACAGGATCGGCGCTGGCGGAATCGGCTCGGACGGGATCGGGCCTGCGGTCCGGCACGCCGCCGGGCACGCCGTCAACCACCGGTCAGCCTCCGCCCGACTGCAGGTCGGGCGCGTCCGGGTCGGAGGACTTGCCCGGCTTGACGGACGTGTCGGCGCGCTCGCCGGCCGTGTCCTCGGGCCGGTCCGCGGGGCCGGCGCCCGGCCGGTCCGAACCCGTGTCGCGTGATCCCTTCGGGCCGCGCTCCTCCTGCGGTTCCTCGCTGAGGTCCCCGCCGGGTGTGTGCTTCATCGGTCGAACTTCCTCACCTGGTAGTGCTCTTGCCCGGCGCGCGCGGCGCCGGTCCGGTCAGCGGCGGTGATGCCGCGGCACTCACATCGAGCGCATCCGCAGATAGCGGCGGATGTCGGGGATCGACACCACGCCGACGGCCAGGGCGGTGGCGACCGCGGCGGCGGCCACGCCGGTGGTGATGAGGCCCACAACCTTCATGATCGGCTCTCCTCTCGGTGTTCCGGCGGGCTGTCGACGCCCAGCGGTTCCAACTCGTCGGGTGCGAAGTAGAAGTAGCGGCCGTACCAGTCGTGCAGGTCGGCCGCCGGATCGTCGACGAGGACGAGGGCCACGTGCACCCCGCCGTCGACATCCGACAGCACGCCGGTCACCCGCGCCACCTGGCCGGCGAAGAAGAGGTCCTGCGCGTCCGCGCGGCGCGAGGGGTGCACCCGGACCAGGCTGCCCTTGGACACGCTGACGCCCGCGATCACCACCGCGTCGGAGCCGGGGTCCACCTGGCTGTCGGCCGCCGGGTCCCACCAGGGCGCGCCGCCGGTGTCGAAGTCGGGGGGCTCGGCGTCCCGCAGGTCGGGGCGGGCGCCGGGAGCCGGTCGGTTTCCGGGGCCGAGGATGCCGGAGAGGCCGGGCGGCTCGGCGTGCGGGTCGCGCATGTCGGGTGGCTCGGCGTGCGGGTCGCGGAGCAGGCCGTGCAGCCGTCGCAGATCGTCGGCCGACATGGCCTCGCAGCGGTCGATGATCTCCCGGGCCCGGGGATCGGTGGCCCGCGCCTCCGCCTTCTCCTCCTCCGTCATGGTCATGACCCGCAGCGTCAGGATCTCGTCGATCTCGGTGGAGTCGAACAGGGCGCCGGGGCTCTGCTCGGCCACCTCCGGGTGGTCGTACAGGATGATCGGCGCGCCGAGCACGGTGTCGGTCGTCCCCTTCGCCCCGGCCAGCACCGGCCAGCAGCGGCGCTGCCGGCAGCGGGCGGCGGCGCCCGCTGCCTCGTCGGGCGGTTCGAGCAGGGAGACGAAGCGGGCGCCGCGCGCCTGGAGGACGAGGTGCGATCCGATCAGCGAGACACGGATCGCGGCGTCCTTGCCGGTGGCCGTGCCGGAGTGCTCGTTGTCCACCGAGACCGTCAGCCGGAGGAAGCCCTCGTCGGCCGCCGCCTCGATCCTGATCCGGGCCGCCAGCGGTTCGCGGCGCCGGACGATCCGGCCCACCGGGATCCCGCGCGCGTCGGTCAGCGGTTCGATGTCCTCGCCGCCGGGGACGGTGTGCCGCTGGTCGTACGGCAGCGCCAACTCCATTTCGGGCAGATTGATCTCGCACTCCACCGCCTCCTCCCAGCTGAGTACGGAGCCGCCGTCCACGGTGAGCGACTCGACCCGGGTGTGGCCGCCGTCGTCGTCACGCCGCTGCACCTCGCGGACCTGCACCTGGAGGAAGCGCAGCCGGACGGTGACCGAGGGCGGCTGGTCGCCGTCGGGCGCGAGCAGGACTTGCGTCGCCATCCCGGGCTCCTCGGCGAAGCTCCCCGGCGTCGCGGACGGCGGCCCGAGCACGCCGAACTGCCAGCGGGAGCGGTTCTTGCCGGAGCTGGCCCGGTACGGATAGAGCAAGTAGCCCTCGTAGAGCACCGCGTCGGCGATGGCGCGGACCTGGCCGAGGGAGTTCACGAGACCACCTCGCCCATCTCGGTGAGCAGGGTGCTCACCGTCTCGTCCCAGCTGATCAGCCCGCGCCGGGCGCGGAAATCGGCCATCCGGTCGAGCACGTCCTGATCGAGCCTGATCCAGCCGGAGTTGGGGTAGTGGCAGGCGATCATCCGCCGCCATACCGCCACCGGCATCAGATAGCGGGCCTCGCAGTCCCACGGCACCTGGCGGACACCGAAGCCCTTGCTGCCCTTGGTGAAGACCGTGCCGGAGAACAGCAGGGTGAGCGGCACCTCGCCGTCGCGCAGGGCGTGCAGATAGCGGGAGCCGATCACATCGAAGTCGTAGGTGCAGGGCAGCGCGAGATCGGCCTCGGTGGTGCCGGTGAAGCCCTGCACGGTCGTGTCGCACTGCATCCACAGGAAGGGCCTGAGGGTGTCGGTCCACCGGTCCCGCTCGCCGAACAGCCCGCGCAGACCGTCGCGTTCGGTGTCGTCGTAGTGCCGCCGCTGCGGCTCGATGCGCACCTGGCAGCGCAGCACGATCGTGTGCACCCGCTCGCCCGAGTCGTCGTCGATCCGCAGTCGGGCCGTCAACTGCGGTACGACGGTGTACGGATCGGCGAAGACGTCGAGCACGGAGAAGCCGAGTCCGCTCATGGGCGGCCGGCCGGCTCGGCGGCGGGGCGGCTGCGATCGCGCACCCGGGCGAAGAAGGCGTCGATGGCGTCGTGCGCCTCCCGGCCGCCGTCGAAGCCCTTCCAGAGGGTGCGCAGTTGGCCGACGAGTTCGTAGCAGGCGTCGATGGGCACCAAGTAGCAGGAGCTCGGGGCGCCTTGGGCGCGGCGGACCAGCAGCGCCTCCACATCGGGGAGCAGTACGGCGAGGCCGGGGTCGGCCGCCACGACGGTGTCCCAGGCGGCCAGCGGCAGTTCGGACTCGGTGGCGCCGGCCGGGCCCGGGTAGAAGGCGATGGTGCGTTCCTGGAGGGAGTTGCGGAACAGGAAGGCGAGCCCGACCGGGATCTGGAGTTCGTCCCAGCCGCGTTCGTCCAGCGTGAGGGCGCCGAAGTCCAGGTACCGCTCGGGGACGGCCCGGTAGCGCAACCGCGCCTGCTGGTCGCCGAAGAGCAGATAGCAGGGCCGGCAGGCACACATCAGCGCGCGGCTGTCCAGATTCACCACATGCGGATGGCTCGCCCCGATCGGCTCGGCGCACATCTCGCAGCGTTCCCCGGCGGTCGGCTGGGGGCGCTCGCGGCGCACCCGCAGCAGGGAGGCCGCCGGGGAGGACGTACGGCCGCGGATGATCATGTCGCCACCGCGGCGGGTACGGCGACCGAGACGGACGCGCCCTTGGCGAGCAGCGGCAGCGGATCCAGGTGCAGGCCGTCCGCGTCCAGGCAGGCGCCGGCCCGGCGGACGTCGTAGCGCGCCCCGCAGGACGGGCAGCGCAGCACCGCGTCACCGCGGGCGCCGCCCAGCCGCCGGGCCAGCACCGAGCCCTCCATCGGCCGGTCGCATCCGGCGCAGCGGTCCCGGAAGGCGAACAGGTCCGCGCCGATCCGGCAGGCCAGCACGGGCACGCCGGCGGCGCTGAACCGGGTGACGGCACCGGCTTGCAGCCCGGCAAGTTCCGGCACGCTCTGCCACGACGAGCCCGCGTCGGCGGCGGCCGGGGCGCTCTCGTGCAGCCGGGAGAACAGCGCGTCGACCGGGACCACCGGCCCGGCCGGCCCGGACGCCCCGTCGGACGCGGTCTCGACCTCGATCGTGGTCATCTCGGGCGCCGCGGCCTCCACCGCGCTGCGGACGGCGAGTTCGAGGGTCACCGACGAGGACGGGCAGCCGTCGCAGCTGCCCAGCAGCCGCAGCCCGACGACACCATCGGCGCTGACGCCGAGCAGTTCCACATCGCCGCCGTGCGAGCCGAGATAGGGCCGAACGCTGTCCAGCGCCTGCTCGACCCGGGTCTCGACGCTGTACGGGTGCAGACCGTGCACCAGCAGCAGGCTGGCCACCAGCTCGTCGGCGGCCAGCGCGGCCAGCACGTCGTCGGCCAAGTGGCCCCGCTCGTGGACGAGATCGAGCAACCGGGTCAGCCCCGCGCCGTAGAAGTCGGTCACCAGCCGGACGAGTTCCTCGCTGCGCTCGCGGGCGACCGCGCCGCCCGCGGCGCTGGCGGCGATCAGGGTGTCGATCCGCTCGCCGGTCGCGCGCCAGTCGGCGGCCGGCCCGGACGCGGCCGGCTCGGGCTCGGCGGGCTGTTCGGACGCGGCCGGCTCAGGCCCGACGGGCCCTTCGGGCACGGCCGGCTCAAGCAGCGCAGCCGGCTCAAGCAGGACGGCCGGTTCGGGCGGCGCCGCTTCGGGCGCGGTCAGCTGGGCGTGGTCGGCCACGTCACGCGCCCGCGGACTGGGTCGGGGAGTGCAGCAGTTCCAGCTTCTTGCCCTCGCCGAGGTACATGTGGACGCCGCAGGGCAGGCACGGGTCGAAGCTGCGGACCGTGCGCATGATGTCGATGCCCTTGAAGTGCTCCCGGTCGTTCTCCTCGAAGATCGGCTGGCCCTGCACCGCGTCCTCGTAGGGTCCCGGGGTGCCGTAGGTGTCGCGGGGGCTGGCGTTCCACGGAGTCGGCGGGTAGGGGTGGTAGTTGGCGATCTTGCCGTCCCGGATCACCATGTGGTGCGACAGGACGCCGCGCACCGCCTCGGTGAAGCCGCAGCCGACCGCTTCCTCCGGGACCTCGAACGTCTCCCAGGTCTTGGTCCGCCCGGCCCGGATCTCCACCAGCGCCTTCTCCGCGAAGTGCAGGGCGCAGGCCGCCGCGTACGCCTGGAAGTAGGTGCGCGCCCGGTTGCGCTCAAGGGTGTTGCTCCACTGCGGGATCTTCCATTCCAGCTCGACCGGGCCCTTGAGCGCGGTCTTGGGCAGGTTGATCTTCACGCTGCTGCCGGTCGCCTTGATGTAGCCGATGTCGACCAGTCCGGCCAGCGCGGTGGTCCACAGCCGGGCCAGCGGGCCGCCGCCGGTGTCCAGGGCGAGATAGTCCTTGCCGTCGTACCACCGCGGCGACATGACCCAGCTGTACTTGTCGTCCAGGTCGCGCTTCTGCGGCGCGGGGTTGGTGTGCTGGTTCCACGGGTGCCGGCGGTCGACCGGATTGCCGAGCGGGTCGTGGGTCACGAACATCTCCTGGTCGTCCCAGTCGCCGTAGTACGACGAGCCGAGCAGGATGCGGATACCCAGGTTGATCTTCACCAGGTCGGTGGTGACCAGCTTGCCGTCGACGACCACGCCCGGGGTGACGTACATCTTCCGGCCCCAGTCGGTCATGTCCTTGTACTCGAAGTTGCAGTGCTCGGGGTCCTGGAAGGAGCCCCAGCAGCCCAGCAGGATGCGGCGGTTGCCGACCATCTCGTAGCCGGGCAGCGCCTCGTAGAAGAAGTCGAAGAGGTCGTCGTGCATCGGCACGACCTTCTTCATGAACTCGACGTAGCGCTGCAGCCGGGTGATGTAGTCGGTCATCAGCTGGATGGTCGCCACGGTGCCGACGCCGCCCGGGTAGAGCGTGGAGGGGTGGACGTGCCGGCCCTCCATCAGGCAGAACATCTCCCGGGTCAGCCGGCTCACCTGGAGCGCCTCGCGGTAGAACTCGCCGGTGAACGGGTTCAGCGAGCGCATGATGTCGCCGATGGTCTTGTAGCCGTGGGCGTCGGCGTGCGGCGAGGCGGTCCGGTTGGCCTTGTCGAGGACGCCGGGGTTGGTCTCGGCGACCATTTTCTCGCAGTAGTCGACCCCGACCAGATTCTCCTGGAAGATATTGTGGTCGAACATGTACTCGGCGGCCTCGCCGAGATTGACGATCCATTCGGCGATGTGCGGGGGCTTCACCCCGTAGGCCATGTTCTGCGCGTAGCACGAACAGGTGGCGTGGTTGTCACCGCAGATGCCGCAGATCCGGCTGGTGATGAAGTGGGCGTCGCGCGGGTCCTTGCCCTTCATGAAGACCGAGTAGCCGCGGAAGATCGAACTCGTGCTGTGGCATTCGGCGACAACGCGCTGCTTGAAGTCGATCTTCGTGTAGATGCCCAGGCTGCCGACGATACGGGTGATGGGGTCCCACGCCATCTCCACCAGTTCGTCTTTGGCCTGGCGTCCGCTGCCACCCTTTTGCCGCGTCGCGGTCATTGCGCCGCCTCGTCTTTCTGCTGGTTGCGGTCTCTGTTGCGCTGCGGTCTCGGTCGCGCCGGCTTACCAGGTACGGGTGGCACCGGTGGTGAGTCTGTTCCCCGGCTTGCGCCATCTCGGCTCGTGGTCGAGGGTCTGGGTGGTCATCTGCCGCAGCCGCCGCATCGTCGATCCGTAGATTCCGACCGAGTTCGTGGAGAGCTTGCCGCCGGGCGGCTCGTCCATGAAGGGCATGAACTTGTCCGGGAATCCCGGCATCGTGCAGCCGATGCAGATCCCGCCGACATTCGGGCAGCCGCCGATACCGTTCATCCAGCCGCGTTTGGGCACATTGCACTTGACGGTCGGGCCCCAGCAGCCGAGCTTGACGATGCACTTGGGCGAGCCGTACTCGGTCGCGAAGTCGGCCTGCTCGTAATATCCCGCCCGGTCGCAGCCCTCGTGCACCGTCTGGCCGAAAAGCCAGGTCGGCCGGAGCGCGTCGTCGAGCGGGATCATGGGCGCCTGCTCGGTGGCCATGTAGAGCAGATAGGTGAGCGTCTCGGAGAGATTGTCCGGCTGGATCGGGCAGCCCGGGACGCAGACGATCGGAATTCCGGCCTTCGACTTCCACTCCCAGCCGAGATAGTCGGGCACTCCCATGGCACCGGTCGGATTGCCCTGCATGGCGTGGATACCGCCGTATGTCGCGCAGGTGCCGGCCGCGACGATCGCGGTGGCCTTCGGGGCCAGCCGGTCCAGCCACTCGCTGGTGGTGATCGGCTGGCCGGTGGCCGGGTCGTTGCCGAAGCCGGACCAGTAACCCTCGTTGTGCAGCTGCTCGTTGGGGATCGACCCCTCCACGACCAGCACGAACGGCTCCAGCTCGCCCCGGTCCGCCTTGAAGAACCACTCCAGGAAGTCGTCGGCGCCGCCGTTCGGACCGCACTCGAAGTCGATCAGCGGCCAGTGCACGGCGACCTGCGGAAGGCCCGGCAGCGCGCCGAGGGCGATTTCCTCGATGCTGGGCTGGGTGGCGGCGGTGAGCGCGACCGAATCGCCGTCGCAACTGAGGCCGGCATTGATCCACAGCACATGGATCAGGGTGTCTTCTGCAGTGAGTGCTGCCTCTGTCGGCATAGCGGTGCCGCCTTCCGGATTCGACGACCGATCCCTCGTACGACGGAGACCGGATGTCGATCCGCACGAGTGGTGTCGCTCACATTGCTACCATCTAGACTCCGCCGCGGCACGCTGTCAACACGAGGTCAACACGAGAATCCCGGCACGGATCGGTGCCGGCGGAAAGTGAAAGTCCAGCGGAATAGGCCGGACGGGGTAACGACGCGAGGACGCGAGAGCGATGCATGAATTGTCGATCACCCAGAGCGTCGTCGACGCGGTGTGCGAACGGGCGGCCGGCCGGCCGGTGCGTACGGTCAGCGTGCGGGTCGGCGTGCTCACCGCGGTGGTCGCCGATTCGATGCGCTTCTGCTTCGACCTGATCACCGAGGGCACGGTGGCGGAGGGCGCGTCGCTGGAGATCGACCAACCGCCGGGTTCGGGTCGCTGCCGCGACTGCGGTACCGAATTCGCGCTGACCGATCTGGTATTGCTGTGCCCCTGCGGCAGCGCCGACGTGGAGATCACCTCGGGACGGGAGCTTCAGATCATTTCGATGAAAGTGGGCTGACATATGTGCGGTAGCTGCGGTTGCGCCGGAACGGTCGAGGACGGATCCGGCGGCGGCGGAACGCGTATCGCGCTGCCGGGCGCGGACGACGTAACCGCGCAGGATCACCCGGACAGCGGGACACACGCGGGGGCGCACGGCCACGCGCACCACCATTCGCACGACACCGCGCACAGCCTTTCCCTCGACCTGTCCCCCATTCGCTCGAATGGGCGCACCCGGGTGGACGAGCTCATTCCCGCGACGGCGGACGGCGAGACGATCACGCTTGAGCAGAAGGTGCTGGCCAAGAATGAGGATCTGGCGGCCGGTAATCGCGCGTGGCTGGCCGCCCGGGGAATTCTGGCGGTGAATCTGATGAGTTCGCCGGGCGCCGGCAAGACCACCCTGCTCGAACGTACCGTCCTCGATCTGGCCGGCCGGCGGTCCGTGTCGGTGATCGAGGGCGATCAGGAGACCATGCTGGACGCCGACCGGATCAAGCGGGCCGGCTGCCCGGTCGTCCAGGTGAACACCGGCGCCGGCTGCCATCTCGACGCCGGGATGATGCACGGCGCGCTGACCGCCCTGTCCCCCGCCGCCGGCTCGCTCGTCCTGGTCGAGAACGTCGGCAATCTGGTGTGCCCGGCTCTGTTCGACCTCGGCGAACACAGCAAGGTCGTGATCATCTCCGTCACCGAGGGCACCGACAAACCGCTGAAGTACCCCTATATGTTCGCGGCGGCCGATCTCGTCGTCATCAACAAGATCGACCTCCTGCCGTACGTCGACTTCGACATCGCCCGCTGCGAGCGGTACGCCCGCTCGGTCAACCCGAACGTCCGGGTGCTGGCCCTCTCCGCGACCACCGGCGAGGGGATGCCCGGCTGGTACGCCTGGGTGGCGGAGCAGTCCTGATTCCGGCCATCGCCCCTTCGGTCAACGCTACTTGGTGACGAAGGTCTTCCAGTCCGGGGCCTCGCCCGGGTCGAGGTTGCGGAGCTTGGCGACGACCGAGGGGTCCTGGACGTCCAGCCAGTCGCAGAGTTCCTTGAAGGAGACGCAGCGCACGCCCTTGCGGCGGCAGACGTCCTTGACCACGTCCTGCACGGCCTGCATGTATATGCCGCCGTTCCAGGTCTCGAAGTGGTTGCCGATGAAGAGCGGGGCGCGGCTGCCGTTGTAGACACGCTCGAAGCCGTCCAGGTAACCGTCGCGGGTCTCCTTCTCCCACGCCGGGTACTTCGCCGGGTCGCCCTCGGTGACATCGCCGCCGGACTGGTTGTAGAGGAAGTTGAAGTCCATCGACAGGGCCTGGAAGTCCTTGTCCGGGTACGGCATCAGCTGGAGCGGGAAGTCCCACACGCCGTCCTTCGCCGGCCACAGCTGGAAGTCGCCCTGGGAGCTGGCGTCGTAGCGCCAGCCCATCGCCTTCTCGGCGGGCAGCAGGTTCTTCTGCCCTTCCAGGCAGGGGGCCCGGCCGCCGACCAGTTCCGTCGCGTAGTCGAAGGGGAGCGGCGGGATGTCGGTGAAGCCGGTGTTGGTCTTCCAGTGCTCCACGAAGGAGTACGCCTGGGCCGTCTCGTTCTTCCAGTCGGCGGTGCTCCACTCGCCGCCGGCTCCCGGGTCGGGGGCGCAGAAGTGGCCGTTGAAGTGCGTGCCGATCTCGTCGCCCTCCTCCCAGGCCAACCGAAGTTGCTGCAAGGTCCACTTGATGTGCTCGTCGGTGGGGAAGTCGATCGCGGAGGAGCCCGCCGGGTGCATCGGCGGGTGGTAGAGCGTGCGTTTCGCGTTCGGCAGCAGATAGATGCCGGACAGGAAGAACGTCATGTTGGCGTTGTACTGCTGGGCGAGTTCGCGGAAGCGGGAGAACAGATGGTCGTCGTTCTCCAGCGCGCCGTCCCAGGAGAAGACCACGAACTGCGGTGGCTCCTCACCGGGTTTCAGCTTCTCGGGCTTCGGCTGGTGCGGCTGCGGGCCGGTGTAGGAGGTCGAACCGTCCCCGATCACCTCGTGCTTGCGGGAGTCGGGCTGCGGCGCGGCCGGCGCGCTCGGCGAATGGACCACTGTCTTCTTCGCCGACCGCAGCTCGGCCGAGCCATGGCTGCCCGTGGCTCCGCTTCCCCCCAGCTCCACGCCGGCCACCGTCGCACCGGTCAGGGCGACGGCCAGCACCCCGCAGACAAGTAACGTACGGGGCCGGTTGGCCGGGCTCACAAGGGATTTCCGGATGCTGGAGCGGTCCATGGGAAGGCCTCTCGACGGGCGAGCACCGCTTGCCGGGGCCGGCTGCCGGGCCCGGACAACGGCGGACCCGGGCCTCGCCCCAGCCTCCGGTCCTCCAGTGACAGGCTCTGGCCCATAGCGTCACAGGACCGTAACCGAGGCACGGTCGCCGACTCCCGCTGGTAATAAGGCAGTCAAGCCCTCGCCTCGGCTGTTACAGACCTGTGGCGAACTCATCGCGGGGGCGTCCGACGGGGTTCCTAGGCTCCTGAGGTCCAGACGGCGAGCGCCGTGACCGACGACCCGTCAGAGGTGGGAATTACCGTGCGGCGGCTTACGACCAAGGACGTGGCGGAGCGGCTGCGAGCGGTACGGGACGCCGTCCGGTCGGCGACGGCCTCCCGGCCGGGGCCGGCGCGGGCGCCGCGCGGGCCGCGGCGGCCGCGCGGCACGCGCGGGCTACGGCACCTACGGCATCTCGGCCGACTGCGTCCCCGCTACCCCCGCCCCGGCCAGCGCGGGCCGCGCCGCTGGCTGCCCTCGCTGCGGCAGACCCTGCTGCTCGGCACCTGGGTGATCCTCGCGCTGGCCGCCGCCGTCGGCATCGCCTACGAGCGCACCGCGATACCGAAGGACCTCAACGCGATCGCCGTGCAGCAGGACAACGTCTACTACTGGGCGGACGGCACCGAGATGGCCAGGGTCGGGCCGATCGACCGGCAGGCGATGCCGCTGAGCCGCATCCCCACCTCGGTGCAGTGGGCGGTGATGGCGGCCGAGAACGCCAACTTCTACGGGGACCACGGGGTTTCGCCCCGGGGCATCGCCCGCGCGCTGACGAAGATGGCGACCGGCGGCGATGTGCAGGGCGGTTCCACCATCACCCAGCAGTATGTGAAGAACGTCTACCTCGACCAGGACCAGACGCTGTCCCGGAAGTTCACCGAGATCCTCATCTCGGTGAAGCTGGACGACAAGGTGAGCAAACAGCAGATCCTGGACGGCTACCTCAACACCAGTTGGTTCGGCCGCGGCGCCTACGGGGTGCAGCGCGCCGCCAAGGCCTACTACGGCAAGGACGTCTCACAGCTCAACGCCAGCCAGGGCGCGTTCCTGGCCACCCTGCTCAAGGGCGCCGGGCTGTACGACCCTTCGGTGAGCCCGGCCAACCACAAGCGCGCCGTCGCGCGCTGGAACTGGGTGCTGGACCGGATGGTGAGCATCGGGCAGCTGTCGGCGCGGGAGCGCGCCACGTACAAGGTCTTCCCCGAGCCCAACGCCCCTGCCGTCCCACCGGGGTTGAGCGGGCAGACCGGCTATCTGGTCGACACCGCCCGGCAGTACGTCTCCGCGCACAGCGGCATCTCCGACGCGCGGTTCGACCTGGGCGGCTACCAGATCTACACCACCTTCGAGAAGCCCAAGGTCGACGCGCTCGCCGCCGCGGTGAAGCAGCGGCTGGGCGGCCTGAGTCCGGCCACCCGGCCCGCCGACCGCGACGTACGGGTGGGGGCCGCCTCGGTGGCCACCGACGGCCGTATCCTCGCGCTCTACGGCGGACCCGACTACATCAAGCAGGGCTTCGACGACGCGAACGTGGCGGTCGTGCCGGCCGGTACCACCTACGCGCCCTTCGTGTACGCCGCCGCCCTGCGCGACGGTGTGGTGCGCCAACGCGACGTGCCCCGCGCCACGGTGGGCCCGGACTCGCTCTACGACGGCGACGACCACATACCCATCCGGACGCCCGAGGGGCCCTACTGGAACCGGGACGGGAAGATCGTCAAGACCGCCAACGCCGGCAAGCGCTCCTGGGGGCGGATCAGCCTGCGCCGGGCGGTGGCCGACGGGGTCAACGGTCCGATCATGCAACTCGGTATGGATGTCGGTCTGAACCTGGTGCGCCAGGCGTCGGTGGACGCGGGGCTGCTTCCCGACAGTGGTTTCGGCGAGCAGATCCCCGCCTTCTCGCTGGGCACCGCGACCCCCAGCCCGATCCGGATGGCCGACGCCTACGCGACCTTCGCCGCGCACGGTACGCACACCGACCCCTACTCCGTGCTCCGCGTCACCCGTGACGGCGTCCAGATCCCCGTCCAACGGCCCGTCGCCACACACCCGTTCAGCCCGCAGGTGGCCGGCGCGGTGGACGACGCGCTCCGGGACGCGGTGACCGACGGCGCGGCCCGGCGCGCGGGCGGTACCGGGCAGGCCGACCACAGCGACCAGTCCGGCCAGGGGCTCGCCGGGCTGCCGGGAACCGCCCCGGACGGCACCTCGGGCTCCTTCGTCGGCTACGACCGGACGACGGCCACGGCGGTCTCCCTCTTCCGGATCGACCCCGCCACCCAGCGGCTCCTCCCCCTGACCGGACTCGCCGGACGCCCCGGGGTGGAGGCGAGCGGCACCTATCCCGCCGACATCTGGGACCAGTACATGAAGTCGGTCTCCTGACTTGCCCCATGGGAGCCGCCGCCCACCGCCGCCTGTCGGGCCCATATGCCGGCGGGCGGCGGCAGTTCAGCCGGAAAACCCACCGGCAAACCACCGGCAGCTCATTCATGAATTTCACATGATCCGCATCGCTAATCCGTGCGCGGCAAGCGGTTGAGCACCGTGAACCGCCCCGGCATGATCGGAATTAGGCCGGCCGGCGGCTATTGACAGACACTTCCCGAAAAAATCCGCGGCGGAAAAGGGAGAACTCGCAGCCTGTCGAACGGCGGCGCCCGATCTACGTATCCGGAATCACCCGCCCGGCGCCTGCCGTATCCGGCGGATGACGCAGACACCGTGCGTCCTCCGGAGGCGCGGGACGGGCGGATACGGCTGGGCAGTACGGCGGACGGCCGAAGCAATGGTGTTTATCCCGGCTACCCAGCGAAAAACCCAGTTCACCCGCGTTGTCGATGCCCGCTGAAAGAAAACCGGGCGGAACGCCGGAGAGCGCGGCATGGAAACAGGGTCTTGTGCCTTTCGAATCCGAGAAGTGATACTGCCAGGGCAGAGGCGGCCCGGCCCCTTCCGGCGGCCGGCCGTCCTCACCATTCATTTCGAGGGGAGGTTCTCCATGAAGAAGATCAATATCCGTCCGACCGCTCCGGTCAGGCTCACCAGCGCCGCGGCTTCGTTCTACAAAGCGGGATGCGGCGGCATCACCGTCCGGATCGGCGGCTAATCCCTTACTCGTTGATCCCGACCGGCTGTCGGGGGGCGGCTCCGGCACCGCGCGGTCCCCCGGCAGTCCCCGCCGTGAGCTACGCGTACCACGAACCGTCGGAGCGTCCATGGACAACGGCACTGTTCCGCTGCACCGGCTCACCTTCGTCGACGAAGGCCACGACGTGCTGATCGGGCGGCCCGAGATCGAGTCGTTCGCGCTGTTCCCCCCGGACGGCGCCGAGTTGGTGCGCCGCCTCCAGGCCGGGGACACCGTCGCGCAGGCCGCGCGCTGGTACCGCACGGCCTACGGCGAGGACGCCGACCTCGACGATGTGGTCGAAGCGCTGCGGAGTCTGGGCTTCGTCCGCACCGAGGACGAGGCCGAGGCGAAGTCGTCGGCCCCTCCGCTGCGTTGGCGGCGGCTGGCGAATGTGCTGCTGTCCCCTCCGGCGTATCTCTGCTACGTCGTGCTCGCCGCGGCGGCGGTGTATCTGGAGCTGCGCCGACCGGAGTTGCGTCCCGACTCCGGGAACTTCTTCGTCGGCAGGTCGCTGCTGCTGGTGATGGCCGCCGCTTATCTGGCCGAAGTGGTCGGGCTGTTCCTGCACGAGGGCTTCCATGTGCTGGCCGGCCGGCGGCTCGGGGTCGGCAGCCGGCTGGGCATCAGCCGCCGTCTGTACTTCATCGTCTTCCAGACCACGCTGACCGGGCTGATGGGAGTGGAGCCGCGCAAGCGCATCCTGCCGTTCTGCGCCGGGCTGCTGGCCGACGCGATCAACTACAGCCTGATGATCGTGGTGGCCGCGATCGACACCCGGATCAACGGCGGGCTCACCGTGGTCGGCCATTTCGCCCTGCTGCTGGCCTATCTGACGCTGCTGCGGATGTCCTGGCAGTTCATGATCTTCATGGAGACGGACCTCTACTACGTCTTCACCACCATCGCCCACTGCCCGAACCTGCTCCGGCTGACCCGGCAGCGGCTGCGCCGCGCGGCGCTGCGCGCGCTGCGTCTCCCGGCCCGTACCGGCGGCGAACTGGCCTCGACCCCGCATGAGTTGCGGGTGGTGCGGTTCTACCTGCCGGCGGTGGTCGTGGGCACCGCGGTGATGCTCGCCGCCGCCGTGGTGTTCGCGGTGCCGGTCACGATCGAGTTCGTCGTCCGGCTGGTGCACGGGATCACCGGCGGCCCGCTCGACGAGCGGTTCTGGGACTCGGCCGCGGCCGGCGGCCTCACCCTGGGCCAGATCGTCATCGTGGCCGTCGTCGCGATCCGCGAACGCCGGGCCCGCCGGACCGCCGAAGGCGCCGCTTCCGCGCCGGCACCTTCGCCGGAACCCTCTTCCGCGCCCTCATCGACAGGAGCGACCGACCATGAGTGACATCTCCGGCCACACGCATGTCGTGGGCGCGACCCGGGCGGACCGTCTCGCCGCCGTCGAGCGCGTGTGCGGGCAGGGCGCCGCCGCAGCCGGGCACACGGCGGACACAGCCGGCCCCCGGGTGCTGCGGGTCGACTGCCACCGCCGGCTGCGGGGCCCGTACACCGGTCTCGGTGGCGTCCTGCGGGCGCTCGTGCCGGAGATCCACGCCGCCGATCCCGCGCCGGCCCTCGCGCACCACCGGGAGATCGTCACGGTGGCCCCCGAGCTGACCGCGCTGCTGGGGACGCCGGCCGGCACGCTGACCTCGGAGTCGCGCGAGGAGGAACGCACCCGGTGGTATTCGCGGTTGCGCGCCCGGCGCGTCGCACACGGCATCGTGGACCTGCTGCGCGCGTACGCCGACGGTCCCGGCTCCGTACGCACCCTGGTCCTGGACGCGCTGCCCGAAGCCGACTTCACCGACCAGGAGTTCATCGCCATCGCGCTGCGCCGGCTGGACCCGGCCCGCCTGCGGCTGGTCGTGGCCGGCCGCGACGACGCGGTGAGCGCGGAACTCGAAGCGAGCCTGCGCGCGTACACCCGGCGGGTCGACGCCCCGCTGCTGGCGATCGCGCCCGGCGGCCTATCCGACGACCTCGAACGGGCCCGCGCCTTCGTCGACTCCGACGGCACGGACGACGACCCCGCGCTGCGCGCCGCCTACCAGCGGATCGGCGCCGACGACCGGCTGCGGCTGCACGACCGGCGGGCCGCCGAACTCGACGGCGCCGAGGAGACGTTACGACTCGGCGCCGTCCCCTACCACCTGCTCAACGGCACATCGGCGGACAGCGCCGGCTGGGACGCGGTCAGCGAGGCGGCCGACTACTGCCTGGCCACCGGGTTCTACGACGCGGCCCTGGAGTTCGCCGGCCAGCTGACCACCCGCGCGGACTACGACCGGGCGCCCCACCGGTACTGGGACGGCTGGTACCGCACCGCGCACGCGCTCTCCCAGTCGGACCGCGTCGACGAGATCAAGCCGATCTACGACGACCTGCTCGCGCGCTTCGACTCCCCCCACCCGCAGATGACCATGCACTACGCGCTCAGCATGCTCTACACCCGGCTGTACGGGCCCGAGGAGAAGGACCACCGGCTCGCGCTCGGCCACGCCAACACCGCGGTGGCCATGGCCGGTCTGCTGCCCGAGGAGGACAACCGGGCGTTCCACATCGCGTTCATGAAGAACGGCCGCGCGCTGGTGCAGATGCACCTGGGCGATCTGCGGGAATCGCTGAGCCTGGTGGAGGACGGCATCGCCCGGCTCGACCGCGAACTGGCCCCGGAGCGCCAGCGCCTGCACCGCTCGGTCCTGCACCACAACCGGGCGCAGCTGCTCGCCCGGCTCGGCCGCCCCGACGAGGCGATGGCCGAGTACGACGAGGTGATCCGGCTGGACCCTTACTACCAGGAGTACTGGTTCGACCGCGGCAATCTGCGCTACGAGCTGGGGCAGTTGGAGTCCGCGGCGGCCGACTACGAGCAGGCGGTCGCCCTCGGCTCGCCCTTCACCGAGCTGTTCCAGAACCGGGGGGCGCTGCGGGCCGCCGTCGGGGACCTGGAGGGGGCGGTGGCCGACTACCGCTATGTCCTGGACCTGGAGCCGGACCACCTGGACGCCCATGTCTGCCTGGCCTCCCTGCTGGTGGACCTCGGCCTGCCGCAGGACGCCGAGGTCCAGGCGCGGGCGGGGCTGAAGGCCGCGCCGGACGACGCGCGGCTGAACGCGCTCAGGGGGCTCGCGCTGCTGGGCCTGGACCGGACCGAGGAGGCCGGACAGGCCTTCGACCAGGCACTGGAGCGCGACGCCGGCAACCCGGTCGCGCTGGTCAACCGGGCCGTGATCGCCTGCGAGTCGGGCCGCCACGCCGACGCCCTGGCGGACCTGACCCGCGCGCTGGCCGACGACCCGGACAACGCGGATCTGGTGTTCAACGTCGGCTTCGTCCACGAGGCCGCCGGACGCGCCCTCGACGCGGTGGGCGAATACACCCGGGCGCTGGAACTGCCGGGCGCCGACCGGGCCGAACTCCTCTACCGGCGCGGCTCCTGCCACGCCGGACTCGGCCGCAGCGCCCAGGCGCACGCCGACTACGAGGCCCATCTGGCGCTGGGGCCCTCGCCGTACGCCACCGAGATCACCGCCTACCTGGAGACCGCGGCCGGCGTCTGACACCGCCCACCGCGGCGCCGGAACCTCCGGACCACCCCAACCGCCGCACCACCACCGCCGCACCACCACCGCACCGAACACTGTCGAGGAGAGACATGCGCGTACTGCTCGTCAACACCCCGTGGGCGGCGATCGACGTGCCGTCGCTCGCCCTCGGCATTCTGCGGCACAGCGTGCGGGACGCCCTGCCCGACGCCGAGGTCGAGGTGCTCAACGCCAATCTGGACTATGTCGACTGGATCACCGAGCGCTCCGACTTCGGCCTGGCCGACTACACCTACTACTCACTGGACACCTACTTCCTCGGCTGCGGCGACTGGGTCTTCTCCTCGGCCCTCTACGGCGATCCGCAGTGGCACGTCGAGCAGTTCACCGAGATGTACGCGGCGGTGATGACCGACGAGGAACTGGCGATGAACCTGCGCCTGCACGAACTCGCCCCGCAGTTCATCGCCGAACTCGCCGGGCGCATCGCGGCGTTCGAACCGGACGTGGTCGGCTTCACCTCCACCTTCCAGCAGAACGCCGCGGCCCTGGCCACCGCGCGGGAGCTCAAGCGCATCAACCCCGCCATCGTCACCATCTTCGGCGGCGCCAACTGC
Source organism: Streptomyces polygonati (assembly GCF_042650325.1). Lineage (NCBI taxonomy): Bacteria > Bacillati > Actinomycetota > Actinomycetes > Kitasatosporales > Streptomycetaceae > Streptomyces > Streptomyces polygonati. The sequence continues at coordinate 106,894 of NZ_JBHSBB010000013.1, read as the reverse complement.
GACGGCGCCCAGGGCGAGGCGATGCACCGGAACTTCGACTTCGTGGACTATGTGCTGCGCGGCGAGGGCGAGGCCTCCTTCCCTGCCTTCCTGCGCGCGCTGACGGGCAGTCAGGACTTCGCGAAGGTCGAAGGCCTGTGCTGGCGGCCCGAGCCCGGCGCCTCCGCGGTGAATCCGATGAGCACCAGCCCGCTGCCGCCCGCCGCCATCCTCAGCCCCGACTTCGAGGGCTTCTTCGAGCGGCTGGAGCTGTCCACGGCGAGCAGCTGGATCGAGGGCAGGCTCGTCATCGAGGGCGCCCGCGGCTGCTGGTGGGGCGAGAAGCACCACTGCACCTTCTGCGGCCTCAACGGCTCCTTCATGCAGTTCCGCAGCAAGAGCCCGAACAGCTTCCACGACGAGATCCTCGCGATGATCGAGCGCCACCAGGTGCTGGACCTCATCGCCGTCGACAACATCCTGGACATGGAGTACCTCGGCTCGGTGCTGCCCCGGCTGATCGAGGCCGGCTACGACCTGCGGGTGCAGTACGAGGTCAAGTCGAATCTCCGCTTCGACCAGCTGCGCACCCTGGCGGACGCCGGCGTGGTCAGCATCCAGCCCGGCATCGAGAGCCTGAGCACCTCGGTGCTCAAGCTGATGGACAAGGGCGTCACCGGCTGCCAGAACATCAGGATGCTGCGGGACTCCCAGTCGCTGGACCTGACCGTGCTGTGGAACTACCTGCTCGGCTTCCCGGACGAGGACCCGGACGCCTACGAGGCGGTGATCGCCCAGCTGCCGGCCCTCTACCACCTGGAGCCCTGCTCCGGCACCTCGCGGGTGGCGATCGAACGCTTCAGCCCGTTCTTCAACCGGCCCGAGCTGGGCTTCTCCGAGCTGCGCCCCGCCCCGCAGTACGCGATGATCTACGACCTGCCGGAGCGGGAGCTGATGGACTTCGCCTATCTCTTCGCGGCGCCCGTCCGCGGCATCGGCGCGGACCTGGCCGATCGGCTCGACAGGGCGGTGACCGACTGGCAGCAGGAGCACCGGGCCAGCAGCCTGTCCCACACCGACCTGGGCGACAGGGTGATCCTGGTGAGCAACCGCCGGCACTTCGACTGGCATCTGCTCACGCTGGCCGACCCGGTCGAGCTGGCCGTCTTCCGGCTGCTCGAACAGCCGCGGACGGTGCCGGTGCTGGTGCGCAAACTGGCCGAGGCGGGCCACGCCGGGGCGGACGCTCCCGCCGTCGAGGCGATCCTCGCCCGTTGGACCGCGCTGGGCATCGTCTTCCACGACGACAGCGCGTACATCCACGTCGTACCGCTCGCCACCAACCAGGAACTCGTCCGGGTGGACCTGCGCAGGACGATGCTCCCGCAGCCGGCAGCCGAACCGGCCGACCTGACCCCCGCGATCGCCTGACGGCCCCCGCCGTCCCCAGCCGACCGGTCGGAGGCAGTCCGACCCGTGCCGAGAAGTCCGAAGGAGAAGGAGGACGCGTTGACCACGGCCACGCAGGACCAAGGAGCCGATATCGCGCTGGTGCACCGCCGGCACGCCGACCCGGCGACGATCACGCTGGAAGGGATGGGCGCCAGGGCGGCCACGCTCGGGGCCGATCCGATCGGCGCGGTGAGCGCGCTCTGGGAGCAGGGCGCCCGGCATGTCGTCCTCCCGGAGCCGGTCGACCTGTCCGCCGCCGGGGACGGGGAGCGGGCGGTCCGCGCGCTGGTCGCCCTGCGCGAGCTGACCAGCCGGGCGATCGCCGTCGAATGGCGGCTGCACCTCGGCGGCGACGCCGAGGCCGTGACCCCCTTCCGGCATCTGGCGCCGCCGCAGGCCGTCACCGGCGTCCCGGACGCCGCGGGGCTGCTGGACCAGTGGCGGACCGACTACTTCTTCGGCGCCTGCGTCTTCCGCCGGGGCCCCGGCTTCCTCCAGGTCAGGGACAAGCGGGACGGCCAGCTCAGCCGGATCACCATCGACGAGGCCGACTTCATCGCCGCCGTCGACGCGCTCGAAGCCGGGGCCCCGGCGGACGCGGTGTCCGCCGGGATCGTGGGCGATCTGGCGGCCGAGGGCCTGGTCGGCCGGGCCGGCGCCCATGTGTGGTGGACCCCCTGCCGGGTGCTCCGCTGGCCCACCCCCGCCATGCTCTTCTGAGCCGCTGACCTGGGCGGACGACCGCCCGCTGACGACCGTCCGCTGCCCCGCCGGCCCTGACCGGCGGGGCAGCGGCCGTTCCGCCGGGCGCGCGCCCCCGCGCGAGGCCGCCGTCACCGACCCCGTCATCCATCAAGCGCACTTAAGGGTGCGTACCGCCAGAAACCCGGACATAGTTTTTTACGTCTGGTGTATCTGACGTTTCCGGCGGATCGGGTTGAGGTGCTGCGACTATGCGTATAACGGGACTTGGGCACGCGGGGCTGTTCGTCGAGACATCGGCGGGGTCCGTGCTGTGCGACCCCTGGGTCAATCCCGCCTTCTTCGGCTCGTGGTTCCCCTTCCCCGACAACACGGATCTGGACTGGGCGCACTACGGACGGGCCGCGGACTACCTCTATGTGTCCCATCTGCACCGGGACCACTTCGACGCGGAGAACCTGCGCCGCACCGTACGCAAGGACGTCACCGTACTGCTGCCGGCCTTCGCCACCGACGAGCTGGAACGCGAGCTGCGCGCACTGGGGTTCAGCGAATTCCTGCGCACCCGCAGCGGGGTCCCGGTCGAGCGCGACGGCCTGCGCATCATGATCACCGCGCTGACCGGTCCCGGCGACGGTCCCATCGGCGACTCGGCGCTGTCGCTGGACGACGGCGAGACGGTGCTGCTCAACCAGAACGACGCGCACCCGCTGTCGATCCCGGCGATCCGCGAATTCGGCGAGGTCGACGCCTACTTCGCGCAGTTCTCCGGCGCGATCTGGTATCCCATGGTCTACCGGCTGCCGCACTCGGCGAAGCGGGAGTTCGCGGCCCGCAAGCGCCAGGGGCAGTTCGACCGCGCGCTGACCTACATCGACGCGGTGCAGGCGGCGCATGTCTTCCCCAACGCGGGGCCGCCGTGTTTCCTCGACGACGAGCTGTTCGAGTTCAACGGGACGGGCCGCGACGGGGAGAGCATCTTCGTCGACCAGCGGGAGTTCCTGGCACAACTCGCCGAGGCCAGGCCCGACTTGGCAGCGCACATGCTGCTGCCGGGGACCGTGGTGGAGCAGAAGGGCGCGGTCTGCGAGACCGACCACCCGTACTCCGAGGCGGAGATGGACCGGATCTTCATCGACAAGCGGGCGTATCTGCGGGACTTCGCCCGCCGGCAGCAGCCGGCCCTCGCCGCCGAGCGCGCCTCGCGGGAGCCCGCGCTGCCGCCCGAGCGCCTGCTGGCCGAGCTGAAGCGGTGGTGGGAGCCGCTGATGGCGCGCGCCGACCGGATCTGCACCGGAGTCGGCGGCCCGGCGCGGCTGGACGTGGGCGACACCGCGATCGTGGTCGACTTCCCGGCCCGGGAGGTCCGGTTGTGGGCCGGCGAGCGCTGCCGCTACACGCTGTCCACGAGCGGCGACCTGGTGGCCACCAACATCGCCCGCCGCGAGGTCGACTGGTCCAACAGCCTGCTGCTGTCGATGCGTTTCACCGCCAGCCGGGTCGGGCCGTACAACGAGTTCCTGTACGTGTTCTTCAAGTGCCTGTCCATGGAGCGGGTGGAGTACGTGGAGAACTACTACGACTCGCGCGAGGACGAGGGCGAGGACATCGAGGTCGACGGCTGGCGGATCCAGCGCCGCTGCCCGCACCTGGGCGCCGACCTCAGCCGCTTCGGGCAGATCGAGGAGGACGTGCTCACCTGCACACTGCACGGCTGGCGCTACGACCTGGCCAAGGGCCGCTGCCTGACCGCGGACGACCACGACATCCGCGCCACTCCCCTCGCCCCCGCCGAGCCCGCGGCCGCGGCCGTGTCGGCCGGGGACCGCGAGTGGGCCGCCGTCGTGGACACCGACGACCAGGCGGTGAACGCCTGACCGGCCGGCCGGAGCGGGCCGCGCACACCGGGTGACCTGCGGTGCACCCATCGGAGCCGGACGGCGGCGTACGTCCGGCTCCGTTTGACGTCCCGGGGGCGGAGTCGGACATTTGACGGGAAACAACCTGCCCGGCCGACGCCGTACCCCCGTCCACCAGGGGCCGGCGGCCGGCGCCGAGCACTCGGCGTCCAGGGCGGGACCCATCCGGCCACCGGTCGGCTACCCGTCAGGACTGCCATGCGCCGAACCCGAGCTGTCGTCCCCGCCCTCGCCGCCACCCTGGTCGTCGGGCTGGCCGGCGCCGCCGCCGCGCGGACCGGAGACCACCCCGCCGGCCAGCCCGCCGCCGCCCGCGCCCCGGTCGCCCAGGTCGCCGCCAAGACCCCCGGCGGCCCGCCGCCCGCCGCCACCGAGCCGCGGATCATCAACGCCTCGATGGCCATCCCGTCGATCGGCATCCGCTCGCTGGCCATCGTTCCCTACCAGGGGACGACCGACGACGCGCCGGGTACGCGGATACAGGACCGCGGCATCGCCGCCAGCCCCTTCGGACCCAACGGCGGCGTGGGCCCGGGCCAGGTCGGCAACTACCTCGTCACCGGTCACCGCGACTCCGCCGGCGGCCCGCTGCACATGGTCCCGTCGCTGAAGAACGGCCAGCAGGTCGTCATCACGGCCGGCGGCAAGGTCTACACGTACAAGATCACCCAGACCCGGGTCACCGACTTCCGCTCCCCCAGCTCGCTGGTCGAGCAGCGGGCCGCGGTCCCCGGTTTCCCCGGCAGGACCCCCACCCAGGCCATGATCACCGTCTCCACCTGCGCGACGCTGGAGGACCACGCGGCCGGCAACTTCTGGCACGACGCCGAGGACAACCCCCAGCACCGGATCGACAAGATCGGCGTCCTCGTCAGCACGCGTCCCGCGTCCTGACCCGCCGGGCTGCCGGCACCGTCCGCCGCGTCCGCCGTGTCCGCCCCGAAAACGCGTCCGCCCCCGGAAACCTCGCCCGCGCACGGCCGCCGACCGGCCGAGGAGAGAGGGATCATGAAGATTCTCGTCACCGGCGCCACCGGCACCGTCGGCAAAGAGGTGGCCGAACAACTGTACGAGCAGGGTCACGAGGTCAGGGCGCTGGTCAGGAATCCGGCGAAGGCCGACCTCCCCGGCGACGTGGACGTGGTGACGGGCGACCTCACCGAGCCGGACGACGTCCGCCGGGCGCTGACCGGCATGAACCGTGCCTTCCTGAACATGGCCGACGACGACGGAGCGGCCTTCGCCTCCGTCGCCGGTGAGATGGACCTCCGGCATGTCGCGCTGCTGTCGTCCTTCACCGTCAGCGTGCGGCTGCCCAGTGGTCCGGACAACGTGGTCACCGCCCGGCACGCCACCGGGGAGCGGCTGCTCGGCGAGGCGGGCGTCCCGTCGACCTTCCTGCGCGCCGCCGGATTCGACTACAACGTCCTGCTGTGGGCCGAGTCCCTGTCCGACGGGGTGGTCCGCACCCCCTTCCCGGACATCCGGCTGCCCGTCGTGCATCCGGGGGACATCGCGGCCTGCGCGGCGGCGGCGCTGAGCGCCGAGAAGCCGCCGGTCGGCGTGTTCTCCATCACAGGCCCGGAGCCGCTCTCCACCCGCGACCAGGTGCGCACCCTGTCCGAGCTGACCGACCGGCCGGTGAGCGTCGAGCAGATGACCATCTCGGAGGCGGTGGACGAGGCGTTCCCGGCCGGCACCCCGCAGTTCGTGTCGATGTCCGTCCTGGAGACGCTAGGGCTCGGCGGCCAGGCGGCCGCGCTGCCCGTCTCGGACGACGTCGCGATTCTGACGGGGCGGCCGCCGCGCGACTTCCGCCAGTGGGCGACGGAGAACCTCGCGTCCTTCGGCTAGGCCGGTCGGGCGCCGCTCCCGCGTCCTGACCGGGCGCCTCACCGTGCCCCACCGCGCGTCGCCCTGCCTTAAGCGGAGGGGGGCGCGGGGCCGCATGAGCCGGGGCGGACGGCTGCCTCTAGCGTAGGGGGGACGACAGCCGTCGAAGGACCGTGGAGGTTGGGCATGCCCGAGGACGAACTGATGGGCGATCAGGTGTATCAGCCCGACGGATCCGAGGTACAGGACGACGAGGGGCTGCTCGACCCGCTCGACACCCTGGAGGACCGGGGCGTCGAGGACGACGAGGACGAGGGCTATTCGCCGCCGGAGCGGCCACTGGGCGTGAACCGCTTCGGCGTCACCGCCCAGGAGCAGCGCACCGGCGAGTCGCTGGACCAGCTGCTGGCCGAGGAGGAGCCCGATGTCGCCCCGATATGGGGCGACGGCGTCGGCGACGCGCTCACCGACGGCGAGGCGGTCGACCCCGAGGCGGGTGAGTACCGCAGCGGGCGGCTGCTCTCCCACGACCCCGCCGTACCGCTGCCGGAAGGGGAGGCCGCCGACCTGTGGGCGACCGACGTCGGCATCTCCGGCGGCGCCGCCTCCGCCGAGGAGGCGGCGATGCACGTGGTGGACGACCCGCAGCAGTCCTCGTACGACGACGACCTCTGACCCCGGCCGCGCCTCCGGCCGGCGGTGGCGTACCCGGGCCGGGTACGCCACCGCCGACCGGAGGCGTCAGGTGGCCAGCAGCCGGTCGGCGTGCTTCTCGATCATGTGGGCCACCGCGAAGGTGAGCCGGTGGGTGCGGGCCTCGTCGAGGGAGAGCCAGACCGGGGACTCGCCCTCGTCGTTCACCGTCACCTCCGGCGCGGTGGGGAGGTCCAGGAGGTAGGCGTGCCAGAAGTGGGCGTCGGAGCCCCTGCGGCAGGCGTCGCCCAGCAGGTGCGCGCTCGCGATGGGCCGCAACGTCCCGGCGCGGATTCCGACTTCCTCCATGAGTTCCCGCCCCGCGGCGGTCTCCGGGGCCTCTCCGCGATCGACATGACCGGCCGGGACCGTCATGGCGAAGGGAAAGGCCCGCCGCCGGAAGAACAGGAATCTCCGTTCGGGGTCGCGGACGAATACGCCGGCGCTCTCGTGCCAGTATTCGCCGCTTTCGTCCGTCCACCAGGAAATTCCGGGATCGATGACGACGGCCCGGTCGGCCCGCTTGCCGCACGACCGGCAGACGGCTTTCTTTCTGCCGTCCGCGGTGAACCATTCGACGGCCGCCGCGTGGCAGTGCACGCAGTATTCGCCATAGGTGTCGTCGTACGGCTGGAGGAAATCGATTCTCATTCCGGCCTCCGGTGCAGGGCGTCCGCGGGTGCCGCCGCATCGGGTCCGTGACCGTGACCGTGCCGGTGACGTGAGCTGTCCAGGTGCCCTTGTCCGTGCCCGTGCCCGTGCCCGATGAACTGGGGCTGCCGGGGCGGGGACGGCGGCACGGTCTCCGGCGGGCCGGTCGTGGCGCTGCGGGCGGTGACCAGCAGCAGCCCGGCGCCCAGGGCCGTGAAGATCAGTGTCGCGACGACCGTACCGCCGCCCCACCCCGCCTGCCCCACCACCAGGCCGAAGAGCGGTGGTCCGGTCAGAATCCCCAGGCTGCCGAGCTGGGCGAGGGCGCCGCCCGCGAGATCGACCTCCTCGGGGCGCCGGGCGATGGCCGGCACGGCGGCGAACACCGCGGAGATGAGCAGCCCGTCGACCAGCAGGGCGAGGAAGGCCGCACCCACGGCCGCCGTGAGGGGCACGCTCCGGGAGAAGGCGGGCAGGCAGGCCGGCGGCATCAGGGCCGCCAGCGGGACCAGCGCTTTGCTGGGGACGCCCCGGCGCAGCAGCGCGCCGGCGAGCAGGCCCCCCAGCGCGCTGCCGGCCGAGACGAGGGCGACGACGGCTCCCGCCCGCGCGGAGGTCTCGTGCCGCTCCTTCATCAGATAGGTCGGCAGCAGGACCACCAGGGCCACGCCGACCAGTGACAGGCAGGCGTACGCCCCGGCCGGTCCGAGGAACCGGACCCAGGTGGCCGCGCCGGGCGGCCGGCGGCCGGGCGGGGTCGGGGCGGGCGGCGGGCGCGGCAGGGTGACCGCGAGGAAGGCGGCCAGCAGCAGGGGGCCGAGCCCGGTGACGCCCAGCCAGTCGTTCCAGCTCAGCATGTCCGCCAGCGCCCCTCCCGCCACGGCGGCGAGCGCGAGCCCGGTCGGCACGCACGTCCCCCACAGGGCCAGGGCCGCCGCCCGCGTACGCCCCCGGGTCAGTCCGGTGAGCACGATCGGGCCGGCCACGAAGACCAGGAGATAGCCGGCGCCCTCGGCCGTCCGCAGGCCGAGCAGCAGCGGCCAGGAGGAGGCGAGCGCACTGAGTCCGGCCGCCGCCGAGATGACGACGAGGCCGGCCGGCAGCGCGCGGCGGGCGCCGAAGCGGCTGGTCCACCAGCCGACCGGGACGCCGAACACCGCGCCCACGGCGGTCATGCCCGAGGTGGCGCAGGCGACCGTACTGAAGGACAGGCCCAGCGACGACTGGACGGCGGAGCCCACCGGCGCGACGGCGCCGAGTCCCACCGCGGCCTGCACACCGGCGAGCCAGGTCGCCACCACATGCCGCCAGGGCGAGGCCGGACGCTCGCGCCCGCGGTGACTTCCGTACCTGCTGAGCATGGGTTCTCCCGGTCGCGGCTCTGACGCGTGGCGGGAGGGAGACCGATCACCTCCCGCCACGCGCGCCCGGATCATTCAGCCAGGCCGTACTTCCCCAACAGCTCCTGGTGGCCGGCCACATAGGACGTGTCGGTGATGACCGTCTGGTCGGAGGGCCCCCGGCTGCACATGCACAGATGCCGGCCGCTGGAGGTCACCCGGACCGCCTGGGCGCCGCCGGAGGACATGATCTCCTCGGCGATGTCCCTGACCAGGTACTCCTGGATCTGGAAGCGCCGGCTGTAGGCCTGCACCAGCCGGGGGAACTTGCCCAGTCCGAGGATCCGGTCGCCGGGGACGTACGAAATGCTGACCTTTCCGAAGAAGGGGAGGAAGTGGTGGGCGCAGATCGAGAAGAAGTTGGCATCATGGACGCGCACGACTCCGTGATGCCCTCCTTCCACGAGGCAGGTAGTCTTGAGGATCTTCGAGGGATCGATCTCGTAGCCGCTCAGCAATTCTCGATAGGCGCGGATGATCCGGTCTTCGCATTCCGGTCCGCTGTACCAATCGAGTGCTCTCTCGTCGGTCGTGACATTCTGTTTCAGCCACTCCGCCATGGTCACGGTTGACCTCCGTTCCGCTCTCGCCAACAGGCCCAGAAGGGCTCAGATGGAGTAATGCGACTGTCGCGTCAAAATCAGCTTTTGGATAGACCTTTCCCCAATTGCCACTCGTCCAGCGCAATTTCGGGATGATCGCACCATCGGAAAGGCCGGCGATTACGCCGCCGGAGGCGGGGCGGAAGCGGGGCGGACGCCGAGGCTGGAGCGCGGGCGGCGAGCCGGCGGCCCGCCCCCGTTCGGCGCAATGGCCCGCTCCCGGGGGGGCAGTCGCGGGAAGCTCGGGGTCCGGAGCGGGCGAGGTGAGTGGCGGGGCGGCGTGGCAGCGCAGGACAGGCACTCTCTCAGCCGGCTGACGACACTGACGGACGGCGTCTTCGCGATCGCGCTGACGGTGCTGGTGCTGCAGATCCCCGTGCCGCGGATCGCCGATCACGACTCCGCCCGGCAGCTGCGCGCCGCGCTGGCCCGGCTGGAGGGGCAGTTCGTCAGCTACGCCGCCACCTTCGTCATCATCGCGGCCTTCTGGCAGCAGCACCGCCGGGTGTTCCGGCTGACCGGCCGGCACGACGAGACGGTGGCCCGGCTGAACTCCCTGTTCCTGCTCCTGATCGCCTTCCTCCCCTTCCCGTCCGCGCTGGTGGGCCGCTACGGGTCCAACGCCGCCGCGGTCGTCTTCTTCGACCTCTGCGTCATGGCCGTCGCGCTGGCCTTCATCCTGCTGTGGCTGCGGCTCCACCGGTCGGGCGACTTCACCGACCGGCTGCCGAGCGCCTACAGCCGGTGGATCCTGCTCCGTACCGTCTGCGTCTTCCTCGGCCTGGCCGTCTCCGCCGTGGTCGCCCTCTTCGACGCCGACGTCGGCACCTATGTGTGGCTCGGCGTCTTCCTGATGCTCTTCGCCCTGAACCTCCTCTTCCGCCCGGTGATCCGCCGCGCCGACACCACCGGCGAGGACACCGACGGCTGATCCCCCGCGTCGGGGCCCGGGGCGTGGCCGGGCGGCGGCCGGGCGGCGGCCCGCGTGCACGCCGTGCGCGCGGGAGTGCGGTCCGGATTCCCCGCACCCGCCGAGCACCCGCCCCGCATCCGATGGCGCGCGCTCCCGTGCCGCCGCGGCGCATGAAGACACCGGCCAGCGGTCATCCTTCAAGAGGTGCCGCCGCATCTGCATTTGCAGACGGCGCGCTTGATCATCGTTGCGGTGACAAGGAGAGGGCTCATGGCCGGTCAGAGGGGCAGTGCGGGGCGGGACGAACGGCTCATGGGGGAGGACGGCATCGCCGCTTCAGCCGTGGTGTGGCGGAAAAGCAGCCACAGCAACCACCAGAGTGCCTGCGTGGAAGTGGGCGACTTCGGTCACGAGACGGTCGGTTTACGCGACTCCAAGGACCCCGAAGGAGCAGTTCTGACCTTCAGTCGCAGCCAACTCCGGTCTTTCATTGCCGCGGTGGTGGCGGGCGAGTTCACTGGGGATCGGTAACCGGCCACTTCTGGCGGCAACTTCCGCCCCCATATGACTGAGGCAGGATGAGGGGTCCAGAAGCCGCCCCCTCGCACGAAGGAGCACCAGCCCGTGCCTGCCCAGCCGTCCCGCACCCCAACCCGATCCGCGCAGGGAGTCCGCAACGTCCGCCCGCTGTCCGGCCGCGCGCCGACCGCCCAGCGCATGATCTTCGGCGAGACGCTGCGAAAACACCGTGAGGCCCTCGGTCTCAAGGAGAAGGAGGTCGCGGAGGCGATCGGGGGGTGCTCGGCGTCCAAGATCAGCCGGCTGGAGAACGGCGAGCACGACTTCAAGGAGAAGGACGTCCTGTGCCTGCTGGACGTCTACCAGGTCGCGGACCCCGCCGAGCGCGAGCGGCTGCTGGCCCTCTCCCAGGAGGCCAACCAGAAGGGGTGGTGGGAGGCGTGGCGGGACGTGGCTCCCAAGGAGCTGCAGACCTACGTGAGTCTGGAGGACATAGCCGCGCGGATCCGCTCGTACGAGAGCGGTCAGCTGCTCGGGCTGCTGCAGACCGCCGACTACACCCGGGCCCTGGTCCAGGCGAACTCCCTTGAGCCGAGCGGCCGGACGGCCGACCGGATCATCGAGCTGCGGGCCATGCGCGCGCAGCGCTTCCTGGAGGAGTCCGCCACCCAGCTGATCTGCGTACTGGACGAGGTCACCCTGTCGCGCGGCTACGGCACGAATCAGATCATGCACCAGCAGATCGAGCACCTGATAGACCTCGCCGAGCACGAGCGGATCAGCTTCCGGCTGGCCCCCTCCGCCCGGCTCAATCTGCCGGTGCAGATCGGCACCACCACGATCTTCGACTTCACCGCCGACCAACTGCCCGCGATCGTCTATGTGGAGCGCTGCAACGGCGGCCTGTACTTGCAGGACCGGCACGAAGTCGACAGCTACGAAAGGGGCTTCGACCGGCTGATGGTCAACACCCTCGGCCCGGTGGCGTGTCTGCAGAAGCTGAAGGACTACAGCAAGAAGTACCGCTGAGGGCGGTCCCCGGTGGCGGCGGCATCCCCCGTACCGCCGCCGGCGGTCGTACGCCCCTGCGTCCTACGCCCCTGCCGCGGGTCAGGGCTTGCGCGCCACTCCCACGTACAGCGACGCCTCGGCGTCCGAGATCAGGCTCGGGCCGCTGGCCGCCTCCGGGTGCCACCGGTGCGCCACCTGCACGCCCGGCTCGGTCAGCTCCAAGCCGCCGAAGAACTCCAGCACTTCGGCGCGGCTGCGGACCCGGAGCGGGGTGCCGCCCTTGGTGTACACATCGACGATGGCCGCCCACGCGTCCGGGTCGAAGTCCGGGGTGCAGTGCGAGATCGTCAGATACGACCCCGGCGCGAGTCGCTCCACCAGCTCGCGCACGATGCGGTAGGCGTCCGCGTCGTCCGGTACGAAGTGCAGGACCGCGTTCAGGCTCAGCCCCACCGGCCGCGCCAGGTCCACGCAGCCGTCCCGCCGCACCACGTCCAGCAGGTGCGCGGGGTCGCGTACATCCGCCTCGACGTAACCGGTGGCGCCTTCCGGCGAGCTGCGCAGCAGGCTGTCGGCGTAGACCAGCACGATCGGGTCGTTGTCCACATAGGTGATCCGGGCCTCGGGCGCTTCGCCCTGGACCACTTCGTGCAGGTTGGGCGTGGTGGGGATGCCCGTCCCGATGTCGAGGAACTGCCGCACGCCGTGGTCCCGTGCCAGCAGGCGCGCCGAGCGGTGGACGAAGGCGCGGTTCACCCGGGCGACGGTCCGTATGGCCGGAAAGCTGCGGATGACCTTCTCCGCGGCGGAGCGGTCGACCTCGTAGTTGGTGTTGCCGCCGAGGAAGTAGTCGTACATCCGCGCGCTGTGCGGCAGATCCTGCCGCAACCGGTCCTCGACCTCGCCCCCAGCGCTGGCCTGCGGTAATTCTTCGCTCACACCGTGCCCCCATCGATCGTGCCCTGCCCGGTACGGGAATGGACCGAGGCCGGGCCCGCACCGCGCATCTGCTGACAGCACCTTATGCACGTGCGGGCGTCTTACTGAATACCCACCGTCCCCGGCCTCATCCCCCCGAGCCCACGGCCGGGGTGCGTCGCCCCGTAGCCGGGCAGAGATGGAGGGAGAGGCCCGTCGTGGTCGTGGTGGTGTCCGGCGCGGGAGGCAGGGCGGGCGGCGGTGGGCGGGGACGATGGGGGCCGGGGCCCGCGCCGCGCCGGGCGGCCTTCCGGAGGGAGAAGAGCGACGATGACGGAACACGGGAGCGGGCCGGGCAAGGGCGGTTGGGGACGGGACGAGACGCCCGAGGAACGGGCCGACCGGAGGTGGGGGGATCTGCTCCAGGAGCTGCGGGTGGCGCAGACCGGGGTGCAGATCCTCTTCGGGTTCCTGCTGACGGTCGTCTTCCAGCAGCGCTTCACCGACCTGTCCGCCGCCGACCGCCACATCTACACGGTCACGGTGGTGCTGGGGGCGGCCACCACCGGCGCGCTGGTGGGTCCGGTGTCCATGCACCGGCTGCTGACCGGGCGCCGGCTCAAGCCGGAGACGGTCCTGCTGGCCTCCCGGCTGACCGTGCTCGGGCTGGTGCTGCTGCTGTGCACCATGGCGTCGTCGCTGCTGCTGGTGCTGCGGGTGGCGATCCAGGACAGCTGGGCGCAATGGCTGGTGGGCGTGATGGTCGCGTGGTTCGTGCTGTGCTGGTTCGGGCTGCCGCTGTGGGCTCGCTACCGCAGCAACCCCGAGGAGGGGTAACGGATCAGTTGGCGGCGGCGGTTGGGCCGGTCCGGCCGGTCGGCGGCCGTCGGGGCCGCCCTCGGACGTGCGGAACCGCCGCCGCCGGACGGCGGCTCCTCGTAGGGTGTCCACTCCGGGTACGCCATCCGGCACAGGGAGTGGAGAGGGGGTGATCGAGGTGGACGCGATGTCCGAGGGCCCGGACGGTGCGGATCATCCGGGTCGGTCCGACGGGGCGGACCGGTCCCACCCCCCGAGCGACAGCCAGCACAACACCATCACCGGCGGTGTCTTCTTCCACGCGGTGATCCAGGGCCGCGACATCAGTGTCGTGCTGCCCCCGCGGATCACCCCGGCCCTGGCCGGCCTGCCTCCGCGGTCCAGCGTGTTCACCGGTCGTGAGGAGGAAGTACGCGGGCTGCTCGCCACCCTGGCCCCCGACTGGAAGGGCCGGCGGGCCGTGCTGGTGTCGGCGCTGGCGGGTATGGCCGGTGTCGGCAAGACCGAGCTGGTGCTGCAGAGCGCCGCCCGAGCGGTGAAGGAGACCGGCTGGTTCCCCGGCGGAGTGCTGTTCGTCGACATGTTCGGCTACGACCCGGACCGGTGCCTGTCCGCCGAGCAGGCGTTGGACGGTCTGCTGCGCGCGCTGGGCATGCCCGGGGACCACATCCCCACCGGGGCGCAGGACCGCTCCCGGCTGTACCGCAGTGTGCTGGCGGCCTTCGCCGAGCAGGGCCGGCGGATCCTGGTGGTCATCGACAACGTCTCCTCCGCCGAGCAGGCCCGCCCGCTGCTGCCCGGCGACGAGAGCACCGCGACCCTGATCACCTCCCGGCACACCCTGGACATCGACGCCCGCCTGCACGACCTGGACATCCTGGATCCGGATGCCTCGGTCCGACTGCTGCGCGAGACGGTCGAGTTCCGGCGCGAGGGCGACACCAGGGTCCGGGACGCGCCCGAGCACGCCGCGACGATCGCCCGCCTGTGCGCCGGTCTGCCACTGGCGCTGAGCGTGGCCGCGGGACTGCTCGTCGCCGCGCCGACCCGCCCGCTGGAAGATCTCGCCGACAAGCTCCAGGCGGCCCACACCCGGCTCAAGGAGTTAGGAGGTCCGGCGGGCGAGGACTTCCCGGTACGGGCCGCCTTCGAGCTGTCCTACCGGCAGTTGACCGAGGACCAGCGCCGTGTCTTTCGGCTGCTGCCGCTCAATCCGGGACCGGACCTGTCCACCGAAGCCGCCGCCCAACTGGCCGGCGCCGACCAGGAAACGACCGACAAGCTCCTCCAGTACCTGGCCCGGGCCCACTTGATCGAGCCGGGCCGTTCCTGGGGCCGCTGGCGGCTGCACGACCTGATGCGCCTGTACGCCGACGAGAGGGGACAGGCCGACGCCGTCGCGGACGGACGGGATCGGGCGTCGAGCCGTCTGCTCACCCACTACGTGATGAGTTCCGACCGGGCCGTCGCCCGACTCCGGGACCTCGCCCCGGACACCACGGACCGGTTCGCGAACGCCCAGCAGGCGGCGGCCTGGCTGGAGGAGGAACGCGCGAACCTGATCAGCGCGACCCTCGCCGCCACCGCCTCGGACCGCCCGCTGCCGGGCGTGGTCCTCTCCCTTTCCCTCGGCTGGTTCCTCGCCTCGAAGCGCGCCTTCGGCGAACTGCTGCTCGTGTCCGTGGCCGCCATGCTGCCCTGCCAGCTCCACGGGTTGCCCAGGGAACTCGAAGCGCCGGTGCTCAACCTCGTCGGTATCGCGATGCGGGAGGCGCGGCGGTTCGACGAGTCCGTCGCCGTTCACCGGCGCGCCGCCCTTTTCCAGCGGGAGATGGGCAACCGCTCCGGCCAGGCGGAGGCGTCGGTCAACCTCGGCCTGGCGCTGCGCGAAGCGGGACAGTCGCTGGAGGCGGCCGCAGCCCACACCGAAGCCATCGCGATCTACGAGGAGTTGGGCGACGACAGCGGCAAGGCCTCCTCGCTGACCGGCCTCGGACTGGCGCTCGCCGAGGCGGGGCGGGCGCGGGAAGCGGTCGAGGCGCACAGCGGCGCCGTGGCGATCTTCGCGGAACTGGCCGACGCCCGGGGCGAGGCCGGAGCCCTCAACAACCTCGGTATCGCCCTGCGCGCCCTCGAACGGCTCGACCGGGCCGGCGAGGCGTACGGGCGGGCCGTCCGGATCTACCACGAACTCGCCGACGCCTTCGGCGAATCCACCGCCCTGCGGAATCTGAGCACGTGCTACGCCGACACCGGGCAACTCGACCTGGCGATCGACGCCTCCGCGCGGTCGGCCGCGATCTGCCGGGAGACGGGCGACCGGGAACGCACGGCCGACGCCCTGGCCGACGTCGGCACCCTGCTGACCCAGGCACGCCGTACCGAGGAGGCCGTCGACACCCTGACCCAAGCCCTCGCTCAGTACCGTGACTTGGGCCATCGGCGCGGCCAGGCCGTCGCGTCGACCCACCTCGGACTCGCCCTGCAAGGGGAATACCGCTTCGACGAGGCCGCTCGTCATCACACCGAAGCCGCCGACATCTTCGCCGCCCTGGAGGACCACCACGGCCGGGCGACCGCGCTCAACAACCTCGCCGTCGCGCTGCGCTGGGCGAAGCGGTTCGACGAGGCCGCGCGCGTCGGCGCCGAAGCCGCCGCCCTCTTCCGTACGACAGGCGATGCCGCCGGCGAGCGGACCGCACGGGGCAACCGCCGCGACGCCCTCAACAAACGGCGGAGACCATGGCGTTGGCGCGGACGCCGCCGATGACGGCGGGGCGCCGGGAAAATCAAGGGACGCCGACCTGGCCCGCCCATAAGGTGCTCCGATGAGCCTCTACCCGGAGACCGAACCGTACGACCACGGCATGCTCGACGTCGGTGACGGCAACCACGTCTACTGGGAGGTGTGCGGCAATCCGCACGGCAAGCCCGCGGTCATGCTGCACGGCGGCCCCGGGTCCGGCTGCGGCCCCTGGTTCCGGCGCTACTGCGACCCGGCGGCCTACCGCATCGTGCTGCTCGACCAGCGCGGCTGCGGCCGCTCCACCCCGCACGCGAGCGCGTACGGCACCGACATGGGCGTCAATACGACCGGCCACCTGATCGCCGATCTGGAGCTGCTGCGTCAGCGTCTGGGGATCGAGCGGTGGCTGGTGTGGGGGGTGTCCTGGGGGTCGGTCCTCGGGCTGCGCTACGCGCAGACCCATCCGGCGGCCGTGTCCGAACTGGTCCTCACCGCGGTCGCGACCGGCTCGAACCCGGAAGTGGCGCTGCTGACCAGGGGACTCGGCAAGATCTTCCCCGAGGCGTTCGAGAAGTTCCTGGCGGAGCTGCCCGAGAGCGACCGCGGGGGGAATCTCGCGGCGGCCTACCACCGGCTCCTCGAATCGCCCGACCCGGCGGTGCGGGCGCGCGCCGCGCGGGCCTGGACCGACTGGGAGACGGCGGTCATTCCGGCGCCGCCGCGGTCGGTCGAGCGCTACGAGGACCCTCACTTCCGCATGGGCTTCGCCCGGACCGTCACCCATTACTGGGGCAACGACCACTTCCTCGGCGACAGCGACGCCGACAGCGGGAGTGGAAGCAGGAGCGGGAGCAGCGGCAACGACGCGGGCGTCGTGCTGCGCGACGCGCCCCTCCTCCGGGGCATCCCCGGCACCCTCGTCCAGGGCAGCCTCGACTTCGGCAATCTGCTCGGCACCGTGTGGCGGCTCCACCACGCCTGGCCTGGCAGCGAGTTGGTCCTCGTCGATGACGTCGGGCACACGATGGGGGCGTCCGGAGTGGTCGACGCGCTGGTGGCGGCGACCGACAAGTACGCGGCCACCGGGGCCTGAACCCGGCCACCGAGCCCAGCCGTAGGGCTTGCGGCCGAGCGGCCGGGACCGGGGCGCGCACCCAGGTGCTCACCCGGGTGCGTACCCCCGCGTCGGGAAACCCGCAGGTACAGGAGGTGCACCCCCCTGCACGGCCGCGAAGACACCTGTGCGAACGTCACTCCTGTCACATCTGGTCCGCGGATCAAGATCAGGAGAACGACCATGAGCAAGCCCGTACTCGAACCGGCCGCGCAGGAGTTCGTCACCGCCACGGCCGAGCCGCCGTACCTGTTCGACCTGGGCCCCGTCGAGGGCCGCACGACTGTCGACACCGTGCAGAGCCCCGAGATCGACGTGCCGGGTACCGAGAGGGAGTCCCTCACCGTGCCCGGCGGCCCGTCCGGCACGCTGTCGCTGACCATATTCCGGCCCACCGACGCCTCCGGTCCGCTGCCGGTCGTCCTCTTCATCCACGGCGCTGGCTGGGTCTTCGGCAACGACCACACCCACGGAAGGCTCGCCCGGGAACTGGCCCTCGGCGCGGGTGCGGCGGTGGTCTTCGTCAACTACTCGCTGTCCCCCGAGGCCCGTTACCCCGTCGCCAACGAGGAGAACTACGCGGCCGCCCAGTGGGTGGTCCGGCACGGCGCCGACCACGGCCTGGACCCGGCGCGCATAGCCGTCGCGGGCGACTCGGTCGGCGGCAACATGGCCATCGCGCTGACCCTCAACGCCAAGGAGCGCGGCGACGTCGCGCTCGCCGGCCAGGTCCTCTTCTACCCGGTCACCGACGCGTCCTTCGAGACCGGCTCCTACCACCAGTTCGCCGAGGGCTACTTCCTGCGCCGCGACGGCATGCAGTGGTTCTGGGACCAGTACACGACCGACCCGGCCCACCGCGCCGAGATCACCGCGTCCCCGCTCCGCGCCACCACCGACCAACTCGTCGGCCTGCCGCAGGCGTTGGTCATCACCGCCGAGGCCGACGTCCTGCGCGACGAGGGCGAGGCCTACGCCAACAAGCTCCGCGAGGCCGGTGTCCCCGTCACGGCCGCCCGCTACCAGGGCATCATCCACGACTTCGTGATGCTCAACCCGCTGCGCACCACCCACGCGGCCGAGGCCGCCATCAACCAGGCAGCCGCCTTCCTCGGCACCGTCCTGGGCACCCGCTAGGAACCGGCGCACACGAAAGGCGCGGCTCCGCCGCCGGGGGAAACCCGGCGGCGGAGCCGCGCCCGTGGTGTCAGCGGATCGGGTCGGGTCAGCTGTTCCAGACCTGGAACTCGGAGATCTGTCCGGCCGGCCAGCCGGTGTTCGCCGTGACGGTCACCCGGAAGTAGCGCTGGGTGGTCGCGGGGAAGGTGATGGTCACCGAGTCACCGGAGTTGGGGTCGAAGGTGTACGTGGCGGACGCCTTGACCGTGGTGAAGGTGCTGCCGTTGGTGCTGCCCGACACCGACAGCGTCTGGTTGCGGGCACCCCAGCTCGCAGGAAGCTGGAGGACGACCCGGCTCGCACTCTGCGCCGAGCCGAGGTCCACCTGCACCCACTGCGGGAAGGCGTTGTTGGCACTCTCCCAGTAGCTGCCCTGGTTGCCGTCCGTCACATTGCCCGAACCGTAGACATCCGTGTGCGAGGACTCGCCGGTGGCCTTGCCGGCCGCCAGGTTGGTGTTCGCGGCGACCGCGCCGGTGCCCGACAGGGTGACGGTGGTGGGGCTGTTCGTCGCGTTGCCGCTGATGGTCAGCGAACCGGTCCTGGCGCCCGAAGCCGTAGGCGTGAAGCGGACGTTGACCGTGCAGGAGGCGTTCGCGGCGATCGACGTACCGCAGGTGTTGGTCTGCGAGAAGTCACCCGAGGTGGCGACGGAGGAGACCGAGGCGGCCGCCGTTCCGGTGTTGGTCACCGTGACGGCCTGGGTGGCGCTGCTGGTGGAGACGGCCTGGCTGCCGAAGGTCAGCGCGGACGGGTTCGCCGTCAGGGAGGCGCTGCCACCGCCGCCGCCACCGCCGGTGAACTGGAAGCTGTTGAGGTTGAAGCCGCCGTTGTCCTGGTTGAGGGTCAGCACCTGCTGGCCGGCGGGCAGCGTCACCTGGGCGGTCGCGTTGCCCCAGGTCTGCCAGTCGCCGGTGGCCGGGAGGTTGACCGCGCCGCTGAGATTGGCGCCGGCCGCGTTGGACAGGTGCAGGGCTCCGGTGACGGCCGCGGGCGCGGCGACCCTGAAGCTCACCGTGTACGTACCGGCCGTGGCGACCTTGACGGTGTAGCGGAACCACTGACCGCCCGCCGTCCAGCCGACGTCGTAGCCGCCGCCGGTGTCCGAGGTGGCCTCCAGATTGACGCCGTCCCCGCGGTAGCCGTTGCCGTTGCCGTTGACCGAGGAGACGCTGTAGCCGACGCCCTGGCCGCCGGTGTCGTAGTTCTCGGCCTGCAGGACACCCGGGATCGCGGGGGCGGTGCCGCCGTACGGCCCCTCGCCGCCGCCGCCTCCGCCGCCGTTCTGCCAGCTGTTGCCGCTCAGCGTCGCGGTGAAGCCGGCCGAGTTGTTGATGAAGGGCTGCATCCCGTTGGCGGTCGCCAGGCCGGTGACGGTGTTGCCGGTGATCGTCGCCGATCCGGTGGGGGCCGGGTAGAACGGCGGGGCGATCACGATGCCGTTGCGCCAGGGCGAGGTCACCGTGTTGTTCTGGAGCAGCGTGTTGGTGGAGGTGGAGAAACCCACCCCGTCGTACAGCGAGTTGATCACCGTGTTGTTGGTGACCGTGACATGGTCGACGACGCCGACGTTCTGCCCGTCACCGCCGTTGCCCACCTGGAGGGCCGGCTGGCCCTGGCTGTAGCCGTTGCCGCCGGAGCGGACGACGGTGTTGCCGTTGACGGTGGCGGTGAGCAGGTCGCTGCCGTTGACGCCGAACCGGCCTGCGCCGAGACCGATGTAACGGGCGGTGTCCGAGATGTAGTTGCGCTCGACGTCCTGGTTGCTGCCGCCGTAGATGCCGATGCCCTTGCCGCCCCAGGGCGCGATGACGGTGTTGTTCGTCATCGTGATGTGCGACATCGCGGTGTAGTACGTCTTGTTGCCGTTGGAATCGGTGTTGTAGTTCACCGAGTTGATGGCCATGCCGTCGTCGCCGGTGCCGCGCACGAAGTTGTTCGTGGCGGTGATGTTGTTGCCGACGGTGTTGTTCAGCGACACGTTGTTGAGGTTGATGCCGTCGGCCCACACCGCGGTGACGCGGGCGTTCTCGACGGTGCCGCCGGTGCCGGAGGCCCAGTAGCCGGACTCGACGTGCTGGCTCCAGATCCCGTCGGACACCCAGTTGGTGCCGGAGGTGTCCATCGCGCCGCCACCGCCGTCGACCATCTCGCGGCTGGTGGAGTTGGAGTCCAGGTGGAAGTTCTGGACGTGGCACGAGGTGATCTGGAACAGGGCGCCCAGCGGGGTGTTGTTGGGCAGCGGGACCTGGCGGTAGATCGTGCTGTACCACATGCCCGCGCCCGCGATGGTGATCCCCTGGGCCTGGAGGCCCGCCGTGCCCTTGAGATAGAAGGTGCCGGCCGGGATCCACAGGATCTTGTTCTGGGACTGCGCCTGGTTGATGCAGTTCTGGATCGCCCCGGTGCTGTCGACGGAGGCGCTGTCCCCGGTCCCGTTGGTCGGGGTGTTGTCGGCCACCGCGCCGCAACTGGTGATGGAGATGGAGTTGGCGGGCTGGGCCACGGGGGCCGGCGGGTTCTCGGTGTCGACGACGTCGATGTAGTAGAAGGCGGCGGTGTTCGCGGCGTCCTTCTTCAGCGCGATCGTGCTGCCGGCCGCGATCGGTGTGCCGGTGACGAAGGTGTGCGACTCGTCGAAGAAGTCGCGGGGGTTGCCGTCGGCCGGGTTCTGGTCGCTGCCGTTGTAGTGGTTGCTGCCGCCCTCGTAGAACCAGCTCTGCCGCGAGTTGAGGTTCAGCGCCTGCCGGAACACACCGTCGACGTAGAGGTCGAGCGTCGCGGTGCTGCCGCCGCCGCTGGCGGAGTCCGGGATGCTCTCACGGACGTTGAGCGCGCTGATCGGGGCGCCGGTGGTGTTGGTCCACTGCACACCCTGGCCGGTGCCGGTCAGCTGTACGTAGGCGTGTCCGGACGCCTCGACCGCGGCACTGGAGTACTGCGTGGTCGGCGCGGAGGTCAGTGATACGGCGGTGGCTCCCCCGCTGAGGGTGCCCGCCTCGGCCTCGAAGCTGGTGAACGGGAGCGTCGCCCCGACACCGGCCGCCGCCGCGGCGGCACTCGTGGTGGCGGCGTTCGCCGCGGCCGGGTGGGCCGCCGTCGCGTGCGCGGCGGTCGCGGGTACGGTGGTGGCGCTCGGCGCGGCGGCGGCCACGGCCGCGGCGGCCGGGACGAGCCCGGATGCCGCGAGCAACGCCGTGACGACCACCCCGATCCAAGGTCGTGCGGCCATGTGCGGTAGGTGTCTCATCGGGTCCCTCCGGGTGGAACTCTCGGCGTGGGGGTGGGCGGACGACGTGGACGCGGCGGGAGAGCAGTGTGCGCCGGGGGGAACGTAGTCGGGTCGACAGCACAGCGCAATGGTTTGATGCATCTCTGCAAATATTTGACTTCTTTGCGGGTGTCACCCCCGGGCCCGGTCGCCGTCCGCCGCCGGTCGCCGGGGCGCCCCGGACCCCGCCGCGCGGTCCGTGAGAGGGGGTGGCCGCGACTTCCACGGCGGACGCGGCAGCCAGTACACTTCCCGGGCACCGGCCGAAAATGCCGGTGCTCCGGGCCCCAAAGCATTTTTCGCCGCCGGTCCGCCGGGCGGCGCCGGAATCGGGAAAGCCTCTCAGCGCGCGGTGCGGGCTTGCTAGCCTTGTGCCATGCGGATAGGCGTGAATGTCCCGAACTTCGGACCGGGCACCAACCCGGACGGCCTTGCCCGTTGGGCCAAAAATGTGGAGGGTCTCGGCTTCGACCTCTTGATGGTCTCCGACCATGTGGCGGTGACATCGGATGTCGCCAGACAGTATCCCGCCCCTTTCTACGAGCCGTTCACCACGCTCGCCTGGCTGGCCGGTATCACCGACCGGATAATGCTGGGCACCACGGTTCTTATTGTTCCTTATCGCCACCCCCTGCTGATGGCCAGAATGGCGGCCAATCTCCATCAGCTCAGCGGCGGCCGGCTGATTCTCGGTGTCGGCGTCGGCTGGGCCAAGGAGGAGTTCGAGGCGCTCGGCGTGCCCTTCGAGCAGCGCGGCGCGCTGACCGACCACCATCTCCAGGTCATGCGCGACGCCTGGGAGGACGAGGCCGACTACGGCTGCGGGCAGATCCCGATCTGGGTGGGCGGCAACAGCGACGCCGGGATACGCCGGGCGGTACGCCTCGGTGCGCCCTGGCATCCGCTGCGGTTCACCATGCCGTGGTACCGGGAGGCGCTGGACCGGCTGAAGGGCTTCGCCGTCGAACTCCAGCTGCCGATTCCGGACTTGGCGCCGCGCATCACGCTCCGGCTGACGGACGAGCCGGTCGACCACACCGAACGCCGAGCCGGTGAGGGCACCTTGGAGCAGATTCTCGACGACATCGAGGAACTGCGCCTGCTCGGCGCCGGCACCGTGATGCTCGATCCGTACAGCGGGGATCCCGACGAGACCCTCCGGCCCGAGGTGGCGTGGCAGGCCCTGGCCACCATCGCCGCGCACCGGGCATAGCCACCAACCGGGCACAGCCACCACCACACAGAGACGGAGCAGCAGTGACCATCGACAACCGCGACCTTCCCGAGGGCGACGCCGAGGGTGCCGCCGAGCGCGCCGCCGGCGTCCGCGAGGCCGATCTGCCGTATCTGCGCCGCTGCGTGGAACTGGCGACCGAGGCGGTGGAAGCCGGCGACGGGCCGTTCGGTTCCGTGCTTGTCGACGCGGCCGGCAAGATCCGCGCCGAGGACCGCAACCGGGAGCTGAGCACCGGTGACGCCACCATGCACCCGGAGTTCGAGCTGGCCCGGTGGGCCGCCACCAACCTGACCGCCGAGGAGCGGGCCGGCGCGACCGTCTACACCTCGGGCGAGCACTGCCCGATGTGCGCGGCCGCGCACGGCTGGGTCGAGCTGGGCCGGATCGTGTACGTGACCTCGTCCGCGCAGACCCGTGGCTGGCTGGCCGAGATGGGCTTCGTCAGCAACTCACCGCTGACCCCGCTGTCCATCCAGCAGGTCGTCCCCGGTCTTGAGGTGGCCGGGCCGGTCCCCGGACTCGCCGACGAGGTGCGCGAGCTGCACCGCCGGTTCCGTACCGCGCGAGCCGCGGCCAAGTGATCGTCGCCTGATCGGGGCACGCGTACGGGCCCGGCAGCGGAAACCGCTGCCGGGCCCGTACGCGTTTCGGTCCGACGAACCGCCGGATCAGACCATGTACTGGTCGTACTTCGCCATGTGCTCGGCCAGTTCGTCCAGGCTCGGGTTGCGGCCGTTCGCGGTGAGGCGCCCGAGGCCGCGGAAATAGTCGTCGCGATTGTTCATCGGGTAGAACATGATGAGCAGGGTCGCGTCCTCCGAGCCCACATTCGTGAATCCGTGCGGCGCGTTCTTGGGGACGTAGGCGAAAGCGCCGGGCGTACCCACTTCCTTGGTGTCACCTATGGTGAATTCGATCTCGCCGCGCACCACGTAGAACATCTCCGTGGCCTTCTTGTGGACGTGCGGACTGGCGCCGGAAGCCTCCGGGGCCATGTGGTGCTCGAAGAAGCCGAACTCTCCGTCGCTGTCCGGCGTGGTCAGCTTGAGATAGGTCCTCTTCGTCTCCCGGATGTTCACGAACTCGCCCTCGCCGGCCGGAACGTACAGGGGAATCGACATTTCTCTCCTTGGTTGGTGAACGGTGGCCGCTCGGCCACCGGGTCGACATGGGGCAGTGGTCATGTGGCCGGGGTTGGACTCGGCTCCGGCTGCTCCCTCAGGGCCTCCTGTGCCTGCGCCCACCGGCCGATGGCCGGCGCCGCGAGGCCGCTCAGCGCGAACACCACGGCCAGCACCGTCCATCCGGTGGTGCCCGCCGTGACCACCACGCTGAGCAGGACCGGGGCCGCGATCTGCTGCACGGCCACGCTGAGCCAGAACACCGAGAGGTAGACCCCCTCCTGGCCCGGCACCGCGAGCAGATACGATCCGCCCCAGCCGCCGGCGGACTGCCACAGCTCGCCGCCGGTCAGCGCGATCATGGCCAGCAGCAGCACGCCGACGGCCACCCCCACCGGCACCTTGGGCACCGCGATGAGCAGCAGGCAGCAGGCCGCCAGGGACAGGCCGGCCCGCACCAGGGCCCGGGTGGCGCCCGGGATGGTGTCGGTCCCCCGGCTGGCCCGCAGTTGCAGCAGGACCGCGAGCACCGTGTTGACCGCCAGCAGCGGGGCGATCAGCGCGGGTGAGACCTTGGTGTGTCCGACGATCCACAGCGGGAGGCCGATGCTGAGCAGGGTCATGTGCATGGTGAGCACGGCGTTGATCCCGGAGAAGGACAGGAACGACCCGTCCCGCAGCACCTTGCCGGAGAACCGCCGGCGCAGGTTCGCGGCCGGCGCGTTGAGCAGCGGCAGCCGGGAGGCCAGCGTCGCCAGCACCACGAACGAGGCCGCGTTGACCAGCAGGATGGACGTGTATCCCGTCCGGGTGCCGATCAGCAGCCCGATGCCGCCGAGCATGGCGCCGACGGTGAAGCCGACGTTGCGCATCGACCGCAGGACCGCGATCACCCGGACCCGCTCCTCGGTCGGCACCGCCTGCCCGACCAGGGCCTGTTCCATCGGCGCCGCCGACTTGTCGACCAGGCCGAGCAGGCACACCACGACCAGGAACTGCCACAGGTTGTGGATGAACGGATACACCAGGAAGCAGGCGCCCCGCCACAGGCTGACCCCGACCAGGACCTTCTTCGGGCCGATCCGGTCGGCGAGGATGCCGATCGGGATCGCCGTGGCCAGCGCGATGGCGGCGGCCACGGTCAGACCGACACCGAGGTCGCCGGACGACAGGTGCACCGATCTGGTGATGAACGGCACGGAGACGGCCAGGAAGGCGCCCGTCCCCACCGCGTCGATCATCGCCATCACGGCCAGGCGTACGCCGACCGAGCCTCCGGGCATGGATCCGCGCAGACCGCGGATTCGCTGCCACAGACCAGACATATGTACCTCTCAGCCGGTTGTGATGCGGATAGCCGCATCCGCGTCCAGGACGCGCTGCCGTGTGGCGGCAGCGTCCGGCCCGGTCGCGATGACGTGCCCGGCGCGGTCCCAGGACGATGCCCAGGGGCGGACTTCCTGCCCGACCTCGACATCGACCTCGACGGACTCGACGCCGGGGAGCGCCTCCGCCGTGTCCACGCCGGATATCGCGGTGACGGTGCCCGGCGCCGCGGCCAGGAACCGGATCGCCGAGGTCCGCCGCGCGGACCGGGGCAGGGTGACCGGACGGCCGGCCAGCAGGTCGATCAGGGTGACCCTGATCTTCGTGTCGTAGGCCAGGTCGTTCAGATCGATCAGGTAGTCACCGGGGCAGCGGCCGGCGCATTCGACCAGCGTCGGGCCGGCCTCGGTCAGGATCCACTCGGCGTGCAGGATGCCGGTCTGGAAGCCGAGCGCGGCGATCAGCGCGCGCATGGCCGTCCCGAAGGCCGCCTGCGTGTCCTGGTCGAGCGGGGCGGGCAGCAGATGGCCGAGTTCGACCGGATACGGCCCGTCGATCACCGTCTTGGCGGTGACGTTCTCGAAGATGATCTCGCCGCGCCGCACCAGTGCCTCGACGCTGAACTCGGGTCCCCGCAGGCGTTCCTCGGCCAGGAAGCGCCACTTCAGCGCCCGGTCGGGGACCTGTTCGTACTCCGAGGCCGTCGAGGTCCGCTCCCAGGCCAGCGCGGCGGAGGCGGCGTCGACCGAGTCCAGCAGCTGCACGCCCACACTGGCCTGGCGGTTGGCCGGCTTGACCACCACCGGACCGCCGCCGGCGAAGGCCATGATGTCCTCGGGACCGTGCACCTCCCGCCAGCGCGGATTGCGGACACCGCCGGCGCCGGCCACCTCGCGCAGCCGGACCTTGTCCCGAAGGGCCTGCGCGGCCGGTTCGGTGGCGCCCGGCAGCCCGAGCTTCGCGGCCAGCGCGGCGGTGGCCGGCACCGCGTACTCCAGACCGGGGACGACGGCGGACACCGGCCGTGCGGCGGCCAGTTCGACCGCGGTGTCCAGGGCCTCGGTCGACTGCTGGTAGCTGGCCGGGGCGATCCGGCTCAGGCAGTCGAAGCCGTCCGGCGCGTCCTGCAGTTTCCGCTTGCGGATGATGTCGGGTTCCTCGATCACCACAACGGATCCGCTGGGGACCCGTCCGTCGATCGCCCGCAGGTAGGCCGCGTTGTAGCCGACGAACAGCACCTGGGTGTCCGTGTCGGGTGAGGTCATGCCGACCTCCTGGGTGATGGGACGGACCACTGCATGATCACTGCCTTTCTCCGTCTTTCTCCGTGCTGGCTCCGGACGTGCTCCGGACGTGCTCCGGGTGTTCGCCGGGCTTGCTCCGGGCCTGCTCCGGTGTGGTGGATCCCGCGACGAACGGCGCCTATACGGGTGTGCTGAGTGCCGCGGCCCGGCCGTCCGCCCGCTGGGGCGCGCCGTCGACGACGATCTCGATGGCGGCGAGTACTTCCGCGTAGCGGGCCCGCGCCTCCTCGGGGGAGGCGCCGGAGACGATCACGTGCCCGTGCCGGCTCTTGGAGTCGCGGACCGCCGACGCGATGTCGCCGGGTCGCAGCCGGACCGTCAGTTCGTCAACGTAGCCCAGCCGGCGGGCCGTTTCCAGGCCGCGGACCTCATCGACCCGGCCGGGCGGGAAGGTGAAGAACCGCACCATCGCCGTCGCGGTCGGGGCCGGCGACTCGACGGCGGTGCCCGCCATGCTGCTGAAGATCGCCTGCTCGATGTCGAGTCCGGTGGCCAGTTCGACCAGCCGCGGTATCCGGTCACCGCCGAGCCGCGCCTGCGACTCGACGACGCGCGGGCCGCGCTCGGTCCAGATCACCTCGGTGTGCGCGGGCCCGAAGCGGTAGCCGCACGCGGTGAGGAGATCCGTGGTCAGCTCCGCGATGGCCTGCTCGCGGTCGTGGGGCAGCGGCGCCGGGTGGACGTGCCCGATCTCCACGAACAGCGGCGGCGGTCCCAGCACCTTCTCGGTGATGCCGACGACCTGGTGCCGGCCGCCGCTGCTCAGCGTCTCCACGCTGTACTCGGGACCGCGCAGATACTCCTCGACCAGGAACGGGCCGTCGTAGCCGTACCGCTCGACCACCTCGGTCCAGGTCGCCTCGTCCTGCGGCCCCTGCCACAGGAACACACCGCGGCTGCCGGCCAGCGAGGTCGGCTTGACCACCGCCGGGTAGCCGATTTTCGCCACCGCGTCCGGTACTTCGCGGCGGGTCGCCGCGGTCGCAAAGGCCACCGGGGACAGTCCGCGCTCGGCCAGCAGTTCGCGCATCGCCTGCTTGTCGGCGAGGAAGCGGATCGCGGCGGACGGGTTGAGTTCGGCGTGGAGTTCCTCGGCGACCTCGTAGGCGCCGACCATCGTCTCCTCGCGGCCGATGTGGTAGATCACCGAGGCGTTGTGCTCGCGTGCCACCGTGCGGATGGTGGCGCGCAGCGCCTCCTCGTCCTGGAAGTCGGCGAGCACGAAGACGTCCGCCAGGTCGCGTACGTCGTCGAGGTAGTCCGGTGTCTCCAGCCGGGAGTCCCAGATCGCGCCGACCCAGAAGCCCGCGGCCTGCGCCTTCCGCACGAACTGCCGGTAGGGCATGACCATGAGCAGCCGGGGCCGGTCGTCGGTGGCGGGCCCGGCCGCGGGGACGGGGGCCGTCATCGCGCACCGCCGCCGTTGGCGGCGCCGGTGAGCACCGGCGCGGCCTCGCGGCCCAGCAGGCTCAGATACCGCTCGCCGGTGTCGGGCAGCAGGGTGACGATGCGCTGGCCGCGGAACTGCGGCCGGCCGGCCACCACACCGCACGCGTGCACGACCGCGCCGGCCGAGACGCCGACCATCAGGCCGGCCCGCAGCGCGAGCCGCCGGGTGGTGTACAGCGCGTCGGAGTCGGAGACCGGGATCACCTCGTCGATGAGGTCCTGATCCGTGGTGGGCGCGATGAAGCCGCCGTTGAACCCGGGGATGCCGTGCGTGCCGGGCTCGCCGCCGGACAGCAGCGGCGATCCCTCGGGTTCCACCGCGACGATGCGCAGCGAGGGGTTCCGCTCGCGCAGATACCGCCCGGCCCCGCTGAGCGTGCCGCCGGTGCCGACGCCGCAGACGAACACGTCGATCCGGCCGCCGGTGTCCGCCCAGATCTCCGGGCCGGTGGACTCGTAGTGCGCCCGTACGTTGTCGGGGTTGTCGTGCTGGCAGCAGAACCACGACCCCGGGGTCTCCCGGTGGATCTCCTCGGCCTTCTCGACCGCGGCGGCGTAACCCCCCGTGTGCGGGGTGCGCACCACCTCGGCGCCGAGCGAGCGCAGGATGGACACCCGTTCCGGGGTCGCGTTGTCCGGCAGCACGATCACGCAGCGGTAGCCGCGGGCGGCGGCCAGCGCGGCCAGCGAGATCCCGGTGTTGCCCGAGGTCGCTTCCACCACGGTGCCGTTGCCCGGGGTGAGCAGTCCGCGCTCCTCGGCGCCGCGCAGCATCGACAGGGCGGCGCGGTCCTTGCTGCTGGACCACGGGTTGAACAGTTCCAGCTTCGCCAGCACGGTGGCGTCGCCGGTGGCGTCGTCCACGATGCGGTCCATCGGCAGCCGCAGCAGCGGGGTGCCGCCGATCAGCTCGACCAGCGAGTCCGCGACCGGGCGCCCGGCGGCCGGCGCCGGGACCGGCTCGGCCGGCGCGACCGGCTCGGTCTGGATGATGATCTCGTGCGCGGCGGCCTCCGCGGTGCGCTGCGCGAGCGGCGCGGTCTCGGCCACCACCAGCACATGGCCGGCGCGGTCGCCGTTGCGGCGCAACTCCCGCAGGACGTCACCGGGCTTGGGCTTGAGGACGACCTCGCGTACGCCCGGCATGGCCGCGGCGCGCTCCTGGCCGCTGATGGACACCACCCGGCCGGGCGGCGCGGTGAGGTAGCGGATGGCGGCGCCGCCGGCCGGCTGGGCCGGCAGCACGTCGGCCGGCAGCGGCTGGCCGAGGTACTGCCGGATCGCGAACTCCAGCGAGCTGATGCCCAGCGCGCAGTCGACCAGGTAGGTGATCTTGCCGCCGGCCGGCCTCGGGTTGATCTCGATGAGCTTGGGCCCGGACTCGGTGACCTTGATCTCGACATGGGCCATGCCCATGTCGAACCCGACCGCACGCAGCGCGTCCACGGCCAGATCACCGCAGGCGCGGACGACCGGCTCGGGCAGGCTGGACGGGAAGCTGTGGCCCAT
Organism: Streptomyces polygonati; assembly: GCF_042650325.1. Taxonomy (NCBI): domain Bacteria; kingdom Bacillati; phylum Actinomycetota; class Actinomycetes; order Kitasatosporales; family Streptomycetaceae; genus Streptomyces; species Streptomyces polygonati. The sequence continues at coordinate 77,227 of NZ_JBHSBB010000013.1, read as the reverse complement.
CTCGACGAAGTAGCCCTGGCCGCCGACCGACTTGTCGGTCACCCCGAGCACCACGCACCGCTCGCCGTCGGCCAGCACCTCCACGCTGACCTCGGGGCCGCTGAGATACTCCTCGACCATCAGCTCGTGGTAGCGGCTCTGGCCGCGGGTGTTCTCCGGCCGCGACTGGATGAGCGCGACATGCTCCGCGGCCTGCGCGGGAGTCGCCACCCGCCGGACATCGGCGCTGCTGGTCTCGTCGGCCGGCTTCACCACGCAGGGCAGGCCGACCTCCGCCGCGGCCAGCTCCGCCTCGGCCGGGGTCTCCACCGTGCGGAAGGCCGGCATCGGCACGCCGACCTCGGCGCAACGTCTGCGCATCAGGGCCTTGTTGCGCGCCACCTCGACCCCGCTGACGCTGACCGTGGGCAGTCCGAGATGGACCGCGACCTCGGCCGCGACCACCACGTCGTACTCCGCCAGCGTCAGGAACGCGTCGAAGGGGCGCTTGGCCGCGATCGCGTGCACGTGCGGCAGCAGTTCTTCGAGCACGTTCGTCTCGCAGTGCACGATCTCGTCGACGTAGTTGTCGAAGTAGGCGGGCCCGCCCGGCACTTCGAGGTATCGCTCCAGGTCGCGGGTGAAGAAGGTGACGTGGCAGCCGAGTTCCTTGATGATCTGTAAGCCCTCGAACCCGGACCCGGAGAGATTGCTCTCCTGGACACCGACATGGATCATGTGAATCTCCCCTTGCGTACCGGCACTCGGCCGGGTTGGGATACGACGGAAAGTGGTTGGGGCCGGGTCGGGCCGGTCGTCACCAGCAGCCGGAGCTGGCCAGCGCGCGCAGCACCTGCGCGGATTCCTCGCGGTCCTCCGGTGACGGTGGTGACACGATCTGCGCCGCCGGGGCCAGCACCCGGGCCCCGGCCGGCACATCACTGAGCACCAGCGAACCGGCGCCGATCAGCGCGTCGTCGCCGACGGTGATCGGGCCGAGCACGATCGCGTTGGCGCCGATCACCACCCGGTTGCCGACGCTCGGGTGGCGGCGGGCACCGGGCTCACGCCGGTCGTCCCGCCACCAGCCGACCGCGCCGAGCGTGACCTGGTGGAAGATCGTGACGTCGTCGCCGATCACGGCGGTCTCCCCGATCACCACCGAGGCGCCGTGATCGATGAACACCCGCCGGCCGAGCCGCGCACCCGGGTGGATCTCGATCCCGCCGGTCGCGGCCCGCGCCAGATAGGACACGATCCGCGCGAACCACCGGTGGCCACGGGTGTGCAGGGCGTGGGCCAGCCGGTGGGTCCACATCGCCGGCAACGCGGGATGCAACAGCGCCTCCGCGCGATTGCGGATGGACGGGTCTCGCGCGACGATCATGGCGAGGTCTTCCCTCGCCCGGTCGATCGTCCTACGCATGCGGTCCTCCTTACGTGGTGGCGTGTTCACCCGGTGGCCGGGTCGGATGGGGTGGCCGGGCTCAGTAGTTGGGGACCTTGACCAGGTTGCCGGTGCCCTTGACGATCTCGGGGAGGTAGACCTTCTCGTTCCAGACGTCCTGCGCTACCGGTTCGAGGGCGATCGACACGGCGCCCTCGCCGACCGAGAAGGCGGTCTGGACCGCGCTGGTGATCGCCTCGACCAGGGTGGATATCTGGGTGGCGTCGAGGCTGTTCGGGAAGTGCTTGATGTTGACGTGAGGCACTGCGGTGACCTTCCTGGTGAGCCGTGCGGACTGGATGGCGGTGACGAGTTCGGTGATGCCGGACGCGCGCAGCAGGGCGTAGTGGTCGGCGTCCAGTTGGGTGACCGCGGGCGCCGTGCTCGACGACACCTGGCCACTGTCGAGGAAGGAGTCCTGGTCCCCGGTGGCCCTGAACACGGTGATCGGCGCGCTGATGCTGCGTTCGGCCAGTTCGTGGGGGGCGTACTCGAACAGGAAGGTGCGCCACACCACGCCGACGATCCGGCGGGCCAGATCGCGGTTCAGGTGCTCGAACCGGCCGCAGACGAAGTCGAGGAAGGAGTCCTCGTCGTAGCTGGCGGCCACGCACTCGTCGATCGCCGACTGCTCCAGGTTGCCGGCGAACACCGAGTACAGGATCGAGACGAAGGTGGGGTCGGCGTAGCTGACCGCCGCGTCGGTGGCGGCCTCCTGGCGGATCTCGACCCGCGGTTTGCCCGGCGCGATGAGGACCACTTCCTCGACCTGCTCGCCGGCCCGCTCCAGTTGGTAGGCCACTTCGAAGGCGACCCGGGCGCCGAAGGAGTAGCCCCACAGCACATACGGACCGACCGGCTGGACCCGCTTGATGATCTCGATGTCCCGGGCGACCATCTCACCGAAGGTCTCGTACGGGACTTCGCCCGCGTTGATGCCGTGGGACTGGACGCCGAAGAACGGCCGGCCCAGGTGCAGCCGACTGGCCAGCAGCCGCAGGCTCATCGGATAGCCGCCGAGCCCCGGCCAGCAGAAGGTCGGCCGGCCGCCGCCGTCGCCGCGCAGCCGCACCAGCCTGGACAGTTCGGTGGCGGGTTCGCGGTCGACCCGCCTGGCGAGTTCGGCGATGGTCGGCGAGTCGAAGAGCACCTGGAGCGGCAGCGCGCTGCCGAGTTCCCGGTTGATCTCGGTGACCAGATTGACCGCGGTGAGTGAGTGGCCGCCTACGGCGAAGAAGTCTTCCCGCGTAGAAACGTGCGAACGGCGAAGCGCCTTCTGCCACAGCGCGGCGATGGCCTCCTCGGTGGGCGTGGACGGCGGGACGACCGGTGTTTCGTCGTCGTCCACGGTGGCCTCGTCCATGGCGCGCAGCGCCTGGTGGTCGATCTTGCCGTTGGGCGTGAGCGGGAAGGAGTCCAGCACGGCGACCCGGTTGGGCAGCATGTAGCGGGGCAGGCAGTCGGCGAGGTCGTCCTTGATCATCTCGGCCGGTCCCCGCATGTGCACGGAGTCCTCCTTCATACCCTCGCTGAGCCGCTGCTCGGCGCTGATCCGGCCGCCGATGGCGAAGTAGGAGGCGACGTCGGGGCCGAGGGAGGCGATGTCCGCGATCCGCCGGGCCGAGGGCAGGTCGTTGCCGGTCTCCGAGCTGTAGCCGGAGGACATCAGTCCCAGGCCGATGTCGTTCAGCTGGAACCGCTGCAGTACCCGGCCGAGGTCGACATAGCGCTGCCAGGGCTCGGACGAACCGCTGATCATGCTGATCCCGAAGCTGGCGCGCTGGTAGACCTCCTGGTTGATGGCGATGACATGGCGCTTGCGCACCAGTTCGTCGGACACCCGCACCAAGTCGGGTCCTTCGTAGCGGTACTGACCGGCGGCCAGATCCGCGATCCGGCCGGGATGCGCCTGGACGTACAGCTCGACCGGGTCGGGCGACGCCGGGGCGGCGAGCGTCTCCACCTCGTACGTGGCCAGGTAGTAGTCCTCGTCCGGGCAGCGCAGCAGGTCCTTGACGGCCGGGGTCCGGTCGCCGGGGTTGATCCGCAGACCGTACTCGGGGAGCACCGCGTCGAAGAGACCGACCATGTGACCGGCCTCGAACTGCAGGACTTCCTGGATGTTGTTGCGGTAGACCGGCTCGATGGCCGCCCGGTGCCCGATGAAGTGGACCCGCAGCCGCGGCGCGCCGACCGGGGCTGCGCTGATCAGCGACAGCTGGTGGCTGACCGGGTGGTAGTAGTAATAGCCGGGTTCGATGCCCGCGACACCGGACAGCTCCAGATACAGCTGCGTGCTGTAGAGCGAACCGGGCGACGCGTAGCCGTACTTGGGCAGCAGCCGCTCGGCGCTGGTGAACTGGCCGAAGTAGCGCAGCAGGGTGCCGAGTTCGGTGCGGGTCAGGGTGTCCGGGGTGCGCGGGGCGGCCGGCTGCTGCTCGGTCGGGGCGAGCAGGCGCAGGATGTCGTCCCTGGTGACGTCACCGCCTTCGAAGAAGCGGTACGTCTTGCGGGCGAACACCGTACGCCGCTGCTCGGCCGTCGGCGTGCGTCCCGGCAGGTCGACGACCGGGAGTCCGCTCTCCTCGCGCAGTCCCAAGTTGGCCAGCTGCGCCCGGAGTTGCACCTTGCTCTGCTTCGACTGGTGGTGGGCGCCGTGATTGCCCTGGTCCATCAGCGCGGCCTCGTTGGGGTCGAGCTCGATGAAGGCGACGAGGTTGGCGCCCGTCTTCGGGTCGTCCCGGACCACGACGGCCGCGCGCTTGACCCAGTCGCGGGTCTCGATGGCGACCTTGATCTCGTCCAGCTCCACCCGGAACCCGCGCAGCTTGACCTGGCTGTCGGTACGGCCGAGGAACTGCACGGTGCCGTCGTCGTTCCATCGGGCCAGGTCACCGGTCCGGTAGAGACGGGCATAACCGGGGTCGGTGGAGAACGGGTTGGTGATGAACCGTTCGGCGGTGAGGTCGGGGCGGTACAGATAACCGCGGGCGAGCTGGCGGCCCGCGACGTAGATCTCACCCGACTCGCCCGGCGCGACAGGATGCAGGGCGGGATCGAGGATGTGGAAGCTCATGTCCCGTACCGGCCGGCCGATGGAGATGATCTCCGGGCCGTGCTGGACGGTGGCGCGGTCGACGCGGTGGGCGGAGGCGTTGATCGTGCACTCGCTGGGGCCGTACAGATTGACCAGTTCGCAGTCGGGTAACGCGTCGAGCAGCTGGATCGCCAGGCTCTTGGTGAGCGCCTCACCACCGCTGAACAGCTGGGTGAGGGAGGTGCAGCGGGACAGCTGCCCGGTGTCGAGGAGCGCCTGTAAGAGGGTCGGGACGCCCTGGAGGGTGGTCACCTGGTGCGCCACGATCAGATCGATGAGGCGGCCGGGGTCGCCGTAGGCTCCCGGTTCGCTCATCACCACGCTGCTGCCGCAGGCCGGCGCCAGGATCTCCCACTGCGCCGCGTCGAAACTCAGCGGCGTCTTCTGCAGCACCGTCCGGCGCTGGTCCAGCGCCTGCTCGGCGGCGAGCCAGCGCATCTGGCTGACGATGCTGTGGTGCTCGATGCCGATGCCCTTCGGGTTGCCCGTGCTCCCGGAGGTGTAGATGGCGTAGGCGAGCTTGTCCCCCTGCGTGGGCGCGGCGGCCGACGGGCCGCCGACGGGGCAGACGTCCTGCTCGGCCGGGTCGGACGAGGTCCGCGACGCGTCCCGGTGGGCGCGGGCGTCGGCCAGGGTGACGATCTTGGTGTCCGGCGGCGCCATCGCGGCCAGCCGCGACACCAGGGCCTCGTCCACGAGGATGACCTTGGTCCGGGAGTCCGCCACCATGTAGCGCACGCGCTCATCGGGGTACTCCGGCGACAGCGGCAGGTAGGCCGCGCCCGTGTACAGGACGCCCCAGACACTCGCCATGAGGTCAATGGACGGCTCCATGAATATGCCGACCAGTTCGTCCGGTGCCACACCGAGATGTCTCAGGTGACCGGCTATGTTTTCACTTCGCTGACTGAGCTGTTGAAAGGTCAGTCGATCCGTGCCGCAGGAGACGGCGGTCCGGTCGGGCTGGACAAGCGCGACCGTGCGCAGCATGTCCGGCAGGCATAATTCATCGGGCACCGTTAATGTCGCCATCATCACCCCTCGAATTCATCGTGTTCGAGTGCATCGCGAGTAAGGGTTTGTCGCCGATCTGGCAGATGTAAAGGCAGGCACCATGACTGACCATCCGTTGTCGCGTTACACGCCCCAGGACAGCAGGAAGCGGACAGCACAACAGAATGGTGAGGTGGATTCCGCGCGGAAACGGTAGGATTCACATGACAGTTTCATGAACGGCTGTTGCCCCTCACGAACTTCTCATGACCGCATGGTGTCCTCAGGACACGCATACCGCCCCTGCGTCCGGCAACACGGTACGAGGCGACAGAGGTATCGACGTTCCCCCTGCGGGCAACCCTGCAGATACACCCTCACGCCTCTACCCTCTTCAGCCGGTTTCACTTACGTCGAACAGCCACGCCTGGTGAAAGCACAAGCCACTGGCTGCCGTCATCACCGGGCGAGACTCTAATCCAGAAGTATGCCGCTGTAAATCCCCGAGTGAAGCTTCCTTGCGGGGTTAGACATCAGCGGCCGGGCGCGTGTGGGCCACGAGGAGGTAGTGTCGCGCGGGAAGCGGAGGAAGTAAAGCACAGTAACGGTGAGTGCTCGCCGCTCCGTCGACTTCAAACGGAACGTCGCACCCCGCCCCTCCATCCCGCCGGCCGCGCCCGCGCCGACGGCGCCGCGGGGGGCTCGCCATGGGTGCCGGGCGCCGGCGGAACCGGGGCAACCAGGACGTGACAGCCGTTCACCGACCGGGCGGGGGTCGGCACTTCACCTGGTCCGCTGGCCGCGGTCGGCCGCCGGGACCGCCGACGGGGGCTTCAGGTACGGCCGTTCGGCCCGGCCGTCCGTCGATACGGTCGCCGCGGCGGCCCCGGCCGGCCGGGCGATCGGACCGGCACTTTTCCGGCAAAAGGCCACCAAGGGGTTGCTCGGCGAGCGCGTCACCGTCCCGGGCCCGGCGGCCCGACATGATTGAGATCACCTTCCGGCCGGGCCGGTCGGCGCCGCCGGGATTTTCGATCATCGGGCGGATCGCGCTTACCGGCGGCGCCGGCGACGCCGAGATGTCGCGGACATTTTCGAGTTCATCAACCTGGACGACGATATTCCGACGTACTCCCCGAAGCTTCGCCCGAAACCGCGGCGGCAAAGGCGAAGCGCCGGCGGCCGGTATCACGCCGGTGAATCCCACCGCCCGGGCCGATAAGCGGAGTGGTGATCGACGCGGCCGACGCCACATGGATGTCCCGGTGTGCCGGACTCCGGGAACTCAGCCTTTCCGGCGGCCGGTTCAACGCACCCGCCGCCTGCGGACACCTGCCGCCGGCCGTGAATTCGGCAGGGTACGCCGTCCCGCCGCATTCCTTCCCGCCGCTTTGCCGTCGTCTCATCTCCCGGACACCCAGGAAGAGTTCGGCGTACTCCTCGCGGGGCGCCCGCCCGGGCGGTCGCGCGACACGAGCGCGCGCCGCCCCCACGGCGGGGCGGAGCGCCCGGGCGACCACCGCCGGCCGTACGCACCGGGCGGGGTGTGAACCTTCGGTCAATTCCACGGGCTCCGGGTCCCCGGCTGTTCTTCTCCCTCATTTCGGATTGCTTCCCTGCGTTGGCCCCTTCCCTTGCCGTTGAATCCGGAAGAACTTCTTCGGCGCCCGGCGCCCCATAGGGAGCCGTCCGCCGCCGATCGTCCACGCCATCGGTCCGGGGCCGGCTTCGCCCGCCCCGGGGGGCGGGTCGCCGACCGACGCCGCCCCGTAGCGTCGCTAACAGATTGGGGGTAGCGATGATCTCGTTCTTCTGTTAGTTTTGCTACGCACGGTTCCCCGCCGCGCACCGCCCAGCAGGCTGCCGCCCGTGGCAGCTCCCTTCTCGTACCCCTAGGAGCACCGCCATGCGTGCCGCCATCGCCAGCGCCGTCGACGCACCGCTGACCCTCACCGACCGGGAGGTTCCCGAGCCCGGCCCGGGCGAGGTCCTGGTCAGGATCACCGCGTGCGGCGTCTGCTACTCGGACCTCAATCTGGTCCGCGGCCACTACCCCTTCGCGCGCTTCCCCGTCGTCCCCGGCCACGAGATCACCGGAGTCGTCGTCTCGGCCGGCGCCGGCGTGACCTCACCGGTGCCGGGGACGGCGGTCGGCGCCCAGTTCCTCTACGACTCCTGCGCCCACTGCGACTACTGCGTGCGCGGCGAGCAGATCCTCTGCGCCCGCAAGCGCGTCACGGGCATCGTCGCCGACGGCGGTTACGCCGAATACGCCCTGCTCAAGGCCGATTACGTCACCCCGCTCCCGGCCGGGATCGACCCGGTGTCCGCGGCGCCGCTGATGTGCGCGGGGATCACCGCCTTCAACGGCCTGCGCCACGGCGGCACGAAGGCGGGCTCCCGGGTCGCCGTCATCGGCTCCGGCGGGATCGGCGCCCTCGCGGTGCGCTACGCGGTGGCCATGGGCGCGCGGGTCGCGGTCGTCGGCCGGTCGGCGGCGGGCGAGGCGCGGGCCAAGAGCCTGGGGGCCGAACTCTTCGTCTCCACCGCGGACACCGATCCGGCGGCCGGTCTGAAGGCCTGGGACGGCGGAGCCGACGTCATACTCAACGCGGCACCGTCGAATGCCGCGGCAGCGGCGGCTCTCGGCGGCCTGGCGCCCGACGGCACCCTGGTCCTGTGCGGCTACAGCGCGGAGCCGCTCGTGCTGCCGGTCCAGCCGATGGTGCTCAACCGCCTGCACGTGATGGCCTCACCGTCCGGCTCCCCGCACGATCTGCGGGACACCCTCGCCTTCTCCGCGAGGCACGGCATATTCCCCGAGGTCCGGCCGATCGGCCTGGACGAGGCACCGGCCGCGCTGGAAGCCCTGGGCGGCGGGCACGCCGCCGGACGCTCCGTCATCACCTTCGGCTGACCCGCTCAGGCCGGCGACCGTCCGTCATCCGCTCGCCGCACAATGGTGAGCCGCGGAGCATGCGCCCGGTCCGCGTATCACCATTGACGCGGCAGCGCCGCGTCCGAGGAGAGCATCTGCCCATGAACACCCGTGACCGCATCCTGTCGGTGGCCGTCGACCTGCTGGCGCGGTCACCGGACGGCGACATCTCGACGCGGGCGGTCTGCGACGCCGCGCAGATCGGCGCCCCGGTGCTGTACCGGCAGTTCGGCGACAAGGAGGGGCTGCTGTCGGCCGTCGTCGACCACGGCTTCGACACCTATCTGGCGACCAAACGGGACCGTCACCCGGGCAGCGACCCGGTCCAGGACGTGCGCGACGGGTGGGACAGCCATGTCGCCTTCGCACTGGCCAACCGGAACCTCTACCGGCTGATGAACTCCCCCGCCATGCGCAGGCCGCCGTCGTCGGCGCTCGAATCGCAGCGGATCCTCACCCGCGAGCTGGAAGCGGCCGCGGCGCAGGGCAAGTTGCTGATCTCCCCCGCGCTGGGCGCCCAGATGATCATGTCGGCGAACGTGGGGGTCGCCCTGATGCTGATCTCCCGGCCGGCCATGTTCCCCGACACGGAGACCTCGCCGCGCGTACGGGACGCCGTGCATGCCTCGGTCTTCACCCCGACGGCGATGCGTCCGTACGGCGCGGCCGGCATCCCCGGGGAAGCCGCCGTCACCACGCCCACCGCCGCCGCCCGGCTGGGCGCGCTGCTCCGCAGCTCACCGTCCACATCCCTGACCACCGCCGAGACCGTACTGCTCGACGAATGGCTGGAGCGGGTCGCGAACTCGACCGACCCCGCGGCCTGACCCCGCCGCGCTCCCGGCGAGGTCCGGCCGGATCGGCGGGGCAGGTCAGCCCTGGCGCGTCACGGCGGGCCGGGCGTCCGCGACGGGCGGTGCGCCGGCCGGAGCCGGCCGGCGGGGGGCGAGCGCGACGCACAGGAGGGTGGCGGCGCCGGCCGCGGCCATGGCCGTGCCGGTGCGGAAGGGCAGGGCGAGGGCGCCGAAGACCGCGGGGGCGACGCCCTGGAAGGTCATCGTGCCGGAGGCGAGCAGCCCGAAGGCGTGCCCCTGGGCGCTGTCGGGGAGGGCGTCGAGGAAGGGGCGTTGCAGGCCGAGGCCGTTGGCGAAGCCGGTGCCGGTGATCAGCAGCAGCGCCGCGCTCCAGGCGACTCCCGGTTCGAGGGCGAAGCACAGCAGCGGCGCCCCCATCACCGCGATCAGCGGCGCCACCAGCCGCTCCCGGGTGACCGGCCGCAGCAGGCGCCCCACGACGAGGTCGCCGAACAGCATCCCGACCGGCAGGCACGCCATCAGCACCGCGTACGCACCGGACGGGAAGTGCCGCGTCCCCGCGTAGGCGACGATCAGGCCCTCCGCGCCGGCCACGCACGCGCCCGGCAGCCACTGCGCGAGCAGCAGTCGCCGGGTGCGGTGGGCCCGCAGCAGCGCGCGGGTCGCGGCCAGGCTGGCCCGTACCGGAGAGCCGGCCGCTGTCCCGGCCGGCAGCCGCGGCAGTCCGGTCCGTACGCAGGCCGCCACCGCGAGATAGAGCCCGGCGCCGATCAGCAGCGCGTGCCGGGCGCCGAGCGCGGAGACCGCGGCGCCGCCGAGGGCGAGTCCGGCGAGCTGCGCGCCGGAGGACGCCATGTTGCTCAGGGAGCGGCCGAGCACATAGGCGTCGCCGGTGAGCCAGCGGGCCACCAGCCTCGCGGACGCGCCGCCGAAGACGGGGGTGAGCAGCGCGACCAGGGCCACCAGCCCCAGGCTGGCCCCGACGGGCAGCGGCCCGAGGGCGAGCAGCAGCGCGGTCGCGCACTCCAGCAGGTAGCCGCAGGTGATCAGGGCCCGGGGCGGCAGCCGGTCGGCGAGCGAGCCGAAGAGCGTGGTCCCGATCATCTGCGGCAGGAATCCCGCGCCGAAGGCGATCCCGCTCAGCAGCGGCGACGACGTGGCCGCGAAGACGAGCACGGAGAAGGTGGTGATGCGCAGCGAGTCGGCGGTGATCGCCACCGTGCGGGTGAGGAAGAGCAGCCTGAACCGGGGTTCGGCCAGCACCTCGCGATAGGTGGTCCGGGCGGGGGTGCGGGTGGTCGGCGTGGGGGTGTCCTCGGGTGCGGGCGTCGGCATGTCCAGCACCCTGCCCGGGGGCGGCGGCGCCCGCGAATGATTCGTCCCCGCACGTAAGGTCGTAGCCTGGCGGGCATGCTTCGCTTCGAGGTCGACGCCGAGGAACTGCTGCGCAGCCGCTTCGCGCTGTCCCCTGCCTTCGAGCTGGAGCATCTGCTGCGCGGTCTCCACCGTGGCGGCCCGGGCGAGCGCGACGCCCGCCGCCGCCCGCTGCCCCCCGCCTGGGCGGCCCGGCTGCGGCCGGGGTTCGAGCGGCTGCGGCGGGAGACCGAGCTGGACGCGGCGCTCGCGCTGCACGCACCCCGCTACGGGGTGAACTTCGTCGCCGCCCCGCCCCGCGGCCTCACCCAGAGCTGGGCGGACGACCTGGCCTCCATCCGCGCCACTCCGCTGGCGCAGGCCCGGGCCGAGATCGCCCAGGCCACGGCGCTGGCCGGCCGCCCCATCGCCCCGCGGGTGCGGGAGATCCTCGACGCGCCGGATGTCGTCGAACGGATCGCCACCGTGCTGGACCGGGCCTGGCACGAGCTGCTGGCCCCGGACTGGCCGCAACTGCGGGCCGTCTGCGAGCGGGACGTGGTGCACCGGGTGGGCGTGATCGGCGAGCACGGCTGGGCGGCGGCCATCGCCGCACTGCACGACAGCGCGGCCTGGCGCGCGGGCGGCATCGAACTGGACGACGCCAGCGCGGTGGGGACCGTGCGGCTGGGCGGGGAGGGGCTGCTGCTGATCCCGTCGGTCCTGGTGGGGCCGGGATTCGCGGTGCATCACGAGGAGCCCTGGCCCAAGGCGCTGGTGTACCCGGCGCGGGGGACGGCGGCGCTGTGGGAGGCGCCGGGCGCTTCCGTACCCGGTGTGCTGGCGTCCCTGCTCGGTCGTTCCCGGGCCCAGTTGCTGGCCGCCCTCGACGCGCCCGCGAGCACCACCCAGATGGCCCGCCAGCTCGGGCTGGCGCCGGGCGCGGTCGGCGACCACCTCGCGGTGCTGCGCCGGGCCGGCCTGCTCACCCGGGCGCGCTCCGGCCGCTCCGTCCTCTACTGGCGCACCGCCCTGGGCGACGCGCTGGCCGACAGCACGGCATACCCGCCCGATCCGGCGCCGCCCGATCCGCTGCCCCCGCCCCGCTGATGCCGCGGCGGGGCGGGGGCGGGGCCGGACCGCGCGGTCGTACGGCCGTCCGCCGCCGACCGCGCGGACACCCCGACTGACGCATCGTCAATTCGCTTTACGGCAAGGGGACATCAGCAGACGTACCTTGCGCGGGAAGCCGGCCGGAGCGCGGACGGCTTCCCCTATCCTGACCACCCAAAGCTCTTATTGTCATGAAACAGGGGGGTTAGTCATGCGTGTGCGCATACGCAAGCGCGTGCTCGCGCTGGGACTCGCAGCGCTGATGGGGGTGACGCTCGGAAGCGCGACGACGGCCGGGGCGGCCACCAAGTCGGTCACGACCGGCGCGACCGGCACGACGGCCGCGACCGCCAGGGCCGGCCGGGTCACCACGGTCTCGCCGATCACCATCGTCAAGCGGGCGAAGGTACTGCCGATCTGGCGGGTCGTCATCAGCGGCACCGCCAGTGGTCACGCCTTCCGGCGCGCGGCCCTGCTCGCCGTCGCACCGACCACGACCCGGGTCACCACCAACAACGTCAACCCGATCGACCTCTGCCTGATCTCGGGCACCCCGTCGGTCCAGCCGCAGCCCGGCGCGATCCACTTCAGCAGCAACTCGGCCTGCTACGGCTACCGGTCGCGCCTGGACATGGGGTACGTCCGCGTCACCGGCGGCACCGCGGCCTTCGCCCCGGACTCACGGCTGTCGGCCACCTTCGTCAACAACCACACCGGCTCCTACGGACTGACCGCCTGCATCTACTACCCGGTCGCCGGCAAGGGCAGTTACACCTTCTACTCCAACGGTGTGGTCAGGGGCACCGTCGGCCTGTCCGGCTTCGCCGGTCTCGGCTGCGGCTGGTCCAAGTACGTCGCCTCCATCGCGGGCAGCCGCGCGCAGTGACACCGCGGCGGGCCGGGGCGGCAGGGAGATCTTCCGCCGCCCCGGTCCGCCGCGCCCACCGGCTCCCGTGCTCGGGGGCGGGCCGGTGGAGGCTCTTCACCGGCCCGCTCCCGAGCTGTGGCCCGGCGAGCGGTCGGCCGACCCGCCCTGACCATCCGCCGAACGGGTGAGGTGCCCGTCCTCGGCGCTGGCGGCGGCGCCCTGGGCGCCTCTCGCCTGCGGTTTTACCGGTTTTCGTGCGGGGAGTCCCGTGACGGGCCGCGGGCGCGGTCGTTGGTCGGGGTACGGCCCGAATCGGTCCGGCAGATGTGGTGGGTACGGGCACCGGGGTCAGGTCCCGGGTCGGACGGAGGAGGTTCGCGATGAGCGTGGAGACGCGGAGTTCGGGCGGCGGGGCGGCCAAGGCCGGGGTGCGGCGGGCCGCGGTGCTGGGCGCGGTGGCGGGGGCAGCGCTGCTTCCGACCGGCGCCGCCCACGCGAGCGTCATCGGCGTCGGCAACGCGATGTTCGGCAACGCCTGTGTCAACCAGGACGACGGCGCTCGCTCTTCCGGGGCCACAGTGGCCGGCAGCGGCGTGGGCGGCGGCAATCAGGCGGGGCTGCCGCTGAGCCTGCCGCGCAACCACTGCGGCAGCAGCGGCATCGTCTGCACCGCGCTGTTCAGGTCCAGTGTCTGACCCGACGGCGCGGGAGAGCGGCGGGTGACGGGTCCGGCGGCGGACGCGACGGGGACAGCCCTCCCCGCGCGGGAGCGGGTAGCCGGAGACCGGGCCGTCGGGGACCGGGCTGTCGGGGACCGGGCGGTCACCGAGCTGCTGGCCCTGAGCGGCCGGGCACTCCCCCTGCTGCGCGCGTGGGCGGCCTCCGACCCGGACTGCGGTCTGGCGCGCGGCCTGCTGGTGCTGGCCACCTGCGACGGCCTCGGTGACGTAGAGCTGAAGGACCAGCTGGTGATCGCCCACCGGGACGCGCGAGCCGCGGGAGAGCGGCAGGCGAGCCTCGTCTACGGGGTGTATCTCTTCTCGCACCGGCAGTACGGACTGACCGCGGATCACCTGGCGGCGCACTTCGCCCGCTGGCCGGCCGACGAGACGGCCGGGCTCATGCTGGGCGCGTTCCGGTCCTCGCCGGACACCGCTCACCCCGCACGCGGCGACGCCCTGATCGAGGAGCAGGCGGCATGCGCGGGTCCGGACAACTGGCCGTGGACGAGCTGGCTGGCCGCGACCAGGGCGGAGCAGGGCCGGGTGAGGGAAGCGCGGCAGCTGTCCGAGCGGGCGCTGGCGCTGTACCCGCGCTCGGGTGTGGCAGCGCACGCCCTCGCCCACGCGGAGCACGAGTCGGGGGCCGGCCCGGCGGGCGTGGCGTTCCTGGACGCCTGGCTCGCGGTGGACCCGGGGGCGGCGCAGTCGCGGCATCTGAACTGGCATGCCGCCCTCCAGTCCATCGCCTGCGGCGACTTCCCGGACGCCCGCCGCCGCGCGGACACCGTGCTGGCGCATGGGGACGTGGGAATGCGGGCCGCGGTGAACTGGCGGTTGCTGCTGGCCGGGCAGCAGCCGGCCGGTCTCAGCGACCCCGAGCACGTACGCGAGCTGCTGGCATCACCGGGCGGCATGGCCGAGGTCTTCCACACCTTCAATCTGGCGCTGGCCCTCGCTGTGGAGGCCGCCACCGATGACCTGCGCGCCCTGTCCCGCCGCGCCGCCGCCGACCCGCGCCCGGAGTTCCACGAGGTGCTGGCCCCGGTGGTCCGGGCGCTGGCGGAGGTCACCGCGGGCCGTCCCCGGACCGCCGTCGAGCTGCTGACCGGCCTGGGCGAGCGGGCGGGGCGGATCGGCGGTGTGCGGGTGGAGCGCGAGATCATCCAGGACACCCTCGCACGCGCCCTGGCGGACGCGGGCGAGCACGTCCGCGCCGCCGAACTGCTGCACCACCGCACCACCGCGCGCCGCCACCACACCTATGAGGACCTGCTCCTCAGCACCACACCGTCTGCCGTCATGCCCGCGCCCCGCTGAACCCGCCCCGCAGGCGCGGCGGCCGGACACCTCCGCCCCGCCTTCCTCCCGCTTCCTCCCGGAGATGTTCCATGGCCGTGGCCCAGCTGATCGTCGTCTCGCCGCCCGGCAGCGGCACCCCGCTGCTGGCCGGCGTCACCACCGCGCTCGGCTACACCTCCTACGGCACGATGAGCGGCGATCCGGCCGCGGCCGGCGCGCAGCCGGGCCCCGGCGAGGTCTATCCGCTGCTGACCGCCGCCTACGGCCCGGACCGGGGCGCGGGGCTGCTCGACCGGCAGCGGGCGGACCGGGACACGCTGGAGGTCGCCTTCCACGCGGCGGTCGGCGCGCTGTGGCGGGTCTGGTGGACCCGCCTGGGCCAGCCGACCACCCTCGCCTCACCCGTCGACCCGGACATCGAGGCCCGCCTGACCCGGCTGCCGGGCTCCGCGCTGCTCGGGCTGCTGCCCGGCCGCGGCTGCTGGTACGTCACCGGCCTGGACCTCCGGCGCGCGGACGCCGGATTCCTGCGCAGCTGGCACTCCGGCGGCCGGCCGCCCATCGTCTTCCACCACCGCGACATCCGCGACCGGATCGTCCAGCAGATCCGCGCCCTGTCCCAACCGCCGGGCCGCGTCGGCTCGATGCCCGAGCACCTCGTCTACCGCGACATCCTCGCCACGTTGCCCACGCTGGACGCCAAGATCACCCTTGCCTTGACCGACCCCGGCTTCCCCGGCATGCGGGAAGCCCGCCACAGCCAGTGGCTCCGCCACCATCCGGCGATCCACGTGATCACCCACGAGGAACTCGCCGTCCCCGGCCGCCCCCGCGAGCAGGCCCTCACCCGCCTGCTCCACGTCCTCGGCCACCCCGGCCCGCCGCCCGCCGTCGCGGAAGGGGACGCCGAGGACGCCGGCGACGTACCGATCGGCGCCGGCCGCCACTTCTTCACCCCGGCCCACGAAGAACTGCTCCACCGCCACCATGGCGGCCTCCTGCCCCCCGTCGCACCGGCCGGCGTCCCCGCGCCTGCCCCCGCGCGGTGACCCCCGGTCCTTCCGGTCATCTCCGCGCGTGCGGGGCGGTCCGCTCGTAGATGCTCCCGCCGGGGATGAACCAGCCCGTCTTCCTCCGGACGGCCGGGCTCGGATCCTGGGCACGGGACGTCCTCAGGGCGGCCAGGGCGACGGCGTGGCTGTGGGCGAACTCGCCGACGAGTTCGGCGGCCATCGCCCTGGCCCGCGGGTCGGGGTCGGCGGCCAGATGCCGCAGCGCCGGTCCAAGCACCCGGTCCGCCCCCGGCGCGCAGGTGTCGCCCTTGCACCGATCACAGGCCAGGGCATGGAAGGCGGCGATCCTGACCTTGGCGTCGAGGTCGTCGGCCATGGCGATCAGCTGGTCCAGGGACTCGGTGTCGACCAAATGGTCCACGTTGTCGGTCCTGACGAATCCGAGCATGCGTCCGCTGTCGAACGATCGGGGCAAGCGGGACAAAGGGTTTTCGCCTCGCTCCGAGGAGGTACGGCTCCAGCTTCCGCGGCGGCGTCACCGGGACGAACCGGGCCCGCCGACCCGGCCGGGCGCGCATGCCGACGCCTGGTCCGGTCCTTGCGGAACCGCCGGGCCCGGCGTCCGGTAGCCCGCGCGGAGGGCCTGCCAGCGTGCTGTCTGCGCCGCGGTGGCGCGGCCGCGCAGCTGGGCGAGTTTGAGCAGGCTGGCCTCGGCGGCGCTGCCGAGGGACTGGGCCTCGGCGAGATAGTGCTCGTCCAGCAGGGCTTCGAGTTCGGCGTCGTTGAGGACCGGGTCGACGCGGGCGGCGAGTTGGGCCATCGTCCGGTAGGAGCCCTGGAGCAGGAACGGCGGCTCGACGCGGTCGGCCTCCTCCTGGCCGGCGGAGGCGATGTAGCAGCGGTTGACGGCCAGTACGGTGCGCTGGAGGGTGCGCAGCCTGGCCAGCGTGGCCAGGATCCGTTCCAAGTCCGCGACCGGGCGGGTGAGTTGGTCGGCCTGGACGGCCGGGTCTCCGTCGGCCAGGGCGACCAGCAGCCGCAGCTCGGCCGGATCGCTTCCGGCGAGCGGGGCCAGCACCGGATTGGCGGCCAGCGCGTTCTCCAGGAAGGACAGGGCGAAGAGGTCCTGACGGGCCGTCATCACTTCGCCCAGGTTCCAGAGGTCGGCGCGGTTGGCGAGCATGTCGGGGACCTGGAAGCGCTGTCCGCCCGCGCTGTAGGGGTTTCCGGCCAGGCAGACGGCGAAGCGGCGCCCGCGCAGGTCGAAGCTGCGCGCGCGGCCGTCGCTGACCGCCTCGATGCGGCGCTGGGCGTCGCACAACGGGATGAATTTCTCCAGGAGTTCGGCCGAGACATGCTGGATGTCGTCCAGGTGCAGCAGGACGTTGCTGCCCGCCTCCAGCGCGAAGACGATCTTCTCGACCTCGCGCCGGGCAGCGGCGTCCGGGGCCCGGTCGGGGTCGAGCGAGCTGGTGCCCGCGCCGAGGGCGGGGCCGTCGACGCGGACCATCAGCAGGCCGAGCCGGTCGGCGACGTACTCCAGCAGTGTGGTCTTGCCGTATCCGGGCGGGGACAGCAGGAGCAGCAGGCCGCTGCGGTCGGGGCTGCCGCCGGGCGTGCCGAGCTGCTTGGCCAGGTTGTCGCCGATGAGCGGCAGGTAGACCTCGTCGATCAGCTGGTTGCGGACGAAGCCGGCCAGCGGGCGGGGGCGGTAGTCGTCCAGGCGCAGCCGGGCGCGTTCGGCGGCCAGTACGTCGGCGCGCCGCCGCTGGAAGGCTCGGAAGGCGGTGACGCGCCGCTCCTTGAACGTGGCGGCCTCGTAGGGGAGTCGGTCGATGCGGACGGTCAGTCGGCCGTCGCGCACCCGGGGATGGGTGCCGAGCAGGCCTTCGACGGTCTCGCCGATCGGCGCGGCGATGTCGTAGCGGGGCAGGGCGGGGGCGCAGAGTTGGGCGACGGCCTCCGGGAGGCCGTCGGCGGCGGCGACCGTGGCCGCGTACGAGCCCAGCCAGGCGGCGGCGAGTTGGTGGCGGGCCGGCAGGTCGTCGTCGAGGGCGGCCAGGTCGGCGGCGAGCAGCGGGGCGGCGGCGGTGCGCCGGAAGGCGCCGAGCAGGGACCGGGAGGCGGCGCTGGTGGCGAAGCCCTCGTCCGGGCCGGCGAGTTCTTCCAGCAGGTAGCCGCCCGCGGGCATCGTCTCCGGCAGACCGGCGGCGCCGGTGAACTCACCTACGGCGACGGACAGTTCGGCGGCGAGATCGGTCAGGGCGGCCGAGGCGGCAGCCGGGCCGAAGGTGCCGCGCGCCAAGGTGAGGGAGCGGGCGCGGCGCTGCCAGGCGGCGCGGCGGCCCTCGTTCGCGCCGTACGCCCAGAAGAGCTGTGCGGCGGCCCGTACTTCGGCGGGGTGGACCAGCAATCCCGCGCCGGTACGCAGCCGGAGCAGCGCGGCGAGGATGAGCGCCGCGTCATGGTCGTGCACGCCCCGCTCGTAGCCCTCGTCGTAGGCCTGCTCGGCCGTGCGCCGCACCTGGACGAGCGGCGGTTCGTCGGTGGCGCCGTCCAGCAGCCCGGTGGCCAGATACTCCGCGCGGTAGAGCGCGGGCGACTCGCTGACCAGCGGCTGGGTCCAGAACTCGCAGCCGGCCAGCAGCTCCGGAAGGTCCGCTGCCCGGCGGTAGGCCGTCCCGGTGACCGCGAAGACCAGCGCGTCGCCGTCCAGCTGGAGGGTCAGTTCGACCGGTTCGCGGCGGACGGCGAAGCGGTGCCGGCCGAGGCGGACGGTGGCGCCGCCGTCGGACGAGAGGTCGGCCCGGTCGCGCAGGGCGCGCAGGGCGGTCCGGCCGGCGCCGACGAGGTCGTCCTCCAACTCCTGTGCGCGGACCTGGTCGTCGAGGTTACGCAGCTCGGCGGCGGCGGAGCGGATCCGCAGGGCCATCGGATCGGCGGCCAGCGCGGCGTTGACGTCCTCCGGCGAGCCGAGCCCGGCCAGCCTGCGGCGCAGCGCTTCCAGGGCGCGCAGCGCGGAGGCGGCGAGTCGGTCCACCCGGGCGGCGGACTCGTCCAGCAGGGTCTGCCGGCGGGCGGCGAACGCCTGCTGGACCTCCGCTCGGCGGACGGCCAGGTCGGCGGCGAGATCCTCGGCCTCGGCGAAGCGGGCCTCCAGGCCGTCCAGCCGCAGCAGCAGCCCGGCCAGCCGGTCGTCGCAGGCCGCCGGGCTGTCGGCGGCGGCCAGCGCGGCGGTCGTCGCCTGCGCCAGCAGGGCGGACTCGGCGGCGTGAGCGGCGCGGTGCTCGCTGTCGAGCAGCGAACGGCGGCGGGTCTCCAGCACGGCGCGGGCGCGGTTGACGGCGGCCAGCACCTCGCCGATGGCGAGCAGCACGGCGGTGCCCGCGCCCGGCTCGGCGGTCACCGCGCTGGTGACGAGATCGGTGACCACGGCCAGGGAGTCGGCCTGCTCGGCGAGTTGCTCCGCCAGCCGCGCGGCCTCGGCGGCGGTGGCGGTCTCGGCGGCGGTGCCGGCCGCCGACCGGGCGGCGGCCAGGGGCGCGGCGAAGGCGTCGGGGCCGGCGAAGTAGGCGAAGGCGCGCTCGGTCGCCGCCGCCAGCTCGGCGGACAGTCCCGCCTCGACGGAGTCCAGTGCGGCCAGGTCGAGTTGGGGCAGCTCGCGCACGGTACGGGTGCGGCCCTGGGCCCGGCGCAGATCGGCCAGCAGCGCGGTCCAGGTGTCGGCGTCGACCGGGGGCTCGCCGTGCGAGCGGCGGATCAGCGCGGCGGCCTCCTCCCGTACCCGGCTCAGCGCCTCGGCGGCGCGGGCCGCGAGCACCGCCATCCGGGCCTGCTCGGCGGCGAGTTGTTCGGCGGCCGCGCGCAGCTCGGTGAGCGGTTCGAGCAGGCCGGCGTCGGCGAGCCAGTAGTGGCGGTCGCCGACCTTGGCGCAGCCGTCCAGGATCAGCGCGGGCAGCGCGGCGGCCGGCTCCGGGCCGGCCGCCGGGCTCGCGGAGGTGTCGGCGCTCGCGGCGGCCGCTGCCGTACGGACGACGTCGAAGCAGTCGGCGATGCCGCGCACCAGGTCGGCGTTGCCGATGCGTTCCAGCGGGCCGTCGCCGACCGGCTGGGCGGCGGCGTACTCGGCGGACAGGAACGGGGTCTGCCACAACTGGAGTTCATGGGTACGGACCGGCTCGCGGTCCGGCTTGAGCAGGGCGAGCGTGCCGTCGGGCAGGACGGCGTAGGCGGCGCCGTGCAGCGCGGCGGCGGCCTCGCGGCGGACGGTGTTCCACGGCAGCAGCAGGGTCTGGGCCCGGCCGGGGCGGCGCAGGACATAGAGCAGGTCCTCGCCGTTGGGCGAGGCGAGCACGGCGTCGAAGCGCAGCTCGTCGGCCGGCGACGACGACGCGGCATCCGCCGCCTCGTCCAGCCGGAAGGCCCGGTGGCTGCCGTCCGCCAACTCGTAGCCGCCGGGGAAGATCAGGCCCTGCTCGGCCGGCAGGAGCCGGGCCCCGCCGCCGAGCGAGTCCTGGCGGCGGATTGTTCCGGTACGGGTGTTGACCACCAGGAAGCGGTCGGCGCGCTCGTTGTAGGGGCGGACCCGGAGCAGGAGCAGCGGCCCGGACGCGGCGTAGGCGACGCCGGCGTCGGCCAGGCTCTGCAGCGGGTCGTCCACCGGTTCCTCGAACAGCGGCCGGCCGCCGGGCACCGCGTGGACGGTCAGCAGACCGCCGGTGGTGGCCACCGACACCGTGCCGGCGGCGCCCTCGATCCTGATCCGCCCCTGGTCGTGGTGCTCGCGCCCGGTCGTCGTCCACGGCAGTTCGAAGGCCGGGGGCAGGGGCAGATCGCGCTCCCCGTGGTTGTCCAGGTACTCGGCCCCGCGCCGGGTCAGCTGCCAGCGCAGCACCCGGATGTCACCCTCGTTCTCGCCCGTACGGAACACGGCGAGCAGCAGACCCGAGGCGGTGCGCACCAGGTCGACCAGCTGGGAGCCGCGGAAGTAGCGCAGCAGCTCGGCGAGGTCGCGGTGGAACCGCTCGTCGTCCAGCAGACCGGGGACGGCCGCGGGATCCAGCGGCGAGCCGTCCGGACCGTGCAGGGAGAGCAGCCCCTCGGCCAGGCTCGGGGCGGACGTCCCCAGCAGCAGTACGTCCGGCCGGACCGCCACGACGCCGCAGGCGCTGGCCTGACCGGCGGTCCGCGGCCGCGCCGAACCCGCCAGCTCCAGCCGGCGCGACCCGAACGCCTCCTCCCGGCGACCGTTCAGCTCCGCCGCCCGCCGCCCCAACTCGGCGGCACGGTCGGCGAGCCGCGCCCGCAGGATCTGATAGGTGCCGTCCTCGACGCCCATGGCTTCCGCTGACTCCTTGTCTGTTCCAGTTTTACCTTGCGGGTCGCGCGGGTCGCGCGGGTCGCGCGGGTCGCGCGGGTCGCGCGGGTCGCGCGGGGCCCGTGCCCGGAGCGCGGCGCGATGTCGGCTGACGGCTTCGGCGCCTTCGGCCCCGGGCCCGGGCTGGGCACGGACTTCGGCCCGGGCTCCGGGTCGGCGTCGGACATCGGCCCCGGCTTCGGGCTGGCCTCGGACTTCGGCTCTGGCTCCGGCCGCGCCGGACTCAGGCTTCACCCCCAGCTCCGGGCCAGCCTCGGACTTCGGCCCCAGCTCCCGTCCGGGCTCGGACTTCGGCTCCGGGTCCGGGTCGGACTCGGACTTCGGGTCCGGCTCGAACTTCGCCCCCGGCCCCGGCTCCGAGCACCGGTTCCGGGCCGGACTCGCACTTCGCCCCCAGGACCGGCTCCGCGCAGGACTCGGGCTTCGCCCCAGGACCGGGCCGGACTCGAACTTCGCTCCCTGTCCCGGCTCCGGGCACCGGTTCCGGGCCGGACTCGGAACTTCGCCCCGGGCTCCGGGCTCCGGGTCCGGGCCCGGGGCTCCGCCCCCGCCCCGGCTCCGGCCGCCCGCTCGGCGGCGGGCCGGCGGCCGGGACAGGCGGCCCGGCAGTCCCGGTCATCGTGCCGGACGGCACGAGTCGCAGCCGGTGCGAGGCCCGGCCCGTGGCCGGTTCTGTGCCGGAAGGACCGGAAGGACCGGAAGGACCGAAAGGACCGAAAGGCGCCGCCCGCTGCGCGGCGTCCGGCGCCCCCTCCCCCGGCCGCCGCCGGGAGAGAGCGGCCCCGTACCGCGCGTACCCGGACGGCTGCGGCGACGCGGCGAGGCGTCGTCCCGGGCACCGCGAGGCGGTGATCCATCCCGCTGACGGCACTACGCCTGCGGCTGCTTGCCGGCGCCGTTCACCAGCGCCGCCGGGTCCGCGGGCACCGCGGCGTCCGCCCCGGTGCCGGCCAGCAGCTTCATCAGCATCGCGAGATTCCACGGGCCGCCGGCCGCCAGCGAGCCGAGCACCTCGGTCGCGTCCGCGCCGAAGCTCCGCTCGCCGTCGAGCCAGTCGGCGCCCAGAGTGCGTACGGTCTGCGAACTCGCCACCGCGGCGTCGATGCCCTTGCCGAAGGACACCGCGCCGACCAGCCGCTCCAGGAACATGCTGTCGCCGCCGACGATGTCGATGTCCGCGCTCTCCAGCCCGGCCGCCAGCACCGACGCCTGGGCCTCGGCGACCTGCCGCTGGACGTCCAGCGCGGCCAGTCGGACCTCCTTGTCGGCGGCGAGGCGCAGCCGGAACTCCTCGTGGGTCCGCGACACCTCGTCCAGCGCGGCCATCGACGCCGCCTTCTCCTTGAGCCCGGCGGCCTCGCCCAGCAGCCGCTCCCTGATGCCGGTGGCCTCCGCCCGGGCCTTGCTCTCGGCGACCGCGGCCTCGGCCATGCCCACCTTCTCGATGGCGCTCGCCTTCTGCTTGAGGCCCTCGGCCTCACCCTCCAGCCGGGCCCTGATCCCGGCCGCCTCGGCCATCGCCTGGCGCTCGGACACCTCGGCCTGCGCCAGCCCGACCGCGCCGGACCTGGCGCGTTCGCCCTGCGCCGCGAGGGTCGCCGCCGCCGCGTCCAGCTCCGCGCTCTTCTGCCCCGCCTCGGCCAGCACCAGCCGCTCCCGCGCCCGGAAGTGCGCCGACTGCTCGGCGGCCTCGGCCCCCTTGATGTCCTTGACCAGCTGTTCCTGCGCCTGCGCCTCGGCGCCGATGATCACCGCCTGCCGGGTGCGCTCGGCCTCCTGGACCACCCTGACCCGCTTGATCTCCTCCTCCTGCTCGGCGACCGTGCGCTCCACGGCGACCCGCTCGCGCACCACCTCCGCCACACCGCGCCGCTCCACCTGGACCTGCTTGTCCATCTCGGCGCGGGACAGTTCGACTTCCCGCTCCCGGTTGACGACCTCCAGCAGCCGGTCCTTCTCGATGCGCTCGGTCTCCACCGAGATGACCCGCTCGCGGTTCTTCTCGGCGACGGCGATCTCCCGCTGCTGGTTCTCCCGCTGGACGCCCAGCAGTTCCTCGGTGCGCAGCAGCGCGCTGTGCGCCTTCAGCCGCTGCTCCTCCTGGACCTGGGCGGTGGCCGCCTCCTCCTGGGCCCGCAGCGTCTCGATCCCCTTGCGCTGCCGGATCTCCGCCTCCGCACGGCGGCGCTCCAGCTCCAGTACGGCCTCGCGGGCGTCCACGTCCTGGCGGGTGATCTCCATCTGCTCGTTGCGCTGGAAGTCGTTGGTACGGATGTGTTCGAGCGCGGTCAGTTCGGTGATCTTCCGGATGCCCTGCGCGTCGAGGACGTTGGCCGGGTCGAGCTGCGCCATCGGGGTCTGTTCGAGGTGGTCGATCGCGGCGTCCTCGAGGTGGTAGCCGTTGAGGTCGGTGCCGATGGCCGCGATGATGCGGTCCCTGAACTCCTCGCGCTTGGTGTAGAGGTCGATGAATTCGAGCTGCTTGCCGACCGTCCGCAGCGCCTCGGCGAACTTCGCGCTGAAGAGGGTCTGCAGGGTCTCCTGGTGGCTGGCCCGGTCGGTGCCGATGGCCTGGGCGACCTTGATGACGTCCTCGACGGTCTTGTTGACCCGGACGAAGAAGGTGATCTGGATGTCGGCGCGGATATTGTCCTGGCAGATCATGCCCTCCCGGCCGGTGCGGGAGATCTCGATGGTCTTCACCGAGATGTCCATCACCTCCGCCCGGTGCAGCATCGGGACGACCAGCGCGCCGGTGAAGGTGACATCGACGGTCCTGGGCCGGGAGATGATCAGGGCCTCGCCCTGGACCACCTTGCGGAACAGCCTGCCGAAGAGCAGCAGCGCGCCCAGGCCGATGAGCAGGAGGACGGCGATGAGCACGCCGATTCCGATGGTGACGACAGACATGGCTGGTCCCTTGGACGACCTTGCTGAGAAAAATGGATGATGACGTCGGCACGCGGAGCGGCCGTGCCGCCGAACGCCGTTGACGCGGTGGGACGGTGACGTCGCGTCAGCCGGAGTAGAGGCCGGGCATGACCCGGAAGAACTCGCCCTCGGCGTCGTAGTCATAGATGAGCGCCGCCGCGCCCGACCTCAGTACGCTTCCCGGCCCGGCCGCTTCGTCGAGGCTCTGCCGGACCTGTACGAGCGCCGCGGAGCCGTCGGCGGCGTGGACCTCGGCCTGGCCGAAGTCGGGGCCGACACGCCCGGTGCGGATGACGCAGGCGCGGCCGACGAAGTCCCGGCGCGAGGGCGGCGGGGCCGGCGCCGGCATCAGCCGCCGCAGCGGCCAGATCAGCAACCGCGCCCCGGCCCACCCCCCGGCCAGCGCCACGGGCAGCACGATTCCCCCGTCCCCGGCGCCGAGGACGACCCGGCCGACGAGGGCGCTGAACCAGGCGAAGGCGATCACCAGCGAGACCGCCACGGTGATCGGTACGCCGCCCAGGCCCAGTATTTTCCGCACTCCCCCGTGGCTGTGCCGCCCCCCTCGGCCCCCGCCCCGGCCCCCGCCGTGACCCTGGCGGCCCCCCTGCCCCCGGCCGCCCCCATGGCCCTGGCGTCCCCCGTGGAAGTGCACGCCCCCGACGAGCACCACCGCCCAGTACGCCACCACGACGACCAGCGCGAAGGAGAAGAGCACGGTGGGATATCCCGTAGCCGCCCTCAAAAAGCCGCCCACTGCTGTCGCCTGCCTCTGCGGAATCCTCGGCGATCACCCCACCGCGTCGCCGGGGCCAGCGTGGCAGCGCGGGAACGGCCGCGCACTGCGCGATCCCGGCAGTTTGGAGGCCCCGTTGATGTCCGGGATCAGCGCACAACCATGGTGGCCGGCAGCGTGTCGCGCCGGCCTGGGACACGGCGGCAGCCCCGGTGTTCCCCGGTGCCGAACGCGCCGCGCAGACCCCGGACCGTCCCCGGCCACCCGGCCACCGCGTGCAGGGCGTCAAGGAGGGGCGGCAACCGGCGTAAGCAGAATTGTTTTCCCCGGTGGTTCTCCGCCGGAAAAGCACTCCACTGCGCCGGGCGGGACCACCGGGGCATATGCATACGGCATGGACGATCCCAGCGTGTTCTACCTTTCCGCTCGCGGCCCCTGGACCCCCGGCGCAGCCGGCGCGGAGCTTTCGTCATCTCCTCCTGCGCTCGGCGGACAGCAGCCGCCCGCGCTCCCGGACGCTGTCGGCCTGCCGGTGGCGCTGGTGGGGGCGCAGCCTGGCCAGCATGCGGCCGAGGGCGCGGTCGGCCTGGAGGGAGGTGAGGTGGGGGTAGAGGTCGAGGAAAACGTGCCAGTGGGCGCAGGCCTCTTCGAGGTGGCCCAGGGTCAGCAGGGTCTCGGCGATGGCGGCGTTGGTGAGGGCGGCGGCGCGGCGCTGGTGGGCCGGCCGGTGGAGGGCGGAGTCGCGCAGCGCGGAGAGTCCGTCGGTGAGGCGGCCGAGCGCGAGTAGGGTCTGGCCGCGCTGGTAGTCGAGCCCGGCGCGGGGGTAGTCGCTGAACGGTCCGGGCGGGCCGCTGGCACCGCGGTGGTGTTCCTGGGCGGTGTCGAGGTCGCGCAGGGCGGCGTGCGGGTGCCGTTGGTAGGCGTGGGCGGCGGCGCGCTGGGTCAGCAGGAAGGCCAGCGCGGCCGGCGGGGCCGCGGGGGTGGCCGTCCGTACCGCGACTTCGGCGAGTTGCAGGGCCGGGCGGAACTGCCGTACGCGCAGCGCCTGCACACTCATGGCCCGCAGGGTGATCGCGTAGGTGGGACGGCTGCCGCCGGCGTGGGCGAGCCCCATGGCGGTGCGGTAGTAGCGTTCCGCGAGCGCGGGGTATCCGGCGTCGGCGGTCATCTTGCCGAGCAGGTGGGTGAGTTGGGCGCCGGCGGTGAGCAGGTCGCGGCGGACCGTTTCGGGGGCTTCGGCGGTGAGGACACGGCCGGCGTCGTCGGCGAGGTAGGCGGCGAGCGCGGATCTGATGTGACCGCCGCCGTGGTGTTCGGCGAGATCGGCGAAGACCCGGGTCATCTCCTGGAGGGTCTGCGCGTCGGCGGCGGTGGCCCCGGCCCGGGTGGGTCGCGCTTCGGCCGGCGGGCGGTCGGGCCATTCGAGCAGGGCGAGGACCGCCGGGGAGTAGAGGGACCGGGGTTGGCCGTCCTGGAGGAAGAGGGCCCGCCGGGCCGGGTCGCTGTCGCCGCGCGTGAGGTCGATCAGATGAGCGGCGGGGTCCCCTTGTCCCGGCCAGGGGCCGGGCGGCGCGGCGTGGCCGGGCGGGAGCCGGGTCAGACCGGTGTCCTCCGGGAGCAGCAGGCGGCCGGTGCGGGTGCTGAGGACTTCGGCGACCAGGGCCGGGACGGGCGCGCGCGGACGGGACCCGGCGAGCCAGTGGGCCACCGAGGTGCGGTCGTAGCGCAGGGCCAGGGACCGGGTAGTGCCGAGCGCGTTCACCGCCCGGGCCAGCTCCCCCGCGTTCCAGCCCGCCTCGGCCAGCAGCGCGGCCAGCGGCCGGTTGGGTCTCTGGCGGCTCATGGCCCGGCTCCCGCCCTCCCCGCCGCGGGGCTCCGACCCACCGGGTCCTCGCCGACGCCGCGGCGCCCGCCGCCCGGACCGGCCGGTCCGCCGCGGGGGCGCTCATCAGGGGGAGTTCCCGCTCAGCAAGGTCGATAAATGCAGTCGGCGGGGGGTGCCCCGGCCAGCGGCTCACAAGCACGCAAGCGTTCAACGCGTGCACGGTACGGAGGCCGCGGGGACGTTTGCCCGCGGGATTCCCCCGTGCCGGAGTCCGGCGGCCGGCCGTTTGCGACACCGGCCGTCGCCGCCGGTTCACGCCGTGATGAGGTCGCCCGGGTCGGTCGTCGTCACGGCCGTGGCGGCGGCGGTACGGCGGCGGGCGAGGACTCCGGAGGCCCAGTAGCCGACGATCATCACCGCGATGACGGCCAGTGTTTCCGACGTACCCCACACCCATGTGGACGCGCTGACCTCCTTGGCGGGGATCTTCGGCAGGTCGTCCAGCGAGACCGCCGAGTGCTTGGCCGCGCTCGCCTGGAACGCCTGGTTGCGTGCCGAGCCGTGCAGGAAGGGCGCGACGAACAGCACCGTCATACCGAGCAGCGCCTCTACGGTGATCACGACCGGGAAGTCCCGTACCAGGATCGTACGGAGCGGGCGCTCGTCGCCGGTGGCGCGCAGCGCGTCGACCCGCGGGTGCAGCCAGAACTGGTTGAAGGCGCCGAGCAGCAGCAGCGCGCCGAAGATGAGGATCTTCACGCCGAGCACGCGGCCGTACATCGTGGTGAACAGCTGCGAGGGACCGTCGACATGCTCCCAGTACAGGAACAGCCCGGACAGCGAGATGGCGGCGACGCAGCTCATGGCGGCGACGGAGAAGCGGCGGATCACCGGGGCCCAGAACTCGCCCCGGTCGGCGGGGGCGACGGCGCCGCGCAGGGCGAGCAGCGCCAGGCCGGCGAGGCCGCCGAGCCATAGGGAGCCGCCGATCAGGTGCAGCATCCACATGACGGTCTCAAAACTGGTGCGGCCCCAGTCGTCGGGCACCGCGTCGGGGAACTTGGTGGTGCCGAGTGCGACCGACCCCGCGCCCAGACCGGCCCCGAGCAGCCATGCCCGGGCCGGCCCCGCGGCGACCTTGCGGACGGTCAGTGGGGCGACGAGCGCGGCGCCGACCAGGACGAGGGTCACCTCCAGGCCCAGCAGACGGCCGCCGTTGGAGCCGTCGTAGAGCGAGTTCCACGCCGCGCCGTAGTCGTAACCGCCGCTGTCCGAAGCGCCGTGGGCGAGGTCGGTGAGTACGGCCGGCCCGGCCAGCACCCCCAGCACGACCGCGACCCGGCTCAGCCGCGCCGTCACCGCGCCGAGCGTGTCCGGCCCGATCCGGCGGGCGACCGGACCCACGGACACCAGCGCGAGGGCGGTCAGGCCGACGAATCCCATCAGCGTCACCCAGGTCGTCCAGGTCACGGCGCTGTCCTCGAACGGACCGAGCGGGGTGGAAGGCGCCGCCGCCGCCAGTGGCAGGGCATGCGGAAACAGGCTGGACATGGGCATGGCGGACCATCCTCGGGATCGGACCTGGGGACAACAGGCACGTTAGGGTAGGCATACCTAAGTTGCTCGGTCAATGCGCGAAAACGACCAGCTCGGCGGCGGAGGGCGGCTCGGCCGGCGCTCCGGCGGGACGCCGAAGGTGGCGCAGACGTGCGGCGGATGTGCGGCAAGCGCGCGGCATGGGCGCTGCACCAGCTGCGGCATGGGCGCGGCGTGCGTGCGTGCGGCGACGCCCGGGATGCGGCCGACCGGGCGCGCCCGGTCGGCGGGCCGCGTCCGCCGGGCCCGAGGCCAACAGGGCCCGCCGCCAAAGTCCGTTCGACACGCCCCGCCCGGTACGGCTCCAGGTCGTCAGGGACGGGCGAACTTGCCGGGCACGGCGTGGCTCGTGTCCGTCACTCTTCCCGTTTCCATGAGCTGCTTCAGCCGGTGCAGATTCGCCGCCATCTCCGCGGCCGGGGGCTTTCCGATCAGAGCCAGGCCGGTCTGTCCGACTTTTCCGAGCGGGAGTTCCATCACCTCGCGCACCTCGGTGCTGTCGGAACGGGAATCGGCCGTGAAGGAGATGTTCCAGACGGTTCGGAGTCCGCGCGGCGAATTCGTCCGGTAGCGGATCAGGGCATTCGTGTCCTCGTCGGTCACCTCGACGGTCCAGTGGATTCCGACCCGCAGCGGACCTTGTATCGTCCACCGCGAGGTGGTGTCCCCGGTCGGTTCGACCGACATCACATCGCCCAGGAAAAGCGGAAGGTTTCGGAAGTCGCGGTAGAAGGCGAAGATCTCCGCCGCGGGGCGGTCGATCCGCACCCGGGCCTCGATCTCCGTCGGCTTGCCGCTCGGTTCTCCGTGTCGGGGACGGACGGGCATGCCTCCAGCCTCCTCAGTGGCTCGGCGGCGTGAGGTCGTAGCGCTTGACCACGTCATCGAGCCAGTCCGGATTGCCGTAGCTGAGCCCGTACTTGGTGGCCAGCTCCTCGAACTCGGTGGTCTCGTGGCGGTCGCTCGCGGCGGCGGCTCCGCCGGAGGGGTCCGATCCCTGTCCACCCGGCGCCAGCAACTCGGCGAGTTCGCGGAAGTAGTCCTCGAAACCACCCGGAGTGATGATTTCGACGATACGGCCGGGTGTGTCACCGGCATTCCACATCGCGTGCATCTGCCCACGGGGCTTGGTGATGAAACCACCGGCCCCGAGGACCACCTCGCTGTCGTCGGACCGGAAGCCTATCTGCCCCTGGATGACGATGGAGTGCTCGTCCTCATGAATGTGCTGGTGCGGCGCCGTAATCGTGCCGACGGCGAAAGGATGCTCCACGATCGCCACCTCGCCACCCGTATCGCGGCTGTAGAGCTTGAAGACCGCGCCGAATCCCGGAATGGCGACTTCCTCTCCCTTTCCGGGGAGCATGACCTTGACTTCGTTGGCGCCGCCCGCGTTCATCAGGATTTTCCTTCCGTGGACTCCACGTGGCCGTACCTGATCGGGTCCCGCAAAGCGGCACCCTGGCCGCGACAGTTCTTTCCAACGTAGCCGCCTGCCAATACCCGGTCAAAGCGGACGAAGTCGCCGGCCTGCTCACCGCCCCGCGGCGATCCCACCCGGTGATCGCCCGCCGCCCGCAGGCGCCGGTGCGTCGGCGCACGCACCGGCGGCGGCCCCCGTAGCGTGGCTCCCGGCACCGGCTCGACCGGGCGCGCGGCCGGCTGGGCGCCGCGGACGGCGACCGGCGGGCCGGCGAACGGTAGGACTGGCTGATGACCGCACGCCCGCACTGGCTCTTCGGCGACCAGTTGGGCCCGCACTTCCTCGACCCGCGGCACGGCGGGCCCGACCCGCAGGCCCCCGTCGTGATGATCGAGGCGCGCTCGGTCCTGCGGCGGCGGCGCTTCCACCGGGCCAAGGCGCATCTCGTCCTGTCCGCGATGCGGCACCGCGCGGCGGAGTTGGGCGACCGGGTGCGGTACGTACGGGCGGAGACGTACACCGAGGGGCTGGAGCGGGCGCGCGGCCGGCGGCGGGACGCGCTGACGGTCTGCCATCCCACCTCGCGCGCGGCGCTGGAATTCGTCCGTACGCTCGACGGGGTCGAGGTGCTGGCGGCGAAGGGTTTCCTGGTGCCGCACGAGGAGTTCGCGCGCTGGGCCGGGCGGCACGGCGGCCGGGGCCTGCGGCAGGAGGGCTTCTACCGGTGGGTCCGCGAGCTGCGCGGTCTGCTGATGGACGACGGCGAGCCGGCCGGCGGGCGGTGGAATCTCGACCGGGACAACCGCGAGCCGCCGCCGCGCGGCGCCACGACGCTGGACATCGAGGATCCCTGGCGCCCGTCCGAGGACGCGATCGACGACGAGGTCCGCCACGACCTCGACCGCTGGGAGCGGGCCGGCGAGGTCTCCTTCGTCGGGCGCGACGGACCGAGGCTGTTCCCCGCGACCCGGCGGGAGGCGCTGGCCGCGCTCCGCCGCTTCATCGCCCACCGGCTGGCGGACTTCGGCCGCTATGAGGACGCCATGCTCGCGGCCGATCCGGTGCTGAGTCACAGCCTGCTCTCCGCCCCGCTGAATCTCGGACTGCTCGATCCGGCCGAGTGCGTGCGGCGCGCCGAGCGGGCCTGGCGGGAGGGCGCGGCCCCGCTGAACAGCGTGGAGGGCTTCGTCCGGCAGATCGCCGGCTGGCGGGAGTACGTATGGCAGCTGTACTGGCACTTCGGCGAGGACTACCGGAGCCGCAACGCGCTGGAGCACCACGCGCCGCTGCCGGACTGGTTCCTCGATCTGGACGCCGAAGCGGTGACGGCGCGCTGTCTGTCGACAGTGCTGGCGCAGGTACGGGACACCGGCTGGACGCACCACATCCCGCGGCTGATGGTGCTCGGCAGCCGGGCGCTGCAGGACGGCTGGGATCCGGCGGCGGTCACCGACTGGTTCCACCGCTGCTTCGTCGACGGCTACGACTGGGTCATGCTGCCCAATGTCGTCGGCATGTCGCAGTACGCCGACGGCGGGCTGATGACCTCCAAGCCCTATACCTCCGGCGGGGCGTACATCAACAAGATGAGCGACCTGTGCGGGCCCTGCGCCTACCGGCCCGCCGAGCGGACCGGCGAACGCGCCTGCCCGTACACCACCGGCTACTGGGCCTTCCTGCACCGCAACCGCGCCCGGCTGGGCGGCAATCCCCGGACGGCTCAGGCGGTCCGGGGACTCGACCGCCTCACCGACCTGCCCGACCTGCTGGCCCACGCCGACCGCCGGAAGGACGCGGCGCCCTGAACCGGCGCCGGCCACCGCGGCTGCCTTCCTCTCATCCGGCGCCGGTACGCTCCGGCGCATGCTGAGTCCCGCGGTGTCCTTCTTCCCCGGCCGTGACGGTGTGCGCCTCGCCTACCGGGAGGTGGGTGCGGGCAGACCGCTGGTCCTGCTGCACGGCATCACCGGGGACGCGGGGTTGTGGCTGCGCCACGGCCAGGCCGAGGCGATAGCGGCCGGCGGCCACCGCGTGATCCTGCCGGATTTCCGCGGGCACGGCGCGAGCGCCCGGCCCCATGACGCTGCCGCGTATCCCCCCGACGTGCTGGCCGACGACGGCTTCGCCCTCCTCGATCATCTGGGGCTGGACGACTACGACCTCGGCGGCTACTCGCTGGGGGCGCGCATCGTGGTGAGGATGCTGGTACGCGGCGCGGCACCGGGGCGGGCGGTGGTCGCCGGTCAGGGTCTGCGTGAGGTGCTGGGAGTCGGGGGCGGGGCGGGATCGTTCCTGCGACGGGTCTTCGCCGGGGCCGAGACCTTCGAGCCGGGCTCGGCGGAGGAGCGGGCCGCCCAGGGGCTCCGGTCGAGCGGCGAGGACCCGGTGGCTCTGCTCCATGTGCTGGACTCGATCGTCGCCACCCCCGCGGAGCCGCTCGGTGGCGTCCAGGTCCCGACGCTCGTGGCGGTGGGCAGCGACGACGAGCGCGCCGATTCGGCCGACCAGCTCGTCGCGGCGCTGGGGAACGGCACGCGGGCCGTGCTGCCCGGAGACCACCGGACAGCGGCGGCCGCGCCGGAGTTCGTCGCCGCGATCGTCAATTTCCTCGCGGCCCCGCGGTGACCGCCGCTATGTCGGCCGACTCCCCTTCTCGCGCAGCCGGCTGCGACTGATCCGGTCGGCCCACCGCGTCGTCTCGGGCAGTCGGTAGCGCCGGGCGAGGTGGAGTGTGTGGGCGCAGGCGTTCTCGATGCCGATGGCGCTGCCCACCGAGACGAAGACCGGCTTGACCCTGTCCTGGGTCCGCAACGCCCGTCCGACGATCTCGCCGTCGTCCACGAGCGGCGCGCTGTCCCCGCGCCGGGGCCCCGGACTCTCGAAGCCGAAGGTGAACGGAGACTTCGCCACGCCGAAGCACGGCAGGCCCGTCAGCACCCCCAGATGCACCGCGAGCCCCGCCCGCCTCGGATGAGCGATCCCGTAGCCGTCACACACCACAAGGTCGGGGACGCGGGTCAGCTTCTCCAACGCGGCGAGCACAGAGGGCAGTTCACGGAACGCGAGCAGGCCCGGCGTATAGGGAAACGTACTCACCCCCTCGACGACCGCGACGTCGACCGGCTCCAGCGTCCCCATCTCCAGCACGACGGCCGCCGCGACCAGCTCGTCACTGTCCTTGCCGTACGAAACATCCACCCCGGCCACCCACCGCACCTCACCCGGCCCCGGCCCCGCCGCATCAAGGACCGCGACCCCCCGCAGCGCCTCCTGAACCACCAGCGCCTCCGCGACCGACGACGGCCACCGATCCCCGACCGGTGCCGAGGTAGTGGGCGCTGTACCGGATGCCCTTGAGACCTGCGGTTCACCCATACGAGGGACCAATCCGGTAGAAAGCTGGTGCCCGCGCAGAGGGGTCAACGACTACGGGGGTCACGATCCGAATCCTCCAGGCCTGCCCTCCCTGGCTTGGTCGACCCCGTACACCAGGAACTGCCGGTCATTGAATCGCCCCGCACCGGCGAACATCTGGGCCAGGACAGTTGTATCGAAGCCCGAGTCCCGCTCAGCCGCGAGCTCGATCAACCGCTCCCGCGTATAGCCGGCCTGGACAAGAGCGTCGACATCGATGAAGTCGCGGGCTTCGGCGCGGGAGAACAACGCCTCCATTTTTCCCGCTGCTACGTCGTCCCGATGGAGTACCGGCCCCCACTCGGACGCCACCGGTGGCTGCTGGAGGAACTCCGCGACCAACTCGATCTTGGTGTCCTGCCCGCTCACCAGGTCCGTGACCATCAGCCGCACATAGGTGTCGGCCTGCTGGACGATCTTCACCCGGTACCCGTGCTCACGCAGGACACCCACGATCCGCTCCGTTGCGGCCGGCATTTCGTCCCGCCGTTCGATCGGCGCGAACAAATCGACATCGTCGCTCAGCCGCTGAACGATGCGGTGCGCCTGAACGGCGTACCCTCCGGCCAGAGCGAAGCCGAAATCGTCGCTGAGCGCTTCTAGGCCGAGCCGAATCAGCCGCAGGTGCAGGTCGTCCACTACGCCGCAGCCACCCGGCGAGCCGCAAGCTCCGGGAACCGGCGCTCCCAGAGCACCCTGACCGGAGCCGGCAGCACCAGCCGCCCCCACAGGCGACGCAAGCAACCGCCGTCGAGATATGTCTGAAGATCGTCCCGCGAGCGCGCCTCACGCAGGACCCGCTCGTACATCACCGCGATATCCGCCGCGTCCGCGAGGTCGTACTCGTACGGCGGCCCCCAGTCGAGATGCCGGGGCAGCCGGACAACACCCTCCGTGGGGCCGTCCAACTCCTCCAGCGACTCCGACACCACGTACAGCCGCGCATCCGCGTACCTGCTCATGACACCAGGATGCCCCATCGGGCCATCGGCAGCGAAGCGCTCCTCCCTCAGTCCTGAGAGGGCAGGGCGCCACGTCCATCGCGGGCCTGACCCACTTGAGCCGCTGTACGCACGACGGCCGCTTCCGGGATTGCCTCCGTGTACCCGTTCGACACCGTGCGCGTACGGCCGTGATGGACGGTCGCCGCGGACCGGGTTCCGCCGCGTCAGCGGCTCGGGCCGGCGGCGTCCAGCCATTGGGCGAGACCGGTGGCCTCGCTGTGATCGAGGTCCTACGTGGCGGTGAGCAAGGTGACCTTGTCGCGGGCGGCGGGGTCGCGCAGGGGCGCTACGGACGGCCGGTGGTCGGGGGCCTTGCCTGGCGCCGCTGAGGATCCGCGCGCCGAGGCGGTATGCACGGTCACCATTTCATCGGCGGCCTGGCCCGCTGGCTCATCGAATAGCGGGGGCGGCCCCAGAGCCCGCCCCGCAGAGGCAGCAGGCCTCGACGAAGACCCGGACCGCCTCGCGGTGGTCCCCGGTGCGCCAGACGACGGCGAGCTCGCTGGGCGAGAGGCCGGTGACCGGCCGGCAGGTGACGTTCTCCCGCTGGTAGATCCCGGCGTTGCCCGCCGACAGAAGGACGATCCCGAGTCCTGAGGCGACCGCTTCGAACGCCTCGTCGGCGGTCGTGGCGGTCACCGCGACGCGGGCCGGTGTCCGGCGGCGGTCGTTGCCGAGCCAGAAGTCGCGGAGCGGTCCGGCCGTCGCCGGAAGGGCGATGCAGGGCTCGGCGGCCAGATCCCCGAAGGAGACGACCGGGTGGTCGGCCAGCCGGTGATCGGTGGGAAGCGCCACCCAGCGGTCCTCCCTGGTGATCACCTTCCGCGAGAAGCCGCCGCTCGCCGGGAGGGGCAACCAGGCGACGGCGACATCGACCTCACCGCCGGCGAGTCCCGCCGTCGGGTCGGCCCAGCTGATCTGGCGGAAGCGGAGCCGCCAACCGGGAAGCAGCTTTTCCATCGTGGCGGTGACGGCCGGGACGAGTCCGCGGCCGATGCTCGTCTGGAAGCCGACCGTGAGGGTCGTGTCCTGGGCCGCCACCGCGTCGACGACCGCGCGCCGCGCGCCCTCCCAGCGCTCGATCAGCTGCCGGGCGTGCGGCAGCAGGGCCCTGCCCGCGGCGGTCAGGGTGACGGTGCGCCGGTCGCGCTCGAAGAGCGCGGTCCGGAAGGAGAGTTCCAGTCGGCGGATCTGCCGGCTCAGGGTCGGCTGGGAGACGGAGAGCCGGTCGCTCGCGGCCCGGGTGAAGCTGAGTTCCTCCGCGAGCGCGACGAAGTAGCGCAGGTCCCGGACATGGACATCCATAGCCGAAGGCTATAAGAGCGGGACTTGGACAGCCGGCGCGCGGGATCCCACGATGGACCGCGTGGGGGCGGGCGGGGCACCGGCGTTGCCGGTGCCTGGGGCGAATGGAGGTGCGTACTCGTGGAGTTGGGTGTCAACGGGCTGAACGCCAAGGCCGTGCTGGGCGCCGCTGAGACGGTCCGACTGGCCCGGCTGGCCGAGGAGTTGGGGTATCGGTCGTGGTGGGCCGGTGAGCATGTCGTGCTGCCCAGCCCCCGGTCACCGGACGCGCCGATGGAGCCGACGGATCCGATTCTCGACCCGCTGGTGCATCTGGCCTATGTCGCGGCCGTCACCGAACGGATCGAACTCGGCACCGGGATCGTCATCCTGCCGCAGCGCAATCCGCTGGTGCTCGCCAAGCAGGTGGCGAGCCTCGACGTGCTCAGCGGCGGCCGGCTGCTGCTGGGGGTCGGCGCCGGCTACCTCGAACCGGAGATGACCGCGGTCGGAGTGCCGTACGCGGAGCGCGGCCGGCGCACCGACGAGTATCTGGACGCGATGAGGGCGCTGTGGACCCAGCCCGCGCCCTCCTATCAGGGCCGGTATGTGTCCTTCGGCGGTGTCGACGCGCACCCGCGGCCGGTCGGGGAACACGGACCGCGGATCGTGGTCGGCGGCCACAGCCCGGCCGCTTTCCGGCGGGCGGTCGCGCGCGGCCACGGCTGGCTGGGCAACGGCGACAGCCCGGACGATCTCGCCGGGCACCTCGCCGGGCTGCGGCGAGCGGCCGCCGAGGTCGAACGCCCGCCGTGGCTGGGCCGACTGGAAACCGGCTTCATGCAGCTCTCCCCGGTGACCGCCGACGCGGCCCGGCGTTACGCCGACCTCGGCCTCGACCGGCTCCTGGTCTACCCGCTTCCGCTGGAGGACCCGGCGGACGTCGCCGCGTTCCTCGAACGGCACGCCGCCCTGCCGCACTGACGTCGTCCGCGTCCTTCCCCCTGCTCGGCCCACCAGGTACCCCATACTGGCTGGTAGCCCAACTGACAGCCGAAATGGTCCGGTTGACCGGCGAGGCAGGCGGCTACTACCGTCGATACCGGTGTCATGGATCGGTTCCCCGGTCTGCCGAGGGACCAGGGGGAAGGGACATCGTGGTGGCGAGGCGCATCGTGGTCAAGGTCGGCGGGGTGATCGGCCTCGACGACTCCGAGCAGTTGGCCGCCGAGCTCGCACGCGAGACCGGGCTGGACTGGCGCGAGGAACCGGTGCCGCAGGGCCGGCATCTGTCCGGCGGACTCGCCGAGTTCCTGCTCGCCGCCGCGGTGAGCGGCGCGGCGAGCAAGGTGGGCGAGTACGCCTACGGGAAGAGCGTCGAAGCGGTACGTGCCGTGGTCGCCCGCTGGTCCGCGCGGCGCTTGGACCCACTGGACGTCCAGGTCGACCTCGAAGGCGCCGACGACGGAGCGCCGCCCGATCCGCGGCCCGGCGCGCAGGCGCCGGCCGGTGACCTGCCGCAGCCGCGGGGCGAACTGCCCCCGGACAACGCGGACCAGCACTGACATGGCCTCCCGCGCGATCGTCATCGGACCCGCGAACTACGCCCGCGACTCCGGCATCGCCAGCCATCCCGAGATCGCCCACAGCGCCAGGATGTACGGGCAGGTACTCGGGAGCGATCCGCGGTGGGGCCCGGAGGCCGTCGAAGTGCTGCCCCCGGAGCAGCTCACCACGATCAACGACGTCATGGGAGCCGTGCAGAGCGCCGCGGACCAGGCCGAGCCGGGAGACACGCTGCTGGTCGTCTACATCGGCCACGGCGCCTACTGGGCCGATGTGCCGGGCGACCAGGTGCATTTCGCGGTCGGATCGTCCCGCCTGCGGCAGCCGCACACCTGGATGTCGAGCTGGTACGTCTACCGCGCCATGCGCCGCAGCCGGGCATCGCTCAAGGTGCTGATCGCGGACTGCTGCTACTCCAACATGCTGCCGCAGCTGAGCGCGGAGGGAACGCTGCGCGGTGTCCTCGGCATCGTGCACGAGGGCACCTGCGTACTGACCGCGACGAAGAACGACCGCAACGCGGCAGACGCGGCGGGCTGCCCCCGGCTGCCCGCCGACCTCCAGGAGTGCACGCCGTTCAGCGGTCACCTGCTCAACGTCCTGACCAGGGGCACCAAGCACTACAACGACGAGGTCACCCTCGGGCTGATGCTGGACGTGGTCCAGGAGGACATGCAGCGCTGCGGCACACCGCACGACCTGCCCAACATGATCCTCAACGGCGGCCGCGAGGG
This sequence comes from Streptomyces polygonati, assembly GCF_042650325.1. Classification (NCBI taxonomy): domain Bacteria; kingdom Bacillati; phylum Actinomycetota; class Actinomycetes; order Kitasatosporales; family Streptomycetaceae; genus Streptomyces; species Streptomyces polygonati. The sequence continues at coordinate 39,700 of NZ_JBHSBB010000013.1, read as the reverse complement.
AATGCCGCTGTTCACCAACCGCATGTCCCCGCCGGATCGCGAGCGGATGCCGTCCGCCCCGGCCTCCGCCGAGGAGTGGGTCGAGACCATGAAGCGGGAGGGCGCCCAGGGGTTCGACCGGCTGCTCAACGATCCGGTGATCACCGGCCAGGTCGTCTCGCTGCTCTACCAGCAGTCCGAGGAAGCCGTCCGGCACATCGCGTTGCGCGTCAACAAGCGGGCCAACCAGCACTTCGACCGGCCTGAGCTGTTCGCCCAGTACTGGGCCGAAGTCGGACCGACCCTCTCCGCATGACCGACGCGGGGCTCGACGACTGGGTCGTCACCGAGCCGGTCCCCGAGGTGGCGAGGCGGTTGCAGACGATCCGCGAAGGGCTCCGCGTCGGGGGCAAGGACTCCCTCCGTCCCCGGCCGGCCGAGGTGATGCGGCTGCTCAAGGTGTTCGCGCTGCACCGCTCCATCGACGACCTGCTGCGGATCGATCCCACCGCCGCGGACACCGCCGGCTTCGACGCCCTGGACGTGCGGATCGTGCTGGCGCTGGCCACCTTGACCCGCCCGGTCGGGCAAGCGGCCCAGCTCGCGATGAAGCAGTGGACGAAGGAGTCCGGGCAGGACGCGGCGGACCGACCGCTGACCCGCGACCTGGTCCATGACATCACCGCCCAGCGCGTGGTGCCCGAGGTCGCCGAGTTCATCAGCACCTGCCGCCAGGAACCGTACGCCGCCGAGCTGGTGGCCCAGACGCTCCGCGCCTTCGTGGCGGCGGCGTCGGGCCGCACCACGCTCGACAAGGCCGCCCTCTTCGTCGAACTGCGAGCCCGGGGATGCGAGGGGGAGGCCGACACACTGCTGGAGCTGGCGCTCCAGGCAGCCGCCGCCCCGGCGGGGACGAGCGTCCCGGAGGGCCGCGTCGGCATCGTGGGCGCGCTGCGCCACCTCAGTCCGTCGGAGACGATCGTCGAGGACTGGATCACCCGGCGCATGGCGGCCGTCTACGAGCTGGGCAAGACCATGGATCTGGTCGCCGGCCTGGTGGTGGGCGAGCCCGAGAGCAATGGGAAGCTGGCCGAGTACGTCGGTCGCAGCTGGAAGGCGCGCCGGGTGATCGACCTCTGCGAGCGCCTGGCGCGGGCCCCGAAGGACCGGTGCGCCCTCGTCCGCCGCTACGCCGCCGCCCGGTCGGAGCCGGACTTCCTGGCCGAGATCATCACCTACTGGCACCGGTCGGTCATACTGTCCGGCACCTTCAGGGAGCTGCTCGCCGACATCGTCGCCGCGGGCGCGGACCGCGACGCGGGACCCCGCAGCATCGAGTTCCTGGAGAACCTGCGGCAGACGCTGGTCAATGACCGGGCCCCGGACCGGTGCCTCAGCGAGCTGCGTGTCGCCGTCGCCGCGCATGTGTGGGACCGGACGGGAGCCGAGACCGCGCGGCTTCTCGGCCAGGTCGTCGGCTCAAGAGAGCTGCGACGCGCCGCCCAAGCCGTCAACCAGCGGCTGACCTCGCGTCTGCTGGCCGGTGCCACGGCCCCCGGCGCCTTCGTCGAGTACCTCCAGGCGCTGCGCGAGCAGCGGAACGCCTCCACCCTCACCTTCCTCGCCCTGCGCGAGCTGACGGATCCGGTGGCCTCGGACCACGCGCTCGAGGGAACCGCCGCGGTGATCGGGGAGATAGCGGCCCAGCTGTACCGGCAGGACATGGCCGACGTGGGATTCGACCTGCTGGAGCGCTGCCTGGAGAACGACCAGTGGCTCAGGGCGGAAGACGTGGCGGGCATCGTCGGACAGGTGCGGCTCAGCGCGATGACGCGGGACGAGCGGTGGGACTCGCTGCTCGGCGCGACGGTCGGCCGCTGGGCCGAGTGGCGCCGCAGGGACGACGTCGTGGCCGAGCTGCGCCGGCAGAGCTTCGGTGCCGAGGCGGAGGCGGTCATCCACTTCGTACAGTGACGGTCGGCTGGTGCGGTGTCGAGGGATCGGCGGCCTTGGTGACGGGGGCCGGCGTCGGGAACGTCGGGGCGTTCTTCTCCATGTAGCGCACGGACTGCGCCACCAGCTGGCGGAAGACGAGGACCGCGAGCACCGCCAGCGGGATCGCGCTGGCCAGCTTGACCAACGGGTGGGACGGCCACAGGAACCTGTTCGCGCTCGACGCGGCGGTCGCCACCATGAAGTAGCCGTACAGCAGGGCGGCCGAGCGCGCGGCCGGATTGGTCCGCACGTAACGGAGTTGGGCCGCGTACGCCTTGGCGTCGTACCAGCGCGAGGCCGGCGCGACCAGCGGGAGGGCGAACAGCAGCAGGCAGCCCGCGGTCAGCGCGGTCATGCCGGGCCACAGCAGGTCCCAGCCCGCGAGGTAGAAGATGACGGCGCACGAGACGAAGCCGGTGGTGGCCAGGAAGCGGGACCTGCGCCGGGGGAAGAGCTGCGGGCTGCGGAGCTGCAGCGAAGCGAGGACCACGCTCGGCGTCGCGTAGACGACCAGGGCGAGCACCGTGGTGATGTGGCCGAGCACGGACCATTTGCCGCCGAAGGCGAGCAGCGCCAGCGCGCTGACGACGAGATCGACGAAGAGGATCAGCCAGTAGACGTCCAGCCGGTCGTCGCCGAACAGCCGCGCCAGCCGGCCGCGGCCGAGCGCGATGGTCGAGAACCGGCTCTTCTGCAGGCCGCGGTGGGTCAGGTGGGCGCGGCTGAGTGCGGCGACCTCGCGGGTGAGCACATAGGTGTAGACCATCCCGGCACCCGCCGGGGACAGGACGGTGTCGACGTTGATCAGCCAGACGAGCGGCGAGGCCACCCAGCCCGGGGCGACCGCGGTGACGAAGTGGGCGTACACGGAGGCGTCCGCGGGGATGGGCCCGGAGGACCGGTGGCGGATGTAGATGACCACGAACTGGAGGGAGACGTACAGGAGCATCGACCCGCAGACCGTGCCGTAGACGGCCCGCCGCAGCCGCGCCGCCTCGCCGATGCCGCTCCGCCTGACACTGCCCGCGAAGTCCAGCGGGCCCTGGTAGCCGAGGTACGCGTAGATCACCCCGCTGCTGGTCACCGTGGCGACCACGGAACCCACGTCGTAGTGGTCCGATTTCCCGGTCCCGTGCTCGGACTCGGGGAAGTCGAAATACGGGGTGTGGCTCGGCGGGTGGATCTTCGCGTAGACGAGCAGGAGCACGATCAGCAGCGGCACGAGGATCTTGAACGTGGTCAAGGCGTTGTTGACCTTGAGGAACAGTCTCGGGCCGAGCAGGTTGACCGCGGCGATGAGCAGCATGAACAGCAGGGCCAGGCCGATGCCGGGCCAGGTCAGTCTGTCCTCGCCCGGTATGGTCAAGCCGGTCTTGTGGTAGGAGGCGCTCAGGCCGCGGATCATCGCGGCGGCCTCACTCGCCGGGTTGACCGCGTAGAAGACCCATACGCCCGCCGCGACCACGGTCGCCACCAGGGGGCCGCTGCTCTGCAGGGGAAGGAAGACCAGGCCGCCCGTCTTGGGCGCCGCGGTGCTCACCTCCACCATCACCGCGGCGATGACGACCAGCAGAGTGCCGCCGATCAGCCAGGAGAACACCGCCCAGGACCCGGCACCCCGGTCCGCGTCCACCGCCCCGAGCAGCCACCCGGAGCCCACCACCCCGCCCGCGCCGAGGAAGAGCAGATCGTAGAAGGACATGAGCCGTCGCTCGGTCCTGTCCCCGACGCTCACCGATGTCCCCCTGCTGGCCCGCGGTCCGGCTAATTCACTCATCCGTACCTCTCGCGTCCCCTTGGTCCCCCACGCGTGCTGCGGCTTGCGCCAGAGTACGGCGGATGGGAAAAGGTGTCTCAGGGAACATCCGAATCGACACGAAACGACCCGTCCACCGCCGCTTCCGGCGGTGGACGGGTCGCTTCGGGCAGGACGGCGCGGGGCGCGCCGGTCAGCTCAGGCCGCTGTACATGTTCCAGCCGGTGCCGATCCGGACCGGCGCGGCGAGCGTCGCCGAGCCGGTCTTGCCGGTGCCCTTGAAGAGGTAGAGCGAGCCGGAGGGGACGCGGGCGAGCAGGTCGGGGTGGCCGTCGCCGTCGTAGTCACCGGGGGCGATCAGCTTGTCGTAGCCGTTCCAGCCGCCGGAGATCAGCACCGGCGGCTGGTAGCGGATGTACTCGTTGCCGTTGGCGCCGCGCAGCAGGTAGAGGTCGCCGGTCTTGGGGTCCCGGGCGAGGACGTCGGAGATGCCGTCGCCGTTGAAGTCGCCGTGTCCGACGACCGTGTCGTACTGCGACCAGTTCCCCTGGGTGGTGAACGGCGGGCCGAAGGTGCCCGCGTCCCCGACCCTCCCGTAGGTCCACACCCGGCCGGCCGAGTCCTCGACCAGCAGTTGGGGGAACTGCTCCCAATAGCCCAGGTCGGAACGGGAGATGATCGCCTTGACCGCTCCCCAGTGGGAGCCGATCTGGGTGTACTTGTAGGTGGCGCCGTCCACCGTGCGCCGGGCCAGGAACACATTGCCGGTGCCCTTGGCCCGCAGGACGAAGTCCTGGTAGCCGTCACGGTCGAAGTCGTCCTGGACCACGGTGTCGTAGTTGCTGAAGGAAATGGGCGCGGGCACCCGGGACTTGTAGCCGGTGCCCGTCGAGGCGTAGAGGTACGACTCGCCGGCCGGAGTCCGGGCCAGGATGTCGGCCTTGCCGTCCCGGGTCACATCGCTGTCGCTCATCTGGGTCGCCATGTCGGCGATGTAGTTGCCGAGGCTGGTGACCACGTCGTACGTGCCCGGCACGTTGCAGTCCTGGGTAGCGGTGCGCACGCCCAGATACGAGATCACGCCCACCAGCGCGCCGTACTGCGACACCACCGGGTCGCCCTCGTCCCCCACGCATGCGGTCTTGCCCGTGGTGTCGTCACCGGTCCCGCCGGCGCCGACGCACAGCATGTGCCCGGCTACGAAGGCCAGCGGATCGCCGGTGGCGGTGGCCAGCGCGTCGCCGCAGGTCTGGTCGGGGACCCCGGCCACGTCGATCCGCTGCAGGGACACGCCCTGGTTGGAACTGCCCACTGCAGAATCGGTGTTGCCCCAGCCGTAGACGGTGACCGGGCCCGGACCGGCCCCGGACCCGATGGAGGCGGATTGCGGGGGAAAATCGTTGTAGTAGGAGCTGACCGGCCGGTCCAGGGTGAGGATCGCCAGGTCGTTGTCGATGGTGAGGCCGCTGGCCGTGGGCTTGTAGCCGGGCGCGAGCCACTGCGCGTGGACCGTCATCTCGGTGCTGCTGGCGGAGGGGCCCGCGGTAGCCGAGCCGACCACGACCTCACCGTTCTTGGTCCAGTCCCGGCCTGCCACGCAGTGTCCAGCGGTGAGGATCTTGGTCGGGGAGATGGCCGTACCGGCGCAGAAGCCAGCGCCGGGCGTGCCCGGTTGGTAGACGAGTTGCACGATCCACGGCTTGAACAGGGACTCGGCGGGACGGCCGCCGATGAGGCGCGGCTTGGCGGTGCCGGGGCTGGGGCTGGGGCTCGTTACGGTGCCGGTGGCGGTGCTCGTCCCGGTGCCGGTGCCGGTCCCCGTGCCGGCCTGGGCCGGAGCGGCCAGCGCCAGGCCGGCGGCGCACAGAACGAGCGCGGTGAGCGGGGCGACGACGCGGGGACGATACCGGCGGCGGCCACCCCTGCGGAGAGCTCTCATGTGACTCCTGTCTTTGCATGCCATGGCATGTCCTACGGCAACTGCTGGGTCAGCCGAGGAGGTTGTACATGTTCCAGCCGGTGCCGATCCGGACCGGCGCGGCGAGTGCGGCCGGGCCGGTGTTGCCGGTGCCCTTGACCAGGTAGAAGGACCCGGAGGGCACGCGGGCCAGCAGGTCGGGGTGGCCGTCGCCGTCGTAGTCGCCGACAGTGAGCAGCTTGTCGTAGCCGTTCCAGCCGCCCGAGATCAGCACGGGCGCCGCGAACGGCGCGGTGATCTCGCCGGTGCCGGGCAGCAGGTACAGATCGCCGGTGGCGGCGTCGCGGGCGAGGGCGTCGGGGAAACCGTCGCCGTTCAGGTCGCCGTGGCCGATCACCGTGTTGTACCGGTTCCAGTTCAGCCCGGTCAGGAAGGGCTTGTTGAAGCCCTGGTTGGGCTTGCCGGCGTAGACCCAGAGCCGGCCCGCCGAATCCTCGGACAGCAGATCGGTGATGCCGTCGCCGGTGACGTCACCGGGCGCCAGCATCGCCTTGACCGGCCCCCAGCCGGAGCCGAAGTGCGTGTAGACCAGGCCGGTGCCCGTCCAGGGGTACAGCGGGCGCTGCGCGGCGAAGACGTTGCCGGTCCCCTTGGCGCGCAGGATGTAGTCCTGGTGGCCGTCGCGGTCCAGGTCCGCCTGGATCACCGTGTCGTAGTTGGTCAGCGAAACGGGCGCGGGCACGCGGGAGTTGTAGCCGGTGCCGGTCGAGGCGTAGAGGTACGACTGCCCGGCCGGGGTCCGCGCGAGCACATCGGCCTTGCCGTCCTCGGTCGCGTCGGTGGTGTCCATGTGCTGCTGGATCAGCGCGTAGTAGGTGGAGATCTTGGTGAAGACGGGGTAGGTCCCCGGGTAGTTGCACGTCTTGCCGCTGGCCGGATCGCGCAGCGGCGAGATCAGGCCGATCAGCCTGCCGCCCGCCACCAGTGGGCCGCCCTCGTCGCCGAGGCAGGTGGTCTTGCCGGTGGCGTCGTCCCCGGTCCCGGGGGTGCCCGCGCACAGCATGTGCCCGGGCACGTACGTGGCCGGGTCACCGTTGACGGCGTCGGTCGCGGCCGCGCAGGTGGCGTCGTCGTTCATCGGCAGTGGCACGCCGGAGAGCTGGTAGGGCCGGGTGGCGTCCGGTTCGGCGGACGTGTTGCCGTAGCCGTACGCCACGGCCTGGGTGCCCGGCTGGTACAGAGCGGTGTCCTGCGGCCGGGCGATCGGCAGCGGGAGGAGCTGGTCGCCGAAGGGGAACGGCGTGTTCAGCGTCAGGACGGCGACGTCGTTGTCGTCCGTGACCGCGCCCTTGTGGTAGGCCGGATCCACCCACACCGAGCGGACGGACGAGCTGATCCCCACCCCGTAGGGGGCCACCGTGGTGTTGACGCCCCCGCTGTTCGCCTCGATCCCGCAGTGCCCCGAGGTGAGCACCTTGTTCGCGGCCACGAGGACACCGTCGCACCAGAAGGCCTGGTTCGAACCGGCGCTCTGCACCCGGACCATCCATGTGGTCTCGTCCGAGTCGGTCGGACCGCCCCCGACGATGCGCGGCGCGGCGGTCGCCCCGCCGGCGCCACCGGTGACCGCGCCCGCGCTGCCCGCGTCCGCGTGCGCCGGGACGCCCACGGCCAGACTCGCGGCACACAGGGCGAGCGCTGCGAGCGGGGCGACAGCGCCGGAACGGGACCGGCGAGCACCCCCCCTGAAGAGTTTCATCTGACTCCTGTCCTGTCGGAGCTGCACCCGGCGCGGCCACCGAACACCCACGAACCCCCCGTGGCCGCACCGGACTCGAACAATTGCTTGCCCGCACACCAACAGGACTCCCGGCCGGCCCGGGGGGTTGTACGCCTTCCCGCACGGCCCGCGGGGCCCGGTGTCAGGCGAAGCCGCGGAGCAGGGTCAGGTCGTCGTCGGCGATCTCGCCGCGGTCGCGGCGACGGGTCAGGAGGTCGGCGAGATGCGCGATCGTCAGCCTGACCAGTTTCTCCCAGTCGCCCGCCGGGCGCGTGGCCGCCCAGCGGGCCGTGGCGTCGGTGGCCAGGATGACGGTGTCGCCGGTGCGGAGTTCGAGGCTGGCTCGGGCCGGCGGATCGGTGTCCCAGGTGGTCACGAGCGGCGGCCGGGCGGGGAACTCGCCGGACACGGCGATCGGGTGGGCGAAGTGCGGCCGCCCGTCGCGGACGACGTACACGCAGGTGTCGCCCACCGCGGAGACGTCGAGCAGGTGGCCGCCCGGCGAGGTCGTGGCCCGGACGGCCGCGATCGTCGCTCCGCTGCCGCCGTTCGCGGCGCGGCGGACGCGGTCGCCGGCGGCGTGCAGGTCGAGACCGGCCCGCCAGTCCGCGCCCGCGGCGGTCACCCACGCCGCGGGATCGCCGTACAGCAGCGGTTCCGGCTCCGCGATGAAGCGCCGCACCAGGCACCGCGCCCATTCCCTGGACGCGAACTGCGAACCCGCCCCGTCGCACACGACGGCGAGACCCGCTCCCTCGTCGAAACCGCAGGCGTCCTCGCCGTCGTCGGCCACCCCGCCGATCCGGGGCACGGAGACCGCGTCGAAGCGGAGCCTCATATCACCCGCCCCGGCGTGCCCCACATGAAGAACCGCAGCAGCGAGGCGGCACCGCCGTTGAGCACGAACCCGCGCGCGCCGGGCTCCAGCGGGAACAGCGACGATTCGGCCAGCTGCGGCGGGATCGTGCTGGAGACGGCGTAGAGCCAGCGCCCGAACTCGTCCTCGATCCGCGGTGGGCGGGACGGATATTCGATCATATCGGCCGTGTTGCCCGACATGTGCAGATTGAACAGCAGGACCGCGCCGTCGCTGGTCCGCAGCCGGGTCAGCTCGGTGACCTGGTCGGTCGGATCGGCGGTGTTGAACTGGGCGTCGGTGATGTGCAGCACCACCGGCGGGAAGGAGTCGGGATGGGCGGCCACCCAGCGGCGGACGAGCGCGACGGTGACGGTGAACGCCTCGCTCATCGGGGTGATGCCGTCGCTGAGCGGCCGGATCCAGTGGCGCGCCGGCGCCAGCGGGTCGTGCGCGGCGGCGGTCGTCTCCGCGTACGAGTCGAGGACCGCGGTCGACACGAAGACACCGGCGGGATCGCTGCCGGCGTCGAGTTCCCGGCTGGGCCGCTGGAGCATCGAGCGGACGCCGTGCCCGCCGTACCCGATGGCGGCGATGTCGCACCAGGGCATGACCCGGCCGCTCTTGTCGAGGCAGCGCTGGACCAGTTCGTCGAGCAGCTGGTCGGCCGCGGCGGCCAGCGCCGTCGCGCGCGAGGTGCCGGCCGAGTCGCCCGCGATGGGGTTGCCCATCGACGCCGACTGGTCGATCAGCAGGAGGACGCAGCCGGGATACCTGCTGCTCATGCGCCGGGAGTACGTCATGCGGTCCGCCACCGTCCGATCCCGACGGCGCAGGCCGCCGCGACGAGTACCGCCACCCCGGCCAGGTGCACCACCGGTACGGCCGTGTCCCACGGGTCGGGAAGCGCGGGCCAGGACAGCGGATGGGCGGCGGCCACCGACCGGGTGACGAGGACGGCGGCGGCGCCGACCAGCCATCCGGCGCTGCGCCTGGCGACCGGGAGCCAGGCGGCGAGCAGCGAGACCCCGACGGCCGCGGCCGCGATCGACGGTGCGGAGCGTTCGATGCGGCCGGCGTCCGCGGACGGCCAGCCGAGGGCGGCCGCCTGACCGAGCGCCACGCTCAGCACGCCGACGAGGTACAGGTGGGTGGCGGCGCGTGTCGCCGGCCCGGGGGCGGTGACCGGGCGGAGCGCCACCGCCGCCACGACGGCGAGGGCGAGCGCGAGCACGGCGGCGGTGAGGGTCGGTATGAGCCGCGGGCCGGCCTCGTCGGCGACGAGCGTGACGAGGCGGGGCAGGTCGAGCGCGATGTACGCGGCCGCGGCGCCGCCCGCCACCCCGGCCAGCGGCAGCCGCGCGTACGACCAGGCCAGGATGCCGACGAAGGCCACCGACCAGGCGGCCGCGGCCGTCACCGGCTCCGCCGGCTGCCCGGGCAGCCGGTCCGCGAACAGGTTCCGGGACAGATACACGGCGAGCACCGCGAGGCCGATGAGCCAGACGACCGCGACCGGGACGCCCGGTACGCCTGTCGTCGGGCGCCACCATCGCGGGGCCGCCCAGGTGCGCGGGGTGGCCGACTTCACTGATGCCTCCAACGTGGTGACCGCTCGTGGGGACCTGCCGCACATCGCGGCGAGCCGCCCGGCGAGCGCGCGCACGAGCGGATCGGGGGAGCGCGCGAGGTCCTGCCACACCGCGGTCGTACCCGGCGCCGCGTAGTCGTCGGCGACGAAGATCAGGTTGTGCTCGTCGTGGTACCGGTCCCAGAGTTCCGGCGCGACCGCGAGCGCCCGCAGCGACAGGTAGATGACATGCGCGGCGAAACGGTCGCCCTTCGCGCCCCAGTGCCGCACGGTGGCCAGCGGATGCTGGTAGTTGGGGTGGCCGGCCTCGGCCGGCGGCCGCAGCCGGGCGAGCGTCGGGGTCCAGATGCCGTCGGGGTCGATCAGGGTGAAGGAGCGGTCGCCGACGAGCACGTTGCCGTGCTGGAGGTCCCCGTGCGCCACTTTCGCGGCGGCCATGCGCCGCACCAGGTCGCGCCATCGCTCGGCCGTGGTGAGCAACCACGCCGCGTCGTGGTGATGCCGGGAGACCGCCTCGTGCAGCGGCTGGTCGTCGGCCCACGGCCCGACGAGGATCGGCAGCCGCTGCCCGTCCACCGTGATCCCGTGCGCTTGCCACTGCCACCCGCAGATCTCCGGCAGCGCCGCGCCGGCCAGATAGCGGCCGATCTCGAGGTACCGGGCGTCGTCCGCCGAGCCCGGGTCCAGGAAGCAGCGCACGGCGAACCGGCGGCCGTCGGGGTGGTCGAGGCGGTAGACGAACGCGTGCTGGCCGATGCGCTGTTCGGGACGGTCGCGTGCCCCGAGGACGGGGCGGCTCCGCCGGAGTTCGGGATCGGACAGCGCGGTCCGCGGGTTCGCCAGGGCGGCCGCGTACTGGAGCGGCTGCGGCATGAGCCGGTCAGTCGGTCCCAACGAGCACCCGCCCCGGATAGGTGATGCCTTCGACGCGGGCCCAGAGCCGCAGGCAGGCGAAGACCTGCCCGTCCTGGCCGGATGTCCGGGCGTCGTTGACGGACTGGCCGCGGAGGTCCTCGTACCGGCCGGTCAGCACCGTCAGCTCGACGCCGGGTGCCGCGCCCGCCGCACCGACCGTGTCCGCGCGGACACGGTCGTACCACGCCGCCCACCAGCTGCCGTCCTCGGCGGGCGGGCTGTGCCGGACGGAGCACAGGGCCTCGTCCACCGCGATGAGACAGCGCGCCTTCTCCTGCCCGTCGCCGGCCTGGCCGTACGCGCGCAGCCGCCCGATCAGCTCCCATCGCAGCGCCGCCAGATCGGCGGGGCGGTGCGGCCGACGGGCCTGGCCGTAGCCGCTCGCGGTGGGCAGGTAGTCGTTCAGGTCGTTGTCGTACGAGGCCAGCGTGAGCAGTTGGGTGGCGGCGACCGCGATCCGGTGGTCGATGCCGAGGTCGCCGTCGCGGAGCCGCAGCGCGTCCCGCACCGCGGGATCGAGGGCCGCCTCCGGCCGCAGCCGCAGCCCGTGTCCGGTGCCGGGGTCGAACACCGCCACGCGCTCGCCCATACTCGGCACGTCGGTCCAGCCGTCGCTGCCGCTGGGCTCGCCCGGCACGTCGGGGAGCGGGTCCGCCCGCCGCAGCGCCGCGACGCCCGGCACCGGAGGAGGCGGCGCGACGGGCTCGACGTGCTGAACGGGAGCCGGGGCGGTGACCGCCGGGGCCGGCGGCTCGGGCCGCGCGGTGATCGCGGGCGGGCTGTGCAGGAGTGCCTCCAGATCGCGCCGCAGCTCCCGCAGGGCCTCCAGCCCGGCCGGATCGCCCGGCGCCGGCGCCTCGGCGAGCGCCGCGTCCAGCCCGACGAGGAAGCCGCGGACCAAGGTGGCGGCCGCCTCGTCCCGCAGCCGCAGCAGTTCACTGAGCTGGCGGTACATCACTGCAGGCCGTTGAACGGGTCGGAGTCGTCGTCCGCGAGGGCGCGCGGCGGCATCGGGGTGCTGAACACCGCGCCCGGGCGTTCGTCCATCTCCCGCAGCGTCTTCACGGTGAGGTAGTCCGGTCGGCCGAAGTGCAGCCGGAACACGCCCTGGTCGTCGAGGCTCGCGTACATGCCTTTGCCACCCGCCTCGGGTAGGGCGTCGCGGACGGAGACCCGTTGCACCGGCGCGTCGGGCCCGTCACCGATCAGGGCGAAGCGCCAGCCCTGCTCGCCGGCCTCGGGCAGCGGCTCGCTGCTGATCAGGCCGTTCCGTTCGGTGCCGTCGCTCTCGTCGATGAACCGGTGGGTCCACGCCGGGGGGTCGGGCAGCTTCGGGAACACCTCGCGGGTCAGGGACCGGTCCGCGTTGCCGACCGCGATGCGCAGCCGGCGGGCCAGCGCGAAGGCGTCCGGCGCGGACAGCGGGCGGGCCGCGTCCGGCGGCGCCAGTTTCGTGCCGCCGTGCTGCTCCACGCTGTGCAGCGGCCGTGGGTCGCCGGCGTCAGAGCGCCACAGGGTGAGGGTCAGCTCCATCTGCGGATTGATCCGCACCCGGACGAGCTTGTCGTGCAGCCACCGGTCGTCGGTACGGCTGGCGCCCGCCGGCGGCAGCGCCGGCTCGTACCTCTGCCGCTCCGCGACGTCCATGACGTCGAAGGAGCCCCAGAGCACCGGGTGCTCCGTGTCGCCGTCGATGACCCGGTGGATGTTGATGGGCCGCCGGAGCTGGCCGAGATCGCGGTCCAGTACGCGCTGGTCACCGTCCGCCAGGAACTCGGTGTCCGCCTTGAACACGATGTCCCAGCCGGTGCTCATGGTGACCGTGAACGTGGCCGCCAGGGCCTGGAACACGTTGTCCACGTCGACGCGGATGTCCAGACCGCCGTTGCGCACCACCTGCTTGCTGTCCAGCCGGGCCAAGGTGCGCATACGCTCGGCCCACACCGCGCCGATCGAGGTGGCGGACTTGGCGTGGTCGACGTCCAGCCGCAGCGCCATCGGATCCCACAGCAGGCTCGGGTAGTTCCTGGCGGCGGTGGCGAAAGCGTCGTCGAAGACCTCGCGCACCAGCGGCAGGCTGCTGGCCCGGCCGGTCAGGACCAGCCGGTCGAGGGGTTCGCGGCGGTCGCCGAAGCGATTGGCGACGAGTTCCACGGCGAGCTTCGCCAACCGCTCGACGATGGCCGTGACCAGGGTGCGGAACCGCTCCGCCGGGAGCGAGACGGAGACACCGGTGGTGCCGAGCAGCTTCGCCACCTCGTCGGGACCGAGTGTGAAGTCCCTGCCCTTGCCCAGGTGCTCGATTTTCGCGTTCTCGGCGGTGTTCCAGAGCCGGTGGAACACCGGGCGCAGCTCGGGGTCGTCCCGCCAGCGGGTCGGCACCAGCTGCTCGATGGCGGTGCGGTGCGCGGGCACCTCCTGCTGCGCCCGGCTCCACCGGTCGGCGGAGTTGAGATAGCTGAGCTCCGCGGCGGTGAGCGCGCCGGGCACCGGCGCGCCGTCGTGCCACCAGTCGCCGGTCTTGTCCATATGGGTGACCGAATCGGCGACGGCGCCGCCGCCCGAGCCCTCGACGTGCGCGGCGAGCAGCGCGTCGGCGATGGCGGCCTTCAGCCAGTGGAAGACGCACAGCGTGATGTAGTCGCCGCCGCGGTTCTCCCGGCCGTTGCTGCCGCGCAGCGACGGCGACACGTGGTACAGCTTGCCGGGTCCGAACGAGGTGGTGCCCACGTTGACCGGTGAGACGTCGTGCAGGTGCATGGCGAACAACGCGATGTCGGTCGTACCGCCACCGATGTCGACGACGAGCAGGTTCTCGGTGAAGGCACCGGGGTTGTTCGTCGGGCGCATCCGGGCGCGCAGCGACTCGATGCCGATCTCCGGGTCGCTGCCGATGTCGCGCATCAGGTAGTAGAAACCGGCGGCGATGGCCTCGTCGTAGCGGTTGTTCACCTCCAGCACGCCGGTCAGCCGGCGCACGTCGTCGACCAGCTTGGCGCGGGCCGCGCCGTGCAGGACTGTCGGGTAGGTGACGATGATCCGGTTCAGCGGCGCGTGGTCGAGCGAGGAGTCCTTCCTGATCGCGGCGGAGCTGCGCGCCACGAGATCGGCGATCGCGCTGACGACGGTCCCGTCGGTCTTGTCGAGGAGGTCGCGGTGCCCCGGCGGTCGTCCGAAGTGCCGTTTGATGCTGTAGACGACCAGGTCGTCGTTGTCGTCCTTGGGCGGGCCGACCCGCACCGCCCCGCTGTCGCGGTCGACGCTCACCACGCTCGACAGGACGGTGTCGCCCTTCTCCAGGGGCAGTTCGTGCAGTTGCCACCGTTCCGGGGCGGGCGCCGCGAACGCTTCGTCGTGCGCCGCGTAGAGCCGCCCGGTGAGCCACTCGCGTACCCGCTCGTCGGCTACCGCGGCGTGCGACTCCAGCTGTCGCAGGGTTTCGTGCAGTAAGGGCGCCGAGGCGTCCTTCTCCCCGCGCACCGCGTCGGACAGCGCGGCGCGGGACAGGTCCGCGCCCAGCACCTCCTTGGCGAGGGTGGCGGTGATCCGGTGCCACGCGGGATCGGCGACGCCGCCCGGGCCGGCCTCGCCGAGCAGCTCCGCGATCCGGCCGCGCAGCACGACCGTCTGACTGCGGGGCAGCGGCAGGACGGACCTCTTGTCCTCGTCCCACAGGGTGGCGGTGCACGCGGTGGTGCCGAAGTCGACCGCGAGCAGGCCGTGATGGTGCTGTTCGCTCGTGTCGTCGTGACGCCCGGTCCCCTCGGTCCCGGTCCCCTCGGTCCCTGCGTCCTCGGTCCCGGTGCCCTCGGGCCCGCTTCCGGCCGGGTCGGCCGGGCTCGCCCAGAACATCCGCAACTGGCTGGTGACCATCACGCGACGGGGCACCCAGTCACCGGAGATGCTCTGCTGCTGGACCTCGGCGGCCACGGTGAGCGTGACGTCCTGTCCTCCTCCCGGCGCCAGGAGCAGGGCGTCGGACGCGGGCAGCGTCAGGTGGCCCTCCACCGCTACGGCCTGGCCCCGCCAGGCCAGCTCGAGCAGCGACCGAGCCGTCTCGTCCAGCGGGGGATCGGCCGCCTCGACGGTGACCTTCAGCCGGTGCAGCCACAGCGTGGCGCCGGCGGCGTCCAGCCGCATGTCGGGCAGGCGGACGCCGTGGGCGCCGGCGTCGAGCCGGTACCGCTGCCGGGGGTCGAAACCGGCGGTCAGCGAGATCGACAGGACCGGTGCCATCAGATGATCTCCTCGTCCTTCTCGAAGTCGCCGAAGTCCGCGGGCGCCTCATCGGGCATCGCGTCGCGCAGCACCGGCGGATGGGCCGCGAGCACGAACCGGGTCCACTCGGCGGGAGGGCACCACTCCCGGTCGAGCTGTTCGAGCGCGTCACGAAGCTCGGCGGTCAGCACCCGGAGCCTGGCCGCCCAGGCGTCGAGGCCGGCGCGGACGACGGCCGCGCTCAGCGCGTGCTGCAGCCGCGCGATATTGACCTGGTGCAGGTCCGCGGGCAGGGCGCCGGACTCCGGATGCCACGCCAGCCGGTACTCGCGCCGCAGCGGGAACGGGTCGCGGGGGTGCCGGGAGGCCGCGTCGGCCGAATCGGCGGGGTCGCCGGCCTCGACCAGCTGCGCCTTGAGCCATTGCACCTGCACCGCACGGGCCAACTGCCGGCGGTGAACGTCGAACTCCGATCCGAATCGGTCCCGCACCGGATCGATGGCGGCCTTGAACTGCTTGACCCGGTCGCCGATCTCCTGTCGCCGGCGGGTGAGCCACAGATCGACGACCAGGTCCGCGACCGCCCGCCCGTCCTGCTCGGCCGCGGCCCGGGCGAGGGCGAAGTCACCGCGGAGCTCGTCGCCGACCATCGGATGGCTGCGCGGGTTCGGCCAGACCTGCCGGTCCTTGACGGTGTCCCACAACCGCGTCCAGACCGGCCAGGCGCCGATGTGCCGCAACGCTCGGCGGGTGACCTCCTCCTGCGCGGTCAGCCCGTTGTCCAGGCGGAAGTCGCGCCGGAACACATCGACGTCGCACCGTTCGAGCGTGGCGAGCAGCTCCAGTCTGGCCGGCCGGATCACTTCGGCGCGCAGCGCGTCGCGGTCCGCCTCGGCGTCGTCGCGCCGGGATTCGTACCACAGGCGCAGCGCCACCTTGGCCGGCAGCAGCGCCTCGTCGAGTTCGGCGCGCAGCTGGCGCATCCGTTCGAGCTTGCGGGTCAGGCCGACCCGTGCGACGTGCCCGGTCAGCAGCTCGCGGAGCCGCCCCATGCCGCCGTCGTCGCCGTAATCGGCCAGCGGACCCGCGATCCCGCGCCGTTCGGCGCGATCGCCGAGGGCGCCCCACACCCGTGCGCGCCGCGCCTTGGCCTGGCGCCACTGCGCGAGCGAGCTGTCGGCCGGCACCGGGACGGGCGGCGGCGTGTCGGCGCCTTCGAGCGCCCACGCCGTGACGGCCGACGCGAACACCACGTCATGCCCTGCCTGCTCATCCACACCGGTCGCGGTCGCCCAAGCCGCGGCCAGACCGCTCAGCGAGGGCACCTGCCGGATGGCCGCCTCACTGATGACGCCGAGCCCGGCCTCCAACTCGGGGGCCGACGCAGGGTACTGGTCGAACTTGTTCACCACCGTGATCGCCCGGGCATGGCCGCTCGCGGCGGCGAACTCCCGCTGCAGCTCCCCGACGACGGCGGCGTCCGGGTGGGCGGGGTCCATCACCACGACGAACGCGTCCAGCTCGGACATGAGCCGCCGCAGCAGCAGCTCGTCACGGACCCGCGCCGGCGACGCGCCGCGCCCGGGGGTGTCGCAGAGCACCAGCTGCTCGGTCGAACGTCCCTCCAGCGGCCAGCAGCGCTGCGGCACCGTGACCGTGATCCGGACCCGTTCGACCAGGCGGCGGCCGGCCGCCAGCGTGGCGGGCTCCAGGAACCGCGGTGCGGGGACGGGGGGCGGCGGCGTCCAGCCCGGCGGTCCGGTGCGCGGTCCCGAGGACTCGCCGATCATCAGCAGGTGCTTGCGGGCCAACTGCCACGGCACCTCGATCGACGGGCCGTCGGCGAGCTGGGGCAGGCCGCACACGGCGTCGCGCAGGTCGATCAGTTCCAGCACGCGCGGCCGCAGCTCGGGCCGCGGCCAGAGGACCGTCTGGCACCATGCGCTGAGCTGGGGCCAGGAATCGCCGTCGGGGCCGGAAAGCCCGAACGGCGCCGCCTCGGCCCGCAGCGTCTTGACCAGCTCGTCCCGGTACTGCTCGACGGTGGCCCGGTCGAAGTACCGCACGGTCGCGGTCGGCGACGGGAGCGTCGCGGCGACCTGGCCCACGACGGGGTGCACTTCGATGATCGCGCCGGTGGCCGCCTGGTCGGCGACGGGCAGCAGCCCGGCGTCGCCGAGCAGGTATCCCATGAGCACCGACTTGCCGGTCTTGAAACCGCCGCCCAGTCCGGCCCGCACCGGCGCCGCGGCGGCCACCTCTAAAGCGGCGGCGCACGCGCGCACCCGGTCGAGTAAGGACGGGTCGATCTCGTCCCGCCCCGCGTGCTCCAGCACCAGCGCCGCATCGCGGGCGGCCCGTGCGCGAATGCCGGAAATTATGTCTGTCGTGAACATGCTGCTTCCCCCCCGGGCGGTGCTGCGGCGCCAAACATAAGGGACCGCATGTATGGGGTGCAACCATTCCATCTGGCAAGGAAAACCGGCATACCAGCGCTCAACAGCGCGCCGTTCGGGGACGCTCGGGCTCTTCCGACCGCCATGGATCCCTTGCCGTGCCGGGCTCCCTCGCCCCCCGGATCGACCAGGCCGCGGCAAAAGGCCTGCGTCGCGCGGCTCGGCTTCGGCGGACCGCTGGCCGAGACGGATCTCGCCGCCGCCGTGCCATAGCGCAGCCCCGCGAATTCGGCCGACGGGCCGCGGAAGCCTGTCGCGTCAGGGCCGCTTCCCCGCCCCGGTCAGGCTCTCACCTCTTGGCGGTACAGGCGGTTCGGCCATTCGGCGTATGCCTTTGGCGCTCCCCGGCGCAAAACCCGCGGCCATGAGGGCGGCGAGGAAGCGTTCGGGCCGGGTGACCAGCGGGCGGGTCGACCGGACGACCGCCCACGCGGGCGCCGGCCGGCCGGCATCCGCCGGTCGCGAACGTAGATCGCGTCGGGCTCGACGCGACCCGGCCGGCCGCGGCCACTGGTACCCGGACGGCGGCCGCCAGGTCGCCGGGGACGCGAACGCGCGGAAAGAGGTCGGACCCGGCCACCAGTAACGTATCGACGACCGGCTCCGGGGAGACAGCGCCGCTGACCGCGATCCCGACCCCGAGGTTCGACGCGACGTCCGCACCGGTCGGCGACAGCAGCACGGCCGGTGGGCCGCCGAGGACGCGGGAACGCTCAGCCGCGGGCCTCCAAGGGGTTGTCCGCCATGAGGTTCTCGAGGCCGACGCGCACCATGCGGGCCGCGGAGCTGTCGGGTTTGCGGGCGGCCTGTGCCTGGAAACAGGCAAGGAAGTCCGCGGCGAAGTCGAGGCGGGGGTAGCGGGCGAGCACTTCGCTTCGGAAATCGGCGTCGAAGTCGTCCACGTTCGCTCCGACGACATCGGTGGCCGTGGAGTTGGCCAGCAGATGGCCCTCGGGGTCGGTGGACGCGTCGACCTCGAGCCACATGTGGCGGACGATCACCTCCGGGAGCCGCTGGCGGCGCTGCGCCGTCCATCCGGCGCCCGCCGCGAACACACTCGCCACGTGGCCGCCCGCCTCCTCGAAGGCGACCGTATGGCTGTCGAAGACCGCCGTCAGGCCGAGGTCGTGAAGCATCGCCGCCACATAGAGCAGTTCCGGGTCGAAAGGGATAGCGCGAGCGGTGCCGCGGGCGGCTGCCACAGATAGGCGCGCACAAAATGGTTGAACAGTCCGGGCGACAAGTACGCCGATGCCACCTCCCGCGCGGCTGCCGACACCGCGGTGTCGGGAACAACGACTTCATTCAGGGTCGTGCGGCTCATCAGCGCGTTCCTTCGGCCGGGTCAGGAGTGACGTGGAGAACGTCCTGCGGCAATCGGGGTCACGTCCGTCACATCCGGACGCACAATCTCGTCGACAAAATGGTGCACGGCGTCTTCGGGCCGCACCGAGGTTTTGCCGCTCCCTGCCGGGCGCCGGGCACCGGGTACTGGGCCGTTATTCGACGTCATACCGTTAAAAAGACGTTTCGATATCTTCCCCGTCGACATTGCCGCGATCCCGGCTATCTTTCCACCTTCGTACGGCCGAGCACACCTCGAATCCGGACATGCGGCGCCCGCCGCTCCCCCGCGCATCAGGAAGGCGAACGGCGCCAGGGCCCGGCTCCGACCCGCACCCGCAGCTGCGCCTGCGAACTCAGCGGGCCCGGACAGCCCATCGCGGCCCCTCCTCACCGCCTCCTTGACGTACCCGCACGGCACGGCGACCATAGATATGACAACGTTGTCGCCCTTTGCCCGCTTGCCCTCCTTGGCGCGCCGCCCGCCCGACCCCTGAATCCAGGACTCATAGGAGCTCTCATCGTGCACGACGCCTTCCGCCCCCCGGTTCCTTTGCTCTGCTCCGGTCCGAACACGGCTGCGGTGCACCTTGTGCCCGGCACTCTGACCGGTATGGACCTGGAGGGTTCACGGCTCGCGGGATGTGATGTGAGTTATGCCGACCTCCGGTCGGCGCACTTGGCCGGCGCGGACCTGACCAGGGCACGGCTGAACGGCGTAATGCTGTGTCAAGCGGACCTGTCCGATGCCGACCTGACCCGTGCGTCATTGCGTGACGCCTGCTTGTGCGGCGCGGACCTGTGCGGCGCGGATTTGAGGGGCGCCGACCTGAGGGGCGCGAACTTGACGCGCGCGAATTTGCTCGGCGCCCGGCTGGACGAGGTGACGGCCGACAGCTTGGGCATGATCATCGGTTCTCCCTTGAACAGCATGCCGTTCACCGCATGGCGGCCCACGGCTCGGACTCCGCACCGGACGGCCGATTCGGCGGCGCGGATGCTTGACGCCGGTCGTTGACGTCAGGAGACATCAGGAGAGCCGCCGGACCTCTCGATCCGCCATCGGCCGGAGGTGAACCCCCGCTGACGCGAGGCGGCGAGGAAGGACCGGGCGGGCGCGTCATGATGTGCGCCCGCCCGGGTCGGTTCTTCAGGCAGGGGTCAGCTGGAAGGGACGGTCCAGCGCTGGTTGTTGCCTGTGTTGCAGTCCCAGATCTCCAGCTGGGTGCCGTCGGTGGTGCTGGCGTTGGGGACGTCGAGGCAGCGGCCGGACTGGGGGTTGACCAGTGCGCCGGTCGAGGCGTTGTAGGTCCACTTCTGGTTGTTGCCGCCGTTGCAGTCCCACAGCTCGATCAGGGTGCCGTTGGCGGTGCCGCCGCTGCCGGTGACCTCCACGCACTTGCCCAGGACCTGCAGGGTGCCGTCGCCGGCCACGGTGACCTGCTGGGCGGCGGAGTTGTTGCAGCTCCAGATCTGGATCTTGTTGCCGTTGGTCGTCGAGGCGGTGTTGTCGTCCAGGCACTTGCCGCCGTTGGCCGACACCACGGCCCCCGTGCCGCCGGGCGTGCCGCCGGTTCCGCCGCCGGTGCCGGGGGTGATGGCGAGGTTGTCGAACTGGTCGGTGCGGTAGCCCTGGATGCCCAGGCCGGCCTGGCCGCTGGAGAAGGAGGTGTCGGTGACCGATCCGATCTGGTTCCCGTCGACCTTGGCGCTGATCGTCGAACCCTGGAAGGTGAACGCCAGGTTGTGCCAACTGCCGGTCCCCAGCGCGGTGGTGGTGCCGGTGGCCAGGGTGTGGTTGGACCCGTCGGTGTACATCTTCTCGATCCACCACTGGCCGGTGTCACGGATCCGCAGGTAGTAGGCGTTCATGTGCGACTGCGGGCGCTGCTGGGTGTTGGCCCGGCCGATCAGCTCGGTCGTGCCCGCACCGCGCAGGAGCACATCGGAACTCACCGTGTAGTTGGACCAGGTGGTGTCACCGATCAGGGAGTACGAGTCGGAGTCGTCCTGCCACTCGATCGGCTTGACCGGCGCCATCTGCTGCACGCACTGCCCGGAGCGGCCGGTGCAGGGCTGGACCTCGAACGAGCCCTGCATGTCGGACAGGTACTTTGCCTCGCTGCCGTTGACATCGTTGTCGAAGTTGTCGGAGTACGGCAGCGCGAGCGCGTGCGCGGCCGGCGCCGTCGCGGTGCCCTTGCCCTGACCGCCGATGGTGCTGACGGTGTAGACGTAGCCGGGCTGCATGGTCAGCGCGTACGACCCGTTGCTCGGCGTGATGTCCTGGGTGTGCACGAACGATGTCGCGGCGGAGGGGCTGTTGACGTTGGTCGCCCAGACGTGCACGGTCCCGGTGGACAGTCCGCCCTTGACGGAGAAGTTCACGGTCTGCGACGAGCCGGAGGTCGTGGTCTCCAGGATCGTCGAGTAGTCGCTGTTGTTGGTGGACTTCAGGGTCACGTACGTGCCGTTGGACTCGCTGCCGCCGAGATAACCCGACGCCGAGTCGATGAACTTCCAGCCGGGCTGGGTGAATTGGGTGACCTGCGCGGTCGCCCAGGTGCTGGCGCCGATCGTGTAGTTGCCCGACCACGGCGAGCCGGCGGTGGCCAGCCCGACGGTGCTGTACGGCAGGTTGGGGTAGATCGCCGCGATCAGCGGCCAGTTGAAGTAGCTGGTCATCTTGGCGTCGATGTAACCGCGGGTGATGGCCCGGATCAGCGCCGGAGCGCCGGTGTTCATGTCCTGCGAGCCGTTCTCGCTGTCCCACAGCGGCTTGCCGTTGTTCTTCGCCACCGTGGTGGACGAGCAGCTTGTGGCGTCGCCGCCGTCCCCGCCGTTGCAGGAGTAGTGCGCCCCGATGATCGAGACCGCGTTGTTGAAGGCGGAGTTGCTGGCCATGTCATCGGCCACGCCCCAGCCGGAGTCGTCCGCGACGAGCTTCACCCCGGAGTAGCCGGCGTTGTTGAGCGCCGACCGCAACTGGACGTACCAGTTGGCGTCGTGGCCGCGCTCGTTCCAGCCGCCGAGGTAACTGATGGTCAGCCCGTGCTGCTTGGCGCAACCGAGCCAGGAGATGAGGTAGTTGATCGTGTCGGTGGACCAGAAACCGCCGTTGATCCACCCCGGCGCCGCCCAGGCCAGCCCGTACAGGCCGATGGTGGGATTACGGGCCTTGGCCTGCTCGGCGAGCCAGAACTCGTACCCGGCGTTGCAGTTGATCGTGCCCTTGGCGTGCTCGATCGACGGCTCGGAGCCGTCGGTGGAGTTGGCGTCGCCGCCGATCTCCAGCTTCAGCAGCTGGAGGTCCGCCCCGTAGCCGGGCTTGAACAGGTAGTCGAGGATCTGCGACTGCTGCGCGGCCGGATAGTCGGTCAGCAGACGGGAGTTGCCCCCGCCGCCGCTGATCGCGCCGATCCCGTCGAAAGTCCGGCCGCCCTGCGTGCCGTCGACGCTGATGGCCGTGGTCGCCGCCTGGGCGGGAACGCTGCTCACCGCGAGGACGGCTGCGAGGAGTGCCAGCACCCACACGGGGGCGAGTCTCCGAAGTCGTGACACGAGTGCTCCTTTGGTGGAGGGATTGGCGCACAGTGTGCTGTCGTGTTCATTTGCCGGTCAAGACTCCCGGCAAGAACACAGAAACAAACAGCACACGCCGAATCCACTCGCGTGGAGCGACAATGAGCCACCGCGACGACTTCCGGACCATCCCCTTCGGTCGCGCTGCTGGACAACGTTGTCAGCTTGAACTGTGATCCGTTCGCAGGCCTCATGGGAACTCCCTCGCTACCTGGACCCGATGCGGTGAGCCGCGGTGATGACAACTGGAGAGCGCTCTCCGAAGCTAGTCAGCGACCCTGGCCGCGTCAATGGTCCGGACGTATGGTCGGACCACTTCGGCCGTCGCACCCCGGTCGCGGCTCCGCGGCGGTCGCACTCCCGGGACTCCGGAGCGCCAGCCGCGCCGGGGCCCGGCATCCGCTCCGTCCCCGCCGCCGGCGACCGGTCCGCACCTGGCTGACCTGCGATGACACGCCGCACGGGTATGCCCGGACAGGCATCGCGCCGCCCCGGGCCCCCAGGAGATCCGTCCGCCCGGCACAGCTCATCACGTTCAAACGCCTTTCCTCCGACGTCTGTTGAGTCGTGTTGGCTATTTTGGTCGATCGTGTTGACAGGCATTCAGAAACTGCCCTTTGCTGTGCGGGTCTCACCCCCCACCGGTGCGGCAACAGCCGTGCCGCCCGCACTGGAGCCGCAAATGAAGCGATGGCGTATCCCCCTGGCGAGCTGCCTCCTCCTTCTCGGAATCGCCGCCCCCACCACCGCCGCGCACGCCGCCACGCCGGCCGCGGTGAGCGATCCCGCCTCCCTGGTCAATCCGCTGCTGGGCACGTCCAACGGCGGCAACACCTTCCCCGGCGCCGACGCCCCCTTCGGCATGGTGTCGTGGAGCCCCGACACCTCCTCCCGTCCCCCCGGCGGTGACTACGCTTACTCCGACAACGTTGTCACCGGCTTCAGCCTCAACCACATCTCCGGACCGGGCTGCGGCGCGATGGGGGACATCCCCGTCCTGCCGACGCTCGGAAACGTCGACGGCGGCGCCACCCAGACGTTCAGCCACAGCAACGAGTCGGCGAGCGCGGGCGCGTACTCGGTGACCCTGGGCAACGGTGTGAAGACCGAGCTGACCGCCACCGCCCGCTCCGGCATGGCGCGCTTCACGTTCCCGTCCAGCACGCAGGCCAACCTGCTGTTCAAGCTGAACGCGGACAAGGCCACCAATCTGCACTTCACCAAAGTGAGCAGCACCGAGGTCAGCGGGTCGGTGGACGCGGGGCTGTTCTGCGCCGCGGCGCCGTCGTACACCGCGTACTTCGACATGGTCTTCGACCAGCCGATGACCGGCAGCGGGACCTTCAGCGGCGGCGACTCGGTCACCTTCAACACCACCGGCAACCAGGTGGTGCAGGCCAAGGTCGGCCTGTCCTACGTGTCGATCGCCGGCGCCACCGCGAACCGCGCGGCCGAGAACGGCGGTTGGGACTTCAACGGCACCCGCACCGCCGCGCACAACGCATGGAATTCGGTGCTGGGGAAGATCGGGATCAGCGGCGGCACGTCCGACCAGCAGAAGGTGTTCTACACCTCGCTGTACCACGCCCTGCTGCACCCGAACCTGCTCAGCGACAGCGACGGCCGCTACTGGGGCTTCGACCACCAGGTGCACACCGTCTCGGGCAACCAGAAAGCCCAGTACGGCACCTACTCCGGCTGGGACATCTACCGCGATCAGGCCCAGCTCGAAGCGCTGGTCGCCCCGCAGCAGGCGTCGGACAGCGCCCAGTCGCTCGTCAACGACTACGCGCAGGCCGGCTTCTTCCCCAAGTGGTCGCTCAACTCGGCCGAGACACAGGTGATGAACGGCGATCCGGGTCCGGCGATCGTCGCGGACTACTACGCCTTCGGGGCCCGGAACTTCGACACCGCCACCGCCAAGGCGGACATGGTGAAGGAGGGCACCACCACCAACCCGATCCGGATGGGCCTGGATCTGCAGACCACGTACGGATACCTGCCCTCGGACGGCACCTACCCCAGGGACTTCTACGGCTCGGTGGCGACCCTGCTCGAATACAGCGCCCAGGACTTCGCGACCTCCGCCTTCGCCGGCGCGCTGGGCGACACCACCACCCAGTCGCAGTTCGCCAACCGCGCCCAGGACTGGAAGAACGTCTTCAACACCGGCTCCGGCTTCATGCAGCCCAAACTGGCCAACGGCTCCTGGGCGCAGGGCTTCAACCCGACCAGTAGCGACCAGTTCGTGGAAGGCACCTCCTGGCAGTACACCGGCGCGGTGTCGCACAACGTCCGCGGCCTGGCGGACGCGATGGGCGGCAACACGAAGTACGCCGCCTACCTCGACAGCGTGCTGTCGGACCTCCACGGCTCCGGCGGCTCGCACGCCGACCTCGGCAACGAGCCCTCGATCGAGCTGCCCTGGGAGTACGACTACGTCGGCCAGCCCTGGAAGACGCAGCAGACCGTCCGCCAGGTCCAGGACCGGCTCTGGCCGAACAACCCGGCCAACTGGGGCGTGGGCAATGACGACTTGGGCACCATGAGCGCCTGGTACGTCTGGTCCGCGATGGGCTTCTACCCCGAGACCCCCGGAACCTCCGACCTCGCCCTGGGCAGCCCGCTGTTCACCAGCGTGGATGTGACCCTCGGCAGCGGCGGGCACCTCCTGGTCAACGCCCCGGCCGCCGCGGACAACGCCCCCTATGTGCAGAGCGCCACCCTCAACGGCGCCACCTGGAACAACGCCTACCTGCCCGCGAACTTCGCCACCGCCGGCGGCACCCTCAACCTCACCCTCGGCACCACCGCCAACACCGGCTGGGCCACCGCCTCTTCATCCGCACCCCCTTCGTACAACGGCAACGGCGGCGCCAAGCCCCCGGGTCCGCCGACGGGCTCCACCGGCGCGGTCACCTCCGACAACGCGGGCAAGTGCCTCGACGACAACAGCAGCTCGACGACCAACGGCAACAAGATCCAGATCTGGAGCTGCAACAACTCCGGCGCCCAGCAGGTCACCAAGGCCGCCGACGGCACACTGCAGATCCTGGGCAAGTGCGTGGAGGTCACCGGCAGCGGCGGCACCGCGAACAACACACCGATCGAGCTGTGGGACTGCAACGGCGGCAACAACCAGAAATGGACGTACAACGCCGGCACCAAGGCCCTGGTCAACCCGCAGTCCGGCCGCTGCCTCGACATCCCGAACTCCAGTACCACCGACGGCACCCAGCTGCAGATCTTCGACTGCAACTCCACCAACGCACAGCGCTGGAACCTCCCCTCCTGACCGCTGCGCGACTCCCCCCACAAGGAGCGGAACGAAGGATGAAAACAGTCACGTTGAAGAGATGGACCGCGCGGGCGGTGACCGCTCTGCTCGGCCTGCTCCTGCTGATCCCGGCCACCCCCGGCGCACAGGCCGCACCGACCCCGGCCGCCAGCAGCATCGCGGTGCTGATGCGGTCGTACAACGCGGACACCGGCCGGATAGACGCCAACGGCTGGTGGACTTCGGCGGTTTCGCTGAGCACCGTGATGACCTACCGCCAGGCCACCGGCGACACCCAGTACGACTACGCCATCTCCGGCGCGTTCGCCAAGAACAGCAACTTCACCAACGACTACATCGACGACACCGGCTGGTGGGCCCTGGTGTGGATCCAGGCCTACGACATCACCGGCAACACGAACTACCTGAACATGGCCAAGACGACGACCAACTACATGCACAACTACTGGGACTCCCAGTGCGGCGGCGGCGTCTACTGGAGCACCGCCAAGCAGTACAAGGCCTCGATCGCCAACGAACTCTTCCTCGCCGCCACCGCCGGACTGCACAACCGCATCGCCGGCGACACCACCTACGGCGGCTGGGCCACCGACGAGTGGAACTGGTTCAAGAACTCGGGCCTCATCAGCGGCAACCTCGTCCAGGACGGTCTGAACGTTCCCAACTGCACTTTCAGCACGGCGAACTACTCCTACAACCAAGGAGTCATCCTCCAGGGGCTCATCGAGCAGTCCCGCGCCACCGGCGACACATCGCTGCTGACCACGGCGACATCGATCGCCACCGCCGCGACCGCGCGGTTCAACCACAACGGCGTGCTCTACGACGGCTGCGAGCCCAACTGCACCGGTGACGGCTCGGCGTTCAAAGGCATCTTCGCCCGCTACCTGCGCGCCCTGGCCACCGCCAGGGGGACCACCCAGTACGACACGTTCCTCACCACCACGGCCGACTCGATCCTGGCCACCGACACCAACAGCTCGGGCCAGCAGGGCAACTCCTTCGTCGGCCCGTTCGCCCTGTGGACCCCCACCACCCAGGCAAGCGCCGCCGAAGCCCTGGTCGCCTCACTCGGCGGAAGCGGCACCACCCCGCCACCCGCTTCCACCGGCGTCCTGCGCGGGCAGGAGTCCGCGCGGTGCGTGGACGTCCCCAACGCGACCCGGAACAACAGCACGCAGGTCGCCCTGTGGGACTGCAACGGCGGCGCCAACCAGTCCTGGACCTCCGACACCTCCGGCGGACTGACCGTCTACGGCACCAAATGCCTGGACGTCCGCACCTCCGGAACCGCCGACGGCACCCCGGTCCAGATCTACGACTGCAACGGCACCGCCGCCCAGCAGTGGACCCTGCGCCCGGACGGCACCGTCCTCAACACCGGCTCCGCCAAATGCCTGGACGCCACCGGCCACGCCACCACCAACGGCACCCTCCTGGAAATCTGGACCTGCAACGGGGGCACGAATCAGAAGTGGGCCAGATCGTAGGGGCCCTTGGCGCAGGGCCGGGTAGTTAGCGTATTCGCGCCGACAACGTGCGGGGGCGGATCTCCGGCCGACCTGTCGAAACTCGCGGTGAATCGTTCCGGGACACGTCAGAGTCTCCATTGAGCCCGGAACGGTTCATTTCGAGGCTTTGGTCAGGGATCGGGTGACGAGAAGGCACTCTCAACGCGGCTGCCGCCCTCGCGGCGGTTCCTCCCGTCACGGCACATCGGCAGCTCGACACCCTGGCCGGCGCGCATCTTCTGGACGAGAGCGGACACCACCGCTACCAATTCCACGACCTCCTGCCCGCGTACGCACTCGACCAGGCCCAGGCCGAGAAACCCGAAGAAGACCGGCACGCTGCCCGTCGCTCTGCAGCCCCTGCCCGACAGCGTGGAAGCAGCCGCCTTCGAAGCCGGCAGAGCGGCCATCGCCTGGTACGAGACCGAACGAACCAATCTCGTTGCCGCAGTCCAGGCGGCATGCACCGGCGGAATGGACCGCATCGCCCGGCAGATTCCCGCCGCCCTCACCATGATCATCGCCGATCGTGAGCCCGCCGACGCATGGCTTCCCGCACAGCAGATGGCGCTCGAAGCAGCACGGCGGGCAGCTGACCGATACGGAGAAGCGATCACCCTCGACAACCTGGGCATCGCCTACCGCCATCTGTTCCGGCTCGCACTGGCAGAAGAACACTTCAGCGGGGCCTAGCGGGGTGACGTCGACCGGGCAGAAACAGTGCTGCGCCCAGCAGTAGACATTCTGTCCGGAGCGGCTACTGGCGGTCCCAAGATAAAGGCAGACAGAAGGGGGGCCGACGCGGTCAACCCAGATGGATATCCCCGTGAATATTGCCTGCCTGAATGACCGCCTGCCGGAACTGCCCGCCGCTAATGGTGTTGTGGACTGCGCCCGGCGCGGCACTCCCCTCTGCAATGAGTTCCCGGAGCACGACTGACGCGGAAGGGTCCTCACGAAGCAGCCGACGCAGCCTGACTCGCCAGACCGCCTCAAGGTCGGCGACTACCGTCGGGTCGCCACCGTCCTGGGCCGCTGTCGCCTCAAGTCGTTCCGAGTCCATTTCAGCCTCGGCCCGATCCGCGTCCTCCTGCGTTGCGCTGCCTCGGCGCACCAGGTCGACGATCCGGGACCTCATCGCATTCCATGCGTCGCTTGCCATGAGAGCAACCACCGTGGTGGCCCCCGACGTCGCGAGCGCCGCCAACTCTGCTTCCATCAAAGCTCCTCGGGATGATCCATCGCCCGGCCATAGCCACGGTAGGCGCATCACCGCCTTCCCGCACCCGTGCACCCGTGCACCCGTGCACCCGTGCACCCGCCAAGTTGCGTTCGAACCCGAGACCCACGCATGACGAGACCGTGAGCGATCAGGCTGCGTGGTGCCGGGTCGTGCCGCCTGATGACGTTCGGGCTGATCAGCACACCGACCGGGACGAGGCGGGGGTGCACCTCGCCATGGAGCTCACTTCGGACGGCAAGGCCAAGGCCGCCGCCGCTGCCGGGCCGGCCGGCGGGCACGTGGTGGTGGGCGCGGGCGTAGGCGCGGAAGGCGGCGGATGCCTGGTCGACGGTGACCTGCCAGCGTTCGGCGAGGATTCCCTTGGCTGAACGACCATATGGCCGGTGCCGCCTTCGGTGTCGGGATCGCCCGGCGCATCGCCCACCAGCACCGCAACTCGCAGCCGGCGCCGACCTGGAGCACATCGCCGAGGAGATCGCCCAGGACCGGCGGATCCTGCTCGACATCATGGACTCGCTCGGCGTGCCTGCCCGACGCTACAAGATCTACGGGGGCTGGGCCGCCGAGAGGCTGGGCGGCCTGAAGCCGAACGGAATCCTGTACCGCCGCTCGGGACTGAGCACCCTGATCGAGCTGGAACCGCTGCGGCTGGGAGTCGAGGGAAAGCCCCTGACCTGGCGCACGCTGCTCGTGGTCGCCACCGGGGCAGGCCCTCTGGACGAATCCCGATTGCGGAGCCGGCTGGAACGGGCGCGGGACCAGATCCAAACCCTGGAGGCGTAGCGGCTCAGGGCAGTGGCGGCAACCTTCTCCCCCGCGGCGAGCTGACTTCCGGCAGCCGACTGGTCCACACGGTTCGGATGGGCCCAGAACATGGGGCGGGTGGTGCTCCCGGGCCTGGCAGGCGACTTCACTGTTGTGCTCTTCGATCGGGCGGAAGCCGACCGCTCGGACCTGTCGGCGTGAGACGGGCAGCGGGGCAGCGGTACTGAACCCTGACGGCTACGCGGGGGACGCCCTCGAGATCTGCGGAGTCGACGACAGCGTCGCCCTCCTGGAACGCCGGGATGCCTCCGGAGGAGGTGGATCCGCTGCGACTTTCCGGAAACACCCCGGCACACAGCGCCTGTCCGCTATCCCACGCCTCATTCGCCCGCCGGCGACATTTCCCTGCACAACGGCGGGCGCCACCCACCTGTGAGGGTGCGCGGCGCCCGCCGTTCGATCTACTGCCTACTGCCGAGAATTTACCAGCGATACCAGCGTCCCCGGCTGCCACTGGAATGCGTACCCCGGACAACGAAGCCCAGCACCCACAGCACGAGCACGACGACGGCGATCCACCACAGAAGGTGGAGTGCGAACCCCGCGCCGAAAAGAATCAGCGCGAGAAGAAGAACGAGAAGCAACGGCCCCATGATTATCAACCTCCAAGAAGCCGTCTGCCCCGCACTCGAACAACCATGCTGACCATCATGTGTCTTCGGCCCGCCAGCCAGCCGCGGGCGACGCGAGCCGCGTCTGTGCGGTGAGACCGGCCCATGGCGTTGTACGGTGTGCCGCGCGGAAATGACGGTGCCCTTCGAGCCGGCCGGGAAGCAGTCATGTCTGCGGCCGACCGGACCGGAAAGCCTCGAAGAGGAGACATCGGATGGGGCACGATC
This sequence comes from Streptomyces polygonati, assembly GCF_042650325.1. NCBI lineage: Bacteria > Bacillati > Actinomycetota > Actinomycetes > Kitasatosporales > Streptomycetaceae > Streptomyces > Streptomyces polygonati. The sequence continues at coordinate 9,594 of NZ_JBHSBB010000013.1, read as the reverse complement.
TGTGGGTCGTTCAGGTGCCGATCGCCGAGGGGTCGTACGCACGGTCGCGGTATACATCCTGATCGGGCTGAACACCGCGGTCAACTGGTGGCTCGCGCGCGACACCCGCGCGGAACGGCTGCTGGAGGGAACGGCGACCACCATCATCCAGGACGGTTCACTGGACGAGCGAGCTCTCCGGCGACTGTCCCTGCACACGAGCGAAATCCAGCACGCGGTCCTGCTGCAGAACGGCGACAGCATCAGCGACGTCGCACGAGGACAATTGGAACCGGACGGGCAGCTCCTGATCAGCCTCAAGGACACGGAGCAAGGCGCCACTCGCGGTGACATCCAAGCCCTGCAGGCGAGCCTTGACACCATCGAACAGCTACTGCGTCACCTCACGGCGCCTCGCACCACCTGAGCCGCACCGGGCGAATCCGCCGGAACGATCGGTCCGGCCGTGTCCCGGCCCAGTCCGGCCAGCAGGTGTCGTGCACGCCAGTCCACCAGGTAGTCCCGGACAAGGAAAAACCCCAGGTCACGGCGAGTGAGTCCTGGGGCCTTCCGGAGCCGCCTTCGGGAGCCGCCTTCGGGATTCGAACCCGAGACCTACGCATGACGAGTACGCGAGTGATCATGTCGCTGTGTGTTCCATAGTGCTGCCAGATGCCGTTTCGCCTGGTCAGAGCGGCTTCTGAGAGATGAGCCATGGTGCCCCGTGCCGCCCCGTCCAAAGGCGTCCGCGCTCCCCTTGTGCTCCCTCAGCGCACTGGCGGCTTCCATGACAAGGCGCTCGGAGGGTACCAATGCGGTTCGCGGGTAGTTCGCCTGAAGGCACACGTCCAAGCGTCCGCCAGCAGGAGCTTCCAATCCTCCGTCTGGACAGAGACCTCATGTGCGGATCCCACGAACAGCAGCGCGCGTGGATATGCGGAAGCCCGGGCCACGGCCCCCACTAAGTGCTTGCGGGAGTCCGCGCCGAACTGCCGCAAATTCCGTAAAGTCCGCGATCGTGTGATCAAGCGGTCTGCAGCGCGCTTCCTCCAGTTGCGCCCAATACGCCTGCTCGTAGTCGTCCGGTGGCGAAGTGTTCGAGTTGGCGAAGCCAGCGAAGCCGGAAGGACTCGGCGCCCTTGCGTCGGACGGGCATACCGGGGTGCTGCCGGCGGGGCCGTCTTCGCGGGATTATCCGCACGGCGGATCGTACGCGCGCCTCGGGACGTACTCGCTCCATTCAGAGCGCGTAAAGGTCGTGGTGGAGCAGATGAGCCCCTTGGCCTGATCCACCCCGGTCTGCCATAGCCGCACGGTCCCGTCCTGACCGACGCTGGCGAGCGTGCGGCCGTCCGGGGCGAAGGCCACCGCCCAGACGACGTCTTGGTGGCCGGTGAGGGCGCGGCCATAGGCCGTCGGATGGGCCGGATCGGCGACGTCCCAGAGACGCACGGTTCCGTCCCGGCTTGTGCTGGCGAGCATGCGGCCGTCCGGCCGGAAGGCTACCGAGGCGACAGCGGCGGAGTGGCCGAGGAGGGGCGAGCCGAGGGCTGTGGGATGAGCGGGATCGCGCACGTTCCACAGCCGGATCATCTGGTCGTCTCCGGCGCTGGCCAGAGTACGCCCGTCAGGGCTGAACGCCACGGCGTAGACGGGGCTGTCGAGCTCGTCCGGCTGTTGGCCGAGCGCGGTGGGGTGCGCGGGGTCCGCGACGTTCCACAGCCGGATCGTGTGATCGCCGCTTGCGCTGACGAGAGTGCGGCCATCCGGACTGAACGCCACCGCGTAGACCGTGCCGGTGTGGCCCCTGAGCGGTTGGCCGACCACGGTGGGGTGCGCGGGGTCCGCGACACTCCACAACTGGATGGTGTGGTCGGGGCCCGCGTTGGCGATGGCCAGAGTGTGGCCGTCCGGACTGAACGCCACGGATTTCCCGGTGTCGGGATCGCCAGGGAGAGGATCGCCGCGCGGGGTCGGCCGTGTGGGGATATCCATGTTCCACAAGCGGATCTTGTGATCGCCGCTCGCGCTGACGAGAGTGCGGCCATCCGGACTGAACGCCACCGCGTAGACCGTGCCGGAGGTGCCCCCGACCGGTTGGCCGAGCGCGGTGGGGTGCGCGGGGTCCGCGACACTCCACAGCCGGATCGTGTGATGGTCGCCGGCGCTGGCGAGGATCTGTCCCTTCGGGCTGAACGCGACCGTGTAGACGGTGCCGGTGTGGCCGGTGAGGCGCGTGGCAGGCAGGTGCCATAGCCGGATCGACCTGTCCCGGCCTGCACTTACGAGGGTGCGACCGTCGGGATTGAACGCGGCCGCCAAGACGGAGCCCGAGTGGCCGGTGAGGGGTTGGCCGAGGGGGGTGGGGTGCTTGGGGTCGGCGAAGTTCCACAATCGGATCGTGCGGTCGTCGCTCGCACTGGCGAGCGTGCGGCCATCCTTGCTGAATTCAACGGCGTAGACGGCGGCGCTGTGACCGAAGAGTCGGCCGAGTGAGGTCGGGTGTCCCGGGTCGGTGACGTTCCACAGGTGGATCGTCTCGTCGCGGCTCGCACTGGCGAGAATGCCTTCGGAGCTGAACGCCACTGAGTAGGCCGGCCTGTTGTTGGGGAAGAGGGGTTGGCCCAGGGGAGTCGGCCGGGTGGGGTCGGTGAAGTTCCACAGCCGGATCGCGCCACTGTCCCCGGCGGCGGCGAGGGTACGACCGTCCGGACTGAACGCAACGGAGTGCACAGCGCCGATACGAGCAACAAGCGTCTCCCTCAGCGGGGTTGGGTTCATCGGGCTTACCAGATTCCACAGCCCGATCGCGCCGCCGTCCCCCGTGGCGGCGATCGTACGACCATCGGGACTGAACACAATGGAGTCCACGGCCCCGACGAGGCCAACAAGTGGCCGGCCCAGCGAGGTTGGACGTGTCGGATCCGCGAGGCTCCACAACCCGATCGTGCCATCGTCGCCGGCGCCGGCCAGAGTGCGGCCGTCCGGACTGAACGCCACCGCGTGCACAGCACCCATGCCGCCAACAAGGGGCTGTCTCAGCGGGGTTGGTCTCATCGGATCCGTGAGGTTCCACAATCGGATCGTGCCGTCGTGCCCGGAACTGGCGAGAGTGTGGCCATCCGGAGTGAACGCCACGGAGTCCACCGCTTCCGTGTGACCCTCCAGGGCACGGGACAGCGGCACGTTCGCGTCCGTGACGAGCCGCGTGTACAGGTCGGCGGTCGGCTTCATGTGGTAGGCGGTCAGGTCGAGTTGCGCGGCGAGTGAGGAGTCGGTGCCTCGGACGTTGTCCGCTTCGGCGGTGAGTTGGTTGAAGACCGCCGCCCTGGTCTCGTTCTGCGCGGTGGTCTTCAGATTGATCGCCAGCACGGCGGTGACGGAGGCGATCAGGGCGAGTGCGGTCAGCATGCCGATGACGGCACGGCGTATCACGGTGGCCCGGCGGTCCTGGCGGCGCCCCGCGGTGAGGAATTTGTCGGCGGTGGGGCTGAGTCTGTCGCCACCCACGGTGGCGGCCCAGGTCACCGCAGTCTCCAGACGGTTGCCACGGTAGAGCAAACTGGCGTCCTGCGTCGCGTTTTTCCAGGTGCTCGCGGACTCCTCGATCTCCTGGCGGAGGAGGTTGCCAGCCCGGTCGGTGTTGCTCCATTCGCGCAGTCGCGGCCATGCGCGCAGCAGGACTTCGTGGGTGATCTCGACGCTGCCGTGTTCCCGGGTCAGCAGGCGGGCTCGGGTGAAGACTTCGACGACCTGTGCGGCCAACTCGGGGTCGGCGCTGTGCTCCAGCAGACTGTCGTAGTCGGCACGGCGACGGGTGTCGGCGGTGGAGCTTCCCATCCTGACCAGGGCCAGGATCAGGTTGCGAGCGATGCGCTGGCCGTCGGGGGACAAACGGCTGTACTCACGGTCGGCCGTCGTGGCGACCGCACGGGAGATGCCACCGGTGACGCTGTAACCGTAGGTCGTAAGAACATGCCCCGCGCGCTGCTGCCAGGTCGCTCGTAGGGCGTGTGCCAGCAGAGGGAGGCGGCCGGCCTCGTATCTTCCCGTCTCCGTGAACTCGGTGTCCGCTGAGGAGGACGCGGTGCCGGCTGGTTCACCGAGGTCCTTCAGCAGCAATTCGACCAGACCTGGTTCGACTTCCAGCCCGGCGTCCGCGGCGGGATAGAGGATCGACTCGCGCACCTCCATCTCGGACATGGGTCCCACTAGGACAGGGCCGTTCTGGTGGCTCGACAACAGGTGCGGGTACTTGGTACACGGATCGAGGAAGTCCGACCTCAGCCCATACAGGACCAGCGCAACCGGATCCTGCCCGTCTTCGCCGCGTTGGGACATCGCCTCCAGTAAGGCGAGAAAGCTTTGCCGCTCCTGCTCACTGGCACACTGGGTGAACAACTCCTCCAGCTGGTCGACCACGATGACCCACCGCCCCGGCCTCAGGCGCTCACCCCCGTCGCCGACCCGACCGTCGTCACGGTCGTGGAGCACCCATCGCATCCAGGCGAGTGACGATTCCGGCCCGTGGGCCAGGATCGACGACCACTGCCCGGGATGTCCGGCCGCCTGTGCCAGGCCCCTTGCCAGCGCGTCCAGCGGATGGGCGGTGGGGGTGAACAGCACACTCGGTCACCTCCCCGAGCCGGCAGCGAGGTCACCGCGCGAGATCGCGGCCAGGACACCGGCCCTAAGCAACGACGACTTGCCGGCTCCCGACGGTGCGAGCACCATCAGCGCACCGCCTTGCCATAAGCACTCATCCAGCCGCACCAGTACGTTCGCCGTCAGCGCGTCCCGGCCGTGGAACCAGTGGGCCTGGTCCTCGTCAAAGGAGGCCAGGCCGGGGAAAGGGCACTCGTCCGTGGCGACCCCAGCGAACGCCCTACGTGCGGTACGTACCCCGTCCCGGTAGTGCACGTGCAGATCACGCTGCGCGATGTTCAAATCCCGGAGGGCCTGGTAGATCTGCGCGGAGCCCGACGCTGCGGCGTGAAGACGGACGTTGGGCAGGTCGGGGGTCGGTCCGCCAGGTACGCTCATCGCTCGGTGATGTGCTGGTCACGGCCCGCCTGGTACACGCGCCCATGCCCGGAAGCCGTCGCCTTCATCACCGTCGGTCCGCCAGCTCTGTCCCGGGAGGCCAACAGCGCCGGAAGGAGTTCCTCGTCCAGCAGCCGCCTCAAAGCCGCGACCCGCACCGGATCGTCCGCCACGAGATTGTGCAGCCGTGCGCTCCACTCGTCCACCACCGCCTGCTGCGTGACCGTGTCCTCGATCGGGCGGGCGGCGAGCACACGGTCACGCGACCGATCCAACTCCAGCTCAACCGAATCGGCCTGTTCGGGGCGCACCCTGCGCCACCAACCGACGACCGCCGCCCGTGTTTGCTCCCAGGCGTCCACGGCCATCACGTCCACCACAGCCGCGCCGGCCGCCACAATAATCGGATCCATATCAAGCCCACCCCATGACCTTGTTCGGACACAGCACTTCAGACGCACAGAAGGCCAGGGCCCATATGTTGCCACCGGTCTGTAGGGACGGCAGGCCGATGGGGCAGGTTGACTCAATAGAGTCGTTCCACCGCTGCTGAATTGATGAGAGGCGACACAGCGCGCGTCGAACACAAGGTCCGGTCGAGTGTGGCAGCCCCCAGATGCGAAACTTCCTGCACCGCCTCGATGCCGGGCAGGAATCAGGTTCAACGGTTACGCCTGGAGGCTGGCAGCGCCGGGCGATGGGGCGCCGACGGGAATCCGACCCGCTCCCGAACTGCGGGATCAAGAGAGCTCTCTCCGTGTCCATAATGGTTGGCGAAAAGCTCTGGGCCGAAGCATCCTGACCTTCGAATTGTTTGACCCTGGCCTCACTTCGACCAGCGGTCCGATTCGGTCTCGCCGTCGGCTGTCGCCAGCAACTCACGACAGGGAACAAGTACGATCCCGTAGAACCGTGGATAGTTCTACGCTCCCAGGCCGAGAACCAGCCATCCTCGTCGTCAGTCCGCACCGACGTCGTCCGTCGACGCCAATCCGGTTCTTGCCGTTGGCCTTTGCTCTCGGGCCCGCCCACCTGTCGGCCGGTTGATCCGGGCAATGAGATCGTGCCGAGTGGCCGCCTGTGGGTCGGAGACGGTGGTCGGGTCGTCGTCGGCGGTGCCGGCCTGCCACGCCCGCGGCCCGCATCAGCCGTGCCACCCGGCGGCGGCCACATACGGAGCCCCCGCGCTGGAGCGAGGCGTGGGCGCGGTCCGCGACGCCGGAGCTGACCGCATACCCCCTATCGTGTGTCTCCCCCGAGTAGATGGCATGTCCGCGTCCGGGGCCGCTGGTAGCCCGTGGGGTCGCAGCGGGCACGGACTTCGAGACGTTGGTGGGACTGCCCGCCCAGGACAAGTCCCGAGGTGCCTGTCACGAAAAGGTCCCAGCGGTCGCGGCTCAGGTGGTTCTCGTCCTGCCTGCAGGTGAGGGTGTCCTTCCACCCGGCCTTCCGCAGGAGGGCAGCTACGTCCTCCCGCACCCATTCGTGGCCGGCGACGGGGATGATCCCGCTCCAGCCCACCTCGCACTCGTCGGGCGCGCGGTCCACGGTCCTGCTCGCGGTCGCACCCTGGAGAACGGGAACCTGTCCCATGCGTGCACCTGCTCAAGAATCCGCTGGAGATCGCTCGGTACTGCCTTGCTCGCGGCCTGGCGCTGAACATCCACACCGTTCACGCGGCCCGCGGTGGGCCAAGCAGTGTGTACGCCCCGCTCGGACACCACGGTTTGCTCCTCGTCCAGCGGGTTGTCGAAGGCGGCCCGGTCGCCGAAGGTGTCATGGCCTAGAGCGTGATCGGTGGATTTGCTGCGCCCACCGCCGCCATGCAGCCGAAGAACATCCAGAAACCGCGGCAAAGGGCGGCACGTCCAAACCGACGCGCCCTGAACCGCCTCGTGCGACCATTCGGCGGCGCGATGCCGATGAGGGACGGAAGCAAAGGGCAGCGACCTTGTCGAGTTGCTCCAAAGCGGCCATCAGCAGAACGCTTCGGCCTGACCAACCCGCCAGATGCCGGACTGGCTCCGACTCCGCACCGGAGCCAGTCTGGCGCCCGCCTCGGGCCGCCGGAACCGTGGCCGCGCGACCGCCTTCCGCTGCGCTCCGCAAAGCCGCCCGCAGTGCTCACGGTGTCCGAATGCGCTCCCCTCGCGCTCCCCTGACGAACTCACGTATCCATCCGACCCGCGGCCAAAACCCGCCCACGCGAAGAACACCCAGCTCAGAGGAGCTAGTTGCGCATGAAGGCTCCGCCCACCAACTGATGAACCAACCAGGGACCTACGCATTGCGACGCGTAGACCATACCCGTCCGATTGGCCCGAATTCCAAGGTCAACGGAAACAAGAAACCCCAGGTCAGAGGCCTGACCTGGGGTTCACCATGGAGCCGCCTTCGGGATTCGAACCCGAGACCTACGCATTACGAGACCATGGGGGTTCGTGACGACCGGTTCCAGCTCGTGCTTAGTAGTGCTGTCCTGCCTGGTCAGGGCAGGTGCAAGCCGTTGCGCCATGATGCCCTGTGCCGCCTCGTCCAAAGGCGTCCGGCCGCACTCTGGCCGCACATTGCACTCCGGGAGGTGTTCTCGAACGTCATAACAGCATTGTTACTCTCCTACAGGGTGGGCGGAGCAATGCTCAAGACCTGTGGATCAGCCCCGGGCGGGACGCGGAGGGCGTACCTTCCCGAATGATCCTGTGATGGTCACCGAGTAGGCCCGCGTTCGCAGCGCGGGTCGGGAAGGCACGCCCGTGCTCAGCGTAGTGAATACCGACGGCTCCACCGAGTCCGGCGCCCTGATCGACGAGATCGTCCGCGAGGGCGCACGCCGCATGCTGGCCGCCGCACTGGAGGCCGAAGTCAACCAGTACATAGCTGAGTTGGCTGCTGAGCGGGACGATCGCGGGCACCGTCTGGTAGTCCGCAACGGCCGCCACCGGCCCCGGACCGTCACCACGGCGGCCGGCCCAGTCGAGGTCACCGTGCCGCGGGTGAACGACCGCCGCGTGGACGAGGCCACCGGCGAACGCAAGCGCTTCTCCTCGAAGATCCTGGCCCCGTGGTGCCGCAAGTCGCCGAAGGTGAGCGAGGTTCTGCCGCTGCTCTACCTGCACGGACTGTCCTCCGGCGACTTCGTCCCGGCACTGGAGCAGTTCCTCGGCTCGGCGGCCGGGCTGTCGCCGGCGACCGTGACCCGGCTGACCAAGCAGTGGCAGGACGACCATGCCGCCTTCCAGGACAGGGACCTGTCCGACCGCGACTTCGTCTATGTGTGGGCGGACGGGGTGCACCCCAAGGTTCGGCTGGGCAGGCGCACTCGTGCGTCCTGGTCCTGCTCGGCGTCCGCCTGGACGGCACCAAGGAGCTGATCGCGCTCGCCGAGGGCCTGCGCGAGTCCATCGAGTCCTGGGCCGACCTGCTGCGCGACTGCCGCCGCCGCGGCATGCGCGACCCCGAACTGGTCATTGGCGACGGCGCTATGGGTCTATGGAAGGCACTCGGGGAGGTGTTCCCCGCCGCACGGCACCAGAGGTGCTGGGTTCACAAAGCCCGGAATATCTCGAACGCTCTGCCGAAGTCGGCACAGCCGGGCGCGACGAAGGCGATGCAGGAGATCTACAACGCCGAGGACCGCGCCCACGCCGAGAAGGCGATCGAGGCGTTCGCGAGGACCTACGGGGCGAAGTGGCCCAAGGCCGTCGTGAAGATCACCAACGACCGGGAGGAGCTGCTGGCGTTCTACGACTTCCCGGCTGAGCACTGGATCCATCTGCGGACCACGAACCCCATCGAGTCCACGTTCTCCACGGTCAAACTGCGGACCAAGGTCACCCGCGGCGCGGGCAGCCCGGCCGCGGCCCTGGCGATGGTGTTCAAGCTGGTCGAGTCCGCACAGGACCGCTGGCGCGCGATCACAGGAGCCCACCTGGTCGCGCTGGTCCGTTCGGGCGTGGCGTTCGAGAACGGCCACCTCGTGGAGAGAGAGGAGATCGCAGCCTGATGACCAGCACAGAACCGCTCAGCGACGGGGAACTCGACGAGCTCGACGAACTCGCGCGGGCAGCCACGCCAGGACCCTGGTTCGTTCGCGGCCTTGACGACGAGCACGCGATGAACCTCGTCGCCGTGAGCACCACGCCGGACACCGGCCTGGGCGAGCGCTGGCCGAACTTCGACCACCGCGAGATCGTTGCCGCGACCCTGGTCCAGCAGCCCCGCTACGTGGATGCCGCTGACGAGCACTGGGACGAGAACGCGCAGTTCATCGCCACCGCACGCGAAGCCGTCCCCCGACTCGTCGCAGAGATCAGACGTCTGCGCAGCCAGCTGGAGGCAGGCGCCCAAAGCGAGTCAAGAGAAACGAGCTGATCCACAACTATTGACTATTGCTCGGGTGGGCGTGATGGCGTTGCATCGACCCGGAGCCGTGCCTGTCAGCGACAACATAGTCCTGAGGGAACCCCAATGGTTGGGCGCATCAGTGCCTCGAATCATTCTTCGTTGTCGGCGACGCGTGAATCGTGACCCACTTCCGACGGGTGAAAAGTGACCCCCACTGCGTCAGTTGAT